>NZ_CP108518.1:3392500-4002500 GCF_035989885.1 Streptomyces sp. NBC_01232
CCGAAGGCCCGACAGGTCTTTTTCAAAGGAACCTCATCCACCGAAGTGGACGGGGTATCAACTTCTGGCGTTGATTTTTGGCACGCTGTTGAGTTCTCAAGGAACGGACGCTTCCTTTGTACTCACCCTCGTCGGGCTTTCCTCCGGGCTTTCGTTCTGTTCTTGCGTTTCCGACTCTATCAGACTCTTTCGGGCCTGACTTCCTCGGTGCTTTCCAGGTATTCGCTTTCGCGTTTTCCCTTTCCGGCGGTTCCGACTCTATCAGAAGTTCTCCACCGGATTTCCCGGCTTCGGATTCCTGAATGAGGAGTCGACTGTGCCCCGTCGGAATTCAATTCCTTTTGGGGGCGAGAGAGAGTTTAAACCATCGCTGCCGAACTTGTCCAGTTCGAGGCAACCGTTCGAATCTACCTCCCCGCGCGCTCCGTGTCAACGGTGTTTGCGGGACGACGAGGAGACTAGCAGCTCAACAGGCTTGTACGCACATCAGGCCGCGGTCGGGAGCGTCGCCGTCCGGTCGGCGGCCTCCACGTCGCCGACCTCGCCGGCGCGCGCGGCCCTGCCGCCCAGGACGAAGACGTAGAGCAGGAAGGCGACCTCGGCTGCGACGCCGATCGCGATGCGGGCCCAGGTCGGCAGGCCCGACGGGGTCACGAAGCCTTCGATCAGGCCCGAGATGAAGAGGACCACCGCGAGGCCGATGGCCATGCCGAGGGCGGTGCGGCCCTGTTCCGCGAGGGCCGTGCGGCGGGTGCGGGGGCCCGGGTCGATGACCGTCCAGCCCAGGCGCAGGCCCATGCCCGCGGCCACGAAGACAGCCGTCAGTTCGAGCAGGCCGTGCGGGAGGATCAGGCCGAGGAAGACGTCGAGGCGGCCGGCGGAGGCCATCAGGCCGAGGCCCACTCCGAGGTTGGCCATGTTCAGGAAGAGGATCCAGAGCACCGGTATCCCCAGGAACGCGCCCATGACCAGGCAGATCGCGGCCGCCTGGGCGTTGTTCGTCCACACCTGGGCGGCGAAGGAGCCCGCGGGGTGGCTGGAGTAGTACGTCTCGTACTGGCCGCCGGGCTGCGTGAGCGCCTTCAGGTCGTCGGGGGCGGCGATGGCGCCCTGGACTTCCGGGTGCGTGGCGATCCACCAGCCGATGAGCACGCCGAGCGCCGTCGAGAGCAGGGCCGTCGGTATCCACCAGCGGCGGCTGCGGTAGACCGCGGCCGGGAAGCCCACCGTGAAGAAGAGGGCGACGTCGCGCCAGCCGGACCGGCGGGTGCCCGTCACCGTGGCGCGGGCGCGGGCGATCAGCTGGGTCAGCCGACCGGTGAGCATCGGGTCCGGAGCGCTGGACTGGATCTGGGAGAGGTGGGTGGAGGTGCGCTGGTAGAGCGCGACGAGTTCGTCGGCCTCCTCGCCCGTGAGCTTGCGCCCGCGGCCCAGGAGCTGCTCCAGGCGGTCCCACTCCGCTCGGTGTGCGGTCACGAAGACATCGAGATCCATCCGGTTGCCGCTCCCCTGTCCCAGGTCCCCTGGCCACTGCCTATTCCTAGTGTGGTCAGCTTGGCAGACTGGATGCCGTTGGGGCGGGGCAGGTCACATGAGAGGTGCTGTGGTGAGCGATCTGGTGACGGGGGACGCTGTCGTCCTGGGATTGAGGCCCGCGCGACTGCCGAGCCGCGGGCTGGCGATCCTCCTGGACACGGCCGTGTACGTCACTGGATACGTGATCATCTCCATCGGGCTGACCATGGCGACCGCCTCGCTGGACCGGGCCGCCCAGGCCGCCGTGGGGGTGGCGGGCTTCCTGCTGTTCCTGGTGGGCATGCCGATCGCGGTGGAGACGCTCTCCCACGGACGTTCGCTCGGCAAGCTCGCCTGCGGGCTGCGGGTCGTGCGGGACGACGGCGGGCCGATCAGGTTCCGGCACGCTCTGGTGCGCGGGGCCCTGGGGTTCGTGGAGCTGCTGCTGACCTTCGGGTCGGTGGCGTGCATCGCCTCGCTGGCTTCGGAGCGGGGCCGGCGGCTCGGGGACCTGTTCGCGGGCACGCTCGTGGTCCGGGAGCGGGTGCCGGGGGCGCGGGTGATGCCGGTGCCCCCGCCGCCGCCGTGGCTGGCCGGGCGGTTCACCGGGCTGGACCTGTCGGCGGTGCCGGACGGGCTGTGGCTGGCGATTCGGCAGTACCTGACGCGGATGGACCAGCTGGATCCGCAGGTGGGTGCCGCGATGGCGGGCCGGCTCGCGGACGATCTGGTGGCGCGTACGGGGGCGCCGCCGCCGGCGGGGGTTCCGGCCGCCGCGTTCCTGATGGCCGTGGTGCACGAACGGCAGTCGCGTGACGCCGCCCGGGCCTTCCGGCCGGTCGCCGCTGCCGGGCCCGGTCCCGCACCCTTTTCCGCGCCCTTTTCCGCGCCCGGTTCAGGGTTCGCTCCCGCGCCGATGCCAACGCCGATGCCCGTCGCCGCACCGGGGCCTGTCGTGGCGCCGCCGGTTGCCCGGGTGGCACCCGAGGCGCCCGTGGAGGCTCCGCGCGCCGGCGGGTTCGCGCCGCCCGCCTGAGGGATCACTGCTCCTCGAAGGCCGAGGGCGGCGTCTCCAGGTGTTCGAGTTCGATCCCGGGGGCCGAGAGGACCACGTCTCCGGCGATGTGGATGGTGTGGACCTCGCCGGTGTCCAGCGCGCTGACCCGGTACTCGTCCACCAGGAGCGGGCCGCTGTCCGTGGGGTGTTCCTCGCGGGCCAGCAGGGCCCAGGCCTGGTCGACCGTACGGGGCGCCAGGACCGGGTCGGTGAGGGCGAGGAGCCGGACGCGGGTGGCCGGGGCGCCCGGGGTCAGGCGCAGCAGGCGGGTCGTGGCCACGAGGAAGGCCGGGGAGGTGCCGGTGAAGCCGGGGGCTGCGATGTTGCCCTCGGTGGGCTCGGTGCCGGTGGGGTCGGTACGGACCCAGGTGACGCCGTCGATGGCAGCGCCCCGCACCTGCCAGCTCGCGGCGTTGACCTCCAGCCGGATGGGGCGGCCCAGTTCGTCGATCGCCAGGTCGACGGAGCCCCGGTGGTCGCCGCCCGGGCCGGTGAGCTGGGAGACGTAGCGCCAGCCCGAGGGCCCGGGGGCGCAGTGGAAGTGCTCCTCGCCGAGCGGTGTGTGGTCGTGCGGGTCGTGGAGCGAGTAGCGGCCGCGGGGCATGGTGCGCACTCTTCTTGGGGTCGGGGGACGTGTCGGGGATACGGGCAGGCCCCCGGCACGGGTGCCGGGGGCCTGCTTCACGTGCTGCTGCCGCTGATCAGAGGCTGATCAGGGGTTGATCAGTAGCGGTAGTGGTCCGGCTTGTACGGGCCCTCGACCTGGACGCCGATGTAGGCGGCCTGCTCCGGGCGGAGCGTGGTGAGGCGGACGCCCAGGGCGTCCAGGTGCAGACGCGCGACCTTCTCGTCCAGGTGCTTGGGGAGCACGTAGACCTCGGTCGGGTACTCCTCCGGCTTGGTGAAGAGCTCGATCTGGGCCAGGGTCTGGTCCGCGAAGGAGTTCGACATCACGAACGACGGGTGACCGGTCGCGTTGCCCAGGTTCAGCAGACGGCCCTCGGACAGCACGATCAGGACCTTGCCGTCGGGGAACTTCCAGGTGTGGACCTGCGGCTTGACCTCGTCCTTGACGATGCCCTCGATCTTCGCGAGACCGGCCATGTCGATCTCGTTGTCGAAGTGGCCGATGTTGCCCACGATCGCCTGGTGCTTCATCTTGGCCATGTCCGCGGCCATGATGATGTCCTTGTTGCCCGTGGTCGTGATGAAGATGTCGGCCGTCTCCACGACATCGTCCAGGGTGGCGACCTGGTATCCGTCCATCGCGGCCTGCAGCGCGCAGATCGGGTCGATCTCCGTGACGATGACACGCGCACCCTGACCGCGCAGGGACTCCGCGCAGCCCTTGCCGACGTCGCCGTAACCGAAGACGACCGCCACCTTGCCGCCGATGAGGACGTCGGTGGCACGGTTGATGCCGTCGATCAGCGAGTGCCGGCAACCGTACTTGTTGTCGAACTTCGACTTCGTCACGGCGTCGTTCACATTGATCGCCGGGAACAGCAGGCTGCCCTCGGACATCATCTCGTACAGACGGTGCACACCGGTGGTGGTCTCCTCGGTCACACCGCGGATCTCGGACGCGAGCTGCGTCCACTTCTGCGGGGACTCGCCGAGGGTGCGGTTGAGCAGGGTGAGGATGTACGCGTACTCCTCGGAGTCCGCCGTCGACGGGTCCGGGGCCGCGCCGGCCTTCTCGAACTCGACGCCCTTGTGAACGAGGAGGGTGGCGTCACCACCGTCGTCGAGGATCATGTTCGGGCCACCGGTGGGGGTGTTCGGCCAGGTCAGCGCCTGCTCCGTGCACCACCAGTACTCCTCCAGCGTCTCGCCCTTCCAGGCGAAGACGGGTACGCCCTGCGGGTTCTCCGGGGTGCCGTTCGGGCCCACCGCGATGGCGGCGGCCGCGTGGTCCTGGGTGGAGAAGATGTTGCAGGAGGCCCAGCGGACGTCGGCGCCGAGGGCGACGAGGGTCTCGATGAGCACGGCCGTCTGCACGGTCATGTGCAGCGAGCCGGTGATCCGGGCACCGGCCAGCGGCTGCGCCTGGGCGTACTCGGCACGGATCGACATCAGGCCCGGCATCTCGTGCTCGGCCAGGGTGATCTCCTTGCGGCCGAACGCGGCAAGGGACAGGTCTGCGACCTTGAAGTCCATGGGTGCTGCTCCTCATGGTTCGAGAGGTGGGTACGGCTGGGCCGTGCGCCGTCCTGGGGACGGGACACCGAGCACAGTCCGTCGGGGGTCCTCTCTCCCCTCGGCCGGTCGCAAGGACCGCCCGACCCGCCATCAGCAGCGACGTCTGACACTGAGCACGAATCTACACCGATCGGTGGAGTGAGCCCCAGTCAGACGAGGAAGAAGCTGTCAGGTTATGTCAGGTCCTCCCGTCGGCAGGCTCCGGTCCCTGAGGGCTTCTGGCGCACCTCTCGGGTGCGCATGGGTGCCGTCGGCCGCGTCGGTTCTCGGGCGACCCTGCTGGTCAGGGGCCCGGAGGGGTTCCGTACGCTGCCCCGCGCACACGCACGAATCGAAGGGGTGGCTGATGGAACGCAGGCCTGGGCGGAGACTGGGGATCTGGGCGGTGGTGCTGCTGGTCTTCGGGACGGTCGTGCTGGTGGGCACCAGCGTCTACGGAGCCGTCGCGGCGCCGGCGCGGGGCTTCGACATGAGGGTCGCGAGCTCCGACTCGATGCTCCCCACGCTCACGCGGGGCAAGCGGGTGTGGTTCGAGGCCGGTCCGGTCCCGGACGTCCGGCGCGGCGACGTCGTACTGATCACGCTGCCGTGGATCCCCGACGGACCCGCTCTGGAGCGGGTGGTGGCGGTCGGCGGGGACCGGATCTCCTACACGCCGGGCGAGCCGACGCTCCGGCTGGGCGGCGAGCCGCTGGACGAGCCGTACATCAAGGACCGCACGGTGCCGGCGGCGATCGGGTTCGACGTCACCGTTCCCGAGGGCCGTGTCTTCCTCATGGGTGACAACCGGAACAACTCCTTCGACTCCTCCTTCAACATCGACGGGGAGAGCAGGGGAACGGCCCCGGTGTCGGCCGTGCTGGGCAGGAGGATCGAGACGCCCGTCGCGTTCCTGGCGGCCGGAGCCCTCGCGCTGTGCGGGGTCCCGGCCTTCCTCGCCGGTGCGGGGTTCGGGATCGCGGCTCTGGTGGCTCGGCGGAGGAAGCCCGTGCCCGCCGGGCCCGTTTGGGGTGCCGTGCGCGTCGACGAGCCGTAAAGGCCGACGCATGCCGAAGGCCCCCGCGGGCTGCTGCCCGCGGGGGCCTTCGCATGTGTGTGGCCGCCCGGTTACTTGGCAGCCTCGGGGCGGTAGATGTCCGGCTCCAGGTAGATCACCCGGGCGATCGGGACCGCCTCGCGGATGCGGGCCTCGGCGGCGTTGATCGCGTCGGCCACCTCGGTCGCGGTGTCGTTGCCCTCGACCGCGATCTTGGCGGCGACGAGCAGCTCCTCGGGGCCCAGGTGCAGGGTGCGCATGTGGATCACGCGGGTGACGACGTCCCCGTCGACCACTGCGGCCTTGATCTTCTCCACGTCCTCGATCCCGGCGGCCTCACCGAGCAGCAGGGACTTGGTCTCCGCGGCCAGCACGATCGCGATGGCGATGAGCAGGACGCCGATGCACAGGGTGCCGATGCCGTCCCAGATCCCGTCGCCGGTCAGCAGGGCGAGGCCGACACCGCCGAGGGCCAGCACCAGGCCGACGAGCGCGCCGAGGTCCTCCAGGAGGACGACGGGCAGCTCGGGGGCCTTGGCCCGGCGGACGAACTGGGTCCAGGTCTGCTTGCCCCGGATCTCGTTCGACTCCTTGATCGCGGTGCGGAAGGAGAAGGACTCCGCGATGATCGCGAAGACGAGGACGCCGACCGGCCAGTACCAGTTCGTGATCTCGTGCGGGTCGTGGATCTTCTCGTAGCCCTCGTAGATGGCGAACATGCCACCGACGGTGAAGAGCACGATGGAGACGAGGAAGGCGTAGATGTAGCGCTCGCGCCCGTACCCGAAGGGGTGCTGCGGCGTCGCCTCGCGCTGGGCCTTCTTCCCGCCGAGGAGGAGCAGCCCCTGGTTCCCGGAGTCGGCCAGCGAGTGGACGCTTTCCGCGAGCATCGACGAGGAGCCGCTGAAGAGGAATGCCACGAATTTGGCTACAGCGATGGCGAGATTGGCGGCGAGTGCCGCCACGATCGCCTTGGTACCGCCCGACGCGCTCATGGGTGCAGGGTGTCCTTCCTAGCCACTGACTACCGGCCGCACATTGTTGCAGCCGGCGGGAGGGACGCTGCGTCAGACCACCACGGTGGCGCGGAAGACCGTCCCGGTTCCTGACAGTTCGACCTTTTCGCCCGCCGGTACGAAGACCGATTCGCCAGGAGTCAGGGGCAGTTCGCCCGCCTGCGGGGAACCCGCCGTGCAGAGCAGGATCTGCGGGGCCCCGTGCGGGAGCACCCGGGGGGCACCGCCGGGCGCGAGGAGGAAGCGGGAGAGCCGGAATTCGTCGATGGGGGTCTCGTAGACCTCCTCGCCGTCGCCCTCCGGGCGCAGCAGGGTCGGGTCGCCGGGCTCGAACTTCGCGACCTTCAGCAGCTCGGGCACGTCCACGTGCTTCGGGGTGAGTCCGGCACGCAGCACGTTGTCCGAGTTGGCCAGCAACTCGACGCCGAGGCCGTCGATGTAGGCGTGCGGGACGCCGGCGCCGAGGAACATCGCCTCGCCGGGCTGGAGTCGGACGTGGTTGAGCAGCATGGCCGCGATGACTCCCGGGTCGCCCGGGAAGTGGTGGACCAGGGTCGCGTACGGGACGTAGGTGCCGCCGAGGCGCGTGACGGCCGCGGCGACCTCGCTCACGGTGTGGGCCATCTCGGCGCGGTCGGCGGTCAGAACGGCCGTCAGCATCTCGCGCAGGGCCGCCTCTTCGGGGTGCGCGCGCAGCAGGTCGACGTACGGCTTGAGGCTGTCCACCTGCAGGCCTTCGAGGAGGTCCGCGGCCTCCAGCGGCGGGCGGAAGCCGCACAGCCCGTCGAACGGGGTGAGCGCGCAGATCATTTCGGGCTTGTGGTTGGCGTCCTTGTAGTTGCGGTGGTCCGCGTCGATCGGGACCCCGCGGCGCTCCTCGTCCTCGAAGCCCGCCCTGGCCTGGTCCAGATCGGGGTGGACCTGGAGGGAGAGCGGCGCGCCGGCGGCGAGGATCTTGAACAGGAAGGGCAGCCGGGGGCCGAACCTGGCGACGGTGGCAGCGCCCAGCTCGCCTTCGGGGTCGGCGGCGATGACCTCCGAGAGCGCCCTCTCGCCCGTTCCGCGGTCGAGGCGGGAGGGTGCGCCGGGGTGGGCTCCCATCCACATCTCGGCCTGGGGCTCACCGGTGGGTGCGACACCGAGGAGTGTGGGGATGGCCGTGGTGGATCCCCAGGCATAGGGGCGGATCGTGTTCGTCAGGCGGTCCATCGTCGTCTTCCTGGATAGAGCTGGGTACGTCTGTGACTCAGCTGTGTCCCCCGGAAGCCAACGCCAGGTAGGCGGTGGCGAAATCCGTGACGGCGAGGAGCTCGGCGAGCTGCTCCAGCTCGACGCCCTCCTCCGGTTCGAGCTCGCTGACGGCCGTGTCGTGGCTGTGGGCGAGCTCGCGGGCGGCGGGGGCGGCGGTCAGACCGCCGGCCGGACGGTCACGCAGCAGAACGATGCGGGCGCGAAGCGCCTGGGGCTCTTCGACCCGGTCACGGAAGAAGTCGTCGGGGTCGGCTCCGGCGGCGAAGGCCCCGGCGAGCAGGATGCCGTGGGCGGGCAGTGCCTCGGGAAGCACGGCGGCCAGTGCGGGGCGACCGGCGAGCTCGGCGAGGGTGGCGGCGAACCGGCGGCCCGCGGGGGCGGCGCCGGTGCCCTCGCTCCAGATGAGCGGGAGGGAGTCGGCCAGCTCGGCGGCGAGGGTCTTGGCCGGGTTGGAGTAGGTGGCGATGGCCGGCCCGCAGCGTTCGGCCGTCCGGTCGAGCCGGTCGGCGACGAGCTGGAGGGTGTCCGGGGCCGCGGTGATCAGGCCGACCCTGTCGAGGAGCAGCAGCAGGGGCGTCAGCAGGGCCCACAGGGCGCCGGGGCCGGCCGCGGCGGACTCGTCGTACTCCTGGTACGGGGCCTTGGCCATCGGTACGAGGAGCCCGTGCGCGCCGTCCACGGCCTCGCTCAGCGGTGAGCGTTCGGGGGCGACGGCGACGACGGTGCAGCCGCGCCGGTAGGCCTGCTCGGAGAGGACCGCGAGTCCGGGCTCGGTGCCGTCGGTGGTGGCGAGGAGCAGCAGGTCCACGGGGCCGGCCCAGCCGGGCAGGGCCCAGCGCAGTGCGCCGGACGCGTGGGCGACGCCGGTGGGCTCCAGCCGGATGACGGGCGCGGAGGCCCCGGCGAGGGCGCCGAGCAGGTCGGCGACGCCGGTGGCGGCGGTGCCGGGTCCGGCGATCAGGACGGAGCGCGGGCGGCCGTCGGGGCGCAGCTCGGCGAGGCCGGCATCGGTCGCGTGCCGGGCGGCGGTACGGACTCTGGCTCCGGCCTCGGCCGCACCGCGGAGCAGGCCCCGGCGGTCGATGCGGGCGAGATCGTCCGGTGCGTCGAGGAGCGACTCGTCGAGCATGGCGGCCTCCGGCGGTGTTGACGGATCCAGGGTGGCGGAATCGGTCTCAGCGTCTGCGTGCGCGGTGCGGGCGCGGCTGGGGGTCAGGCGGGGCGGCGGGCCTCGTCCACGAGGAGCACGGGGATGCCGTCGCGGACCGGGTACGCGAGGCCGCAGTCCTGGCCGGTGCAGATCAGCTCGGGGGCCGTCTCGTCGGCCGACTTGTCCTCGAGGGGCGAGTGGCAGGCGGGGCAGGCGAGGATCTGCAGGAGGCCGGCTTCGAGCGGCATGGGGCGGTTCCCTTCGGGCATGTGGGTGGGGCGAGGTCAGCGTACCGCCGAGTCACCGCCGGTGCGGTGTCGTGGGGGCGGGTTGGACCGGGCTCCGCCCGGAGCGTCGTCTCAAACGCCGGCGGGGCTGGAAAGGGCGGGCGGGCGCGGCTGCGGGGAACCCGGCTCCGCCGGGCACCGGGCTCCGCCCGGACCCGCGCCTCAAACGCCGGCGGGGCTGGATGGGGCGGAGCCCGGTCCGGGGTTGTGTCAGGCGCGGATGAGGGTGAGGACCTCGTCGCGGACCTTGGCCAGGGTGGCCTCGTCCCGCGCCTCCACGTTCAGCCGCAGCAGGGGCTCGGTGTTGGAGGCACGGACGTTGAACCACCAGTCCCCGCCCGTCACCGTCAGGCCGTCGAGCTCGTCGAGGGTGACACCCTCGATATCTCCGTAGGCGTCCTTCACCGCGGCCAGCCGGGCCTTCTGGTCGCCGACCGTCGAGTTGATCTCACCCGAACCCGCATACCGGTCGTAGGAAGCCACCAGCTCCGACAGCGGACCGTCCTGACCACCCAGCGCCGCCAGCACGTGCAACGCGGCCAGCATGCCCGTGTCCGCGTTCCAGAAATCCTTGAAGTAGTAGTGCGCCGAGTGCTCACCACCGAAGATCGCACCCGTCCTCGCCATCTCCTCCTTGATGAAGGAATGACCCACCCGCGTACGCACCGGCGTGCCGCCGTTCTCCCGCACCACCTCCGGCACCGACCAGGAGGTGATCAGGTTGTGGATGACCGTCCCCGAACCGCCGTTGCGGGCCAGCTCACGCGCCGCGACCAGCGCAGTGATCGCCGACGGAGAGACGCCCACGCCCCGCTCGTCCACGATGAAACAGCGGTCCGCGTCACCGTCGAACGCGATCCCCAGATCCGCGCCCTCCGCCAGCACACGGGCCTGGAGATCCACGATGTTCTTCGGATCCAGCGGATTCGCCTCGTGGTTCGGGAACGTCCCGTCCAGCTCGAAGTACATCGGCACCACATCCAGCGGCAGCCCCTCGAACACCGTCGGCACCGTGTGACCGCCCATGCCGTTGCCCGCGTCCACCACCACCTTCAGCGGCCGGACCGACGCCAGGTCCACCAGACCCTTCAGATGCGCGGCATACCCGGGAAGGGAATCCAGCTCCGTCACCGCGCCCGGGGCCGTGCCCTCGGCAACCACCGGAGCACCGTCCCGCGACCACTTCTCCACCAGCGACCGGATCTGCGACAGACCCGTGTCCTGACCCACCGGAGCAGCACCCGCACGACACAGCTTGATGCCGTTGTACTGCGCCGGATTGTGCGAAGCCGTGAACATCGCACCCGGCAGACCCAGCGAACCCGACGCGTAATACAGCTGATCCGTCGAACACAGCCCGATCAACGTCACATCCACACCACGCGCCGCCGCACCCCGCGCAAAAGCAGCCGACAGACCCGGCGACGACGGACGCATGTCATGACCGATCACGATCGCCACAGCACCCGTGACCTCCACGAACGCCCCACCGAACAACTCGGCCAGCGACTCGTCCCACTCGTCCGGCACAACGCCACGCACGTCATACGCCTTGACGATGTTCGAAAGATCTGCGGCCACTGCCTGCCCTCCTGAAGGTCCTGTGCGGTTCAGCAAAACCTACCCTGAACCGGGAGCGGCTCTTCAGGCCGTCGGAGCGTCAGGAATCGGGCGATCTCAGGACGCGCAGGTGTCCGCGGCGGGTCTCACCGGTGGACGGGCCACCCTTGCCGGGGCTGCCGGGCTCGGCGGTGCGCCCCGGGGGACGGGCTGCTTCGCGCACGGCGTTGGCGAGGGCTTCGAGGTCGTCGCCACTGGGGCGGGACGGCCCGGAGCCGTCGGACAGGCGCACGACGTCCCAGCCCCGTGGGGCGGTCAGGCGCTCCGAGTGCTCGGCGCACAGGTCGTAGCAGTGGGGTTCGGCGTAGGTGGCGAGCGGGCCGAGAACTGCGGTCGAATCGGCGTAGACGTACGTCAGTGTCGCGACGGCAGGGCGGCCGCACGCAGTGCGCGAACAGCGACGTACAAGGCTCACGACGTTGGACGGTACCGCACTCTTGACCGGGCCGCGACGACTCCACCGCCGCGCACTCCCCCGTGTCGTGCTCGGAGCTACCCTGCGGGGGTGACCGACAGCCCTCTTCCTCCCTGCCCCGCAGAGCCCCCCGCCGGGGCCCGGACCGAGCCGCGCCCGCGTCGGCGGGACCGCCACGGGCGCGGGATGCGCGGTCCGGTGGCGCCCCCTCAGGTGCCGCTGGCGGCAAGCCGGTCCGAGCTGTTCGGGGATCTCGTACGGGATTCCGTGGAGCGGCTGGAGCGGCGCTGGCCGCAGCTGGCCGAGGTGGAGTTCCTGATCGGGGACGTCCCCGGCCCGCCGGGCGGTGCGGACGGCGGCTGGAACGACGAGGCGGTGCCGCTGGGCGCGGTGTCGGAGTCGCGCGAGGGGCGGCCCGCCCGGATCGTGGTCTTCCGGCGGCCGGTGGAGATCCGTACCAAGACGCGGGACGAGAAGGCGATGCTGGTCCACGAGATCGTGGTCGAGCAGGTGGCGGATCTGCTGGGGCTCTCGCCGGAGACGGTGGACCCCCGGTACGGCCAGGACTGACCTGCCGCGTACCGGGGCGCCCGTCATCCGGTCAACGGGTCCGTCAGGTCACCGGGTCAGGACCGAGAGGTCCTGGGCGGCCCTGGGGACCGAGACCGTGGAGTGGTCGTCCGAGAATCCCTGGACGGTGAACATCGCGATGCCGTCGTCCGGCAGGGACAGGGTGCGGGCCGCGTGGACCGGGCCGCCCGAGAGGGTTTCGACGGTGAGGGCGTAGGCGCCCTTGCCGCCCGCCGGGGCCAGGGTCAGCGTCTGCGTGGTGCCCGCCTTGACGGTGACCTCCTTGGAGGCCGGCTCGCCGCCCCCGGTGCCCGGTGAGGCCGTCACCTTGACCTTCGCGTCGGCGCCCGGGGCCGTCAGGGCCAGCAGGGTCGTGTTCTCCTCGGGCCGGTTGTCGGCCACGGTCGCCCGTGTCCCGACCGGCGCGGTGGCGGTGATGAAGCCGAGCTCCTGCTTGGCCCCGCTGCCGCGGACCACCCGTACCGCCGCGACGACCGGGGCGGACTTCTTGGGGTCGGCCGGGGTCAGGACCAGCGAACCGGGCTCGCCGCGGGTCAGGTCCTTCAGGTCCATGACCGCCGTCATACCGGCCTTGACGTGCAGCTGCTCGTTGCCCGCCGGGCTGATCGAGCCGCCCGGTCCGGCGAGGCGCACCTTCAGGTCCGCGTCCTCCTCGCCCGGTGCGAGGACGACCAGGCGTACGGAGGCGGCGTCCGCCGGGATGCCCGGCAGTACCAGCGAGCCCGCCGGATCGGCGGAGGCCGGCAGCCAGTCGGCGCCCACGCCCTCCTCGCCGACCTGCACCGATGCGCCCACCCGGCCGGCGCGCGTGGTCACGTGGGCGGTGGCGTCCGCGAGCTGGGCACCGGGGACGAGGGAGGACAGCAGGACGGTCTTGGTCGACTTGGGGTCGACCCGGATGCTCTCGCTGGCGCCGGCGTCGGGCTTGGCCGGTCCGTCCGGGCCGAAGAGCTTGATGTCGACGATGGCCGCGGCGTCGTCGGGGTTGGTGAGGTGGACGTAGTCCTCGCGGCCCTTGGCCGTGCTGACCGCGGGGAACCAGAAGTCGGTGCCGGGCGCGGTGCAGCCGACACCGAGCACGCCGCGGGCCCGGCCGACGGAGACCTTGGTGGTCAGCTGCGTGGTCCAGCCGGGGGCGAGGACGCCGTCGGCGCTGCCGGTGAGGGCGGGTGCGTCGGCGCCGCTGGCGGTGGCCCCGACGGGCTTGCCGGGCTCCTTGGGCTCCAGCACCGGCTTGGCGTCCTTGGTCGCGCCGAGCAGCCGGGCCGAGCCCTTGCCCGCGGGGGCGCCGGGGGTGAAGGACGTGTACGTGGTCTCGGCGATGTCCGAGGAGCTGGGCCCCGGGCAGACCAGCAGGGACCGTTCCACGGGCATCCGGGCGGCGGCCGGCCTGCCGTCGGAGGGCTTGCCGTCGGCGGCGGGTGCGGTGAGGGCGGCGACGCCGGTGAGGGCGGCCAGGGCCGCGGTCACCGCCGCCAGCGTCAGGGGTGCGCGCTGCTTCACTGCTGGGGGCTCCCGTCCGGACGCGGGTCGTGCGGTGCGTGGGGGTGGTGGGGGTCGTACGGCTGGTAGGGCTCGTACGGGTAGGGGTACTGCTGCTGGTCCGGGTCCTGGACCGGCTGCTGCGGGTACGGGGCCGCGTAGCCCTGCTGGCCCTGCTGGCCCTGCTGGTCGTACTGGCCCTGCTGGTCGTACTGCGGGTACGGGTCGTACGCGGGCTGCTGCTGGTCGTACGCGTAGCCGCTCTGGTCGCCGTACGCCTGGTACGCGTAGGTGTCCTCGCCGTACACCGGCTGCGCGGGGATCTGCGCGTACGGGTCGGCGACCGCGGCCGTCTCCACCGGTACGGGGGCCGGCTCGGCCTCGGCGCGCAGGCGGCGGGCGCGGCGGCCCTCGCCGGCCTCGCCCGGGCCGGGCTGGGACGGGAGCAGCGCCTCGTCCTCCGGCAGGTCGTCGTCGAGCTGCGCCCGGCGGCCGGGCAGGGCCATCACCAGGAGGACCAGGGCGAGGAGGCCCTGGGTCCAGTACCAGGCGGTCTGCAGCAGGGAGTCCTCGTGGACGAGGTCGAGGCGGCCGCCGTCGGCGGGCAGTTCGAAGCCCTGGGCCCAGCCGTCCAGGGTCTTCGGCTTGAGGGGCTTGCCGTCGAGGGTGGCCCGCCAGCCGGCGTCGGCCCGGTCGGCGATGCGCAGGACGCGGTCCGCGTCACCGGCGGGGATCTTGCTGTGGGCCTCGACGGGTCCGGCGGCGACGGGGATCGGTGCCTCGCCCTGCTTGCCGGAGACGATGACGGCGCGGGGCAGCCAGGGCTCGACGCCCCACAGGGCGGTGCCGTCCTGCTGGTGGCGACGGCTCAGGCCCGGGGTGGCGTCGAGGACGCGGCGGATCTCGTCGGGGCCGCCGGGGCGGAACATGACGAAGCGGATGGCGTAGGCGCTGAGCTGGCTGGACTGGTCGGCTCCGGAGCCGGCGACGAGGTTGGAGACGACCTTGTCGAGGCGGGCGTCGCCGCCGGTGCGGGCGGTGATCTCCGCGTCGCCGATGCGGCCGCCGGAGCCGCGGACGAGGCTGTAGGAGACGCTGGCGGGCGGGTCCAGGTCGAGGATCAGGGTGCGGGTCTGATTGTCGTCGCCGCCCGCGTCGGCGACGAAGGCGGGGACCTGTACCGGGTCGCGGCGCTGCAGCGGGCCGTCGGCGCCCGCGAGCATCCAGGTGGCGGCGGCGAACAGCGGGCCGACGGCGGCGGTCAGGGCGATGAGGGCGGCCAGCGGCTGGCGCCAGCCGAAGCTGCGGGCGGCGACGCGTTCCCTGGCTCCGTCGGCGCCGAGCGCGGCGGCCGCGAGCAGGGCGAGTCCGTACACGAGGGTGGCGGGGCCGGCCCAGCCGGTGCGGTTGACGAGGACGGCCAGGAGCAGCCCGGCGAGGGCGGCGGCCCAGGCGGTGCGGACGGCGAAGGCGCGGTCGGTGCGCAGCAGGGCGGCCAGGGCGGCGAGGACGATGCCGATGAGCAGCAGTCCGGCGCCGGTGCCGGGGCCGCCGGGGCTGATGGCGAGCAGGCCGAGGGCGTCGGCGGAGCCGGCTCCGTAGGGCAGTCCGGCCTCGTCCAGCAGGCGGCCGGGGTGCGTGAGCAGGCCCAGCGACCAGGGGGCGAGCACGATCAGCGGGACGGCGAGGGCGGCGAGCAGCCGCAGGCCGTACGCCTTCCAGTGCGCGCGGCGCAGGACCAGCGCGGCGGTCCCGAGGACGGCGGCGAGCGGCCACACGACGGGGGTGAAGGCTGTGGTGAGGGTGAGCAGCAGCGTGTACGTCCACACCGCGCGCCGGCCGCCCCGCCGGTCGGCGGCTTCCGCGCCGTCGCCGAGGTCGAAGGCTGCGACGGCTGCGCGGGCCATGAGGGGGAGCACGACGGCGAGGACGGCGGTGCCGAGGCGGCCGCCGGCGAGGGCTCCGGTCACGGCGGGGAGGAAGGCGTAGGCGATGGCCGCCCAGGCGCGCAGCAGCCGGGATTCGACGAGCGGCCGGGAGGCGAAGTAGGCGGCGAGGCCGGCGAGCGGGACGGATCCGACGAGCAGCAGGGTCAGTGCGGCCTGGGTGGAGCCGAACAGCAGGGTGGCGACGGTGCCGAGGACGGCCAGGTAGGGCGGGGCGGAGGCGGTGGAGCCGGTGCCGACGGCGTGCCAGCCGTCGGTGTAGGCGCCCCAGAGTTCGGAGCCGCTGCCGGGGGCGGGCAGCAGGGCGCCGCCCATGAGGGAGCCGCCGCCGATCAGGGTGCGGCAGGCCGCGAGGGAGACGGCCAGGAGGAGGCCGAAGAGGAGGGGCGCGGGGTTGCGGGCGAGCCGCTTGAGGCGGGCGAAGCGCTCGGCCTCGGGAAGGTAGTCGCCGTCCTCGCCGGGGGCGTTCAGGATGCTGCCGCCGCCGTGGCGGCCGGCGGGGGCGGCGTCGGTGTCGCGGTCGCCGCCGAAGTAGCCGGCGAGCTGTTCCGCGTTGGCCCGCAGGGAGGCTCCCGGCGGGGGGAAGAGCGGGCGCAGTTCGGCGGCGGGGACGGCGGGGCGTCTGCGGGCCTTGCGGGCGGCGAGGAGCCGGCCGGGGCGGAGCAGGGTGGCGAGGAGTCCGGTGAGCTCGTCGACGGCCTGGCCGGGGGCCTTGCCGATGAGGTAGGCGAGGGTGCGCAGCACGGTGCCGAGCAGGACGCGCAGCAGGACGTAGGGCAGGGCGCGGCCGGAGCTGTTGGCGAGGATCGTGTAGACGGCGCCGGCCTTGTCGACGCGGTGCGGGCTGGCCGTGGTGCGTCCGGCGCAGTCGACGGCGCGGCGTTCGCGGGCGGAGGCCTCGGCGTGCCGCAGGACGGCGTCGGGGGCGACGAGGACGGTGTGGCCGGCGCTCTGGGCGCGCCAGCACAGGTCGACGTCGTCGCGCATCAGGGGCAGGCGCCGGTCGAAGCCGCCGAGGTCCTCGTAGACGTCGCGGCGGACCAGCATGCCGGCGGTGGAGACGGACAGGACGGTGCGGACCTGGTCGTGCTGGCCCTGGTCCTGTTCGCGGCGGTCGAGGCCGGTCCAGCGGCGGCCGCTGCGGGCGATGGTGACGCCGGCTTCGAGGAGCTGCTTCTTGTCGTACCAGCCGCGCAGCTTGGGGCCGATGACGGCGGCGTCGGGGTTCTCCTCGGCGACGCGGAGCAGCTCGGTGAGGGCATCGGGTTCGGGGGCGCTGTCGTCGTGCAGCAGCCAGAGCCACTGGACGGGTTCGCCGTGGGGCAGGTCGGGGAGGTCGTACGTGTCGTCGCGCCAGGTGCGGCTGACGGGGTCCCAGCCGCTGGGGCGCTTGAGGTACGGGAGGTCCTCGGGGGTCAAGGTGCCTGCGGTGCGGGCGGCTTCGTCGACGGCGGTGCCGAATCCGGTGCGGCGGGCGAGGTGCAGGACGCTTTCGTCGCCGAGGGCCTCGGTGAGGAGGCGCGCGGATTCGTCGGCGCTGCCGGTGTCGGCGGCGATGTGGTTCTGCGCGGGGCGTTCCTGGCCGAGGAGGCCGGCGAGTGTCCGGGGCAGCCAGCGGGCGCCGTCGTGGGCGACGAGGACCGCGGTGACGACGTGCCGGGGAAACTCGGGTGTGGCGGGTGCCTGGTGGGAGCCCGCCGACTGGCTGTGCAGGGACATCGCTGTACGGCCCTCCGGCCTGGGGGTCCCCCGGACGGAGTCTGGGGGAGGGTCCGGGGGTGGTGTGCCCTCGGAGGCTGCTGGACAGCGCCCCACCCTAACGGCTGTCAAGACAGCGGTCCGCCTCCTGCGGGGAAGGTGCAGGAGGCGGACCGTTTGCCGTGCCGTGTGTCGTACTCGTTGTCCCGTTCGGTATGTCGTGCGATGTGCGGTAGGTGCCTGCCCGGTGGTGCGTCGGCCGTTTCAGACCGCTGCCTTTTTCAGGCGGCGGCGCTCGCGCTCGGACAGACCGCCCCAGATGCCGAATCGCTCGTCGTTGGCGAGGGCGTACTCAAGGCATTCGGAGCGGACTTCGCAGGCGAGGCAGACCTTCTTGGCCTCGCGGGTGGAGCCGCCCTTCTCGGGAAAGAAGGACTCGGGGTCGGTCTGGGCGCACAGAGCGCGCTCCTGCCACCCGAGCTCTTCGTCCGCCTCCTCGACCAGCAGTTCCTGAAACAGCTCGGTCATGTGCGCCCCTCGCTCTGTCTGTGCGTCCCCGTGACGATGCCGTCACTGATTGCTACGTAACGACACGAGTGAAATTACAAGTGCGTGGCTCCGGGGCAGTCAAGCCGAGATCTGCTATTGGGCCCCTTATTCACTCTGCGGAACCAAGCCTATGCAGAAAGTGTTCAAATCGCCAAAAATCGTGACACATGCCACCGGCACCACGAGATGCCGTCTTTACCCGTAATCCACGTGCCACCTCCGGGCGGGGTTGCGGTCCGGCCGGAGAAGCGGCGCAGATCACATTCAGGTCACGGATGTCCGGTTCTGGTTTGAGCCTCGACACAGCGCCACATCCCCTGCCCCACAGTGCACAAACCTTTCTCCGCGCACGGTAACCGGATGAGGTGAAACTTTTACACCAAACCGGACATTGGGTTGACAGTCAGGCCCCCGAGCCGTTCTCCTTGTTCGCATGTCAGCGCCCGCAGTCGCCACCCGGACCCCCATTCGTGGGTTCCTGTGCGCTGCCCAGGTTCGCTGTTGCTGTTGCAGCTGTTGATGCCCGCGGAGCCCCGGCTCCTTCGAGCTCCGGCCCGCCCCTGCAGCAACCGCCAGCACGACTGACATCCGTCGAGGTACCCCCCACGATGAACAGCACGCACAGCGCCACCTCCGCCGCTCCCGCCACCGTCGAGAGCGACCTCCAGATCGCCGGCGACATCCTCGCCGTCCAGCACCTCCTCCAGCCCGCCCGCGAACATCCGGCCACCGTCGCCGAGTTCGTCGGGCTCGCCCGCTCCATCGCCGAGGACCGCGCCGCCTGGGAGCACCTCGTCCAGTACGACGCCACCACCCGCTGGTACCACCGGCTGCGCACCGGCCCCGGCTACGAGGTCTGGCTGCTCAGCTGGGTCCCCGGCCAGGGCAGCGGCCCGCACGACCACGGCGCCTCCTCCGGCGTCATGACCGTGCTGCAGGGCGAGCTCACCGAGCACACCGCCCGCGGCGGGCTCACCCACCGTCCCGGCACCCAGCGCGTCCTCGCCCCCGGCCACGCACACGAGGTCGTCAACGACACCCTCGACGGAGCGGTCAGCCTGCACGTGTACTTCCCCGGCCTGACCGAAATGCCCATGCACAGCTGCTCCCCGGCCGAAACGGCTTCCGTACCCGCCTGACCGGCAGCCTGCCCTGACAGACTGTCCGCATGCGCATTGTTGTTCTGGCCGGCGGTATAGGCGGCGCCCGGTTCCTGTCCGGACTCAAGTCGGCCGTGCCCGACGCGGACATCACGGTCATCGGCAACACCGGTGACGACATTCACCTCTTCGGACTCAAGGTCTGCCCCGACCTGGACACGGTGATGTACACCCTCGGCGGTGGCATCAACGAGGACCAGGGCTGGGGCCGCAGCGACGAGTCCTTCACCGTCAAGGAGGAACTCGCGGCGTACGGGGTCGGACCCACCTGGTTCGGCCTCGGCGACCGCGACTTCGCCACCCACATCGTGCGGACCCAGATGCTCGGCGCCGGATACCCGCTGAGCGCCGTCACCGAGGCCCTGTGCGACCGCTGGCAGCCCGGCGTACGGCTGCTGCCCATGTCCGACGACCGGGTCGAGACCCACGTCGCGATCACCGAGGCCGGCACCGGCGAACGCCGCGTCATCCACTTCCAGGAGTACTGGGTCCGGCTGCGCGCCTCGGTGGACGCGGAGGCCGTCGTACCCGTGGGCGCCGAGCAGGCCAAGCCCGCCCCCGGCGTGCTGGAGGCCATCGCAGCCGCCGACGTGATCATCTTCCCGCCGTCCAACCCCGTGGTCTCGGTCGGCACGATCCTCGCCGTCCCCGGCATCCGGGACGCCGTGGCCTCCGCCGGGGCGCCCGTCGTGGGCCTCTCCCCCATCGTCGGGGGCGCGCCCGTGCGCGGGATGGCCGACAAGGTGCTCGCCGCGGTGGGCGTCGAGTCCACGGCCGCCGCCGTGGCCCTGCACTACGGGACCGGACTGCTCGACGGCTGGCTCGTGGACACCTCGGACGCGGACGCCGTCGCGGAGGTGGAGGCCGCCGGGATCACCTGCCGCGCGGTGCCGCTGATGATGACCGACCTGGAGGCCACCGCGGAGATGGCCCGGGCCGCACTGGAGCTGGCGGAGGCCTCCCGGTGACGCAGGTGCCCTCGTACGAGGTGCGGGCGCTCGACGGGATACCGGAGGTCGGGCCGGGCGACGACCTGGCGAAGCTGATCACGACGGCCGCCCCCGACCTGCGCGACGGGGACGTCCTGCTGGTCACCTCGAAGATCGTCTCCAAGGCCGAGGGCCGGATCGTCGAGGCGGACTCGCGCGAGGCCGCGATAGACGCCGAGACCGTACGGGTGGTCGCGCGCCGGGGTCCGCTGCGGATCGTCGAGAACCGGCAGGGCCTGGTCATGGCCGCGGCCGGCGTGGACGCCTCCAACACCGCCCCCGGCACGGTGCTGCTGCTGCCCGAGGACCCGGACGCCTCGGCCGCCGCGATCCGCGCCGGGGTGCGCGACGCCCTGTCCGTGGACGTGGGCGTGGTCGTCACGGACACCTTCGGCCGACCGTGGCGCACCGGGCTGACGGACGTGGCGATCGGCTCGGCCGGCGTACGGGTCCTGGACGACCTGCGCGGCGGCACGGACGGGCACGGCAATCCGCTGAGCGCGACGGTGGTGGCGACCGCGGACGAGCTGGCCGCCGCCGGTGACCTGGTCAAGGGGAAGGCCGCCGGCCTGCCGGTGGCCGTCGTCCGCGGGCTGGCCCACGTCCTGGGCGAGGGATCCTCCGCCCGGGACCTGGTGCGCTCCCCGGCCGACGACATGTTCCGGCTGGGGACCTCGGAGGCGGTACGGGAAGCCGTGACGCAGCGCCGTACCGTACGGGCCTTCACGGCGGAGCCGGTGGACCCGGGCGCGGTGCGGCGGGCGGTGGCGGCGGCCGTGACGGCCCCGGCCCCGCACCACACGACGCCGTGGCGGTTCGTGCTGCTGGAGTCCGAGGCCTCCCGGGTCCGGCTGCTGGACGCGATGCGGGACGCGTGGATCGCGGACCTGCGGGCGGACGGCAAGTCCGAGGAGTCCGTCGCGAAGCGGGTCAGGCGCGGGGACGTGCTGCGGGCCGCCCCGTACCTGGTGGTGCCGTGTCTGGTGACGGACGGAGCGCACCACTACGGGCACGCCCGGCGGGACACGGCGGAGCGGGAGATGTTCGTGGTCGCGATGGGCGCGGGCGTGCAGAACCTGCTGGTCGCGCTGGCCGGCGAGCGGCTCGGGTCGGCGTGGGTGTCCTCGACGATGTTCTGCCGGGACGTGGTGCGGGAGGTGCTGGAGCTGCCGCAGGACTGGGACCCGATGGGAACGGTGGCGGTCGGCCACCCGGCGGCGGCCCCGCCGGACCGGCCGGGGCGCTCGGCGGCGGACTTCATCGAGGTGCGGTGACGCCTGCGGCGAGCCCGTGCGACCGGCGGGGCCGTCCCCGCCCTGCCGGGCGAGCCCGTGTGACCGAGGGCGACGCGCGAGGCGCGGCGCCGTCCGCCGCGGGCCCGCCCTGATCGGCGAGGACCCGACAGGACCTAAGGCCGTCTCTTTCGGATCTTGTCGGCCGAGCCCGCGTTGTCCGGTGCCGTGCATCGCAAGGCGGAGGAGCTCCCCGCGTACTGGACGTACTCGGGAGCCCCGACAACACAGCGAGGTGCGGTGCCGGGCAACGCGGGCCCGACAAGATCCGAAAGAGACGGCCTAGAGGCGGCCGATGTCGCCGCGCGGCATGCGGGGCGCGCGGCGGGGCGGGGTGCGGCCCGCGAGCAGGATGAGGCGGGCCGCGCGGTGGCGCTGGCCGGCGTACGGGGCGAGGAGCTCCAGCATGGCGGCGTCGTCGGCGTCGCGGTCGCCCGCGAGGGCGTAGCCGATGATGCCCGGCAGGTGGAGGTCGCCGGTGGTGACCGCGTCGGGGTCGCCGTTGCTGCGCTGGAGGGTCTCGGCGGAGGTCCACGGGCCGATGCCCGGGACGGCCTCCAGCCGGCGCACGGCGTCGGGCAGGTCCATCGCGGCGGCCTCCTCCAGGCGGTCCGCCACCCGGGCCGCCCGCACGACGGTGGCGGAGCGCTTGGCGTCGACCCCGGCCTTGTGCCAGTCCCAGGACGGGATCATGGCCCAGGTGCGTGCCTCGGGCAGGACGTACAGCTCGGGGCCGGGGCCCGGCGCGGGCTCGCCGTACTGCCGGACGAGGCGGCGCCAGGCGCGGTAGGCCTCGTCGGCGGTGACCTTCTGTTCCAGGACCGTGGGGATCAGGGATTCCAGGACCAGGCCGGTGCGGGTGAGGCGCAGGCCGGGACGGCGGCGGTGGCTGGCGTGCACCAGACGGTGGCGGGGCACGAAGGCGGCGGGGTCGTCGCCCGCGCCGAGGAGCGCCGGCAGCTGTTCGAGGAACCAGCCGGCGCCGGGGCCCCAGGCCTCGGCGGTGATCTCGTGGCCGGTCCCGACGACGCGCAGGGTGGCGGCGAGGCCCTCGGGGCTGCGGCCGGTACGCCAGACGGAGCCGTCGGGGGTGGTGCGGAAGGTCGGGTCGCCGGGGCCGCGGCGCAGCGGGCCGAGGACCAGCCCGAGGTCGACGGGGCCGTCGGGGGTCCAGCGGCGTTCCTTGGCCCCGGTGGCGGCCCCTGGGACGGCGCCGGTGGCGGCGCGGACGGCGGGTACGTCGGTCCGGCCGCCGCGGACGGCGGCGCGGGTGAGGGGATCGAAGCGGCCGGCCATGCCCCGAGCGTAGCGCTGCCCGGCCGAGTCCCCGGAGCCCTGGATGTTCCCGCCCCGCCTGCGTTCGAGGCGCAGGGGTCCGGGGAGCCGGGGGCGGGGGCCGGGAGCCGGGGGCGGCACCCCCGGCAACGGCGCCGACCCCGCCGACCCCGCCGAAGGCTACGGCCGGCCCTGGAGCTTGGCCGAGGCCGTACGGGTCGTGCCCAGCTTGCCGTAGAGCTTCGTGCCGGGGCACTGGGTGGCGAAGCCGTCCCGGTGGCCGGAGATGACGTTCATCGACACGAGCTTCCCCTTGGGGAAGCGGTTCCCTCCGCCCGATGTCAGGGTCGTCTTCGCGCGCGGGTCCCGGCCGAAGAGGCCGAGCTTCCAGGCCGTGAGGCGGGCGACCGCGTCGACCGCCACCGCCGGCGGGGCGCTGGAGGTGAAGGTGCCCAGTACGGCGACGCCCATGCTGTTGGTGTTGAAGCCCATGGTGTGCGCGCCGAGGACCGCCTTGGAGACTCCGCCCGCGCGGCCCTCGTAGACCGTGCCGCACTTGTCCACGGCGAAGTTGTAGCCGAAGTCCCGCCAGCCGCTGCTGATCACGTGGTAGCGGTACAGGCTGCGCAGGACCGCGGGGGCGTCCTTGCAGGCGTAGTTGTTGCCGGAGGCGCTGTGGTGGACGAAGGCCGCCTTGACCGTGCTCGTGTAGACGAAGCCCGACTCGCGCAGGCCCTCGTCGGCGCCCCAGCCCTTGCGGGTGACGATCCGCGGGCGCGGGCCGATGAACGGGGCGGCGGCCGCGGTCAGCCCGCCGTCGCTCGCGAAGATCGCGTCGGCGGTGGAGTCGGCCTTGTCGAGGGCGGTGATCTCGTTCGCGCCGAGCGAGGCGTGCGGGAGGTTCGCGGACGAGGACTCCGCCATCTCCATCGTCATGGCGGGCACCGCGACCTCGCCCTTGCCGTCGCCCTCGGGGCCGGTGTTCTTGCCGTCGGAGCCCGCGGCGGGGGTTTCCTCGCCCGGATCGACCAGCTCGATCCGCATGCCGGTGGGCAGCCGGGAGGGGGCGCGTGTGGTGGGGGCGCCGGGTTCCGCCTGGACGCGGATCTCCACGCCGTCGGACTCGCCCACCCACAGCGGGGCGGTGGCGCCGCGGATCCGGCGGGAGCCGCGTTCCGCCGCGTCGGGGTCGGCGGCGTGCTCGCCGTTGTGGGTCTCGACGTCCTGCCAGTCCGACCAGGTGGCGGTCAGGGTGGAGCGGGTCCGTACCTGGACCCGGCCGTGCAGTTCGGTGGCGGCGTCGTCCCAGACCACGCCGACCAGGGAGAACGTCTTGACCTCGCGTGCGGTCAGGCCCTGCGTCTCCGGGCGGGCCGGGGAGGCGCTCATTCCGGGTACTCCGGGCGTGCGCGTCGCCGCGGGTCCCAGGGGGACGAGCGGCAGCGATTGGGTGGACCCGGCGGGGGCTACGGGGGCGGTCTCGGCCAGGGCGGGAGTGGGGAGCGCGAGGGGCAGGGCCAGTACGGCGGCCGTCGCGACGCCGATCGAAGAAGCAAGGAATCCACGCATGAAAAGGATGGTGAGCACGCTCACCGCCCGGCGCCATCCGAGATCTGACGCTCCGTCCGACCCGCCCGGCGCACCCCTCCCCCGTACGGAGGAGCCGGTGGCCCCCGTACGGGGGACGGGCCCGCGTACGCTGGGCCGGGTGAACGCCACTGACCGCACCCCTGCCGACCTGCTGCGATCCGCGCTCGCCGCCGATCCGGGCCGCCCGCTCGTCACCTTCTACGACGACGCCACCGGCGAGCGCGTCGAATTGTCCGTCGCGACCTTCGCCAATTGGGTGGCCAAGACCGCCAATCTGCTCCAGGGGGATCTGGGGGCCGAGCCCGGGGACCGGCTCGCGCTGATGCTGCCGGCGCACTGGCAGAGCGCGGTCTGGCTGCTCGCCTGTGCCTCGGTCGGGGTCGTCGCCGAGGTCGGCGGCGATCCGGCCGGTGCGGATCTCGTCGTCAGCGGGCCGGACACCCTGGAGGAGGCCCTGGCGTGCGGCGGTGAGCGGGTGGCGCTCGCGCTGCGGCCGCTGGGCGGCCGGTTCCCGCAGCCGCCGGCCGGGTTCGCCGACTACGCGGTGGAGGTGCCGGGGCAGGGCGACCGCTTCGCGCCCTTCGTGCCGGTGGATCCCGAGGGCCCGGCGCTGGTCGTCGGCGGCGAGGAGCTCACGCAGGCGGAGCTTGTGGTCCGCGCCCGCGAGGACGCGGCGAAGCTGGGCCTCGGCGAGGGCTCCCGGGTGCTGACCGGACGGGGCTACGACACCTGGGACGGCCTCTCGGCAGGGCTCTACGCGGCGCTGGCCGCGGGCGGGTCCGTGGTGCTGTGCCGGAACCTGGACCGGCTCCCGGCGGACGGGCTGGAGCGGCGCAGCGAGAGCGAGCGCATCACCCACACCGTCTGATCGCCGTCCGGAAGCCCGTCGCCCACACTGGTGAAGAGCAGGTACGGGCGATTTGTCACCCGCATGGCCCTAGACAAGCCCCTGCCCCCGGGCTGCTCCGGCAGCCCGGGGGCAGCATCGGCAGTGGCCGTGCTCACCCGTACGGCCGACGGCCCAAGTCGTAGCGGCGAGGGGACGGACGCCAGTGAGGGACAGCGCAGGCATACCGGACGACGCCGAAGCGGCCGGGGGCGCGGGACGCCCCCAGCGCAGCCGCGGGCGCCGGCGCCGGCTGCTGCGCCGGACCGGCCTCGGGGCCGCCTTCCTGGTCCTGGCGGGCACGGCCACCGGCTGGTGGCTCTACAACAAGCTCGACGGGAACATCACCGAGGACACCTCGGCCGCGGCCGAGCTGAGGCGGTACGAGCGGGAACGCCCGGCGCACCTGGCCACCGGGTCCCAGAACATCCTGCTGATCGGCTCCGACTCCCGCTCCGGCAGGAACAACGCCGGGTACGGCCGGGACAAGGGCACCCAGCGCTCGGACACCACGATCCTGCTGCACCTGCCGCAGGACCGCAGGAGCGCGACCGCGGTGTCGATACCCCGGGACCTGATGACGGACATCCCCACCTGCCGCAAGACGGACGGGAGCCGCACCGGCGAGCAGTTCGCGCAGTTCAACTGGGCCTTCCAGTGGGGCGGGGCCGCCTGCACGATCCGTACCGTCGAGAAGCTCACGGGGATCCGGATCGACCACCACATGGTGATCGACTTCGGCGGGTTCAAGAAGATGGTCGACGCCATCGGCGGGGTGGAGGTCTGCCTCAAGGAGCCGGTGAACGACTCCGAGGCCAAGCTGCGGCTGGCCGCCGGGCGCCAGACCCTGCGGGGCGAGCAGGCGCTGGGCTACGTCCGCGCCCGCCACAGCCTGGGCAACGGCAGTGACACCGAACGGATGGACCGGCAGCAGCAGTTCCTCGGTTCGCTCGTCAAGAAGGTGCAGAGCAACGGGGTGCTGCTCAATCCGGCCCGGCTGTACCCGCTGCTGGACGCGGCGACCTCCTCGGTGACCACGGACCCGGGGCTGGCCTCGCTGCGCGGCCTGTACGAACTCGTACGGGGCATGCGGGACATACCAACTGATCAGGTTAAGTTCCTGACGGTACCCCGCAAACCCTATGCACCGAACCCGAACAGGGACGAGCTGGTCGAACCCGATGCTGAACAGCTGTTCCAGCAGCTGCGGATGGACAAGCCGGTCACGGTCGCCCCGCCGGAGCCCACCCCGGCCACGGACGCGGCCGAGGCCCCCGGGACGGGCACGGAAGCCGGCGCGGACGCCGGTGCGGAGGCAGAGCTCACGGACGAGGGAACCATCACACCCCCGGTTCCCGTCCCCACTTTCACCGGAACCACTGCAGGGAACGCCGACTGCCGGTAAAGCAATCCCAAAAGCCGGTGACCGAACCGAGTGGGATGGGTGTTTCGCCCCGTTATAAGGGGAGTGGAATTTGTCACCAGCATGGTTTGCCGCCGAACAGGGCGGATAGGGTGAGCGATCCGGTGCCCGGCCGGACCAGAGGCGGGCACCAGCAGCCGGATCGTTGACCGTGCGCCCGGGGGAGGCGCGTCGCGAGGCACCGACGGAGGATTCGAGCAACCGTGGATGCGCAAAGCCGTGGGCGGGCCGAGGAGATCGACCCCGCAGACCAGTGGGTACTCAACCCCCGCACCGGCAACTACGAACTGCGACTGGCCGACTCCGCCGCGCAAGCGCGGCCCAAGGTCACCGCACCCCGCAGATCGCCGTCTGCTCCCTCCGCCCCCACCGCCCCCTCACCGGGCGTACCGAAGCCGCGCCGCGGCGACGCCCCGCCCGGTGGCCGGCGCGGCGGCCGCTCCCGCAAGGGCGGGGGCGGCGGAGGACGTCGCAAGAAGGCGCTGATCATCACCGGCGGAACCCTGGCGTTCCTGCTGGTGGGCGGCTCCGTGGCGGCGTACCTCTACTACGACCACCTGAACGGCAACCTCAACGTCACCGACGTGGCGGGCGCGGGCACCGGCGGCTTCAAGAAGGACCAGGCCATCAACATCCTGGTCATCGGTACCGACAAGCGCACCGGCGCCGGCAACGAGGCCTACGGGGACAAGGACAGCGTCGGCCACGCCGACACCACGATCCTGTTCCACGTCTCGAAGGACCGGACGAACGCGACCGCGCTGTCCATCCCGCGTGACCTGATCACCAACATCCCGGCCTGCCCGACGAAGCAGCCGGACGGCTCGACGAAGACGATCGCGCCCTCCAAGGGCACGCGCTTCAACACCAGCCTGGGTCAGGAGGGCCGCGACGCGGGCTGCACCATGCGCACCGTCAAGGAGCTCACCGGCGTCGAGGTCGACCACTTCATGATGGCCGACTTCAACGCCGTCAAGACGCTGAGCACGGCGGTCGGCGGAGTACCGGTGTGCCTGGACAAGGCCGTGAACGACGAGGGCGGTTCGCAGCTCAAACTGGACGCCGGCGAACACCGTCTGTCGGGCGAACAGGCCCTCGCCTTCGTCCGCACCCGGCACGGCTTCGGCAATAACAGCGACCTCGACCGGATCCGGATCCAGCAGCAGTTCCTGGGCTCGATGATGCGTGAGATGAAGTCGAAGGAGACGCTGACCAGCCCCAAGAAGTTCCTCTCCCTCGCCGAGGCCGCCACCAAGTCGCTGAGCGTGGACTCGGGGATCGGGTCCATCGGCAAACTCACCGATCTTGCCGGTGAGTTGAAGAACATCGACATGAAGAACATCACCTTCACCACCCTGCCGGTGGACGACAACCCGGCCGAACCGGTGGGCAAGAAGGCGACCGTCGTCGTCAACAAGGGCCTGGCCGATCCGCTGTTGCAGATGATCCGGGGGGACGTCTCGCTCACGGAGGTCGAGAAGAAGGAGCAGGCCGCCAAGGAGGCGGCCGACGCGGACGCGAAGGCCAAGCAGGACGCGCTGCTCCAGGGCAACCGCGCGGCCGCGGGCGACGTACGGGTGACCGTCTACAACGGCGGCGGGCCCCAGGGCGCCGCCTCCACCACGCTGAACTGGCTGCAGGGCAGCAAGGGCGTGTCCAAGGCGGGCCAGGGCGGCAACGCGCCCGCGAAGGTCGGCGCCACGCAGCTGGAGTACGCGCCCAACCAGGCCGACCAGGCCCGGGCGCTGGCGGACATCATGGGTCTGCCGGCCACCGCACTGAAGATGGGGACGGCGGATGCGTCGGCGAAGACCCCGATGAAGCTGACCCTGGGCCCGGACTTCACGCAGCCGGGGGCCGCGCTGTCGGCCCCGGTGCCGCAGCAGCTGCCCGAGGACGTGCAGCGGTCGCAGGCCGACAAGGCGACCTGCGCCAAGTAACGGGACCCGGCCGGGACACCGGCACACTGTTGACCAAGAAGGATCTTGAGGGGGACGCGTGAGGCAGAGCAGCGTGCGAGGGGAGGGGGCGAACGCCCGGGGCGCCGGGGAAATAACCGACGGCGAGCCGGGCGAGTCCGGCACGGTGCCCCCACCGCGGGGCGGCTCCAGAACGGGCCGCAGGACGGCCGGCAGCCGTCCCAACCGACGGGGCCGACGGCGCGTGCTGCGCTGGACGGCCTCTGTGCTGTCCTTCCTGATACTCGGTACGGCGGCGGCCGGTTACCTGTACTACCGCCACCTGAACGGCAACATCCAGACGGACGCGCTGAACCTCGGCGAGACCAAACTGGGCGGCTCCAAGCCCAACGCCTTCGGGCAGACGCCGCTGAACATCCTCCTGATCGGCTCGGACGCGCGCGACGACGCGGCGAACCAGGCCCTCGGCGGCGGCAGGGACACCTTCGACGGCCCGCCGCTCGCGGACGTGCAGATGCTGCTGCACCTGTCCGCGGACCGCAGCAACATGTCGGTGGTGTCGATGCCGCGCGACACGATGCTGATGATGCCCAAGTGCACCGAGCCGAACGGCAAGGTGCACCCCGCCAGCAAGGGCCTCGTACAGACCAACGAGTCCCTGCAGCGCGGCGGCCCGGGCTGTACGGTCGCCGCCTGGCAGGAGCTGACCAAGATCCCCATCGATCACTTCATGATGATCGACTTCAAGGGCGTGGTCTCGATGGCGGACGCCATCGGCGGCGTCCCGGTCTGCGTCGAGGAGAACGTCCACTCCCGCACCCGTGACGGCAAGGGCTCCGGCCTGAAGCTGCCGAAGGGCACGAGCGTCATCCAGGGCGAGACGGCCCTGCAGTGGCTGCGCACCCGCTACGGCTTCGAGGACGGCACCGACATCGGCCGCACGCACGCGCAGCACCAGTACATGACGTCGATGGCCCGCGAGTTCCGCAAGAACGCCAAGCTCACCAACCCGGTGAAGCTCAACAGCCTGGCGCAGGCGGCCATCGACGCCATGGTCGTGGACACCGGCCTGAACAAGATCGACAAGCTGTACGACCTGAGCACCGAGCTCAAGAAGGTCCCCCCGGGCCGGATCACCATGACCACCATGCCCTGGGTCTACAGCACCAAGCCCGGCCTGGACGGCCGGGTCGAGCCCATGGCGACGGAGGCCGAGGCCGTCTTCCGGATGGTCCGCGAGGACATCGCGCTCGACGGCAAGGGCAACGGGACCCCGGAGAGCGGCGCCTCTCCCTCGCCGGGCGCCTCCGCGACCCCGACCGCCCCGGTGACGGCGCCCACCACGGCCCCGGCCGCCGCTCCCGCAAAGATCTCGGTCTCCGTCCGCAACGCCACGAGCGGCAAGGACGGCACCGAGACCAGGGTCCGCAACCGGGCCGGCGACGTGGCCGCGCTGCTGGTCGGCAAGGGCTTCACCAAGGCTTTGGCCGACACCCAGACCGGGGCCGAGGACACCACGGTGATCCGCTACGCCACGGACGCGCAGGCGGCCGACGCGGGGGCCCTGGCCACCGCGCTGGGCCTGCCCTCCGCTTCGGTGCAGAAGTCGGATCAGGTCCCCGGGATCACCCTGTTCGTCGGCAAGGACTGGCGCAGCGGCAACGCGCCGACCCCGCCGCCGCCCGCCCCGACCGTGGCCCCGACCTCGGCCCACGCGCTCAACGGCGACAACGAGGGTGCCTGCATGGCGATCCAGCCGGGCTTCACCTGGTAGAGCGCGCGCGGAAGGGGCCCGGCGCGGCGGCTGTGACGGTACACAGCCTGCCCGCGCCGGGCCCCTTCCGTATGTCTCAGACCTGCGAGGAGTCCCGGTGCACGGCCGGACGGCGGCTCGCGATGACCTTGTCCGCCAAGGCCTTCGGGCTGGTCAGGAAGCCGAAGCCCCAGCTCAGGTGCATGGTCGCCAGGGCGACCGGGATCTGCGCCCGGGCCTTGATCCCGAGCCCCTTGCCCGCCGGTACGGAGCCCGCGGTGATCGCCGCGAGGTAGCCGGCCGGGACGGCGAAGCCCAGGGGGGTGACCGCCACGCCCACGACCACGCCGGCGGCGATCGCGCAGACCAGGGTCGGCGGGGCCAGGTAGCGCAGGTTGATGGAGCCCGAGTGGTAGCGGGCCACCACGTGGCGCCAGCGCCCGTAGTCCTTGTACTGCTTGGCCAGGGCCCGTACGGAGCGGCGCGGACGGTACTGGACCATCAGCTCCGGCGAGAACCAGATCAGGCCGCCGGCCTCGCGGATGCGGAAGTTCAGCTCCCAGTCCTGGGCCCGGATGAACTCCTCGTTGTAGCCGCCCTGCTGTTCCAGGGCCTCGCGGCGGAAGACACCGAGGTAGACGGTCTCGGCCGGGCCGGCCTGGCCGCCGGTGTGGAAGGGCGCGTTGCCGACGCCGATCCTCGAGGTCATCGCGGCGGCGACGGCCTCTTCCCAGGCGTTCTCGCCCTCGGCGTGCATGATGCCGCCGACGTTCTGCGCGCCCGTCTCCTCCAGGAGGCGGACCGCGGTGGCGATGTAGTTCGGGGAGAGCATGCCGTGGCCGTCGACGCGCACCACGATCGGGTGGCGCGAGGCCTTGATGGCGGCGTTGAGCGCCGCCGGGGTCCGGCCCGTGGGATTCGGGACGGTGTGGACTCGGGGATCCTCGGCGACGAGTTCTGCGGCGATCTCGTCGGTGCGGTCCGTGGACGGCCCGAGCGCGATCACCACCTCCATCTCGCCCGCGTACTCCTGTTCGAGGATGTGGCGGACGGAATCGCGGAGGTAGTGCTCCTCATTGAGCACCGGCATGATCACCGAGACTGCGGGCTGCTGGGCGGGCATGTCGTCCTTCAAGGTCGGGTATCGGTGTCACGTTACCGCGTACGGGGGAACCGGGTGCGCGCCGAGCGACCGGTACGGACAGCGGCTGATCGTATGGGCCTACTGTCTGTTGCATCAGCTGAAGCCGGCCAGTGCCCCGACTGGTCTCCCTGCTGCCCCCGCGGAGGTGTCCACCGTGCCCCAGCCGCACCGTCCCGCCCGTCCCGCCGGGCCGCCCCGGCCGCAGCGCGCCCGGCGCGGCGCGGGCGGCCGCGCCCGGCACCGGGACGGACGACCCCGGTGGGGGGTACGGATCGCGGCCGGCCTGTCGTTGGCGGTGCTCGGCTCCGGGGCCGTCGGACACGCCGTGATGACCGGACTGGACACCGGGATCGAGCGGGTGGACCCGTTCAAGGACATGAAGAACCGCCCTCAGGCCGGACACGGCCTCAATTTCCTGCTGGTGGGCACCGACGGACGGGAGAAGATCTCCCCGGAGGAGAAGCGCGAGTACCGCCTGGGCGGAGCGCCCTGCCACTGCACGGACACGATCATGCTCGTGCACCTGTCGGCGGACAAGGAGCGGGCCAGCGTGATCAGCCTGCCCCGCGACTCCTACGCCGAGGTGCCCGCCCACCGGGACCTGGTCTCCGGGAAGACGCACAAGGCCCATCCCGTACGGCTGAACGCGGCGTACGCCGAGGGCGGGCCCAACCTGACCGTGCGGACCGTGGAGAACATGACCCGGGTGAAGATCGACCACTACCTGGAGGTCGACTTCACCAGCTTCATGAAGACGGTCGATGCGATGGGCGGCGTGGAGATCTGCACGGCCAAGACCATGCGCGACCGCAACACCGGCCTCGACCTGCTGCCCGGCAGCCACCGCCTCAGCGGCGGACAGGCCCTGCAGTACGTGCGCTCGCGCCATGTCGACGGGGCCTCCGACCTCGGCCGGATGCAGCGTCAGCAGCGGTTCATCGCCGCCCTGATCAAGCAGGCGACCGGGGGTGGCGTACTGCTGAACCCGGTGAAGTTCAAGGAGGTCAGCGCCACCCTCCTCGGCTCGGTCCGGGCCGACAAGGACTTCGGCTCGGAGCAGATGCTGGCCCTCGGACAGGCGATGCGCGACTTCACCCCGTCCTCCTCGGAATTCGCCTCGGTGCCCATCGGCAGCCCCTCCTTCCCCGTCAAGGGCATCGGATCCACCGTGAAGTGGGACGAGCCGAAGGCGGCCAAGCTGTTCGAGGCGCTGCGCGAGGACCGGCCGCTGGCCCCGGCCCGGCCCGGGCGCACCGGTGGCGGCCCGCCCGCGGCGGTGCCGGTGGACGTGCCCCCGCGCCAGGTCCGGGTCCAGGTGGAGAACGGCACCCGGATCGACGGGCTGGGCGGGCGGGTCGACGCCGCCCTGCGCGCCACCGGCTTCGACACCACACGGGCCCCGGGCAACGGCGCCAGCCGTGAGGTCAGGCGCACGGTGGTCACGTACGACCCGCGCTGGGACCGCTCCGCGCGTTCGGTGGCGACGGCGCTGCCGGGCAGCGAGCTGCGGGCGGTCGCCGGCCAGGGCCGGACGGTGGTGGTGATCGCGGGCGCCGACTACCGCAAGGTGGTGCCGGTGCGCGCGGAGGACCCCTACCAGGGCGCCTTCGGGGTGGTCACCGGCGACCAGGTGGTCTGCGGGAACCGAGGGGCCGCGGAGGCCCCCTGAGCGACGTCAGTCGTCGAAGCCCTGGGCCGCACGCTCCTCGCGCAGCGCCATGATCGCCTGGCGGCGGGCGAGCCGGTGGGTGCGGCGGATCTGCGCCTCCTGGTAGCGCCGCTCGTCGCGCTCCGTCTCCGGGAGGACCGGCGGGACCTGGCGGGGCTTGCCCTCGGCGTCCACCGCCGCGAAGACGAGGTAGGCGCTGCCGACCTGGGTGGCGGGGGTGGACTCGTTCCACCGCTCCGCGAGGACGCGTACGCCGATCTCCATGGAGGAGCGGCCGGTCCAGTTGCACTGGGCCTTCACGTGGACGAGGTCGCCCACGCGCACGGGCGCGAGGAAGGCCATTTCGTCCATGGAGGCGGTGACCGCCGGGCCGCCCGAGTGGCGGCCGGCCACGGCGCCCGCCGCGTCGTCCACCAGCTTCATGATCACGCCACCGTGCACCGTACCGAGGAGGTTGGTGTCGTTGGCGGTCATGATGTGGCTCAGGGTCGTCCGGGAGGCTGCCGTCGGCTTCCCGGGCAGCTCGCCCGGTATCTGTGTCATACGGACACCTTAGTTGGCCCCTGGAGGCATCAGCTCTGCAACAGCAGCGGAACGGAATGCGGACCGGGCTGTCGGACGACGCCGGTGGCCAGGCATCCTAGGGCGCATGAATGACTGGCCAGAAGGTCGTGACGACGCGTACGGACGCGGCAGCGCGCAGCCGCAGCCCGACGGTGTGCAGCGGATGCGGCACATCCAGCGGCAGCCGCAGCCGCAGCAGCCGGCGCGGCCCCCGCAGCCCCCGCGCCCGCAGCGGCCGGCGGGCCCGCCGCCCACCCGCGGCGTACCCCCGCAGCAGGGGGGCAGCCACGACACGTACGGCGGTTACGACAGCGGCTACAACACCGGCCAGGTCTACGGGAACCCCGCGGGCGGCCCTCCCGGCGGGCCGGGAGGGCCCGGCGGGCCGTCCGGACCCGGCCGCCCCGGGCGGGCGCCCGGTCCCGCCCCGGACTGGCGCAGGCGGATCAAGGTCGGCTCGATCGTGCTGGTCTCGGCGCTGCTGGTGACCTCGGTCTCCACCTACTTCTGGGCCGACTCCAAGGTGCGCCGCGAGGTGGACCTCTCCAAGGTCATCGAGCGCCCGAAGGAGGGCGACTGCACGACGTACCTGATCGTGGGCTCCGACAGCCGCGAGGGCATGTCCGCCGAGGAGAAGAAGAAGCTGCACACGGGTTCGGCCGAGGGCAAGCGGACCGACTCGATGATGATCCTGGCGAAGTGCTCCAGCGGGAACACCATGATCTCGCTGCCCCGCGACTCGGACGTGGAGATCCCCTCCTTCGTGGGCTCTCAGTCCGGCAAGACCTTCCCCGCGCAGGGGCGCCGGGTCAAGCTCAACGCGGCATACGCGGAGGACGGCCCCGAGCTGCTGGTGCGGACGGTGGAGCACAACACGGGCCTGCGCATCGACCACTACGCGGAGATCGGCTTCGCCGGCTTCGCGAACATCGTGGACGCGCTGGGCGGTGTGGAGCTGAACATCGAGGAGGGCTTCAAGGACGAGAAGTCGGGCGCCGACTTCAAGGCCGGCAAGCAGACCCTCAACGGCGAGCAGTCGCTGGCCTTCGTACGGACCCGGTACGCCTTCGCCGAGTCCGACCTGCAGCGGACGAAGAACCAGCAGAAGTTCCTGTCGGCGCTGGCCAGTCAGGCCGCGACGCCTTCGACGATCCTCAACCCGTTCGCGCTCTACCCGATGCTGGGCGCGGGCCTGGACACGCTCATCGTGGACAAGGACATGGGCCTGTACGACATGGGCCAGATGTTCTTCGCGATGAAGGGGGTCAACGGCGGTGACGGGGTGTCGATGAACATGCCGATCTCCGGCCAGCGCGGCGGCAACCTCGTCTGGGACAAGGCGAAGGTGCAGCAGCTGGTGAAGCAGATCCAGAACGACGAGAAGGTCACCGTCCGCGGCAACTGACGGCGGCGGGGCGGTGATGACGGCGGCCCGGCGGGCCGCCGTCCCGTCGGTCCGCCCCGTCCTGCGCGCTCCCCGCTTCCCGGATCAGGCGTCCGGGGAGAACCGGATGGCGGCGGCGGGCAGCTGCGCCTCGCACCACACGCGGGCGCCGGTGCGCAGTTCGTTGTCGGCTCCCACGGCGGCGCCGTCGCCGACGACGGTGCCCTCCAGGACGGTCCGCGCGCCGATGGAGGCGCCGGCGCCGATCAGGCTGGCGTTCACCTGGGCGTCCGGGCCGATGACGGCGTCGTCGAGGACGATCGAGCCCTGCACGACCGCTCCGGCCTCGATGCGGGCTCGGGCGCCGACGACGGTGCCCCCGGAGAGCTTGGCCCCGGCCGCCACCTGGGCGCCCGGCAGGACCAGGGCCTCGCCGCGGCGTCCGGGGAGGGCCGGGGAGGAGACCACGCCGCGTACGAGGTCGGCGGAGGCCTGGATGATCGACTCGGGCTTGCCGAGGTCCATCCAGTAGGTGTTCTCGGTGACGCCGTGCAGCCTGGCCCCGGAGGCGAGCAGGCCGGGGAAGGTCTCGCGCTCGACGGAGACGGGGCGGCCGGCCGGGATGGAGTCGATCACGCTGCGGCGGAAGACGTAGCAGCCGGCGTTGATCTGGTCGGTGATGATCTCTTCGGGGGTCTGCGGCTTCTCGGTGAAGGCCAGCACCCGCCCCTGGGAGTCGGTGGGGACCAGACCGAAGGCGCGCGGGTCCTCGACCCGGACCAGGTGCAGGGAAACGTCGGCGTCGGCCGCCTCGTGGGACTCGACGAGACCGGCGATGTCCAGGCCGGTGAGGATGTCGCCGTTGAAGACGAGGACGGCGGAGTCCGGGCCGCCGGTCAGGCGCGCTCCGGCGTTGCGGATGGCGCCGCCGGTCCCGAGGGGCTCGTCCTCGACCACGTACTCGAGGCTGAGGCCGAAGTCGGATCCGTCACCGAAGTACGGCTCGAAGACCTCGGCGAGGTAGCAGGTGGCCATCACGATGTGGGTGACACCGGCGGCGGCGGCCCTGGCTATCTGGTGGGCGAGGAACGGGACACCGGCCGTGGGGACCATCGGCTTGGGCGTGTTCACCGTCACGGGGCGCAGGCGCGTCCCTTGTCCGCCGACCAGCAGGATCGCTTCCGTCATTGCGTTCTCCCCAACCGAATTCCGGCGTACGAAGGTCCAAATTTAGCCCATCCGGGGGCGTCCCAAGGCCGGAGCCGGATGGGGGTGACCGGGTGCGCTCCCCGGGGGGCGCGACACCCGGTGTGTCATGAAATGACCGGTGCCGAATGGCCCGTTCGACCGTCAGGCGGTGAACGGATTGGCGTGGCCGGGCAGTTGCTGTCCGGGCTGCAGGAAGCGCTGCCTGCCGGCCGCGTCCCGGACCGGGACGAACCCGGCGTCGGTCAGCCGCTGGGCGATACGCTGCCGGCGGACCGCGCCCAGCTTGAAGGCGCCCCCCAGGAACGCGGCGAGGGCCGCGCCGCCGGCGAGCGCGCCGACCGGCATGCCGACGAGGAGCAGGACGAGGACCAGGGCTCCGCAGGATCCCCAGGCGATCGTCTTCTGCCGCTTGTCCGCGGCCTGGGCCATGACGTCGAGCGTGATCCGGTCCTTCATCAGTGCCACGGATTCCTGCACCTCGGGGAGCGGCTTGAGCGTCCCCGGCCGCATTCCCGGCACGGTCCCGCCGTTGCCCGCCTGCGGGTGGGCGGCGATCGTCGCCGCTTCACGGGCGCGCGCCCCGGGGCTCGGATCCCGGTACATCCGCACCAGGACGAGCGAGTTGTTGTGCCCCGTCCGGTGCGCCCGGTCGTACGCGTAGCCGTACTGCTCCGCGATGTGGGCCAGGGCGGTCACCCGGTTGACCGTCGGCTCCGGGCCGATCTCGACGACGTCCTGGCGGGCGATCTGCCCGAGCAGCGCCGATATCTGGCGTTCCGTGAACATGCTTGTTACCGCCCCACCTGCGCGCCTACGGCTGACAGCCGCACAGCCTAGCCCTCCGCCCCTGCGCGAACTCCCCCGGCGGGCTGCCGGGGGAGTTCACGTCACTGCAGGTCAGGTCGGCGTTACGGCAGGTTGCGGGCCATGACGATCCGCTGGACCTGGTTGGTGCCCTCGTAGATCTGGGTGATCTTGGCGTCGCGCATCATGCGCTCCACCGGGTAGTCACGGGTGTAGCCGTAACCGCCGAGGAGCTGGACGGCGTCCGTGGTGACCTCCATGGCCACGTCGGAGGCGAAGCACTTGGCCGCGGCGCCGAAGAACGTGAGGTCCTCGTGGGCCCCGCCGGCGGAGACGCGCTCGGAGCGGGCGGCGGCCGAGTAGGTCAGCTGGCGGGCGGCCTCGATCTTCATGGCCATGTCCGCGAGCATGAACTGCACGCCCTGGAAGTCGCCGATCGGCTTGCCGAACTGCTTGCGCTCCTGGACGTAGCCCTTGGCGTAGTCCAGGGCGCCCTGGGCGATGCCGAGCGCCTGGGCCGCGATGGTGATGCGGGTGTGGTCCAGGGTCTTCATCGCGGTGGCGAAACCGGTGCCCTCGGCGCCGATCATGCGGTCGGCGGGGATCCGGACGTTGTCGAGGTAGACCTCGCGCGTCGGGGAGCCCTTGATGCCGAGCTTCTTCTCCGGGGCGCCGAAGGAGACGCCCTCGTCGGACTTCTCGACGACGAAGGCGCTGATGCCCTTGGAACGCTTCTCGGGGTCGGTGACTGCCATCACCGTGTAGTACTCGGAGACGCCTGCGTTGGTGATCCAGCGCTTGACGCCGTTGAGCACCCAGAAGTCCCCGTCGCGCACGGCGCGGGTCTTCATGCCTGCGGCGTCGGAGCCCGCGTCCGGCTCGGAGAGCGCGTACGAGAACATCGCGTCGCCCTTGGCCAGGGGGCCCAGGTACTTGGCCTTGAGCTCCTCGGAACCGGAGAGGATCACCGGGAGGGAGCCGAGCTTGTTCACGGCCGGGATGAGGGAGGAGGAGGCGCAGACGCGGGCCACCTCTTCGATCACGATCACGGTGGCGAGGGCGTCGGCGCCCGCACCGCCGTAGGTCTCGGGCACGTGCACGGCGTGCAGGTCGCTGGAGACCAGGGCGTCCAGGGCCTCCTGCGGGAAGCGGGACTCCTCGTCGACCGCGGCCGCGAACGGCAGGATCTTCGCCTCGGCGAGCGAGCGGACCGACTCGCGGAGCATGTCGTGCTCCTCGGCCGGGCGGTACAGGTCGAAGTCGGCAGAACCCGCCAAGATCTCTCACTCCCCAGGGTGATGCGTGATGCTAACTACCGTTAAGTAACCCAAGCTTAGTGGTCCGGTCACGGATGGCGATATGGACGGCCCACGTGAGTTGCGTGACAGCGGGGCACTCCTGGGGAACGTCCCCGCTGGTGGGCCCGACTATGCTCAGTGGCCGCAAACGGCCCCGCACCTCTGGAGCACCCATGGCCCCCCTCAGGATCACTGTGATCGGCACCGGCTACCTCGGCGCGACCCACGCCGCGGCGATGGCGGAGCTGGGCTTCGAGGTGCTCGGTCTGGACGTGGTGCCGGAGAAGATCGAGATGCTGGCCTCCGGCCGCGTCCCCATGTACGAGCCCGGGCTGGAGGAACTGCTGGCCCAGCACGTGGCCGGGCTGCCGGGCTCGACCGGACGGCTGCGGTTCACCACCTCCTGGGAGGAGGTCGGCGCCTTCGGCGACGTCCACTTCGTCTGCGTGAACACTCCGCAGAAGCACGGCGAGTACGCCTGCGACATGTCCTACGTCGACTCCGCGATGGCCTCCCTGGCCCCGCACCTGACCCGGCCGGTGCTGGTCGTCGGCAAGTCCACGGTGCCGGTGGGTTCGGCGCAGCGGCTGGCGGAGAAGCTCACGGAGCTGTCCCCGGCGGGCACAGACGTGGAGCTGGCCTGGAACCCTGAGTTCCTGCGCGAGGGCTTCGCCGTGCAGGACACCCTGCACCCCGACCGGATCGTGATCGGCGTCCAGGGCGAGCGCGGCGAGAAGCTGCTGCGCGAGGTGTACGAGACGCCGATGTCCGAGGGCACCCCGCTGGTGGTCACCGACTTCCCGACGGCCGAGCTGGTCAAGACCGCCGCGAACTCCTTCCTCGCCACCAAGATCTCCTTCATCAACGCCATGGCGGAGGTGTGCGAGGCCGCCGGCGGTGACGTGGTCAAGCTGGCCGAGGCCATCGGCTACGACGAGCGGATCGGCGCGAAGTTCCTGCGCGCCGGGATCGGCTTCGGCGGCGGCTGCCTGCCCAAGGACATCCGGGCCTTCATGGCGCGCGCCGGTGAGCTGGGCGCCGACCAGGCGCTCACCTTCCTGCGCGAGGTCGACTCCATCAACATGCGGCGCCGCGGGCACATGGTCGAGCTGGCCCGGGAGGCCGTGGGCGGTTCGTTCCTCGGCAAGCGGGTCGCCGTGCTCGGGGCCACCTTCAAGCCGGACTCGGACGACGTCCGCGACTCCCCCGCGCTGAACGTGGCCGGGCAGATCCACCTCCAGGGCGGTCAGGTCACCGTCTACGACCCCAAGGGCATGGACAACGCCCGCCGCGTCTTCCCGACCCTCGGCTACGCGGACTCCGCGCTGGCGGCGGCCCGGGGCGCGGAGGTCGTCCTCCACCTCACCGAGTGGCGCGAGTTCCGCGACCTCGACCCGGCGGAGCTCGCCGGTGTGGTCACCGACCGGCTCGTGCTGGACGGCCGCAACGCGCTGGACCCCGAGCGGTGGCGTGCGGCGGGCTGGACCTACCGGGCGATGGGCCGCCCGCGGGCGTAGCCCTCGGGCCGGGCGGGGGTGCGGATCCCTGGTGCCGGTGCGGCGCCGTTGCGGGGGCGCTGCCCCCGGACCCCCGCGCCTCATTCGCCGGCGGGGCCGGCTAGCGGCGGTGGCCGGCGGCGCGGGCGGTGAATTCCGCGTCGCGCACCACACGCTGGGCGTTGCCCCAGGTCAGCAGGGCCACCTCGGACTCCGGCCAGCCACGCTCCAGCAGCTCCGCGATCAGCCGCGGGTAGCCCGAAGGGTCGGTCAGGCCCGTCGGGCGGGGGTGGCCCGGTCCGGTGCCGAAGGCGGCGCCGAGTCCGACGCCGTGCGGGCCCGCGATCGCCCGTACGTGGTCCAGGTGGTCCGCCACCGCGTGCAGGGAGTCCCCGGTGCGCGCCGTGTCGAAGGTGACCATCGCGAGGCCGTTCGCCTCCCGCAGCTCGGCCAGGACCTCGTCGGTCGCGTTGCCCGGATGCGGGTTCAGCGAGGCCGCCGCCGTGTTCGAGATGATCACCGGGGCCTTGGAGGCCCCCGCGACCTGGCGGGCGACCGCCGGCGGGCAGCCCGTGAGGTCCAGCAGGATCGCCAGCCGGTTCGCCTCTCGGACCACCTCGTGGCCGAAGGCCGTCAGCTCCTCCAGGGCCCAGGGCGCCCCGGCGGGCGCGAGGGTCCGTACGCCCAGCGCGTGGAAGGCGCGCAGCGCCCCCAGGGAGTCGGTCAGCGTGCGGCCGGGCACGGGGCCCAGGAACGAGGCGATCCGGCCCCGGTTGCGGGCGTCGGCCATGTCGGCGGCGCTGAGCGCCAGGCACAGGCCGTCGGGGTAGCGGCGCATCAGGGTCAGCGCCGTGTCGATCTGGTCCAGCGTGTCGGAGAGCACCTGTTCACCGGCGGCGTCCTCGCGTGCCCGGCCGCCCGGCGGCACGAGCAGGGACCAGAACTGGGCCCCCACTCCCCCGGCGCGCAGCCGCGGGATGTCGGTGTCCACACCCGTGTCGGGGGTGTCGATGTCGTGGTACGGGCTCTGGTGCAGGGTCCAGACGAGGGTGTTGCACCCGTCGGCCACGGGATGGACGGCCAGCAGCGCGGCGGCCCGGTCGAGGGCGCCCGCCGCCACCGCCACCGCGGGTACGGGGAGGTCTTCGGCTCCGATGCCCACGGAGTGGGGTTCATCCTGCAGGTCGGCCATGGCGTTCGCTCCGGTCTCGGCGGCAGCAGGGAGAGGTGCTGCCACCGTGACACGGGGGAGGCCCGGGACGCCCGGCGGACGCAGCGTTCGAGTGAGACCGCAGGTCACACCCTGTCACCGCATCCGCCGGACCGGCGCGTCCGCTACCGGATCACCGCGTTCGACGGGCCCCGGGACGCCCCGAGATCGCGGGCCACCGACTCCGCGTCGCGCAGCACCCGTACCGCGTTGGACCAGGTCAGCTTGGCCAGATCGGCCCGGGACCAGCCGCGCACGAGCAGCTCGGCGACGAGGTTCGGGTAGCCCGCCACGTCGTCCAGCCCGGACGGGGTGAAGGCCGTGCCGTCGTAGTCCCCGCCGATGCCGATGTGGTCGATGCCCGCCACCTCGCGCATGTGGTCCAGGTGGTCCGCCACCGTGGCGGCCGTGGCCACCGGGCGCGGGCGCTCCGCCTCGAAGGCGCGGTGCAGGGCCATCGCCTCGGGGGTGGTGTCGAGGTGGTGGAATCCGTGCGCCCGCAGGTTCTCGTCCGCGGCCAGGGTCCATTCGACCGCCGCCGGGAGGATGAACTTCGGGACGAAGGTGGCCATCGCCACGCCGCCGTTGCCCGGCAGCAGGGCCAGCACGTCGTCGGGGATGTTGCGCGGGTGGTCGCAGACCGCCCGCGCCGAGGAGTGCGAGAAGACCACGGGCGCGGCCGAGACGGCGATCGCGTCCCGCATCGTCGTCGCGGCGACGTGCGAGAGGTCCACCAGCATGCCGACGCGGTTCATCTCGCGGACGACCTCGCGGCCGAAGTCGGTCAGACCGCCGTGCCGGGGCTCGTCGGTCGCCGAGTCCGCCCAGTCGATCGTGTCGTTGTGCGTGAGCGTCATGTACCGCACGCCCAGCTGGTGCAGGGCGCGCAGGGTGGCGAGCGAGTTGTTGATGGAGTGGCCGCCCTCGGCGCCCATCAGCGAGGCGATCCGCCCGTCGGCGCGGGCCGCCTCCATGTCGTCCGCCGTCAGCGCCCGCACGAGGTCGCCCGGATAGCGGTCGATCAGCTGGGTGACGACGTCGATCTGCTCCAGGGTGGCGCTGACCGCCTCGTCGCCCGCGTAGTCGGAGCGCACGTAGACGGACCAGAACTGCGCCCCCACGCCCCCGGCGCGCAGCCGGGGGATGTCGGTGTGCAGGTGCGCGGACTGGTCGCCCGCGATGTCGCGTTGCGCCAGGTCGTAGCGCACCTGCTCGCGCAGCGCCCAGGGCAGGTCGTTGTGGCCGTCCACGACGGGGTGCTCGGCCAGCAGCTCGCGCGCCTCGTCCAGACGCTGCGCGGCGCTCACTTCCCGAACCCGAAGGACTCCGCGTTCGCGACCTTCGTACGCAGCCGCTTGCCCTTCTCGGTGGCCTGGTCGTTCAGCTCCTGCTGGAAGTCGCGCATCCGGGCCTGCAGCTCGGTGTCGTGCGCGGCCAGCATCCGTACGGCCAGCAGGCCCGCGTTGCGCGCCCCGGCGATGGAGACGGTGGCGACGGGAACGCCGGCGGGCATCTGGACGATCGACATCAGCGAGTCCATGCCGTCGAGGTACTTCAGCGGCACCGGCACGCCGATGACCGGCAGCGGGGTGACCGAGGCGAGCATGCCGGGCAGGTGGGCGGCCCCGCCCGCGCCCGCGATGATCGCCTTCAGCCCGCGGTCTGCGGCGCGCTCCCCGTACGCGACCATCTCGCGCGGCATCCGGTGCGCGGACACGACGTCGACCTCGTAGGGGATCTCGAACTCGTCCAGGGCCTGGGCGGCCGCCTCCATGACGGGCCAGTCCGAGTCGGAGCCCATGACGATGCCGATGACGGGCCCTGCGGTGGAGGTGCTCATTCGGTGATCGTTCCTCTGAGATAGCCGGCTGCGTGACGTGCGCGCTCCAGCACATCGTCCAGATCGTCGCCGTAGGTGTTGACGTGGCCGACCTTGCGGCCGTGTTTCACGTCCTTGCCGTACATGTGGATCTTCAGCTGGGGGTCGTGGGCCATGCAGTGCAGGTACGCCGCGTACATGTCGGGGTAGTCCCCGCCCAGCACGTTCGCCATGACCGTCCACCGGGCGCGGGGGCGCGGGTCGCCGAGCGGGAGGTCCAGGACCGCGCGCACGTGGTTGGCGAACTGTGAGGTGACGGCGCCGTCCTGGGTCCAGTGGCCGCTGTTGTGCGGGCGCATCGCCAGCTCGTTGACCAGGATCCGGCCGTCGATGGTCTCGAACAGTTCCACGGCCAGGTGGCCGGTCACGCCGAGTTCCTTGGCGATGCGCAGGGCGAGGGCCTGGGCCTCGCCCGCGAGGGCCTCCGAGAGGTTCGGGGCCGGGGCGATCACCGTGTCGCAGACGCCGTCCACCTGGACGGACTCCACGACGGGATAGGCGACCGCCTGTCCGTGCGGGGAGCGGACGATGTTGGCCGCGAGCTCGCGGACGAACTCGACCTTCTCCTCCGCGAGGACCGGGACGCCCGCCTTGAAGGGGGCGTGCGCGTCCTCGGGGGTGCGGACGAACCACACCCCCTTGCCGTCGTAGCCGCCCCGCACGGTCTTGAGGATGACGGGGAACCCGCCCACCTCGGCCGCGAAGGCGCTCACGTCGTCCGGATCGCTCACGATCCGGTGGCGGGGGCTGGGCGCGCCGATCTCGTCGAGCTTGGCACGCATCACCCCCTTGTCCTGGGCGTGTACCAAAGCGTCGGGCCCCGGGCGGACGGGGATGCCGTCCGCTTCCAGGGCCCGCAGGTGCTCCATGGGTACATGCTCGTGGTCGAAGGTGATCACGTCACAACCGCGCGCGAAGGCTCGCAACGTCTCCAGGTCGCGATAGTCGCCGATGACGACATCGCTCACGACCTGGGCCGCCGAGTCCTGCGGGGTGTCACTGAGGAGCTTGAATCTGATGCCGAGGGGGATACCCGCCTCGTGGGTCATGCGGGCGAGCTGACCGCCGCCGACCATGCCGACTACCGGGAACGTCACTCCTCCAGGGTATCCGCCGGTATTCCGCCATCCGGACGGGCCCTGGCCCGATCTGTCCGTGTGCCGTGCGTCGCACGGTGCCGGAAGGCACAGACGCGGCACAGGGGGGACACTTAGCATGAGTGGGTTGACGGAGAACACCGGACGCCCCGTAAGCGGGCGGTGACCGACAGGACTGACCTACTGATGAGCACCCCGGGCGGATCTGTCCTCGAACGTGTACGCGGCCTCGTGCGAGAGGTCGCCAAGTTCGGGGCGGTCGGCGGTCTGGGGGTCCTGGTCAACCTGGGTGTCTTCAACCTGATCCGCAACACGACCGACCTGCAGGTGGTCCGCGCGAGCGTGATAGCCACCGTCGTCGCCATCGCCACGAACTACATCGGCTTCCGCTACTTCGCCTACCGGGACCGCGCCAAGAGCGGCCGGACCCGCGAGCTGACCCTGTTCGCCGTGTTCAGCGGCATCGGCCTGGTCATCGAGAGCGGTGTGCTCTACGCCGCCACCTACGGCTTCGGCTGGGACGGCCCGGTCGCGAGCAACGTCTTCAAGTTCATCGGCATCGGGACCGCCACCGTGTTCCGCTTCTGGTCGTACCGGACCTGGGTCTTCAAGGCCCTGCCCGCACCGGCCGAGCCGACCGAACCGATGCCGGATCCGGCGCCCGTGCCGAAGCCGGAGCGCAGGCCGGAGCCGCTGCCCGAGCCGGAGCCCGCGAACAACTAGCTCCCGCTCCCCCGCTCTAGCGGACCGTGCTCTGCGGTTCGGTGGGTTCCGGCGCCGTGCGGCTGAGGAACAGCGCGAACACCGGCGGCTGCGTCTGCAGCAGCTCCAGTCGGCCGCCGTCCGCCTCCGCGAGGTCCCGGGCCACCGCGAGGCCGATGCCGGTGGAGTTGCGGCCGCTGATCGCCCGCTCGAAGATCCGGTTGCCGAGGTCCGGCGGGACCCCGGGCCCCTCGTCCGTGACCTCCAGCACCGCCTGGTTGCCGATCACCCGGGTGCGCAGCGCGACCGTGCCGCCGCCGTGCATCAGGGCGTTCTCGACCAGGGTGGCCAGTACCTGCGAGACCGCGCCCGGGGTGCCGACGGCGCGTACGCCCTGCTTGCCCGAGCGGACGATGGCCCGTCCGGCGCTGCGGTAGGCCGGGCGCCACTCCTCCTGCTGCTGCTTGACGACCTCGTCCAGGTCGAAGGGGACCGCCGAGCCGGTCCGGGGGTCGCGCGAGTTCGTGAGCAGCCGCTGGACGACGTCCGTGAGCCGTTCCACCTGGGTCAGGGCGATCGTCGCCTCCTCCCGTACGGTCTCCAGGTCGTCGGTCACCGTGATCTCCTCCAGCCGCATGGAGAGCGCGGTGAGGGGGGTGCGCAGCTGGTGGGAGGCGTCCGCGGCGAGCCGCCGTTCGGCCGTCAGCATCCGGCCGATCCGCTCGGCGCTGGAGTCCAGTACGTCCGCGACCCGGTCCAGCTCGGGGACCCCGTACCGCTTGTGCCGGGGCCGCGGGTCGCCCGACCCGAGCCGTTCCGCCGTCTCGGCGAGGTCGGTGAGCGGGGAGGCCAGCCGGTTGGCCTGCCGTACGGCGAGGAGTACGGCCGCCACGACGGCCAGCAGCGCGACCGCGCCGACCACGGCGAGGGTCCGCCCGACCTCGCGGGTGACGGTGGAGCGGGACTCCTCGACGACCACGACCTCGCCCGACTCCCCGCGGGCGGTGCCGCGGATGACGCTCTCGGGGATGGGGGTGCCCACCTCGACGGCCGGCCGGCCGGGGACGGTGATCCGCGCGTAGTGACCGGAGTCCAGCTGTTCGCCGAGGGCCACGGGGTCGATCGGCTTCTTCTCCAGGACGTTCGCCTCGACGATGCCCACGAGCCGCAGCGCCTCGGACTCGATGCGGTCCTGGGCGCTGCTGGTGATGGTGCGGGTCTCCACGATGACGAGGGAGACCCCGAAGACGGCGATCACGACGAGCACCACGGCGAGCGTGGAAGAGATGAGGCGGCGGCGCATGCCCTAGAGCATGCCCCAGCCGGTGCCCTCGGAGTGCCCCCGGAGCGGCCCCGAAGTGTCCTCGGACCGGCTTCGGACCGGCTTCGGGGTGGCGGTCAGCTCTTCTCGAAGCGGAAACCGACGCCGCGCACGGTGGCGATGTAGCGGGGGTTGGCGGCGTCGTCGCCCAGCTTCTTGCGCAGCCAGGAGATGTGCATGTCGAGGGTCTTGGTGGAGGACCACCAGGTCGTGTCCCAGACCTCGCGCATGAGCTGGTCGCGCGTGACGACCCGGCCGGCGTCGCGGACCAGGACCCGCAGGAGGTCGAACTCCTTGGCCGTCAGCTGGAGCTCCTCCTCGCCCATCCAGGCGCGGTGCGACTCGACGTCGATCCGCACGCCGTGGGTGGCGGGGGGCTGGGCGGCCTCGTTGGCACCGCGCCGGAGCAGGGCCCGGACCCGGGCGAGCAGCTCGGCCAGGCGGAAGGGCTTGGTCACGTAGTCGTCGGCGCCGGCGTCCAGGCCGACGACCGTGTCGACCTCGTCCGCCCGGGCGGTGAGGACCAGGATCGGGAAGCCGTGGCCCTCGGCGCGCAGCCGGCGGGCGACCTCCAGGCCGTCCATGCCCGGCAGGCCCAGGTCGAGGACGACGAGGTCGACGCCGCCCTGCAGTCCCGCGTCCAGCGCGGTGGGGCCGTCCTCCCGCACCTCTACCTCGTACCCCTCCCGGCGCAGGGCGCGGGCCAGGGGTTCCGAGATGGATGCGTCGTCCTCGGCGAGCAGTACACGCGTCATGTGGGTGATGGTAGTCCGCGGCGGCTGAAACCAGGGGCCCACTGGAAGACCCCTTCCTATCTGGGCTTATGAAGCACTGACCGCCTTCGAATATGGTCGAACGGTTCCCGGCGCGCCTTGTGATCCATCTCTCAAGTCCTTTCAAATGCCGCAGTGTCGTGTCGTATGGTGGCGAGACGCCTGATGCAATACCTCAGGGACCTTTGTGCCGAAAAGCAGTGCAAAGGTCTCTCTTTCTGTCCTGAACCGGACGGACGGTCTTATCAAGGACCGCCCCGGCCGGCCTTGACGACAGTGAATGACCTGTTGGCCGGGCCCTCCGCGTGATGATGCGCGGGAGGGCGTGGATCCCGGTGACGGATGTCCTGCCGCCCCCACCCCCGTGGGGCGGGCCCCGAGGCGTGGGGTGGGAGATCCGTCCGCCGGTGCCGGCCACCCCCCACCGGGCGCGGATGAGCTCACGAAGCCGAAGCGTCCCGAGCAAGCAAGGATCGACCATGGCTTCCAGCCTGACGACGGCCTCACCGAGCCCCGCTCACGAGAAGACCGTCCTCGGCCACCCGATCGGCCTGGCCACGCTGTTCATGACCGAGATGTGGGAGCGCTTCTCCTACTACGGCATGCGTGCGCTTCTCGTTCTGTACCTGGTCTCCGGCGGTGTCGACGCCGCGACCGGCAGCCAGGGTGGTGGCCTCGGCTTCACCGCCGCGACGGCCACGGCGATCTACTCCGTCTACGTGGCCATGGTCTACCTCATGGCCATGCCCGGCGGCTGGTTCGGAGACCGCGTCTGGGGTGCCCGCAAGACGGTCACCATCGCCGGTGTCGTGATCATGGCGGGCCACGTGGCGCTCGCCATGCCCGGCCAGATGTCGTTCTTCATCGGTCTGCTGCTGGTCGCGGTCGGCTCCGGCCTGCTGAAGGCCAACATCTCCACGATGGTCGGCCACCTGTACCGCGGCGTGGACGACCCGCGCCGTGACAGCGGCTTCACGATCTTCTACATCGGCATCAACGTGGGTGCCCTCCTCGCGCCGATCGGCATCGGCATGGTCGGCGAGCTCGTGAACTGGCACCTCGGCTTCGCGCTCGCCGCCGTCGGCATGGGCATCGGCCTCGTGGTCTACCTGCTCGCCGGCCGCACCCTGAGCCCGCAGAGCAGCATCGTCCCGAACCCGCTGTCCGCGCCCGAGCGCAAGGCCGTGATCGTCAAGGCCCTCGCCGTACTGGCCGTCATCGCCGTCTTCTACGGCGCCGTGGTCGCGGCGGACATGTTCACCATCAAGTGGGCGCTGTACCCGATCACCATCGCCGGTCTGCTCATCCCGGTCGCCGTCCTCGTCCGCATCAAGCGGGACAAGGACCTGTCCACCGTCGAGCAGACCCGGATGAGCGCCTACATCTGGTTCTTCGTGGCCGCCGCCGTCTTCTGGATGATCTACGACCAGGGCGGTTCGACGCTCTCGCTCTTCGGTGACAAGAACTCCGAGCGCAGCCTGTTCGGCTGGGAAGTCCCGACCACCATCTTCCAGTCGCTGAACCCGCTCTTCGTGGTGGCCCTGGCCCCGGTCTTCGCCGCCGCGTGGGTGGCCCTGGCCCGCCGCAACCGCGAGCCCAGCACCATCGTGAAGTTCTCGGTGGCCCTGATCATCGTCGGCGCCTCGTTCTTCGTCTTCGCGCTGCCGCTGAACCAGACCGCCGGCAACGACACCAAGGTCACCATGTGGTGGCTGGTGCTCATCTTCCTGATGCACACCCTCGCCGAGCTGTGCCTGTCGCCGGTCGGCCTGTCGGTCACCACGAAGATGGCGCCGCAGAAGTACGGCTCCCAGATGATGGGCGTCTGGTTCCTGGCCGTCACCGCCGGTGACTGCATCACCGGTCTGATGGGTCTGGCCGACGTGCAGCTGAACGGCGTCGGGGTCATCCTCTTCCAGGCGTTCGCCGCCGTGCTCGCCGGCCTCGCGATCTTCATGTACCGCAAGAAGGTCAACCAGCTGATGGACGGCATGGGCTGACCCGTCGGCTCCCCGTCCCACGGAACGGCCCGGCACACCGGAAGGTGTGCCGGGCCGTTCGTCGTGCGCAGGTGCTACCGGGTCAGCGGGTGCCGCGCAGGCGGCGCCACGGGGTGAAGGTGAACACCGCCCCGCCGAGCAGGATCACCGTGCCGGCGACCAGGGCCAGCGCCTTGATGCCGCCCTCGTCCTCCGCTCCGGTGTCGGCGAGGCCGCCGCCCGAGGTGGTGCTGCCGCTGGCGGACGAGGAGGAGCCGGAGCCGCCCGGCTGGGCGGTGGTGTCCAGTTCCAGCGAGACGCCGCTGCTCGTCGCCTTGCAGGGGACGTTGATCGGGGTGGATCCGGGGGCCATCGTGACGTCGATGGTCAGCTGGTCCGGGCTCAGCGTCACCTTGCCGCTCTTCCCGGGCTTGTAGGTGCCGGTCATGTCGCTGAGGCTGACCGGGGCCTTGTCCGGGATCGGCTCCGCGTTGGCCGGGCCGGAGACCTTGACCGTGCCGCTGTCCGCGCCGCCGAGCTTCACGTCCATCGAGGGCTTGAGGGCTCCCGCGGGCAGGGCCATGGGCGCCGCCATCGCACCCTTGGCCGTCTTGACCGTCAGGTCGTAGCTGCCGCCGTTCTTCTTCGCGTTGATCGTCACCGGGGTCTTGATGCCCCCCGGGACGACGGGCCCGCAGTCGAAGGCCACCTCGACGGCCTTGCCCGGGAAGTCGGTCTGGCCGCCTCCGCCGCCGGAGGCCGAGCCGCCGGTGGTGGTCGTGGAGCCCCCGGTCGTGGTCGAGCCGCCCGTGGTCGTACCGCCGGTCGTCGTACCACCGGACGTCGTACCGCCCGTGGTCGTACCGCCGGTCGTCGTACCGCCCGTGGAGCCGGCCGACACGTCGATGGTGGCCCCGACGCCCACCGTGCCGGTCGGCGCGCACTTGGTGACGAACGTGCCGAAGGAGAAGGTGACGGCCACGTCGTACTTGCCGGGGGTCAGCGTGATCTTCCCGGCCTTGGTGAGCTTCAGCTTGCCCTTCATCACGGACATCTGCATGGGCGCCTTCTTCGGGATCGGCGGGTTCTTCTTCTCCCCGACGACCTTCAGCTCACCGCCCCCGCCGCCCACGGTGATCCAGCCGGTGGGCTGGACCGCGTCCTGCGGGATGTCCATCAGGTCGGTGTTGTTCGAGGCCGGCTTCACCGTCTCCCAGGACACGTCGACCTCGTCGCCGACCTTCGCCGACGCCGGAGCGGTGACCTTGGCGGTGGTCTCCCCCTCCACCGGGCTGCCGCCCCCGGCCGGGGGCACGCACTTGACGTTGAACTTGGTCTCCGCGGCCTGGGCGGGAGCAGCCCCCAGGGCGATACCGGCGCCGCCGAGCAGCAGCGCGATCACGGCCGCGCTCACCCTCCGTTGGGTCTTCACGAATGTCCCTTCGTCGTCGAACGGTTCTCAGACGGTGCGGACGCCTGTGGTGCTGTGCCCGGCGCGCTGTCCGGGGTGAACCACGGCAGGACCGCCGTGGTGGTCTGGGGGGACTGCTCCGGGCCGTCGGAGCCCGCGGCCGGCCCGGGCGGCCGCCGGGCCGGGATCCTCGGCAGCCGGGCCGTCACCGCGGAGGCCGCGTCGGGGAGCCGTACGCCCCGGTGGCGGCCGACGGCGGCCGTGGCGCGCGGCCGGACGCGGTCGACGACGGCCATGCCGGTACGGAAGACCGCGGCCGGGATCACCAGCAGGAGCAGGCCCCAGAAGAGCAGCACCCCGTACGGGCGGTCGACGCCCCAGGGCTGGGTGGCCACCACGGTCTCGCCGTACTTGAGGGAGATCGTGTAGTCGCCGTGGGCCCCCGCGGCGAGGCTCACGTCGAGGGCGATCTCCGCCTTGCCGCCGGGCGGGATGGTGCCCTTCCAGCGGGCCTCCTCCCACAGCGGGGCGAACACCCCGTGCGCGGTGCCGAGCTGGAAGACCGGGTCCTTGACGGGGACCGGACCGAGGTTGCCGACGGTGACCTTGAACTTCCGGGCGGGCGGGGCGCCGAACCAGGTCAGCACCCCGTCCTCGCCCTCCAGCCGGACCCCGGTGAGCATCGCGAGGCGGGCCGTGCCGGATTCGGCGGGCAGCTCGGCGACCGGGTGGTCGGTGATCTTCAGGGGGGTCGCGACGGTGGACTGGTCGCCGTTGACGGAGGTGACGTTGACGATGCAGGGGCAGGGCTTGGGCGGTGCCACCACGGGCAGCTGGGCGGTGAAGCGGCCGTCGGCGGCGACCGAGACGGCGGCGCCGTCGGCGTTGGCGCAGCTGTTGGTGCCGCCGATCATGTTCTGTCCGCAGACGAGCAGCATCACCAGCGTTTTCGCGGGCCAGCCGGTGCCGGTGACGGTGATCCCGGTGCCCTTGGCGGCCTCCTGGAGGGAGAGCGCCACGGCGGGCTTGCCCTCGGCGGAGGCGGCCGGGCCCGCGGGGAACAGGGCGAGGACGCACACCGCCAGCCCTGCGGCCAGCAGGGCTCCGACTCTTCTCACCTGGCGGCTCCCGTCAGTTCGTGGTGCGGTGCAGGGGTCGTCGGTCCGGCCGCGGGCGGCGCGTGCGGCGCCGGGCCCGGGCCGAGCCTGCGGCGTCGTACGAGGTACAGCGCGGCCGCGGTGGTCACGCCGAGGCCGAGCACCCCGGCCCCGGCCGGGCCGGCCGGGATCCCGGGGACGAACCAGCGCGATGCGGTGGCCACCGCACGGGCGCCGCCGGGGGCGGTCACGGTGAGGGTGACGCCGACCCGGTCGAGGGCCGGGGCGCCGGGCCAGGGCTCGGTGAGCTCCACCCGCTGGCCGGGGAGCAGTTCCACGGGCACGGTTCGGCCCCGCGGCGCGTCGGGCACATCGCCGAAGAGGGCCTCGGCGCGGATCCTGAGCTCGGGGACGAGGGCCACGTTGCCGCGGTTGACGAGGGTGTAGGCGATGACCGTGGCCGGACCCCGGCCGCGTACGGCGACGTCCTCGACCGTGAGGGCGGCCAGGGTCGGGCCGCCGACCCGCAGGTGGACCCGTACGCCGACCTCGTGGCCGCCCTCGGTGGCGATCACGGCGGCGGGGTGGTCGCCGGGCGGGGACGCGGGCGGCACGGTGAGCGTGAAGGGGACCACGGCGCGGGTGCGGGGCGGGACCTTCACGGTGGTGGAGGCCCCGAAGCTGATCCAGGAACCGGCCCCGCCGGTCGCCGGGGCGCCGGTGCCGCCGCTGGCCCCGGGGCCGGCGCCGGTCGCCGGGCGGACCGCGAGGGCGCCGTCGGCCGCGTTGTAGGCGTCGGCTCCGCGCAGGGTGATGGTCCGCTCCTGGTCGGTGGTGTTGGCCAGGGCGAGCCGGTCCTCCAGCACGGTGCCCGGGGCGCCCGCCAGGTAGAAGTACGGGCGGGCGCCGGAGGGCGGGGGGCTCCCGGCCGTTCCGGCGGCGGGCCGGGCGGTCCAGCCCGGCTCGTCGGCGGCCGCGGGGTGGGCGGGGCCCGCGGACAGCACGGCGGCGGCGAGCAGGAGCACGGCACCGGCGCGCCTCAGGGTGTGGAGCACGTGCATGACCGGGGTGCTCCGTTCAGGACCGGGCCCGCTGGCCGCGCCGGGTCAGCCAGAGCACGCCCGCCGCGCCGGTGAGCAGCACGGTGCCGCCCAGGGTGCCGAGGGCGAGGGCGGAGTCGGTGGGCCCGGTCTGCGGGAGGGTGTCGCCGGTGCTGTTCCCGGCGCTGTTCCCGGCGCTGTTCCCGGTGGTGTCGCCGCCGGGCTGCGCGCCGCCCCCGCCGGGCGCCGTGACGTCCAGTTCCAGTGACGGTCCCGGACTGTTGCCGGGGGTGCAGGTCGTGGTGGTGCCCATCGCCTTGATGGTGAGCACGCCGGCGGTGAAGGTGACCTTGCCGCTCTTCCTGGGCGTGTAGGTGCCCGAGAGATCGGTGATCTTGATGGGGGTGTCCGGGGGGATGGCCTCGGGGTTGGGCGGGCCCGAGACCGGTACGGACGCCTTCTCGGCGCCGCCGACGAGGACGACGGCGCTGGGGCTCATCGCGCCCTTGCCCAGCTCGATGGGGCTGGAGGAGACGCCCTTCTGGAAGGACACCGTCAGCTTGTAGCCGTTCCCCTCCTTGACGGCCTTGATGTCGATGGGCGACACGGCCGACTTGTCCCCGATCGGGGTCTTGCAGTCGTAGGCCACGTCGACGACGGCGGCATGGGCCGCGGGGGCGGTGAACAGCACCGCCGAACCGGCCAGCGCGGAGGCCAGCGCGAGCGCGGTGGAACGTTTGCGGTCGGACACCTTCGTCTTCCCCTCGGGCCACAGATAACTGACGGGACATCAGATCGGTGGCTCAAGGTACGCCCGGGGTCTTACGGAGGGAAGACAAAGGACAACCCGGGATTGACTGTTCGTCAGCAGGCGCGGCGGCCCCGCTGCCAGACGGCGGAAACGAGCGGAACGCCCGGCCGGTAGGCGAGGTGGACGTGGCTCGGGGCGTCCAGGAGGGCCAGGTCCGCGCGGGCTCCCGGCGCCAGGAGGCCGATGTCGTCGCGGCGCAGGGCGCGGGCGCCGCCGGCGGTGGCCGACCAGAGGGCCTCGTCGGGGGTCATCCGCATGTCGCGGACGGCAAGGGCGATGCAGAACGGCATGGAGCTGGTGTAGGAGGAGCCCGGGTTGCAGTCCGTGGACAGGGCGACGGTGGCGCCCGCGTCGATCAGGCGGCGGGCGTCGGGCCACTGGGCGCGGGTGGAGAACTCGGCGCCGGGCAGCAGGGTGGCGACGGTGGTGCCGGCGGCCTGGGCGAGCGCGTCGACGTCGGCGTCGGTGAGGTGGGTGCAGTGGTCGGCCGAGGCCGCCTCCAGCTCGACGGCGAGCTGCACGCCGGGCCCGTACGAGAGCTGGTTGGCGTGGACGCGCGGGATCAGTCCGGCGGCGGCGCCGGCGGTGAGGATCGCGCGGGCCTGGTCGCCGTCGAAGGCGCCCTTCTCGCAGAAGACGTCCACCCAGCGGGCGTACGGGGCGCAGGCCGCCAGCATCTCGCCGGTGACGAGGTCGACGTAGCCGGCCGGGTCCTCGGCGAAGTCGGGGGAGACGATGTGCGCGCCGAGGTAGGTGACCTCCTCGGTGTGCGCGGCGGCGATCCGCAGGGCGCGGGCCTCGTCGGCGACGGTGAGGCCGTAGCCGGACTTGGTCTCGAAGGTGGTGGTGCCCTGGCGGCGGGCCTCGTCGAGGTGGCGCACCAGGTTGGCCTCCAGCTCCGCGTCGGTGGCGGCGCGGGTGGCGGCGACGGTGGTGCGGATGCCGCCGGCGGAGTAGGCGCGGCCCGACATCCGGGCGTTGAACTCCTGCGTGCGGTCGCCGGCGAACACGAGGTGGGAGTGGGAGTCGACGAAGCCGGGGATGACGGCCCGGCCGGCCGCGTCGAAGACCTCGTCGGCAGCGGGCGCCTTGGCGGCGGGGCCGACCCAGGCGATCTTGTCGGCCTCGATGAGGACCGTCGCGTCCTGGAGGAGGCCGAGGGGCGAGCCGTCGCCGACGGACGGGTCGTTGGTGACGAGGCTGCCGATGTTGGTGATGGCGGTGGTGGTCATGGGGGTTCCTCTCAGAGGGTTCGTTCCCCCACCCCGCCCTTTCGCCGTTTCCTGGGGCTCCGCCCCAGACCCCGCGCCTCAAACGCCGGCGGGGCTGATTTCAGCCCGTCCGGCGTTTGAGGACCGGGTCCGGGCAGAACCCGGTTTCGGGAAGGGGCGGGGTGGGGGAAGGGCCCGCCGCAGGCGGCTCGGTCAGGAGCGCAGGGCTGCGATCGATTCGGCAAGGGCGGTCGGGACGTCCCCGACCAGGGTGTGGTGGCCGTCGCGGACGATGTGGCGGCCGCCGACCACCGTGTGGCGGACGTCCGACGCGGAGGCCGCGAAGACCGTCGTCTCGGCGCCCAGCCGCGGCAGGGGGCCCGCCGTGCGTACGGAGTCCAGCGCGATCGTGGTGAAGTCCGCGAGCGCGCCCGCCTCCAGGCGGCCCGCGTCGGCCAGGCCCAGCGCCGCATGGCCGTCGGCGGTGGCGGCGGTGAGGAGCGCGTTCGCCGTCCAGTGGCCCCGGGTGCGGCTGCGCAGGCGCTCGTTGAGCTCCATCGCACGGGCCTCTTCGAGCAGGTCGATCACGGCGTGGCTGTCGCTGCCCAGCGACAGCGGGCTGCCCGCGTGCTGGAGGCGGGTCGCCGGGCCGATGCCGTCCGCGAGGTCGCGTTCGGTGGTGGGGCACATGCAGGTGCCGGTGGTGGTCCCGCCGAGGAGGGCGATGTCCACATCCGTGAGGTGCGTGTTGTGGACGCCGGTGGTGCGCGGGCCGAGCACGCCGTGATCGGCCAGCAGCTGGGTCGGGGTGCGGCCGTGGGCGGCCAGGCAGGCGTCGTTCTCGGCGGTCTGCTCCGAGAGGTGGACGTGCAGGGGCGCCCGGCGCTCCTCGGCCCAGCGGGCGACGGTGGCCAGTTCGGCGGCGGGTACGGCGCGCACCGAGTGGATGGCGGCGCCGATCAGGGCGTGCTCGCGGGGCTTGAGCGCGCTCGCGCGCTCGGCCCAGGCCTCGGCTGTGCCGTCGGAGAAGCGCAGCTGGTGGGCGTTGGGGGCTTCTCCGAAGCCGGAGGACAGGTACGCGGTGTCCAGGAGGGTGATCCGGATGCCGGCCGCGGCGGCGGCCTCGATCAGGGCCTCGCCCATGGCGTTCGGGTCGGCGTAGGCGGTCCCGCCCGGGGCGTGGTGGACGTAGTGGAACTCGCCGACGTTGGTGATGCCGGCCAGCGCCATCTCGGCGTAGACGGCGCGGGCGAGCACGAAGTAGCTGTCGGGGGTGAGGTTCTGGGCGACCTTGTACATGAGGTCGCGCCAGGTCCAGAAGGTGCCCGAGCCGACCTGGACGGTGCCCCGGAGGGCCCGGTGGAAGGCGTGGCTGTGCGCGTTGGCCAGCCCCGGGATCGTCAGGCCCCGCAGCACCTCGGCGCCCGGCGGCGGGGTCTCCACCCCGGTGCGCAGGGCGCCGATCCGCCCGTCCTCGGTGATCTCGAGGGCCACGCCCGGCTCGACGTGGGTGCCGAGCCAGGCGTGCTCCAGCCAGTACGTCGTCAACGACATGCCAGGCCTTCCAGTACGTCGGCGAGGGCGAGGACGCCTGCCACGCAGTCGTCCTCGGCGGCGAACTCCCGCGGGGAGTGGGAGACGCCGGTCGGGTTCCGTACGAACAGCATGGCGGTCGGGACGGCGGCGGAGAGGATTCCGGCGTCGTGTCCCGCTCCGGTCCCGAGAACGGGGACCGAACCGCCCAGGATCCGGTTCATCTCGTCGCGCAGGGCGTGCTCGAACTCGACGACCGGGGTGAAGGACTCCCGGACGATGCCGAGGTCGATGCCGTCCTGGTCCGCGCGCTCGCGGGCGGCCTTCTCGATGGCGGTGACGACCGTGTCGAGGGTGGCTTGGTCGGCGGCCCGGGAGTCGAGCCAGCCGCGCACGAGCGAGGGGATGGCGTTGACCCCGTTGGGCTCCACCGAGATCTTGCCGAAGGTGGCGACGGCCCCGGCGAGGGCCGCTTCCGTACGGGCGGCCAGCACGGTCGCCGCGTAGGTGAGCATCGGGTCGCGGCGGTCGACCAGCCGGGTGGTGCCGGCGTGGTTGGCCTCGCCGCGGAAGTCGAACCGCCAGCGGCCGTGCGGCCAGATCGCGGAGGCGATGCCGACCCGGTCCCCGGACAGGTCCAGGGCGCGGCCCTGTTCCACGTGCAGCTCGACGAAGGCTCCGATGCGGCCCAGGCGTTCGGGGTCGGCCCCGATGGCCTCGGGGTCGTAGCCGGCGGCCTCCATGGCCTGGGGCAGGGAGATGCCCTCGGCGTCGCGCAGCTCGTACGCCTTCTCCTTGGTCAGCTGTCCGGCGGCGAGCCGGGAGCCGACGCAGGCGAGCCCGAAGCGGGCGCCTTCCTCGTCACCGAAGTTGGTGATGGCCAGCGGCCTGGAGAACTCCGCGCCCCTCCTGCGGAGTTCGTCCAGGGCCGCGAAGGAGGAGACCACCCCGAGGGGGCCGTCGAAGGCCCCACCGTCGGGGACGGAGTCCAGGTGCGAGCCGGTGACCACGGCGTCCCCCGCGAGGGGGTCGCCGAGCCAGGCCCACTGGTTGCCGTTGCGGTCGGTCTCGTACGTCAGCCCGCGCGCCTCGGCCTGCTCCTGGAACCAGGTCCGGCAGTCGGCGTCGGCCCCGCTCCAGGCATACCGGCGGTATCCGCCGGTGCCGGCGTCGCGGCCGATGGGCGCGAGCTCCGCCCACATCTCGTGGAAGGTCACGCGTCGTCGCCCTCACGCATGGGGACGCGGACGCCGCGCTCGTCGGCGACCGACTCGGCGATGTCGTAGCCGGCGTCGACGTGGCGGATGACACCCATGCCCGGGTCGTTGGTGAGCACGCGGCGGATCTTCTCGCCGGCGAGCGGGGTGCCGTCGGCGACGGTGACCTGGCCCGCGTGGATGGAGCGGCCCATGCCGACGCCGCCGCCGTGGTGGATGGAGACCCAGGAGGCGCCGGAGGCCACGTTGACCATGGCGTTGAGCAGCGGCCAGTCGGCGATCGCGTCGGAGCCGTCGAGCATGGCCTCGGTCTCGCGGTACGGGGAGGCCACCGAGCCGCAGTCGAGGTGGTCGCGGCCGATCACCAGGGGCGCGGCGAGGGTGCCGTCGGCCACCATCTCGTTGAAGCGCTCGCCGGCCTTGTCGCGCTCGCCGTAGCCGAGCCAGCAGATGCGCGCGGGCAGGCCCTGGAAGTGGACGCGCTCGCCGGCCATCTTGATCCAGCGGTGCAGGGACTCGTTCTCGGGGAAGAGCTCCAGCATGGCCTTGTCGGTCTTGTGGATGTCCGAGGCCTCGCCGGACAGCGCCGCCCAGCGGAAGGGGCCCTTGCCCTCGCAGAACAGCGGGCGGATGTAGGCGGGGACGAAGCCGGGGAAGGCGAAGGCGCGGTCGTAGCCGGCCAGCTGGGCCTCGCCGCGGATGGAGTTGCCGTAGTCGAAGACCTCGGCGCCGGCGTCCATGAAGCCGACCATGGCCTCGACGTGCTTGGCCATCGACTCGCGGGCGCGGGTGGTGAAGCCGGCCGGGTCCTTGGCGGCGTAGGCGGCCATGTCGTCGAAGTCGACGCCGACGGGCAGGTACGCGAGCGGGTCGTGGGCCGAGGTCTGGTCGGTCACGATGTCGATCGGGGCGCCCTCGGCGAGCATCTGCGGGAGCAGCTCGGCGGCGTTGCCGAGGAGGCCGATGGAGAGCGGCTTGCGGGCGTCGCGGGCCTCGACGGCCAGCTGGAGGGCGTGGCGCAGGTTGTCGGCCTTGACGTCCAGGTAGCGGTGCTCGATGCGGCGGTCGATGGCGCGCGGGTCGACGTCGATGCAGATCGCGACGCCGTCGTTCATCGTCACGGCCAGCGGCTGGGCGCCGCCCATGCCGCCGAGACCGGCGGTGAGGGTGATGGTGCCGGCGAGGGTCCCGTTGAACTTCTTCGCGGCGACGGCGGCGAAGGTCTCGTAGGTGCCCTGGAGGATGCCCTGGGTGCCGATGTAGATCCAGGACCCGGCGGTCATCTGGCCGTACATGGTCAGGCCCAGGTGCTCCAGACGGCGGAACTCCTCCCAGTTGGCCCAGTCGCCGACCAGGTTGGAGTTGGCGAGCAGGACGCGCGGGGCCCACTCGTGCGTCTGCATCACGCCGACCGGGCGGCCGGACTGGACCAGCATCGTCTCGTCCTGCTTGAGGGTCTGCAGGGTGCGGACCATCGCGTCGTACGAGCGCCAGTCGCGGGCGGCCTTGCCGGTGCCGCCGTAGACGACGAGCTTGTCGGGGTGCTCGGCGACCTCGGGGTCGAGGTTGTTCTGGAGCATCCGCAGCGCGGCCTCCTGCTGCCATCCCAGGGTGCTGAGCTCGGTGCCTCGCGCGGCACGTACGGGGCGGGGTCCTGACATGGCGGTGCCTCCTCCGATGTTGGTCAATCTATTCACATCCTCGCTCCCTGAATAGATTCAGTCAACAGCTGCGATCGGCCCCGTCGGGTGATGGGATGGCCGATATGGACACGGAGGGCGCCGCCGCGCGCCGGGACCTGGCCGTACGCGCCGCCGTCGAGCAGGGGCTCGTGGGCGGGGCCGGCACCGCGGAGCCGCTGACCTGCCTGCTGGACACCGCCGGGATCCGGGCCTCGGCCGCGGCCCTGACCGGCGCCTTCGCCGCCGCGCTGCCCCCGGGCACCCCCGTCCTGCACGCCTTCGCCGTCAAGGCCGCCCCGCTCGTCCCGGTCCTGCGGCTGCTCTCCGACGCCGGGCTCGGCTGCGAGGTGGCCAGCCCCGGCGAGCTGGCACTGGCCCGGGCGGCGGGTGTCCCGGCCGGCCGGACCGTCCTGGACTCCCCCGCCAAGACGGTGGCCGAGCTGCGCGAGGCCCTGGAGCTGGGCATCGCCCTCAACGCCGACAACCCGCAGGAGCTGGCGCGCCTCGACGCGCTCGTCGGCCGGGCGCCCGCGTCCACCGCGGCCCCGGTCGGCCTGCGGATCAACCCGCAGACCGGCGCCGGGGCCATCGACGCGCTGTCCACGGCGACCACGACCTCGAAGTTCGGCTTCGCGCTGCGCGACCCCGGCGCGCGCGAGTGGCTCGTACGGGCCTGCCTGGACCGGCCGTGGCTGACCCGCCTGCACATCCACTCGGGCTCCCAGGGCGTTCCGCTCGTCCTGATCGCTGAAGGCGTACGGGAGCTGCACGCACTGGCCGAGGAGATCAACGCGGCCGCCGGGCGGCGCCGGATCGACACCCTCGACATCGGCGGCGGCCTGCCGGTGAACTTCGCCTCCGACGAGGCCACCCCGACGTTCGCGCAGTACGTCGCCGCCCTGCGCGAGGCGGTCCCGGCCCTCTTCGACGGCTCGTACGGCCTGGTCACGGAGTTCGGCCGGTCCCTGCTGGCCAAGCACGGACTGGTGCTGGCCCGGGTCGAGTACACCAAGACCAGCGGCTCCCGGCCGATCGCGCTCACCCACGCCGGGGTGCAGGTGGCGACCCGCACCGCGTACGCCCCGGCGGCCTGGCCGGTGCGGATCCTGCCGTACGACGCGAAGGGCGCCCCGAGGACCGGAGATCCGGTGGCCCAGGACATCGCGGGCCCGGCCTGCTTCGCGGGGGACCTGCTCGCCGTCGCCCGCGAGCTGCCCCGGCTCGCCCCGGGCGACCTGATCGGCGTCCCCGACACCGGCGCGTACTTCTTCACGGCCCACTACGGCTACAACAGCCTGCCCCGGCCGGCGGTCCACGGCTTCACGGTCACGGACGCGGGCGAGGTCCGCTTCCGCCTGGTCCGCCCGGCGCAGGACGTATCGGAGATCGTCTCGGAAGCGGGCGGCGACCTGCGGGACGCGCTGCTGTAAGAACCTGGGCCTCCGCCGCTCCAGCCCCGCCGGCGTCCGAGGCGCGGGGGTTCGGGGGCGGCGCCTCCGACAGCGGCGCGCACTCCGGGCGACGGCCTCAGCCGGAGAGGGTGGCCGCCAGGGCCGGGGCCAGGCCTTGGACCACGCCCTCCGGCGTCAGCGCGACAACGCCCGGCAGTCGCAGCAGGTAACGGCTCAGGGCCAGGCCCAGCAGCTGCGCGGAGACCAGCCCCGCCACCGCCCCGGCCCGCTCCGACCCGACGGCGGCCGCCAGCGCCGGAGCGACCTGGGCCGCGAACACCTCCCGCATCCGCGCCGCGGCCCGCTCGTTCGTCACCGCCGAGCGCAGAAGCACCAGCAGGGCGTCGTCGGCCGGATCACCCTCCCACCGCTCCACGAAGTGGCGCACGAGGGCGGCGGGGAGCTCCTCGGCCGGCACCGCGCCGAGGTCGGGCAGGCGCAGGTCCACCGTGAGGGCGGCGTCGAAGAGCTGCTCCTTGCTGCCGAAGTACCGCATGACCATCGAGGGGTCGATCCCCGCGTCCGCCGCGACGGCCCGGATGGTGGTGCGCTCGTAGCCCTGGGCGGCGAAGCGCTCCCGCGCCGCCCGCAGGATGGCCGTCTTGGTCGTGTCGGAAGTGCGTCGCGCCGTCATGCCAACAACCGTAGGCCAACAGGCGTTGACATGCCAGCGAAGCGGGCGCACTCTTGAGTCAACAACCGTTGGCCAACAAGCGTTGGCCCGCCGGAGGAGGCCCGCATGACCAGCACCGCCGCACTCCCGACCCGTACGGACGTGGCCATCGTCGGCGCCGGGCCCACCGGCCTCGCCGTCGCCGTGACCCTGGCCGGGGCGGGTGTCGACTTCGTGCTCCTCGACCGGCAGGCCGAGGGCGCGAACACCTCCCGCGCCGCCGTCGTGCACGCCCGCACCCTGGAGGTCCTCGACGAGCTCGACCCGTCGGGCGGCCTCTCCTCCGAGCTGATCGGCCGCGGGCTCCTGGTCACCCGGTTCCAGCTCCGCGACGGGGCCCGCCCGCTCGCCGGCATCACCTTCGACCGCCTGCGCACGGCCCATCCGTACGCGCTCATGGTTCCCCAGTACGAGACCGAGGCGGTGCTCCTGCAGCGCCTGCGCGCCCTCGGCCACGACGTGCACCGCCCCCACGAGGTCACCGCCGTCACCCAGGACGCGGACGGGGTCACCCTCACCACCGCCACCGGCGAAACCCTGCACGCGGCCCACGCCGTCGGCGCCGACGGGATGCACAGCGCGGTCCGCGAGGCCGCCGGGATCGGCTTCACCGGCAGTGCCTACGGGGAGTCCTTCGTCCTCGCCGACGTCGTCATGGACTGGGCCCCGGGCCGCAGACAGGTCTCGCTCGCCTTCGGCGCGGCCGGGCTCACCGTGGTCGCTCCGCTGCCCGGGGGCCACTTCCGGATCGTGACCACCGTCGAGGAGGCCCCCGCCGAACCGGACCTCGCCTTCGTCCAGCGCCTGCTGGACGAGCGCGTCCCCGGTGAGGCCGTGGTCCGCGAGCTCGTCTGGTCCTCCCGGTTCCGCATCCACCACCGGGTCGCCGACCGCTACCGGGCCGGCCGGCTGCTGCTCGCCGGGGACGCCGCCCACGTCCACAGCCCGGCCGGCGGCCAGGGCATGAACACCGGCATCCAGGACGGCCACGCCCTCGGCCGCGCCCTCGCGACCGGGGACCCGGGCGGCTACGGGGCCCGCCGCCGCCCGGTCGCCCTGCGGGTGGTGGCCCTCACCGACCGGATGACCCGGATCGCGACCACCCGCAACCGCGCGCTGCGCACCGTACGCAACACCCTGCTGCCGGTCCTCCTGCGGATCCCGGCCCTGCACGACCGGCTGGCGAACGAGCTGGCGGAACTCGACTACCGCTGAGGCCGCGCGGCTACTCCACGAACAGGCCCCGCGCCGCCGCACGGGCGTCGAAGGCCTCCAGCCGGGCCTGCGCGTCCGGCAGCGCGTCCGCCATCGACTCCAGCAGCACCCGGCCCAGCAGCATCGGCGCGCACGCCGTGTCGAAGGCCAGCCCGGTGCCGACCTGCGCCGGAATCAGCAGGTCCGAGTGGCGCGCCACCGGGGCGAAGGCCGAGTCGGCGACGGTGACCACCGTCAGGCCGGCCCTCCGCGAGCGTTCCAGCGTGTCCACGACCTCCCGCGGGTGGCGGGGCAGCGCGAAGCACAGCAGCGCCGTCGCGCCCTCGTAGAGCGCCGCGTCGATGCGGTCCTCCAGCATCGTGCCGCCCTCGTCGAGGAGCCGTACGTCCGGGTGAACCTTCGAGGCGAAGTACGCGAACCCGCGCGCCTGGGAGGAGGCCGCCCGCAGCCCGAGCACCAGCAGCGGGGTGGAGGCGGCGAGCAGCCGACCGGCCTCCTGGACCGGCGCGGGGTCGGCGAGCATGGCCGCCAGCTGCCGCAGGTTCTCGATCTCGCCGAGGACGGCCTGCTGGTACTCGTTGTACGAGTCGTCGTGCGCGGCCTCCGGCCGCTCGGCGGGGGCCACTTCGCGCAGGTGGCGGCGGAGCGCGGGATATCCGTCGAAGCCGAGCGCCACGGCGAAGCGGGTGACCGAGGGCTGGCTCACCCCGGCCAGTTCGGCGAGCTCGACGCTCGACAGGAAGGGCACCTCCGCCGCCCCGCGCACCATGCAGTGCGCGATCCGCCGCTGGGTCGGCGTCAGCCGGTGCCCCTCGAACAGCTTCTGCAGCCGCGCGGCCGGGCTGTCACTCATCCCGTCCCCTCCGTCCCGGTGAGATATTCAGTCACGGAGCACTCTGCATGCGGTTATGCAGCGGGGCAAGCCGTGCCCGCGATGCGGATACGGGGGATAGCCCCAGTGCAGGGGCCCGCCGGGGGTTCCTACGGTGAGGGCATGGACGCCCACGCCCAAGAGCTGAAGAAGGAATTCGACGCGACGATGGACGCCCGGCGCGAGCTGGGGCCGGAGTACGAGGCCGCGCTGGTGGACTCGTTCGTCGAGAAGGTCGACACCCAGGTCCGGCGCCGGCTCGCCGAGGAACGCCTGGCCGCGGCCCGCGGCGACGGCCGCGCGCCCTCCGCCGTGGCGGGGGACGGGAACTTCGGAGAACGTTTCGGCTTCGCGATCATCACGCTGGTGCTGGCGATCCCGCTGTCGGCGATCGCTGCCGCGCACGCCAGGCTGCCGGGGCTGATCGTCGCCTGGGCGGGGATCGTGGGCGTGAACTTCATCCACGCCCATCGCCTCCGGCGCGGTACGCAGGACCCCCGGGACTGATGCAGTACGCCAGTGCGGCGCCGCTGCGGGGGCTCCGAACTCCCGCGCCTCATCCCCCGGCTGCCGCCGGGAGGTGCCCCTGGCGGGGCCGGGGCGGAAAAGGAACGCGCGGGGACCGCCGCACCCCCGGTCGCCCGAGGGGCGGGACGACGGCGGTCCCCGCGAAGGACACGGCCGGGTCAGGGCCGTCCGCGTCCGTGGCGCAGGCGCAGTCCGGGAGCCGCTCCGGAGGTACGCACACGCCGTTCCGTGGTGCCGGCCGGATTCCGGTCTCCCGGACTTCCCTGCCGACAACCACCACTGTGCCCCAGGCGTGTTAAGCGGGTGCTGCCGTCACGTGTCGTGCCCGTACCGTTTGCGCGAAGGCCACGCCACGGGCCGGGCGCCCGGGTGAGGAGGCGGGCCGTGGGCCCGCACCCCTCCCCCGAGCGGGCCGCAGGCTACTTCGCGGACTTGGCCAGGAAGGCCAGCAGGTCCTGACGGCTCACCACACCGGTGGGCTTGCCCTCGACCAGCACGATCGCCGCGTCCGCCTCGCCGAGCACCGCCATCAGCTCGGACACCGGCTCGCCGGAGCCGACCTGCGGCAGCGGGGAGCTCATGTGCTTCTCCAGCGGGTCGGTCAGCGAGGCCCGCTGGGCGAACAGCGCCGCCAGCAGCTCCTTCTCGACCACGGAGCCGATGACCTCGGCGGCCATCACGTCCGGGTGACCGGCGCCCGGCTTGACGATCGGCATCTGCGAGACGCCGTACTCGCGCAGGACCTCGATGGCCTCGCCGACCGTCTCCTCGGGGTGCATGTGGACGAGGGAGGGGATGCCGCCCTCCTTGTCCTTCAGCACGTCACCGATGCGCGCGGCGGGGCCGGCCTCCTCCAGGAAGCCGTGTCCCGCCATCCACTCGTCGCTGAAGATCTTGCTGAGGTAGCCGCGGCCGCTGTCCGGCAGCAGGACGACGACGACGTCGTCCGGGCCGAGGCCCTCGGCGGCCTTGAGCGCGGCGACGACGGCCATGCCGCAGGAGCCGCCGACGAGCAGGCCCTCCTCCTTGGCGAGGCGGCGGGTCATCTGGAAGGAGTCCTTGTCGGACACCGCGATGATCTCGTCGGTCACGTTCGGGTCGTAGGCGGTCGGCCAGAAGTCCTCGCCGACGCCCTCGACCAGGTACGGCCGGCCGGAGCCGCCCGAGTAGACCGAGCCCTCGGGGTCGGCGCCGATGACCTTGACCTTCCCGCCGCTGACCTCCTTGAGGTAGTTGCCGGTACCGGAGATCGTGCCGCCGGTGCCGACGCCCGCGACGAAGTGGGTGATCTTCCCGTCCGTCTGGTCCCACAGCTCGGGGCCGGTGGTCTCGTAGTGCGAACGGGGGTTGTTCGGGTTGCTGTACTGGTCGGGCTTCCAGGCGCCGGGCTCGCGCGCGAGGCGGTCGGACACGTTGTAGTACGAGTCCGGGTGCTCGGGGTCGACGGCGGTCGGGCAGACCACGACCTCCGCGCCGTACGCGCGCATCACGTTGATCTTGTCCATGGACACCTTGTCAGGGCAGACGAAGATGCACTTGTAGCCCTTCTGCTGGGCCACGATGGCGAGTCCTACACCCGTGTTGCCGCTGGTCGGCTCCACGATGGTGCCGCCGGGCTTGAGGGCTCCGCTCTGCTCGGCGGCCTCGATCATCCGTACGGCGATCCGGTCCTTCACGGATCCACCGGGATTGAAGTACTCGACCTTCGCAAGGACGGTGGCCTGCAGGCCTTCGGTCACACGGTTGAGCTTCACCAGCGGGGTGTTGCCGACGAGGCTGATCATCGAGTCGTGGAATTGCACCATGTTCTCCAAGGAGGGGACTCCGCGGGTTCTCCGGGAGGTCCGGCCAGAGTATGCGGAAAGGGATTGGCCGACCGTACGTACGGGGCAGGTAGGGATCAATGAGGACCGAGGAGGTGGCCTGAAGGATGTCCAGGGCGAGGACAGCCCGCCGGATCGCGGCGGGGGCGGCGTACGGCGGAGGCGGCCTCGGACTGGTCGGGGCCGCCGCGGTCGGGCTGGTGGTGGCCGAGATGCAGTTCGCCAGGCGGGCGGTGGGCTCCGGGCTGCCGGACCCGCCACGGGCCGACGGGCTGTACGGGAGCGAGTTCGGCGGGCCGGAGCAGAGCCCGGGCCCGCTGCGCCTGGGCATGCTGGGTGATTCCACGGCCGCGGGACTGGGCGTGCGCCGGGCCCGGCAGACTCCGGCGGCCCTGCTGGCCTCCGGGCTGGCGGCGGTGGCCGAGCGGCCGGTGGAACTGCGCAACGTGGCCCTCTCGGGAGCGATGTCGGACGACCTCGACCGGCAGGTCGGTCTGCTGCTCGACGGCACCTGGCCGCCCCCGGACGTCTGCGTGATCATGATTGGCGCGAACGACGTGACGCGCCGGATGCCGCCGACCCAGTCGGTGCGGCTGCTGACCTCGGCCGTGCGCAGGCTGCGCATGGCCGGCTCCGAGGTCGTCGTGGGCACCTGCCCGGACCTCGGCACGATCGAGCCGGTGTACCAGCCGCTGCGCTGGCTGGCGCGCCGGGTCTCGCGCCAGCTGGCGGCCGCGCAGACCATAGGAGTGGTCGCGCTGGGCGCCCGTACGGTCTCCATGGGGGACCTGCTGGGCCCCGAGTTCGCAGCGAACCCGCGCGAGATGTTCGGCCCGGACTCCTACCACCCCTCGGCGGAGGGGTACGCGACCGCCGCCATGGCCGTCCTGCCGACCCTGTGCGCGGCGCTGGGCCTGTGGCCGGAGTCGGACCGGCTGGACGTCTCCCGGGACGAGGACATGCTGCCGGTGGCGAAGGCCGCGTCGGCCGCTGCGGGCGAGGCCGGTACGGAGGTCACGGCGGTCCGCGGCCCCTGGGTCCTGCTCAAGCACCGCCGGCGGCGGCGGGTGCCGGCCACCGACCCGGCCCAGCCCGTGGTGCCGTAGACCCCGGCCGGGCGCTCCGCGCCGGGCTCACGGGGCCGGCAGGACGCCGCCCCGGGCCCCGCCCGGACGCCCGCCCGGGTGCCCTGCGCGTCGCCGTCCCGCCCGCGTACGGTCGGACCCCGCGGGCGAGTGCGGCCCGTGTCACACGCCCCGGCCGGTGACCTGGACCGTACGGGGCGGTAACTTCGCTTGCGGTCCCGCTCAGAGCCGCAACACACCCCTTGGAGTCCCGATGCCCGAAGCCGTCATCGTTTCCACCGCCCGCTCCCCCATCGGGCGCGCCTTCAAGGGGTCCCTCAAGGACGTGCGGCCGGACGACCTGACCGCGACGATCATCCAGGCCGCCCTGGCCAAGGTCCCCGGGCTGGACCCGCGCGAGATCGACGACCTGATGCTCGGCTGCGGCCTGCCCGGCGGCGAGCAGGGCAACAACCTGGCCCGCATCGTGGCCGTGCAGATGGGCATGGACTTCCTGCCCGGCACGACCATCACCCGCTACTGCTCCTCCTCGCTGCAGACCTCGCGGATGGCCCTGCACGCCATCAAGGCGGGCGAGGGCGACGTCTTCATCTCGGCCGGCGTCGAGACGGTGTCGCGGTTCGCCAAGGGCAACTCGGACTCCTGGCCCGACACCCACAACCCGCTCTTCGCCGATGCCGAGGCCCGTACGGCGGCCGTCGCGGAGTCGACCGGCTCCGGCTGGCAGGACCCGCGCGAGGACGGCCTGGTCCCGGACGCCTACATCTCGATGGGGCAGACCGCCGAGAACCTGGCCCGCATCAAGGGCGTGACCCGCCAGGACATGGACGAGTTCGGCGTCCGCTCGCAGAACCTCGCGGAAGAGGCCATCAAGAACGGCTTCTGGGCCCGCGAGATCACCCCGGTCACCACCCCGGACGGCACGGTCGTCTCCACGGACGACGGCCCGCGCGCCGGCGTGACCCTGGAGGGCGTGCAGGGCCTCAAGCCCGTCTTCCGCCCCGACGGCCTGGTCACGGCCGCCAACTGCTGCCCGCTCAACGACGGCGCCGCGGCGCTGGTCATCATGAGCGACACCAAGGCCCGTGAGCTGGGCCTGACCCCGCTGGCCCGGATCGTCTCCACCGGTGTCACCGGCCTCTCCCCCGAGATCATGGGCCTGGGCCCGGTCGAGGCGTCGAAGCAGGCCCTGAAGCGGGCCGGCCTCACGGTCGGCGACATCGACCTCTTCGAGATCAACGAGGCCTTCGCGGCCCAGGTCATCCCGTCGTACCGGGACCTGGAGATCCCGCTCGAGAAGCTGAACGTCAACGGTGGAGCCATCGCCGTCGGTCACCCCTTCGGGATGACCGGTGCGCGCATCACCGGCACCCTGATCAACAGCCTGCAGTTCCACGACAAGCAGTTCGGCCTCGAGACGATGTGCGTGGGCGGCGGCCAGGGCATGGCCATGGTCATCGAGCGCCTGAGCTGAGCCGGAGCGGAGGGCAGGGGTCGTCCGAGGCACGAGGGTCGGCACCTGCCCGCAGCGGTGGCGAAGATCAGCGCGACCACCCGGATCGAGCGCCTGAGCTGAGCCGGAGCGGAGGGCAGGGGTCGTCCGAGGCACGAGGGTCGGCACCTGCCCGCAGCGGTGGCGAAGATCAGCGCGACCACCCGGATCGAGCGCCCGAGCTGAGTCGATCAAGAGCGCGTCCCGGGCGCCGCAAGGGATCCGGCCGGATCCCTTGCGGCGTACTGACGCCGGATCCAACCCGGTCGCAGCCGACCTGTGACCAAATTTCCCCCAGGATGTGACCTATCTCCTGGGGGATAGATGTTTACGCAGGTCAATGGCGGTACAGAGGGTGCGGGTGTGACCAAAGCCCTGTCCATTTCGTGACGTAATGCACTGCACGCCATTCCCAGGTCGGGACACTCTGATGTAGGAAGTCGGGGGATCGAATACCTCAGGAGTTAGTCAGTGAGCGCCATGTCTCTTGCCCTGCTGCTGACCACGGCCGCTGCCACGGCCGTGGGCGCTGCTGCGCTGCACGCCGTCCATGGTCTGCGCAAGCAGGTCACCGCCCTGCGCACTGAGCTGGCGCTGCCGGTCCACCCTCGCGGTGCGACCGTCCCGCACGCCCGCAGCGCCGTGGAGTCCCCCGCCGCGGAGATACGAGCCGCCGTGGCCGAAGCCCTCGCCGAGGAGCGCGAGCGCGAGCTGGCCGAGGCGCGTGCCTTCTGGGCCGCGCAGGAGGCCCGTGACGCCGCCGACGCTCCCTCGCTGCTGGGCGGCCTGCCCGGCCTCGGCGAGGACAGCCCGGTCTTCCTGCCCCGGCAGGCCGACCTGGTGGGCCTGGAGCCCGTGCTCGGCGAGGAGATCCTCGACGAGCTTCCCGGGTACCCCGAGGATTCGGCCGAGCTGGCCGCCGCGCGCCGGCGCCACCCCTCGCACCCCGACTTCGTACCCGTGCAGGCCTCGCACCCCGGTGCCGACCACGAGCGCACCGTGAACCGCCTGGAGGAGCTCGCGGAGGCCCGTACGGCCCTCGCGGACGTCCGCCCGGGGCCGCTGGGCACGCTCGACGTGTACGTCTTCACGGACGGCACGACGCTGTGCATGACCCCGGGGCACCGGGAGACCGCGGAGCGCCTGGCCGAGGCCCTGCGCTCGGGCACCGCGCCGGTCCTGCTGGGCGGTTCGGGGATCTCCGGCGCCTACGCGCTGACCTTCTCGTGCGGCGACGCCGAGGACCCCGACAGCAACGTCTACATCCTCGCGGACCGCGTCATCGCATCGCTCTGACTTCCGCCTGCTCCACCAGCCGCACGGCCTCGTCCAGCACCTCGGACGGGGCCTTCGCGCTGTCCGGGGCGCCGGCCGTGGCCGCGGCCCGCAGTGCCTCGGCGAGGTCCCGGCCCGTCACCGCCACCTGGTCGCCGACCACGAAGATGCCGGCGTCCGGCACCTCCCTCGGCTCCTGCCCGGGCGTCTCGATCCGCTGGGCCCGTACGGAGAGTTCGCGGGCCAGCTCCAGCGCCGCGGCGGCGGCGCCCTGCTGCAGGCGGCTCTGCGGCGCGGCCCGCAGCCGGTCGGCGAAACGTTCCACGACGGCGGTCAGGGGCGAAGTATCAAGCACGCGGCCGACCCTACGCGCCGTCCGGGCACCATTGCCAACGGGCGAACTCTCCGGCACGGTGGCGTGAAGAGAACAGCCACGGCAAACCTTCCGGAGGCGCCCATGTCCGTAGAGTTCTCCGAACAGACACACCGCAACATGATCGACAGAATCCCCCAGACCACCGGTCGTGAACTCTCCGACTGGCTCCGCACCGTGGACGACGGCCCCTCACTCGTCCGGTTCGAGGAGAAGGTCAGCTGGCTGCGCGGCGCGCACGAGCTGTCGTACGGCCAGGCCAAGGCGATCATCCACGAGTACGACCTGCGCAGAGCCGCACGCCGGTTCGGCTGAGTCCTCTCCCCCGACCCACGTATCCGCGTACCGCCTATCCCTCGTCCGTGTACTCCCTGAATGCGGGAAGGCCCCGCGAGCGGTGTGCTCGCGGGGCCTTCCCCATGCTGTGTGCAGGCCGGTCGTCGGCGTGCGGGTCCTGCTAGTCGTCGCCCGAGAGGATCGAGAAGATGCGCAGCATCTCGACGTAGATCCACACCAGGGTCATGGTGAGGGCGAAGGCCGCCAGCCAGGACTCCTCGCGGGGGGCACCGTAGGTGATGCCGTCCTCGACCTGCTTGAAGTCGAGGGCGAGGAAGCAGGCGCCGAGGATGACGCCGATGGCGCCGAACAGCAGGCCGAGGCCGCCGCTGCGGAAGCCGAGGCCGTCACCGCCGCCGAAGACCGCGAACAGGGAGTTCACGAGCATCAGCAGGATGAAGCCGAGCGTCGCCGCCATCACGAAGCCGTAGAAGCGGCGGGTGACGCGGATCCAGCGCATCTTGTAGGCGAAGAGCACGGCGGCGAAGACGCACATCGTGCCCATCACGGCCTGCATGACGACGCCGGGGCCGAGGTAGGTGCTGACGGCCGCACTGATGACGCCGAGGAAGACACCCTCGAACGCCGCGTACGCCAGGATCAGGGCCGGGACGGGCTTGCTCTTGAAGGACTGGACCATCGCGAGGACGAACGCGACGAGAGCCGCGCCGATGGCGATGCCGTACGACATTCCGAGGCTGTCCGGGTCGACCGGCAGCAGCACCCAGGAAAGGGTCGCCGTCACGATGAGCGTGCCGAGCGTCATGGCCGTACGGCTCACGACGTCGTCCATCGTCATCACATTGGCGCGGGCCGGGGCCTGCGGCATGCCCGTGGTCGGGTCGGTCGCGTACGGGTTCGTCGCGTACGGGTTGGTCCCGGCCTGCTGCGGCTGCGCGTCAAACCCCGCGTAGCCGCCGTTGTCGCGGCTGAACCCCCGTCGCGAGAAGACCGGGTTACTGCTCCTCATCTCACTCCTCCGTGGCCACCGAGCGCGGCCTTGCATCAAGAGTAATGCGCTCGCAAAGAAAGCACCCTACTGCTGGAGGAGGATCTTAGGAGAAGGCGTGGCGAAGCGCAGGGGATAAAGGGGGGAGCCCCGCGGGAGCTGCGGAGTGCCCGGAGCCGGACTTGAACCGGCACGGCCCGAAGGCCAGCGAGGTTTAAGCTCGCCGTGTCTGCATTCCACCATCCGGGCAAGGCGTGGCGGCCCCCGTCAAAAAGCCTTGAACGCTGAGCCGAGCCTATCCGGATCGCTCCCCCTGCCAACCTGCGAACTTTCCGATGTTGTCTGATTTTATTGGCGCTTGAGGGTTCGTCAGGCCCGAGAATGCACGGTCGGCCCGTTCTGGACGTCGATCACCACCTGTACGGGAATGACGGGATTTCGATGGCCCCCGCCATCCCCTCGCCATCCCCCGCGCCACCCGCTCCGCCACCCCGGGCCGTGGCCCGTCGATCAGGCTCCTGTCATACCAGAGGAGGAGACGCACCCGCCCGCCGTCAGACTCCAGTGGGCCGGGAAACAAGCACGGCGGCTGATCCGCGACGGGGATGCCCGCGGCGAGGATGGAAGTGTCCCCGCACCACAGCCCGAGGAGCCGTCCCGTGACCACCATGAACTACGCCCCGCACACCGCTCAGACCGTGGCCGCCCGCGCCACCGAGCTCTCCAAGGTGTACGGCCAGGGCGAGACCCAGGTGGTCGCCCTGAACAAGGTCACCGTGGACTTCGCGCAGGGACAGTTCACCGCGATCATGGGCCCCTCGGGCTCCGGCAAGTCCACGCTGATGCACTGCGTCGCCGGCCTCGACACCTTCTCCGCGGGCTCGGTCCGCATCGGCGACACCGAGCTCGGCAGCCTGAAGGACAAGCAGCTCACCCAGCTCCGCCGGGACAAGATCGGCTTCATCTTCCAGGCCTTCAACCTGCTGCCGACCCTGACGGCCCTGGAGAACATCACGCTCCCCATGGACATCGCCGGCCGCAAGCCCGACAAGCAGTGGCTGGACGCCGTGATCAGCATGGTCGGCCTCTCGGAGCGCCTCTCCCACCGCCCCACGCAGCTCTCGGGCGGCCAGCAGCAGCGCGTGGCCGTGGCCCGCGCCCTGGCCTCCCGCCCGGAGATCATCTTCGGCGACGAGCCCACCGGCAACCTCGACTCCCGCTCGGGCGCCGAGGTCCTCGGCTTCCTGCGCAACTCGGTGCGCGAGCTCGGCCAGACCGTGGTGATGGTCACCCACGACCCGGCCGCCGCGTCCTACGCGGACCGCGTCATCTTCCTCGCCGACGGCGAGATCGTCGACGAGATGCTCAGCCCCACCGCCGACGGCGTGCTGGACCGTATGAAGGCCTTCGACGCCAAGGGCCGCACCAGCTGATCCGGGCCACTCCCGAAGCCCTCCTCCAGACTTCCAGCCCCAGGAATCACATCCCATGTTCCGTACCGCCCTGCGCAACGTCCTCGCGCACAAGGCCCGGCTGCTGATGACGGTGCTCGCCGTCACCCTCGGCGTCGCCTTCGTCTCCGGCACCCTCGTCTTCACCGACACCCTCAAGAAGTCCCTCTCCGGCCAGTCCGCCAAGAGCTACGAAGGCGTGGCCGTCTCCGTCACCTCGTACGGCCAGGGCCGCAACGAGAACGGCGAGAAGGAGGGCGAGCCCGGCATCGGCCAGGCCACCCTCGACAAGGTCAGGGCGCTCCCGGGCGTCGACTCCGTCTCCGGGCGCGTGACCGGCTTCGCCGGTGTGGGCGACGAGAACGGCAAGCTGATCGGCGCCGGCTGGTCCAACCAGGGCGCCAACTACACGCCCGTCAAGGACGGCAAGGACCCGCACTACGCCTTCATCGCGGGCGCCGGCCCGGCCAAGGCCGACGAGGTCGCGCTCGACAAGGCGACAGCGGAGGCGGGCAAGTACAAGGTCGGCGACAAGGTGCGCGTCGCCACCAACGGCCCGGTCAAGGAGTACGCCCTCGCCGGTGTCTTCACCACCGAGGACGGCGCCGTCCAGGCCGGCGGCAGCCTGGTGCTCTTCGAGACCAAGGTCGCCCAGGAGCTCTACCTCAAGCCCGGCTACTTCCTGGAGATGTCGGTCGCGGCCAAGGACGGCACCTCCGCCGACAAGCTGCTCGCCGACATCAAGCCGCTCGTCGACAGCAAGCACACCAAGGCGCAGACGGGCGCCGAGCTCGCCAAGAAGCAGGCCAAGGACATCGAGGAGGGCCTCGGCCAGATGGGCACCATGCTGCTCGTCTTCGCCGGCATCTCCCTCTTCGTCGGCATCTTCCTGATCTACAACACCTTCACCATGCTGGTCACCCAGCGCACCAAGGAGCTGGCCCTGCTGCGCGCCGTCGGCGCCAACCGCGGTCAGGTCATGCGCTCGGTGCTCGCGGAGGCCCTGGTCGTCGGCGCCCTGTCCGCCGTCGTCGGCCTGATCAGCGGTGTCGGCCTGGCCGTCGCCATGCGCTCCCTGATCGGCTCCTTCGGCGCCAAGCTCCCGGGCGGCGAGCTCGTGATCGCCCCGGGCACGATCATCGCGGCCCTGGTCATCGGCATCCTGGTCACGACGGTCGCGGCGCTGCTGCCCGCCTGGCGCACCGGCCGGATCGCCCCGGTCGCCGCCATGGGCAGCGCCCACCTGCCGGCCACCGCGAAGTCGCTGGTCGTACGCAACGTCCTCGGCTCGATCATCAGCGTCCTCGGCATCGGCCTGGTCCTGCTCGGGGTGTCCACCGGCGGCGACAACGGCCGCATGACCATCGGCGCGGGCGCGTTCTTCATGCTCATCGGCATGATCGTGCTGCTCCCGCTGCTGTCCAGGCCGGTCATCGGGGCCATCCGCCCGCTGCTGCAGAAGGTGTTCGGGATCCCCGGCAAGCTGGCCTCCCAGAACGCCGTCCGCAACCCGCGCCGCACCGCCGTCACCGCCGCCTCCCTGGCGATCGGCCTGACCCTGGTCACCACCCTGTCGGTGCTCGGCATCACCGTGGGCAAGGTCGTCGACCGGATGAGCACCGAGAAGCTCAAGGCCGACTACAAGGTCTCCATGGCCGGCGGCATGGGCTACCTCGACAGGTCGGTGACCGAGACCCTGGCCAAGACCCCCGGCATCAAGGCGGTCTCCCCGCAGACGGCCGGCTACTTCATGGTCGGCGAGGACTTCCGGTCCGCCTCCGGCGTCAACCCGGCCGCGATCGCCCAGCTGCTGAACATCGAGACCGTCAGCGGCTCGGTGGACTCCCTCGGCAAGGGCGAGGTCCTGGTCGCCGAGAAGACCGCCACGAAGCAGAACCTCACCGTCGGCTCCACTCTCGACGTGCGGTACGAGGACGGCCAGCAGGGCACCCTCAAGGTCGGCGCGGTCTACAAGGACATGGAGGGCCTGCTCTCCCCGTTCGTCCTCGACGACAAGATCCTCACCCAGCACAGCGAGGAGAGCGCCGTCTCCGAGGTGTACGTCAACGTCGACGGCGGGGCGTCCAAGGCCGGCCAGCAGAAGGTCGTCGACGCGCTGGGCAAGAACCCGGCCATCAACGTCGCCACCCAGCAGGACATGCGCAACGAGATGGGCGGCATGATCAACACCATGCTGAACGTCATGTACGGCCTGCTCGGCATGGCGCTGATCATCTCGGTGCTCGGCGTGGTCAACACCCTGGCGATGTCCGTCTTCGAGCGGACCCAGGAGATCGGCATGCTGCGGGCGATCGGTCTCGACCGGGGCCGGGTCAAGAACATGATCCGCCTGGAGGCCGTGGTCATCTCGCTCTTCGGAGCGGCCCTGGGCGTCGCCATCGGCGTCTTCCTCGCCTGGGCGGTCGGCACCACGATGGCGAAGGCCATGCCGAACTACGAACTGATCCTCCCCTGGGACCGGATCGGCATCTTCCTCCTGCTGGCCGCCGTGGTCGGTGTCCTGGCCGCCATGTGGCCGGCCCGCAGCGCCGCCCGCCTGAACATGCTCACCGCCATCAAGACGGAGTAGCGGCGACACGGACACCGGAAGGGCCCCAGGCATCGCCTGGGGCCCTTCCGCGTTCCCGTCGCAGTGCTAGACCGTTTCTGCTTCCGCGTCCCACGTACGCAGCCGCAGGGGCAGCCGGGCGTCCCCGGACGCCGTGGGCCGCACCGCGAGCACCTGGTTGACCCCGAGGCGGCCCCGCTCGAAGCCGAGCGCGCAGGCCGCCATGTAGAGCTGCCAGACCCGGGCCCGCCCCGGGGAGGTCAGCCGTACCGCCTCGGTCCAGTGCTCCTCCAGGCGGGACACCCAGGCCCGCAGGGTCAGCCCGTAGTGCTCGCGCAGCGCCTCCACGTCGCGGACCTCGAAGCCGGCCCGCTCCAGTTCGCCGACCGTGGAGCCGAGCGGGGAGAGCTCCCCGTCGGGGAAGACGTAGGCGTCGATGAACTCGTCGATCCGGTAGGCCTCTTCGTCGGGCTCCGGGCGGCGGGCGATCTGGTGGTTCAGCAGCCGTCCGCCGGGGCGCAGCAGGGCGTGCAGGGTGCGGGCGTAGTCCCGGTAGCGGTCGGCCCCGACGTGTTCGGCCATCCCGATGGAGGAAATGGCCTCGTACGGGCCGTCGCTGACGTCCCGGTAGTCCTGGATCCGGATGTCCACCAGATCGGTCAGTCCCGCGTCGGCGACCCGTTTACGGGCGTACACGGCCTGCTCCCGGGAGAGCGTGACGCCGGTGACCCGGACGCCGTACTCGCGGGCGGCGTGCAGCGCCATGGACCCCCAGCCGCAGCCGACGTCGAGCAGCCGGTCCCCGGGCCGCAGGGCGAGCTTGCGGCAGACCAGGTCCAGCTTGTCGCGCTGGGCCTGTTCCAGGGTGGAGCCGGGGCTCCAGTAGGCGCAGGAGTACACCATCGAGGGGCCGAGCACCCGCTCGTAGAAGTCGTTGCCGACGTCGTAGTGGTGGCTGACGGCCCGGCGGTCGCGGACCTTGCTGTGGCGCGGCCCGGTCCGCCGGGAGGCCGCCTCCTCGGCGGGGGGCGCGGGCGGCGGGAGGGGTCCGGCGAGGGCGATCAGCTCGCGCGCGGCGGCCCGGTGGGCGGGATCGCGCCACTTCGCCCCCGGCAGCCGGGAGAGCGCGGGCAGACCGGCGCGGCGCACGGCGCCCCCGAGCGCCGCGAACCGTCCGGGCCCGCCCTGCGCCGTGGAGACGGCGGGGCCGACGGGCGGCAGTTCCCGTTCCCGCTCCCACAGCAGGCCCGCCACCCGGTCCAGCAGGTCGAACAGGCTGCCCTCGACGGTCAGCTCCCCCGCCACCCAGGCGCGGGCCAGACCCAGCTCGCCGGGCCTCCAGAGCATCCGCCGCACGGCGCGGCGGTCGTGGATCACGAGCACGGGACCGTCGGGCGGACCCGCCTCACTGCCGTCCCAGGCACGCACGCGCACCGGCAGCGGGGCACCCATCAGAGTCTCGGCAACAACGGCGAGCCGCGGCGCGGCGTCGGTCATGGCGCACCTCCACAAAAGCTCCGACCCCTCCGTCTACCCATCCCGGGCCCCGGGTACGCCGAAGAGGCCGCCCGCACCACGGATGGCGGGCGGCCCCTTCGGGGTCGTGCAGGTCGTACAGGTGAAGCCGTTGGACCCGGTGGAGCTCAGGTCCGGCCGGTCACACCGGTCAGGAGGCCTTGGCCTTCTCGGCCGGGGCCGCGGCGGCGGCCGGGGCCGGCGCCGGCTTGGCGGCCTCGTAGAACTCCTCGCGGGGGGTCTCCAGCGCACCGAGGGAGACGACCTCGCGCTTGAGGAACATGGCGAGGGTCCAGTCGGCGAAGACGCGGATCTTGCGGTTCCAGGTCGGCATGGCCATGCCGTGGTAGCCACGGTGCATGTACCAGGCGAGCCGGCCCTTGAGCTTGATCTTCGTCTTGCCCATGACGATCATCGCAACGCCCTTGTGGAGGCCGAGGCCCGCCACCGCACCCTTGTTGGAGTGCGAGTACTCGGCCTGCGGGAAGCCCCGCATGCCCGAGATGACGTTGTCGCCGAGGACCTTGGCCTGGCGCAGCGCGTGCTGGGCGTTCGGCGGGCACCAGGCGTTCTCGACGCCGGCCTTGCGGGAGGCCATGTCCGGAACCTGGGCGTTGTCGCCGGCGGTCCAGATGTAGTCCGTGCCCGTGACCTGGAGGGTCGGCTGGGCGTCGACGTGGCCGCGCGGGCCCAGCGGCAGGCCGTAGCGGGCCAGCACCGGGTTCGGCTTGACGCCGGCGGTCCACACGATGGTGTTGGAGTCGACCTCGAGGCCGTTCTTCAGCACCACGTGGCCGTCCACGCAGGAGTCCATGGAGGTGCTCAGGTAGATCTCGATGCCGCGGGACTCGAGGTGCTCCTTGCCCCAGGTGCCGAGCTTGGGCCCGACCTCGGGAAGGATCTTGTCGGCCGCGTCGACCAGGATGAAGCGCATGTCCTCGCGCTTGATCGTGGAGTAGTACTTCGCGGCGTCGCGGGCCATGTCCTCGACCTCGCCGATGGTCTCCGCACCGGCGAAGCCGCCGCCGACGAAGACGAAGGTGAGGGCCTTGCGGCGGACGTTCTCGTCCGTCGTGGACTCGGCCTTGTCGAGCTGCTCGAGGACGTGGTTGCGCAGGCCGATGCCCTCTTCGACGCCCTTCATACCGATGCCCTGTTCGGCGAGGCCGGGGATCGGGAAGGTGCGGGAGACGGCGCCGAGCGCGATCACCAGGTAGTCGAAGGGCAGCTCGTACGCCTCGCCGACGAGCGGCGTGACGACGGCGACCTTGCGGTCCTGGTCGATGCTGGTGACCCGGCCGGTGAGGACCTCTGCCTTGGGCAGCACGCGTCGCAGCGGGACGACGACGTGCCGAGGCGAGATGCTGCCTGCGGCCACTTCAGGGAGGAAGGGCTGGTAGGTCATGTACGAGCGCGGGTCGACGACCGTGACGGTCGCCTCGCCGTAGCGCATCTTCTTCATGATGCGCTTGGCTGCGTACAGGCCTACGTACCCACCTCCTACAACGAGGATCCTGGGACGCTCCGTGGTGCTCATGGAACGAGTATCCAGCACCCAAAGGGGTGTCGCTCGTGAGCCCCTTCACAAGGACTGGGAGACCCTCTGCTACACTCCGCCGCCCACGTGACGGAGGTCATGGTGCGCGACGGGAACCACGAGGTGTCCGGAGTCGTTGTTCACCCGTCCTGAACTGGCCTCCAAGGCCGAAAGCGGACTGGACCACAGGGGTTCGTCCATACCTCTGACGCGGAACCCGTCGCCTCCGCGGATCGCACGAACGCGACGGAAAAAGGGCCTGAGGGCCCCCGGAAGGGCCCCAAGGACCCCTCCGCCGACCCAACAGACCCTTTTTCCTTGTGAAGAACTTCACGAACTTTGTTTGGATCACCGCCCCGAGAGCCCCTCACAGGCTGCTTCGAAGGTCGTTCAGGCGATGGACCAAGCGATTCCATCGAGGATGTCGTGCTCCGACACGACAACCTCGGAAGCGCCGATACGTTCCATGAGCGCCAACAGCACCAGCGCGCCCGCGCCGATCACGTCCACCCGGCCCGGATGCATCACCGGGATCGCCGCGCGCTCGGCGTGCGTCTGCGTCAGCATCCGCTCACTGATCCCGCGGACCTGCTCGTAGGAGATCCGGGAGTGGTGGATGGCCGACGAGCGGTACTCCGGCAGCCCCAGCGCGATCCCGGCGACCGTGGTCACCGAGCCGGCCAGGCCCACCAGGGTGCGCGCCTCGGACAGCGGGACGCTCTCGGCGGCCAGGTCCAGCGCCGCCTCGATGTCCGCCCGGATCGCGGCGACCTGCTCCGCGGTCGGCGGGTCCGTGACGACCCCGTCCACCACCAGGTGCCGCTCGGTCATCCGGACGCAGCCGATGTCCACGGAACGGGCCGCCCGGACGTGCTCCTCGCCGACCACGAACTCGGTGGAGCCACCGCCGATGTCCACCACCAGGAACGGCCGCTCCAGGTGCTCGTGGGCCGTGAGCTCCTTGGTGGCACCCGTGAAGGAGAACTCCGCCTCCTGGTCACCGGAGATCACCTCGGGCTCGACGCCCAGGATGTCCAGGACGCCCCGGACGAAGTCCGCCCGGTTCTCGGCGTCCCGGGAGGCGGAGGTCGCCACGAAGCGCACGCGCTCCGCGCCGAACTCCTTGATGACCCCCGCGTACTCGCGGCAGGCGGCGAAGGTGCGCTCCAGGGCCTCCGGGGCCAGGCGGCCGGTCCGGTCCACGCCCTGGCCGAGCCGGACGACGGTCATCCGGCGGTCCAGCTCGACCAGCTCGCCGGTGGCCGGGTCGCAGTCCGCCACGAGCAGCCGGATGGAGTTCGTGCCGCAGTCGACGGCGGCGACCCGGGTCACGCCCGCGACTCCCCGTCGTCCGTCTTCTTCTCACCGCACGGCACGACGCAGGCGCCCTTGGCCCACCACTCGGGCAGCATGGCGAGGGCCTCGTCGCCGAACGGGTTCACCCCGGGGCCGGCGGCCAGGGAGTGGCCGACCAGCACGTGCAGGCACTTGACCCGGTCCGGCATGCCGCCGGCGCTCGGGAAGCCCTGGAGCACCTCGATGGCGTCGCGCCGCTCGATGTAGTCCTCGTGCGCGGCCTGGTAGGCGGCGGCCAGTTCCTTGTCCTCGGCGAGCCGGGCCTGCATCTCCTTCATCACGCCGTTGGCCTCCAGCGTGCCGATCGCGGAGGCCGCGCGCGGGCACGTCAGGTAGTACAGCGTCGGGAAGGGGGTGCCGTCGGGGAGCCGCGGGGCGGTCTCCACCACGTCCGGCTGCCCGCAGGGGCAGCGGTGCGCGATGGCGCGCAGTCCGCGCGGCGGGCGGCCGAGCTGCTGCTCGAACGCCTCGATGTCCGCGTCGGTCGGCTCGGTCCGGTCGGTCTGGGGCGGGGGCGTCTGCATGCCTGGAGGAAGTCTCTTCGTTCTCGTGGATGGGTGCTGCGGTACGGCGGTACGGGTCAGTCGCCGGGGCGGTCGGCCTTGTCGACGCCGTCCCAGACGTTGGAGTACCAGGGCCGGTCGGAGCCGGCCTGGCCGGTCCGGTTCGGCTGTGGGGGCTGGGCCCCGGGGTCGCTCATGATGTAGCCGATCTCCCCCGGGCGCAGGAAGTGCAGGTGCTTGCGCGCCTGCTGCTCCGCGTAGGCGTCGTCCTGCCAGCGGGCCTTCTCGTCGCGGAGCCGCTCCAGGCGCTCCCGCGCGGTCGCGGCGGCCCGCTGCTGCTCCGCGATCTCCGAGCGCTGGGACACGTACTGACGCATCGGATACGCGAGGGCGACGACCAGCGTACAGAGGACGAGCACCAGGAGCGCGGCACGGCCGGTGAGCCGGCTGCGGCGGACCTGACGCCGCGACTGCGACCGGTAGACGTGGGCGGCGGTCCGCTCACCGAGCTGCTTGAGCCTGGTCGCGGTGGAGAAGGTGGAGAACCGATCCCGGTTCCCGGCCATTGGTCCGCCTCCCCTAGGTACGCACTACGCAATACGTCCCCGCACACGGTACGGGACCGAGTGCGGGGACGTACGGAGGCCAGCCCCTCAGGGGGGTGATTAGCCCTTGAAGCGCGGGAAGGCGGAGCGGCCCGCGTACACCGCGGCGTCGTCGAGGATCTCCTCGATGCGCAGCAGCTGGTTGTACTTGGCGACGCGGTCCGAGCGGGCCGGGGCGCCGGTCTTGATCTGACCGCAGTTCACGGCGACGGCGAGGTCGGCGATGGTGACGTCCTCGGTCTCACCGGAGCGGTGGGACATCATGCACTTGAAGCCGTTGCGCTGGGCCATCTCGACGGCGTCCAGGGTCTCGGTCAGCGAACCGATCTGGTTCACCTTCACGAGCAGGGCGTTCGCGGAGCCCTCCTCGATACCGCGGGCCAGACGCTCCGGGTTGGTGACGAACAGGTCGTCACCGACGATCTGGACCTTCGCGCCGAGGCGGTCGGTGATGGTCTTCCAGCCGTCCCAGTCGTCCTCGAACAGCGGGTCCTCGATGGAGACGAGCGGGTACGCCTCGACGAGCTCGGCGTAGTAGTCGGTCATCTCGGCGGCCGAGCGGGACTTGCCCTCGAACTCGTACTGGCCGTCCTTGTAGAACTCGGACGCGGCGACGTCGAGCGCGAGCGCGATGTCCGTGCCCGGGGTGTAGCCGGCCTGCTTGATGGCCTCGATGATGAGGTCGAGCGCGGCGCGGTTCGACTCCAGGTTCGGGGCGAAGCCGCCCTCGTCACCCAGGCCGGTGGAGAGGCCCTTGGTGTGCAGGACCTTCTTGAGGGTGTGGTAGACCTCGGCACCCCAACGCAGCGCCTCGGAGAAGGACTCCGCGCCGATGGGGGCGATCATGAACTCCTGGATGTCCACGTTGGAGTCGGCGTGCGACCCACCGTTGAGGATGTTCATCATCGGAACGGGCAGCAGGTGCGCGTTCGGACCGCCGAGGTAGCGGAAGAGCGGAAGGTCCGAGGCCTCGGACGCGGCGTGCGCGACGGCCAGGGACACGCCGAGGATGGCGTTGGCGCCGAGCGAGCCCTTGTTGTCGGTGGCGTCCAGGTCGAACATGGCCTGGTCGATCAGACGCTGCTCGGTGGCGTCGTAGCCGACGAGCTCCGGGCCGATCTGCTCGATGACGGCGAGGACGGCCTTCTCGACACCCTTGCCGAAGTAACGGTCGGGGTCACCGTCACGGAGCTCGATGGCCTCGAATGCACCGGTGGAGGCGCCGGACGGAACTGCAGCACGGCCGGTGCTGCCATCGTCGAGGCCCACCTCGACCTCGACCGTGGGGTTGCCTCGGGAGTCCAGGATTTCCCGGGCTACGACGACGTCGATGGACGGCACGAGCATCTCCTTCTGGGATGTGACGCTGGGTGTGCGGTGGCGTGTCAGGCCGTGGGATGGCCTTGCCGCCTAGAGCCTAACCGGCTCCGGGCACTCGACCGGCCGACCGCCCGGACCCTGGGACGAAAAAGGGACCGAATACCCCTCTTCCGGGACATAGCCCCTTGATCATCGGCCCACGGAGGCCGGGAACAGCACCGCCCGGCGCGTGGAGCACGCGCCGGGCGGTGGGCATCCTGCACACAGTCAGAGGACGTCCTGCACAGGGTTTTGCGGCTTTTGCCGCAATGTTCAGCTGAGCTTGAGCTTCTGACCCGGGAAGATCAGGTCGGCGTCCGAGACGATGTCCTTGTTCAGCTCGAAGAGCTTCTCCCAGCCGCCCTTGACGCCGTTGGTCTCGGCGATGGTGCCCAGGGTGTCGCCCGGCTTGACCTCGTACGAGCCGTTGCCGGTCTTCGGCGCGGCCGGAGCCTCGGTGCGCTCGGAGCGGGTGACCGGAGCCTCGGCGCGCTCGGTCTTCGGCGCGGCCTTGGTCTCGGTCTTCTTCTCGGTCTTCGGCTTCGGCTGCGGCTTCGTCTGCGGCTTGTTCGACGCCGGGGTGCCGGTGCCGCCACCGTTGTTGGCGGCGTTCGACAGGCCCTTGCCGCAGTGCGGCCAGGCGCCCTTGCCCTGGTTCTTGAGGACCTTCTCCGCGACGGCTATCTGCTGCGCCTTGGTGGCCTGGTTGGCCTGCGGGGCGTACGCCTTGCCGCCGTGGCCGGCCCACGTGGAGGACGAGAACTGCAGGCCGCCGTAGTAGCCGTTGCCCGTGTTGATGGCCCAGTTGCCACCGGACTCGCACTGCGCGACCTTGTCCCACTCGGACGTGGTGGCGGCACTGGCGGTGCCCGCGGCCATCAGCGGGGCGGCCACGGCCACACCGGCGACACCGGCGAGCGTGACGATGCGGACGGACCGCTCGATGGCGGTACCGCGACGGTGCTTGCCCTTGCCGGAAAGCAGCATGGAGTTCTCCTCACCGACGCCTACGAGGTGAGCTGTCGGGTTCGGGCGAGTGAGTTGCCCGGCCGTGCGACCTAGCGCACGTCTTAACCCCTAGCCGGTGGCGTGACCGTCTCTCAACGGCCGCTCCCGGCACCTACCTTGGTTCCCCCGCTCCTGCCTTCGGCGCTTGACGCGACGACTGTTCCCCCCGTCCGCCGGCAGGATTCGGCGATGCGGTCGAAGGAGCTCGCGGTGGCGAGCGATTCAGAAGGTAGACAGGTCTCTCCCCGATGTTCAACGAGGAACATCGGGGAGAAACGGCCCCTACTTGCGCTCCCCGCAGAGGTGTTTGCGCAGGTGAGGGCGGTGTTTGCGGAAGCCCCGCGGAGAGACACGCCAGTTGACCGGAAGAGACGCATGTCTCACTTGACGAAAACCGACATTCGACCCTTTCCGGATAACTGAACTGTCCTTATTACGTGGTTAGATCCAGGTTCTGGCCGGGCTTGATCAGGTTGGCGTCCTCACCGATGACCTGCTCGTTGGCCTCGTAGAGACCGTTCCAGCCGCCCTTTACGCCCTTGGCAACCGCGATGGTCGCCAGGCTGTCGCCCGCCTGGACCGTGTACGTGGGGTTCGACGAGACGTCAGAGGGGCCCGCCGACTCGGGTGCAGGCGCACCGCGGTGCTTGCCGTTGCCCACGCCCGGAGTGGCACCCAGGGTCTCGGGCGTCTCCGGAGCCCCGGGAGCCGCAGGGTCCGTCGGGGAGACCGGGGGCAGTCCGGGCGTGACGGGCGGGGTCGTGGGCGCGGTCGGGTCCACCGGCAGCGTCGGGGCCGTCGGGTCGACGGGGGCCGGCGTGGTGCCCGGGAGCGTCGGGTCGACGGGAGGCGTCGTCGGGACGTCCGGCGCGGGCATGACGGGCAGTCCGATGGACGGGGCGTCGGGAATGAGGAACGGGGTGTCGGACGGGCTCGGGGTCGGCGACCCGTAGTCCGTGGACGGCTTGCCGCCCTTGGTGGACGGAACCGCGTCGTCCGGGCGGGCCGGCGCCGGGGCGAGCGGGCCCTTGCCGCCGGGCAGACCGGGGTCCACCTGTGCGGCGGGGCTCTGCCGGTCCAGTCCGGCCGAGGCCGCGCACAGCGGCCAGGCCTGCGGGCCCGTCGAACCGAGCACCCGCTCGGCCACCGCGATCTGCTGCGACCGGCTCGCGAGGTCGGGGCGCTCGGCGAAGTCGAGTCCGCCGGCGCTCTGCCACTCCTCCTGGGTGAACTGGAGTCCGCCGTAGGCGCCGCTGCCGAAGTTGGCGCTCCAGGCGCCACCGCTCTCGCATTCGGCGACCTTGTCCCATGTGGACGTGTCGGCGGCGGTGGCACTGGTTGCCGCTAGCAGCGGCAGAGCCAGCGCGGAGCCAGTGACTCCGGCTGTGACGACCAGCGCGGGGACCTGGCGGGGGCGTCTGTGGCGGCCGTTCCCGGAACGCATGTAGGTGCACCTTTCGCATAACAGCGGGGTAACGGCAGAACCTAGCGGCCTTCGAACGATTGTCACAAGTTCAAGCTGGATCTGACTTTTAATCAGATGTCGCTGAAGTGTTTTGAGCTGTAAACCGAACGGGAAGAGTACGTAGCCCTCGCATGATCAACCCCCCACGCCAGCGCAGGTCTTGGGGCGGAATGGCGAGCTCCAGATCGGGCAGGCGCGTCAGCAAAGTCGCGAGCGCAGTCTGTCCTTCGAGCCGGGCGAGCGGGGCACCCACGCAGTAGTGGATGCCGTGACCGTATCCGAGGTGCTGGTTGTCGCTCCGTGAGAGGTCGAGGGTGTCCGGGTCCGCGAACCGCTCGGGATCCCGGTCGGCGGCGGCGAGGACGACCAGGACCGGGTCGCCGACCTCGACGGACATGCCCGCGAGGGTCAGCGGCTCGGTGGCGAACCGCCATGTGGCCAGCTCCACGGGACCGTCGTAGCGCAGCAGTTCCTCGACCCCGGTGGCCAGCAGTCCGCTCTCGCCGGCCGCGAGGGAGAGCTGGAGGCGCTCGCGCTGCCCGGGGTTCATGAAGAGGGAGTGGACCCCGTTGCCGATGAGGTTCACGGTGGTCTCGAAGCCGGCGAAGAGCAGGATGAAGGCCATGGCGGTGGCCTCGCCCTCCGTCAGATGGTCACCGTGATCGCTCGCCCGGATCAGGTCGGAGATCAAGTCGTCGCCCAGATCATCCCTTTTGCGGTGAATGAGTTCACCGAGATAGGTCCGCATCTGCTTGACCGACCGGGCGACCCCGCCCCGCGGGCCCCCGCCGTGGCGGATCATCATGCCCGCCCAGTCGCGGAAGTCGTCCTGGTCCTCGCGCGGTACGCCGAGCATCTCGCAGATGGCGTAGATGGGGAGCGGGAAGGCGAACTCGTGAATGAGATCCGCCTCTCCCTTCTCCGCGAACCCGTCGATGAGGTGGTCGGTGAGCGCCTGCACCCGCGGGGCGAACTCGGCGACCCGGCGCGGGGTGAACGCCTTCGACACCAACCGCCGCAGCCGGGTGTGGTCCGGCGGGTCGATGTTGAGCAGGTGCGTCATCAGCTCGGCCTTGCGCTCGCCGGGGATCCCGGTCTTGCCCTTGGCGTGCGCGGGCTCCGCGTGGTGCGCCGGATTCTTGCTGAGCCGCTGGTCGGCGAGGGCCTGGCGGGCGTCGGCGTACCGGGTGACGAGCCAGGCCTCGACCCCGCTGGGCAGCTTCGTGCGGTGCACCGGGGAGTGCTCGCGCAGCCAGGCGTAGGCCGGGTAGGGGTCGGTCGCGAACTCCCAGTCGAAGAGGGTGGGTCCCTCGGCGGAAGGGGTGTCGGCGGGGTTTTCGGAGGTCTGCTCGTGCACCTGATGACCGTATCCCGGCGCCGAGCTCCCATCCGATATGGGTCGTTCGTCGCGGCTGTCCGTAGATCGTCCATCCCTTGACGTGGCCTTCTGTGACATTCCTACTTTCGGTCTTGTGGATGTGAGGATCTTGAAGAGCAGTTTCGCGGTGGTGGAGCGACGGGCCGAGCACGCCGTCAAGTTCTTCTACTCCCACCTGTTCTGGCACAACCCCGGAGTCCGTGCCCTCTTCCCGGACTCCCTCCACGACATGGAGCGCCAGCGGGACCGGCTCTTCGCCGCGCTCACCCACGTGATCACCCACTTCGACGACGAGACGATCGGCCCCTATCTGCGGGACCTGGGACGCGACCACCGCAAGTTCCTGGTCCGCCCCGAGCACTACGCCGCCGTGGGCGCCAGCCTGCTCGCCGCGCTCGCGGAGACCTCCGGCGCCGCCTGGACCCCGTCGGTCGAGAAGGCCTGGGCCGAGGCGTACCAGGTGATGGCCGATGCGATGACGGCCGGCGCCGACGCGAGCGAGGACCCGCCGTGGTGGGACGCGGAGGTCGTGCGCCACCTCACGTACGGGCCGGACATCGGCGTCCTGACACTGAGGCCGCACGCGCCCTTCCCCTATCTCCCGGGCCAGTACACGAGCGTGAGCAGCGAACGCCTCCCGACGGTCTGGCGCACGTACTCCATCGGCAACGCCCCCCGCGCCGACGGCACCGTCGACCTGCACGTCAGCAGGATCGACCACGGGCGGCTGAGCACCGCCCTCGTCCGCGAGACGCTGCCCGGCGACGTGCTGCGGCTCGGCGCCGCCGGCGGGCAGCTGACCTTCCGCCGCGGGGACCGCCCGGCCAGCCTGATCGCCGCCGGCACGGGCTGGGCGCCGATCCGGGCCATGCTGGAGGATCTCGCGGAGCATCCCCCCGATCAGGACGTACGGCTCTTCGTCGTGGCCCGGGACGGCGCGCACCTCTACGACCGCCCGCTCATCGACGCGTACGCCGCCGAATGCGGCTGGCTCGCCGTCACCTACATCGCGCCCGCCCCCGGGCAGCACCGCAACCAGGCCACCGACCGGCTCGCGACCGCGCTGGGCAACCGGGGCCTGTGGCCCGACCAGGACGTCTACCTCAGCGGTCCGCCGCAGTTCATCGACGAGACCGCCCACCTCCTCCGGGAGCTGGGCGCCGTCCCCGGCCACCTCTTCCACGACTCCGTACCGGCCCGGGTCCAGGGACACCCCGAGCGCCCGCTGGGATTCCGCGAATGGTTCCTGGACCCCCCGGCGCCCCACTGGCACAACCCGTCGGCCCGCGCCCCGAGGACGCACTAGGGGGTGTCCTTCCGGGCATCCCGGCGGCTACTGCGCCGGGTCGGCGATGCCCTCCGCGGCCCGGATCGCGTCCCGGTAGGCGCGGGCCGCCGCGCGCAGCGCGGTCTCCGGGTCGGTCCCCTCCGCCTCGGCGCGCGCCGCGAGCGCCAGCAGCTCGTACCCGATGCCCTCGCCGCGGGGCAGCTCCACGGCCACGCCGCCCGTACGGGCCCGGCCCGCGAGTTTCGCCGCGAGCGCCAGGCCGGGCTGGCCCACCGGGATCCCGTCGGTGACCGACTCCCGCCGCTTCTCCACCGCCTTGGTGCGCTGCCAGTGCGCCTTGACGTCCTCCGGGGTCTCGGCCTTCGCGTCGCCGAAGACGTGCGGATGCCGGTGGATCAGCTTCGTGACGAGGGCGCCGGCCACGTCGTCGATGGAGAAGGCCTCGGCCGCGTCCTCGTCGTCCCCGCCGGCCTCCTCGGCGATCCGCGCGTGGAAGACCACCTGCAGCAGCACGTCGCCGAGTTCCTCGCGCAGCTCGTCCCGGTCCCCGTCCTCGATGGCCTCGACCAGCTCGTACGCCTCCTCGATCGCGTACTTGGCCAGGCCCAGGTGGGTCTGCCGGGAGGTCCACGGGCACTCGCGCCGGACCCGGTCCATCACCTGGACCAGGTCGAGCAGGCGCGCGCCCGGCAGATCGTACGAGCCGGGCAGCAGTTCCAGATCGGGCATGGAGACCCGGCCCGAGCCGGCCAGCCGGGCCAGTCCGTCGGTGAGCCGCTGGTCGCCCTCGCCGCCCGGGAGCACCACGACCGTACGGCCGCCCGCGCAGGCCTCGACCAGCGCGTGCGCGTCCGGGCTCTCGAACGCGACCTCGACGCCCGCCTCCGCCAGGTACGGCAGCTGCGGGTGACCGGGGTCGGCGCACAGCACCCGGTCCGCGGCGTGCAGGGTCTGCCACGCCGGCCAGGACAGTACGCCGGGGGCGACCCGGTGGCTGGTGGTCAGCAGGACGATGCGGCCCGTGGGCTCGCCGGCGGCCGCGGTGGTGGGTTCGGAGTGGTCGGTCACCCTCCGAACCTACCTCTGATCCGCCGGCCCACGGCCCGGGGGGACCGGCGGACCGGCGGACCGGCGGACTTCCGGGTGCTCAGGCCCCGGCAGGGGGCTGTTCGGGCCGGGTCCGCTGGGTGATCCAGGGCGTCTCCCCGCCGCCGAGCCTGATCTCCTTGGCGTCCCAGGCCCCGTAGCGCGGGTTCACCTCGATGTGCAGGGCCTTCACGGCGGCCCGGGCGGGCTCCTCCAGCTTCCCCGCTCCGTACTTGGCGGTGAGCTTGGCGAAGAGCACCTGGTCCCGCAGGAAGCGGTCGACCTGGGCGGGGGCCATGGCGCCCTTGTGCAGGAGGACCGCCTCGAACTGCTCGTTCCCGCCGCTCTCGGCGGCGCGGGTCCTGCGTTCGTCCTCGATGTCCTTCTGGGTGGCCGTGAGCCCGGCGGTGTCGGCCATCTTGTCGATGATCCGGCTCTGGAGGGCCGCGTCGAGCTTCTGGCGTTCCAGGTGGGGGGTGCTCGCGATGAGCTCGGCGGCGGCCTGCCCGGAACGGTTCTGCGCCGCGCGGACGTCGTTCACCTGCGCCTGGAGCGAGGAGGTGGTGATGCGTTCGCCGCCCACGACGGCCGCGGTGCCGGGACGCGGCTCGCCCGAGCAGGCGGACAGCAAGGGCGCCGCCACGAGCAGGGCGGTGGAGACGGAGAGCGCTGTGCGACGGTGCAAAGGAGCCTCCAGGGCCGGGAGATTGTGCGTCGGTGCACAAAGGGCCGTGCGGTGATCGATGTTATGAGGTCACGGTGATCCGGACCACCGGTTCGACCAACGATTCGCGCGCGGACCGAACACGCACCGTTCATAAGCGAGTCGGCCCGCACCGGCGTGCCCGCCGCGCCATCCGTCACCCATCCTGGGGACCCCGCGACCCGGGCGGCGACCGGATCGGCCGTTGGCCACCCCGGGGCAACCCCTTGGTCACCCGGCGCTGCGAAGGTCGGCCCACCATGCCGACAACGCACCGCTCACCGCTCCGCCGGGCTCTGTTCGGCCCGGCGCTCGCCGCCCTCCTCACGGCGGTCGCCCTCTGCGCCGGGGACGCGGCCGCGCGCGTCTTCCCGTACGGACCGCGCCACCGAAGCGTCAACGACCTCGGCAATCAGTTCGTCCCCTTCCACGCGCAGCTGTGGGACCTCCTGCACGGCCGCGCGGAGGGCGGGCTGCTGTTCAACTGGCGCTCCGGCTACGGCATGAGCTTCCTGCCGGACCTGGGCACCTATCTGACCAGCCCCTTCGCGGTCCTCGTCGGCCTCTTCCCGCGCGCCGACATCGACCTCGCCGTGTACGTCGTCACCGTGCTCAAGACGGCCGCCGCCGCGGCGGCGATGTGCCGGCTGCTGCTCGCACAGTGCCGCGGGCCCCGGTGGACGGCCGCGCTGCTCGGGGCCTCGTACGCGCTGTGCGGCTGGTCGGTGATCGAGGCCGCCTACAACCCGATGTGGCTGGACGGGCTGATCGCCTTCCCCCTGCTGTGCCTGACCGGTGAATGGGCCCTGCGCGGCCGGCGCGCGGTGCTCGCCCCGCTGGTCGTCGCGGTCTGCTGGACGGCGAACTTCTACACCGCCTACATGGCGACGCTGGGTGCCGCGCTGGTGCTGCTGGTACGGGTGGTGCTCACCCGGGAGGGTGCCCGGACCCGGCTCGCAGTGATCGCGCGGGCGGCCGGGACGACCGTGCTGGGCATCGTGCTGGCCGCGCCCGTGCTCCTGCCCCTCTTCCTCAGCTCCGGGCAGGCGTACCCGGGGTGGAACAGGGAGTTCCTCCCGGTGTCCTGGGCGGACCTGTTCGCGCGGCTGCTGCCGGGGACCTACTCCTTCTCCTCCCCCGCCGTCTTCGTGGGGACCGGCACCCTGCTCCTGGTGGCCGCGTTGCCCTTCCACCGCGCGGTCCCGCTCCGCACCCGGCTGTGGTGGTCCGGGCTGACGGTGGCCGTCGCGCTCTCCCTCCAGTGGGCACCGACGCACCTGGCCTGGCACCTCTTCGCCACCCCGAACGGAAGTCCGTACCGGCAGACCTTCGTCCTGGCCGGGATCGCCGTGATCGCCGCCTGGACCGGGCTGGCGGCGGGCCCGCCGCGGCCGGTGGCGCTGGCGGCGGGGGCGGGCGTACTGGCGGCCGCCGTGCTCCGGGCGGGCGGCAGCCCGCTGGTGACGGCACCGGGGTACGCGCTGTTCGGCGGCGGGCTGGTGCTGGCCGGCGCCGCCTGGTGGGGGCTGCGCCACCGGCGGCTCGCGCGTCCGGCGGCCGGGCTGCTCGCGCTGGTCCTGCTGGCGCAGGCCGCCGCGACCACCGCGTACGGCCACCGGGGCAAGCTGGGCGGCCTGGACGACTACCCGTCCTGGGGGCCGGCGCACACCGCGCACGCCGAGGCCCTGGCCGCGGCCGACGGCTGGCCCGCGTACCGCACCGACCCGGGCCGGCCCGCGCTGTCGGGCAACGACCCGCTGCTGCTCGGCGGGGAGGGCGGCTCGTACTACAGCAGCCACACCCCGGACGTGTTCACGCGCACGATGGCCGCCCTCGGCGCCGGCTGGACCTCGCGCGGACGCAACGTCCAGAGCCTCGACAACCCGGTGACCGACGCCGTCTTCGCGGTCGGCGCACGCCTGCGCAGCGACGGCACGGTCCGCAGGACGCAGGTGCCCCCGCTGGTGACGATCCGCCCGCCCGGCCCGCCCCTCTCCTACGCCGACGACTCCCCCTTCGCCAACCAGGAGGCGCTGCTGGGTGCCCGGGTGTACGAGGACCCGCTCGCGCCCGGGGTCTGCCGCGCGGGCACGGACGCCTACCTGTGGGCGCCGGAGTACAACGCGACGGCCCGCCTCGCGGACGGCCCGGCCTTCCGCCTGAACGGCAGCGCCCCCCGCAACCGGGCGGCCCTCCAGCCGATGGGCCCCTCGAGCGGGGCCTCCTCGGCGCTGGTCTTCGACGCGGCCGCGCCCCCGCGGTGGACCCTGTCCTGCCTGGACCGGCAGCGGCTCGATGCCGCGGTGGCCGCCCTGCGGGCCACGGCGGCGACCTCGGTGCGCGTCGGGCCCTCGGGGATCCGGGCCGGCCTGCCGGAGGGAGCCACGGGCACGGCGGTCCTCTCGGTCCCCGCGATCGCGGGCTGGACCTGCAACGGCCGCCCCGCATCGGCCCACCTGGGACTGGTCGCGCTGCCCCTGTCCCCGGGCACCGGGCAGCTCAGCTGCACGTTCCGCCCGCCGGGTCTGCTGCCGGGGCTGGCGGCCCTGGCGGGCGGGCTGGGGGTCCTGCTGGCCGTGGCCCTGCACGGCCGGCACCGGGGCGGGGCCCCGGGTCAGGCGGGCGGGCCGGCGTAGAAGTCCTCGGCGAAGGGTCCGCCGAAGAGGAGCATCAGCGGACCTGGCTCAGCCAGTGCAGGGTGCGGCGGATCTCGGCCGGGAAGGGGTGGGCCGGGCCGTGCAGCCGTTCCGCGTCGAACAGCAGGCGGGCCAGGGTGTCGTGGGCCGCCTGGCGGTCGCCGAGGGAGAGCAGCAGGTGGGCTATCCGGCGGCGGACCTCCAGCGGCAGGCCCGGGTCGGGGTTGGCGTAGTGGTTCTCGAAGAGCGGGAGCAGCGAGCGGTACTCCGCCAGGGCGGCGGCCGGCTCGCCGAGTTGCTCCAGGCACTGGGCCGAGTCGTAGCGGAAGCGCAGCGACTGGGGGTCGCCGGCCGGGAACTCGTCGGCGAGGCGGCGCAGTTCGGGCAGGGCGCGGCGGTACTGGCCGTCGTCCATCAGCGTGGCCGCGTACTGCTTGCGCAGGGAGCGGACCACCGGCGAGTGCTCGCCGTGCTCGGCGGCGGCCGCCGGGAGGATGCCGCCGAGGATGTCCACGGCCTGGGTGAGCTGCCCCTGGTCCAGGAGCTTGCGGGCCTCGTCCACGGCGCCGGGGACGTCGGCCTTGGGCGGCGCGGGCGGGGTGCTCGGCCGCGGGGGGACGGCCGTGGCCCGGTCCGGCCAGGGTGCCTGCGGGCGCAGGAAGGGCCGGGTCGGGTCGAGCGGGCCGGACGGGGTGCGGCTGTCGCGGGCGGGCAGCAGCGGGGCCAGGGCCTCGTACACCTCCTGGGCGGAGGCGGGCCGGTCCTGCGGGTCCTTGGCGAGGAGGTGGAGCAGGAGCTTCTCCAGCTCCGGCGGGACCTCCGGGCGCAGCTGGCGGACCGGGAGCGGGGGCTCGTACAGGTGGCGGTGGAGGACGCCGAGGGCGGTGGATCCGGCGAAGGGGACGTTGCCGCTGAGGAGTTCGTACAGCAGCACACCGAGGGCGTAGAGGTCGGTGTACGGGCCGACGGCGCCGCCCATGGCCTGCTCGGGCGCCATGTACGCGGGGCTGCCGATGGGCGAGCCGGTGCTGGTGAGGCGGGTGGTGTCCGTGTCCATCACCGAGGCGACGCCGAGGTCCAGGACGAGGACGGTGCCGTCCGGGCGGACCATCACGTTGCGCGGCTTCAGGTCCCGGTGCACGATCGGCACCGCGTGCACGGCCGACAGGACCGAGCACAGCTGCGCGACGACGGCGACCGCCCACTGCCAGGGGTACGGGTCGTGCTCGGCGAGGTGGTCGGCGAGGTCCGCGCCCTCCACGTAGCCCATGACGAGGAACAGTTCGTCGCCGTCGCTGCCCGCGTCGTGCACGGTGACCAGGCCGGGGTGGTCGACCTGCGCGGTGACCCGGCACTCGCGCACGAAGCGGCGGCGCAGTTCCTCGGCGACGGTGCCGGGCCCGGCGACCTTGTCGGGGCGCAGCAGTTTGACGGCGACGCGGCGGTCGAGGCGCCGGTCGTACGCGGTCCAGACCTGGCCCATGCCGCCCTGGCCGAGGATGGTCGCGAGCTGGTAGCGGTCGCCGATGAGCCGGTCGGTCACTGGTGCGGGTCCTGGAACGGGGTCTGGTGGGGATCGTTGCGGGGGCCGCCGGCCGGCGGGGTCTGCTTGCGCAGCAGCTCACTGAGCTCGTCGAGCTCGGCCCGGACCTGCCCGATGCGCGGGGGCGGGGTCGCCTGCGGCGGCACCTGGGGCGGCGCCGGGGTGGGCGTGGGCGCCGGGGTGGAGGGCCGGGTGGTGGCCGTGGAGGCGGGCGGGTAGCCGTAGGCGGGCCCGGTCGGCTGCGGGTGGGCGTACGGAGCGGACTGCGCCGGGTACCACTGCGCGGTCGGAGCCGTCCGCAGGGCCTCGTGGTACTTGATGTCGGCGACGAGGAAGTACACGCAGATCGCGAAGCCGGTGAAGATCGAGCCACCGGCCCCCAGGTTGCCCTGCCAGCCGTTGACGTCCGGGGTGGGGTCGATCTGGATGAGCGTCATCCACACGACGGCCAGCACGCCGCTGACCACCATCAGGATCCAGTCACGGGACTTGCGGGTGACCAGGGCGAGCCGCAGCAGTGACCCCCAGGCGAGGAAGCCGCAGCTGAGGACGGGCAGCAGCATGAACACGACGCGCAATGCCACCACACCCCCGGAATTGGACTGGGGGCCGTGCTGCGGCGGAAGGCCGGGGCCGTGCATCGCTGCTCCTGACGGGCCGTGCGGAAGAAGTTTCGGGTCTGAGGGTATACAGCGTTCCCGGCCATGGGTGAGGGGATGCGCGCAACCGTTGCACGCTCGCTGCACGGCTGTTCGCTCCGCCGATCACTCCGGCGTGACCGTGCCGTCGGAGAGGCCGTCGTAGAAACCCTGTACGAGTTGTTCGCCGAGCCGGCCCGCCAGCCGCAGCGCGTCCTCGAACTCGGCGAGCGCGCGGAAGCGGTCCCCGTAGCCCTGCTGCTGCGCCAGGGGCAGCCGGGGCAGGCGCAGTCGGCGTACGTCGAGCCGGGTGGCGGTGGAGGCGTGGCTGCTGGCGCGGCGGTTGTTGGCGGTGCCGCGCAGGAATCCGGCCAGGAACCACGGGTCGAGGGCGGCCGGGTCGGGGCGCAGCAGGGCCAGGCCGCGGCCCGGTACGGCGCCCGCGGTGGCCTCGTCGACGACCCGGGCGATGGCCGCGCCGCCGACGAGGGGGACGAGTACGTCGCCGGGCGCGGTGACCACGGGCTCGTCCGCGGTGGCGGCCAGCGTGCCGGAGGGTCCGGTTCCGGCGTAGACGTCCTGTTCGGTGAGGACGGGGGCCGAGCCGGTCCCGCCGCCGGTGCCGGTGTGCAGCTCCAGGGCGCCGGCTCGGGCGAGTTCGCCGATGGTGGTCATCGGCGGCCGGGCCGCGGCCGCGGCGGGCGCCGTTGCCGGCGGCGGTGTGAGCGCGGTGGCCCGGCCGAGGGTCTCGCCGAGCCGCTCCCGTACGGCGGTCAATTCGGCCGGACCGCCACCGGCGGCCGGCGGGGGCAGGTGGCGGGCGGGGGTGAGGTCCACGTCGTCGTCCAGCAGCTCGATGACGGGCACGACGCGGCTGACGCCCGGAACCTGCTCCACGGAGCCGGTGCGGTCGTACGCGCCCCAGGCGTCCCGCACCGCGCCGTCCACGGCGGTCCAGGCGGAGCGGAGTTGGCCGTCGGCGGCGAGGGCGGCGGTGTCGATGAGCAGCAGCCCGGCCGGGGGCGCCGCCTGGGGGGCGGGCCGGCGCAGCACCCACAGGTGCAGGGGGATCCCGTATGGAGGCGCCGCGCCGGCCGGGAGCGCGACGACGGCCCGCAGCGCGCCGCGGCGCAGCAGGTCGGCGCGGATGCGGCGGCCGGAGCGGCGGGCGGCGACGGCGGGCGGCATGAGCAGGACGGCGGTGCCGCCCTCGCGCAGGTGGGCCAGGGCGTGCTGGACCCAGGCGAGTTCGGATTCGGTGCGGGCCGGGAAGCCGTACTCCCAGCGCGGGTCGTAGGCCAGTTCCTCGTGGCCCCAGCCGCGTTCGTTGAACGGCGGGTGGCAGAGCACGGCGTCGACGGTGTCCTGCGGGAAGGCGTCTGCGCGCAGGCTGTCGGCGGCGGCGGCGCGGACCTGGGCGGGGCCGTTCAGGGCGAGGCGCAGTGCGGCGAGGGCGGCGAGTTCGGGCGAGGAGTCCTGCGCGTGCAGGGCGGTGGCGCCGGGGACGGCCCGCAGCAGGGTGCCGGTGCCGCAGGCGGGGTCGAGGACGGTGCGCGCTGCGGGTCCGGCGAGGGCGGCCATGAGCCCGGCGAGAGAGTCCGGGGTGAGCGTGTACTGGCGCGGGTTGGCGTCGAGGTGGCGTCCGAGGAGGAACTCGAAGGCCTGGCGGGCGCCGAGTTCGGCGGCGAGTTCGGCGGTGGCCCGCAGCAGCGGCATGGCGGCAGGGCGCAGCGGGATCGCGGTGAGGGCATGGCCCGGTCCGAGGCGCGCGCCGAGCACCTGATCGAGGACGGGCCTCAGCAGGGTGGTCATGCGTGCGTCGGAGACGGCGGTCAGCTCCAGCCAGTCGGCGGGCCGGTCGCGTACGACGAGCAGCGCGGCGCCCGCCTTGACGAGTGCGGTGACGGCGCCGCCGGGGTGGCCGGTGATCTGCTGCCAGACGCGTTCGCGCAGGGGGACCTCGGCGAGTTTGCCCTGGGCGCGCAGCCAGTGCTCCACCTCGCCGAGGGAGAAGGAGGGGCTGGTCTCGGTGCCGCCGACGGGCTTGGGGAAGTCGGCGTGGCGGCGCCGCCAGTTGCTCACGGCCGCGCGGCCGACTCCGGCCAGGCGGGCGACCTCGGCCGCGGTGACCTCGGCCGCGCCGGCCTCTGCTGCTGCCGCCTCTGCTGCGGCGGCCTCTACTGCGGCGTTCTCCTCGGGCATGCCGGGGAGCATACCCGCTCACACCCAAGAGACCGATTCACACCGTGAACCCAAACTCTTCCGTGAATCTTGTTGACTCGGTTCACAGCTATCTGGTGTGATCAGCACGTCAAACCAGAGCAGCCGGAGAAATCCAAGAACAGCCGGAGAGGCAGGAGTCACTCATGTCCCACACCTCGCGCACGTCCTGGATCGCCCGCCACAGGACGCTGACCAGCTGCGGGGCGGTCCTCGCCCTCGTGACGCTCGGTGCGTGCACCGCCCCGGAGGAGACCGGCGGGACCGAAGGGGGCGCGGCGCCGAAGCCCGCCGCCTCCTCCCCGGCCGCGAAGGGCGGCGACGCCCCGCAGAAGAAGGCCGCGATACGCGGCAGCGGCACCTTCGAGGTCGGCAAGGACGTCCCGCCGGGCACCTACCGCACCACCGGGAACGGCGGCGCCGGCTGCTACTGGGAGCGGAGCAAGGACTCCTCGGGCGAGCTGGACTCCATCCTCGCCAACGACAACGTGACCGGCACGAGCTACGTGACCATCGCGGCCACCGACAAGATCTTCAAGTCCGGCGACTGCAAGGACTGGGAGGCCGTGGACCCCCAGGCCGCGGGCGGCTCCCCGAAGACCGAGTTCTCCGGCAAGGCCGGAATGCTCAAGGTCGGCACGGACATCGCCCCCGGCACCTACAAGTCCGAGGGCCCCTCCGAGGACGGCGCCGGCTGCTACTGGGAACGCGCCAAGAACGCGGGCCACGACATCGACTCGATCATCGCCAACGAGAACCCGGCCGGTCCGGCCGTCGTGACGATCGGGGCCGACGACGCCTACTTCAAGACGGTCGACTGCGCGGACTGGAAGAAGTCCTGACCCGGTCGATCACTCCCGCCCACCTGAGCGGAATTTAATCTTCCGCTTCTCCTTTAGTCTTCTTTTACTCCCCGTCTCCCCGTCCCCCCGTCGTAGAGAGTCCCCATGCGTACCGCTCACCGCTTCACCGCCACCGCCGCCCTCGCCTGCGCCGCAGCCCTCGGCCTCACCGCCTGCTCCGCGTCCGGTCCGTTCCCGGACCTGTCCGGCTCCGAGGTGGCGGACAAGTCCGTGGACGCCCTGCGCGGCGCCTCCTCGCTCACCGTCAGCGGAAAGGTCTGGGACGGGGGCAAGCCGCTGGAGATGAACATGGCCGTCAGCAAGACCGGCGACTGCCGGGGCACGATCGCCGGCCAGGAAGGCTCCTTCGAGCTGATCCGCAACTCCGAGTTCGTCTTCATCAAGGCCGACGAGCCCTTCTACCGCTCCCAGATGAAGGACCTGCCCAAGGACCAGGCGGACGCGGCGGTCAAGCAGCTGGCGGGCCACTGGCTGAAGTCGAAGGCCACGGAGGCGGACTCGAAGGAACTGTCCGCCCTGTGCGACCTGAACGATCTCCTCAAGGAATTCGACGAGAGCAAGGGCGCGAAGAAGGGCGAGGTCACCACGGTCGGCGGCCACAAGGCCCTCACCCTGACCACGAAGACCACCGAGGGCACCGAGACCCTGCTGGTCGCCACCGAGGGCAAGCCGTACCTGCTCAAGGCGAGCACCACCGGCAAGGAGCCGGCCGAGGTCGCCTTCAGCGACTTCGACAAGCCGGTCCAGGCCGAGGCTCCGACCGGCAAGGACGTCATCGACGCGGACGCGATGAACTGACGCACCCCGCGGACACGGCTGCGGCCGGGGACCTGCAAGGTCCCCGGCCGCAGCCTTCTGCGTCGCCGGCCTACGAGCCGAGGATCGTGGTGAGGAACTCCCCGGTCCAGGCCAGCAGCTCCCGCCCGATCACCGGCTTGCCTCCGATCCTGCCCGCCTTCGGGCGCGGGATCAGGATCTGCGAGGTGGCCGGCTTGAGCACGGTGCCCGGGTAGAGCCGCTTGAGGCGCAGCTCCTGCGACTCGCGCAGCTCCACCGGCCCGAAGCGGATGTTGTTGCCCTGGAGGGTGATGTCCCCGACCCCGCAGGCCCGGGCGAGCATCCGCAGCCCGGCCACCAGCAGCAGGTTCTCCACCGGCTCCGGCAGCTTGCCGTAGCGGTCGGTGAGCTCCTCCCGTACGGCCTTGATGTCCGCCTCGGAGCCCGCGGAGGCGATGGACCGGTACGCCTGCAGGCGCAGCCGCTCGCCCGGCGCGTAGTCGTGCGGGACGTGCGCGTCGACCGGCAGCTCGATCTTGACCTCCAGCGGCGGCTCCTCCTCCACCCCGCCCTCGACCGCGGCCCGGTAGTCGGCCACCGCCTCGCCGACCATGCGGATGTACAGGTCGAAGCCGACGCCCGCGATGTGGCCGGACTGCTCGCCGCCGAGCAGATTGCCCGCGCCGCGGATCTCCAGGTCCTTCATCGCCACGTACATGCCCGCGCCCATCTCGGTGTGCTGGGCGATCGTCGCGAGCCGCTCGTGCGCGGTCTCCGTCAGCGGCTTCTCCGGCGGGTACAGGAAGTACGCGTACCCGCGCTCGCGGCCGCGCCCGACGCGGCCGCGCAGCTGGTGCAGCTGCGAGAGGCCGAAGTTGTCGCCGCGCTCCACGATCAGGGTGTTCGCGTTGGAGATGTCGATGCCCGACTCGACGATCGTGGTCGAGACGAGCACGTCGAACTTCTTCTCCCAGAAGTCGACGACGACCTGCTCCAGGGCCTGCTCCGACATCTGGCCGTGGGCCGTCGCGATCCGCGCCTCGGGCACGATCTCGCGCAGCTTGGCCGCCGCCCGGTCGATGGACTCGACCCGGTTGTGGATGTAGAAGCACTGGCCCTCGCGCAGCAGCTCGCGGCGGATGGCCGCGCCGATCTGCTTCTCCTCGTACGGGCCCACGAAGGTCAGCACCGGGTGGCGCTCCTCCGGAGGGGTGGTGATCGTCGACATCTCGCGGATGCCGGTCACCGCCATCTCCAGGGTGCGCGGGATCGGGGTCGCGGACATCGTGAGCACGTCGACGTTGGCGCGGAGCTTCTTCAACTGCTCCTTGTGCTCGACGCCGAACCGCTGCTCCTCGTCGACGATGACCAGGCCCAGGTCCTTGAAGCGGGTCTCCTGCGAGAACAGCCGGTGCGTGCCGATGACCACGTCCACCGAGCCTTCGTGCAGCCCCTCCAGGGTGGCCTTGGACTCGCTCTCGCTCTGGAAGCGCGAGAGCGCCTTCACCTTGACGGGGAACTGGCTGTAGCGCTCGGAGAAGGTGCCGAAGTGCTGCTGCACGAGGAGGGTCGTCGGGACGAGGACGGCTACCTGCTTGCCGTCCTGGACCGCCTTGAACGCGGCGCGCACGGCGATCTCCGTCTTGCCGTAGCCGACATCGCCGCAGATCAGCCGGTCCATCGGAACCGACTTCTCCATGTCCTCCTTGACCTCGGCGATGGTGGTGAGCTGGTCGGGCGTCTCCGCGTACGGGAAGGCGTCCTCCAGCTCGCGCTGCCAGGGGGTGTCCGGCCCGAAGGTGTGGCCGGGGGCCGCCATGCGCGCGCTGTAGAGCTTGATCAGGTCGGCGGCGATCTCCTTGACCGCCTTCTTCGCGCGCGCCTTGGTCTTGGTCCAGTCGGCGCCGCCGAGCCGGTGCAGGGTCGGGGCCTCGCCGCCGACGTACTTGGTGACCTGCTCCAGCTGGTCGGTGGGGATGTAGAGCCGGTCGCCGGGCTGCCCGCGCTTGGCAGGCGCGTACTCCACCAGCAGGTACTCGCGGGTGGCGCCCTGCACCGTCCGCTGGACCATCTCGACGTAGCGGCCCACGCCGTGCTGCTCGTGGACGATGTAGTCGCCGGCCTCCAGGGTCAGCGGGTCGATCGTCTTGCGGCGCCGGGTCGGCATCCGGCCCAGGTCCTTGGTGGCGGTGCGCTGGCCGGTGAGGTCGGTCTCGGTGAGGACGGCCAGGCGCAGCACCGGGTCCACGAAGCCGTTGTCGATCGAGCCGCAGGCCACATGGACCAGGCTCGGCTCCAGCGTGCGCAGCTCCGGCTCCAGCCGGGCCGCGATGCCCTCGCCGCCGAGCACCTCGACCGTACGGGCGGCCGGGCCGTGGCCCTCGGTGAGGTAGACGGTGTGCCAGCCCTCGGAGATCCAGCCCTTGGTGTCGGCGAGCGCCCGCGCGGTGTCGCCGCGGTAGGCCTCCGGGGCGTGCATGCCGAGCTTGAGGGTGTCGCCGCCGCCCGCGCTCTCGTCGGCGGCGAACGGGGACACCGACCACCACATCATGTCCAGCTCGCGGGCCCGGTCGCGGACGTCGGCGATCCCGCGGAGCGAGGCCGCGCCCACGTCGATGGGGGCCTCGCCGCCGCCCGCGGTGGCCGCCCAGGAAGCCATCAGGAACTCCTGGCTCGTGGCCACGAGGTCGGCGGCCCGGGTCCGTACCCGCTCGGGATCGCAGACGACGGCCATCGACCCGGCGGGCAGCACGTCGATCAGCAGTTCCATCTCGTCGACGAGAACCGGGGCGAGGGACTCCATGCCCTCCACGGCGATCCCCTCGGCGATCTTGTGCAGCAGCTCGCCGAGCTCGGGATGGGCCTCGGCGAGGGCCGCGGCCCGCTCCCGTACCTCGTCGGTGAGCAGCAGCTCGCGGCAGGGCGGGGCCCACAGGCCGTGCTCGGCGACCTCCAGGGAGCGCTGGTCGGCGACCTTGAAGTAGCGGATCTCCTCGACCTCGTCGCCCCAGAACTCGATGCGCAGCGGGTGTTCCTCGGTGGGCGGGAACACGTCGAGGATGCCGCCGCGCACGGCGAACTCCCCGCGCTTCTCGACGAGCTCGACCCGTGCGTACGCGGCGGCGGCCAGCGCCTCGGTGATCTCGCCGAGGTCGGCGCCGCCGCCCTGGCGCAGGCTGACCGGCACCAGGTCGCCGAGCCCCTTGACCTGCGGCTGGAGCACGGACCGGATGGGGGCGACGAGGACGCTCACGGGGCCTGCGGCCGGATCGTCCTTGCTCGGGTGCACCAGGCGGCGCAGGACGGCGAGCCGGCGGCCCATGGTGTCGCTGCGCGGGCTGAGCCGCTCGTGCGGGAGCGTCTCCCAGGACGGGTAGTCCACCACCTCGTCGGGGGGCAGCAGGGAGCGCAGCGCGGCGGCGAGGTCCTCGGCCTCGCGCCCGGTGGCGGTGACCGCGAGCACGGTCCGCCCGGTCTGCCGGGCCAGCGCGGCGATCGCGAAGGGCCGCGCGGCGGCGGGGCCGACGAGGTCCACGTGCATGCGCTTGCCGTCCCCGGCCGCGGTGACCGCCTCGGTGAGGGCGGCATCACGGGTGACGGCGTCGAGCAGTCCGTGCAGGCTCATGAAGAGGCTTTCCGTCCGGTGAAGGTCTGAATCCGGTGAAGGTCTGAAGGTGTGCAGTGCGGTGCCGGTTCGGGTGCGGGGCAACGCGAAGGGCCCGACACGTCGTACGGGCCGGGGGTTCCCACCCTACGACGACGCCCCTCGCCCCGCTTTACGATGTTCTTGTTCCGAACCGTCCCAGCTCGCCGCGTCACCTTCCGCCGGGGTCCGGCCCGATCCGCCCCACACCCCCCGAGGAGCAGAGTCCGTGACGAGCGATGCGATAGCCCGCCCGGCGCCGGCGACCCCGGCACCCGCGAAGTCCGGGCGCGGCGCGTGGGCACCGCCCTGGCTGGTGGCGGCCGGGCTGTTCCTCGTCTACCTCGCCCTGTCCGTCGGGCGGTTCCGGCGGATGGACTGGGCCTCCTGGGACCTGGGGATCTTCGAGCAGGCGATCCGCGCGTACGCGCACCTGCAGGAGCCCGTAGTCGACCTGAAGGGGCCGGGGGCCAACATCCTCGGGGACCACTTCAGCCCGATCATCGCGCTCGTCGCCCCCGTGTACCGGGTCTTCCCCGGGCCCGTCACCCTGCTGGTCGTGCAGGCCGCGCTGTTCGCGCTGTCCGCCGTGCCCGTCACCCGGGCGGCCGTGCAGATCCTCGGGCGGGCCCGCGGGCTCGCCGTCGGCATCGCGTACGGGCTGTCCTGGGGCATCCAGCGGGCCGTCGAGTTCGACTTCCACGAGATCGCCTTCGCGGTGCCCCTGCTGGCCTTCGCCCTGGAGGCGGTGCTCGCCCGGCGCTGGCGGGCCGCCCTGCTGTGGGGACTGCCGCTGGTCCTGGTGAAGGAGGACCTCGGCTTCACCCTCGCCGCCCTGGCGGTGGTGGTGGCCTGGCGGGCCCGCACGAGCGACCGGCGGATCGCGGTGACCGCGCTCGCCCTCGCCGGCGCGGCCTGCGTCTTCGCCGTCCTGGTGTTCACCGTGTTCATACCGGCCTTCGCCACCGGGGGCTACGGCTACTGGGACAAGATCGACGGCGCCGGTCCGCTCGCCGGCATCGGCACCAAGCTCACCACCCTGGCCTGGGTCCTGGTCCCCACCTCCGGGCTGCTCGCGCTGCGCTCGCCGCTGCTCCTGGTCGCCGCGCCCACCCTCGGCTGGCGGTTCCTGTCCGGGGACGACCACTACTGGTCCACCGACTGGCACTACAGCGCCGTGCTGATGCCCGTGGTGGCCCTGGCCCTCGTCGACGCCATCGACACCGTCCGGCGCGGCGAGCGGCCCCGGCTGCGCGCGTACGCCCTCCAGATGCCGACGGCCGTGCTCGCCGCCGCCCTCGCCCTGAGTGCGACGGCGATGCCGACCGCCAAGCTCGCGGAGGCCCGTACGTACGAGAAGCCCGAGCGCGTCCAGGCGATCGAGCGGCTCCTGGACCTGATCCCCGACGGGGCGACCGTGGAGGCGGACACCACCCCGCTGACCCGGCTGACCTCCCGCACCCGTGTGCTGTGGATCGGCGGCAGCAAGGGCGTGGTCCCGGACTGGATCACCCTCGACAACTCCTCCAAGTGGGCCGGCGAGGATCCGACCGCCTACGCCCGCCAGCTCCACCCCGGCGAGCAGTTCACCCTGGTGGGTGAGGCGGCCGGGATCGTGCTGATGCAGCGGGACCGGTAGCGGACCCGGCGGGCGACGCCGGAAACGAAGCCGGTCCGGGACCCCGAGGTCCCGGACCGGCATCTCCCCCGGACGATCGCGAGCGGTTACTCGCTCGCGATCGCGTTCAGTACGTTCATCCGCCCTGCCCGGAAGGCCGGGACCAGCGCGGCGAACAGGCCCACGAGGGCCGAGGCGGCGAACACCCCGAGGATCGTCGGCCACGGGATCTCCAGGACCTTCAGGCCCTGGAGCGCCAGCAGCTGCTGGGCGCCGATCCCCCAGCCCATGCCCAGCCCGAGGCCGAGGAGGGCACCGAAGAGGGCGATGACCACCGACTCCAGGCGGATCATGCGGCGCAGCTGGCGGCGGGAGAGGCCGATGGCGCGCATCAGGCCGATCTCGCGGGTCCGCTCGACCACCGAGAGGGCCAGGGTGTTCACGACGCCCAGGACCGCGACGATGATCGCGAGACCGAGGAGGCCGTAGACCATGTTCAGCAGCTGGCCGACCTGGTCCTTGAGCGCCTGCTTGTAGTCGGTCTGGTTGCGCACCTTGTACTGCGGGTACTCGGCCATGGCCGTCTTGACCGACTGGTAGGCGGCGGTGTCCGACTGACCGTCCTGCGCGCTGGCCAGCAGCATGAAGGGGAGCGGCAGCTTGTCGGCGGGGACGTTCGCCCGGGCCGCCTCGGTGCTGATGTACTTCATGCCCTTGTCGAGGTTGCCCTCGTCGCTGGTGATCGCGGCGACCTTCAGCTTGACGGTGTTGCCACCGGTGAAGGCGACCGTCAGCTCGTCGCCGAGCTTGATGCCGTGCTTGGTCGCGTACGCCGAGCCCACCGACATGGAGTCCTTGTCGTACGCCGCCGTGTGCTCGCCGGCCACCATCTTGCGCCGGATGTCCTTGGCGTACGTCGGGTCGGTGGCGCCGAGCCCATCCTCCTCGGAGGTGCCGTCGGGGGCCGTGACCTTGGCCGCGACCTCGCGGTATGCGGTGACGTGGTCGAGGCCCTTCATGGCGCGCAGGGCCTGCTCGGCCTGCGGCAGCACGGGCTGACCGGTCTCGGAGTTGACGATGTAGTCCGCTCCGACCGACTTGTCGAGCTCCTCGGTCGCGGAGGCCACCATCGAGGAGCCGACCACCGACAGGCAGGCGACCAGCGCGAGGCCGATCATCAGCGCGGCGGCGGTGGCGCCGGTGCGGCGCGGGTTGCGCAGGGCGTTGCGCTCGGCGAGCCGGCCCACGGACCCGAAGGGCCGCAGCACCGCTCCGGAGATCACCCGCACCACGCCCGCGGCGAGCAGCGGACCGATCACGATGAAGCCGATGAGGGAGAAGACGACGCCCAGGCCCAGCCAGGCCGAACCGGGTCCGGCCTTCTCGGCGGCCGTGGCGAGGTAGAGGCCTGCGCCGCCGATGCCGGTGAGGAACAGGCCGAGGCCTGCGCGGACGGCGCCGGCCTTCTTGTCGCCGGGGGTGCCGGACTCGCGCAGCGCGGCCATCGGGGAGACCTTGCCGGCCCGGCGGGCCGGGACGAAGGCGGAGACGACGGTCACGACGACGCCGAGGACGATGCCGACGACCGGGGTGGTCCAGGCGACGGTCAGGTCGTCGGTGGACAGGTGCATGCCCATGGAGCCCATGAGCTCCATCAGGCCGATGGCGAGGCCCACGCCCGCGCCGACACCCAGGACCGAGCCCACGACACCGAGCAGGAAGGCCTCGACGACCACGGACTTGAGGACCTGCCCGCTGTCCGCGCCGATGGCGCGCATCAGGCCGATCTCGCGGGTGCGCTGGGCCACCAGCATCGAGAAGGTGTTGAAGATCAGGAAGATGCCGACGAGGAAGGCGATCCCGGCGAAGCCGAGCATCACGTACTTCATGACGTCGAGGAAGGAGCCGACGTCCTTGCGGTTGGCGTCCGCGGCTTCCTTGGCGGTCTGCAGCTTGTAGGTGTCCGCGCCGACGGCCGTGGCGATGTTCTGCTTGAGCTGCTCGTCGCTCACCCCGTCCTTGGCGGTGACGTTGACGTGCGTGAATGCGCCCGGGGAGCCGAGCAGCGACGTCTGCGAGGTGGCGGTGTCGAAGTAGACGATCGCCGCGCCCGGGTTGGTGACGGTGAAGGTGGCGATACCGCTGATCTTCGCGCGGATGTCGCCGGTGATGGCGATGGTGCGCAGTTCGTCACCGAGCGCGAGGTGGTGCTTCTCGGCGGTGTCGGCGTCGACCATCACCTCGGTCGGGCCGCGCGGAGCGTGCCCCGAGGTGATCTTCATGGACTTGAGCTCGTTGTCGTTCCAGTTGCCCGCGATGGTCGGGGCGCCGGTGGTCGAGCCCATGTTCTCGTTCTTGGAGTTGACCACCGTGACGGACATCGAGACGACGCCGCCCTCGGCGTTCTTGACGCCCTCGGCCTTGCGGACCTGCTCGACCGCCGAGCCGGACAGCATCTCGGGGCGGCCGCGCTCGGGGTTCTCGTCCCCGTCCTTGCCCTCCTTCGGGCTGACGGTCACATCGGAGCTGGTGACGGCGAACAGCTTGTCGAAGGTGGTGTTCATGGTGTCGGTGAACACCAGGGTTCCGCAGACGAAGGCGACGGAGAGCAGGACCGCGATGGCCGAGAGCGCCATCCGCCCCTTGTGGGCGACGAAGTTGCGCCGCGAGGTCTTCAGGACGGTGTTGCTCATGAGGTCCGCCCGCGGGCGTCGAAGTCCTTCATGCGGTCCAGGACCTGGTCGGCGGTGGGGCCGTACATCTCGTCGACGATCCTGCCGTCGGCCAGGAAGATGACGCGGTCCGCGTAGGAGGCGGCCACCGGGTCGTGCGTGACCATGACGATCGTCTGGCCGAGCTCGTCCACCGAGCGGCGCAGGAAGCCGAGGACCTCGGCGCCCGCCCTGGAGTCCAGGTTTCCGGTCGGCTCGTCGCCGAAGATGATCTGCGGGCGGGCGGCGAGGGCGCGGGCCACCGCCACGCGCTGCTGCTGGCCGCCGGAGAGCTCGGTCGGGCGGTGCTTGAGACGGCCGGCGAGGCCCACGGTCTCCACGACCCGGTTGAGCCACTCCGCGTCGGGCTTGCGGCCCGCGATGTCCATGGGGAGCGTGATGTTCTCCAGGGCGTTGAGCGTGGGCAGCAGGTTGAAGGCCTGGAAGATGAAGCCGATCCGGTCACGGCGCAGCTGCGTGAGCTTCTTGTCCTTCAGCCCGGTGATCTCCGTGTCGTCCAGGTGGATCTGGCCGCTGGTCACCGTGTCGAGCCCGGCGAGGCAGTGCATCAGCGTGGACTTGCCGGAGCCCGAGGGACCCATGATCGCGGTGAACTGGCCGCTCATGATGTCCACGTCCACGTCGTCGAGGGCGACGACGCGCGTCTCCCCGGAGCCGTAGGCCTTGACGACCTTTCGTGCCCGGGCCGCGACGGCTGCATGCCCTCCAGTACCCCCGTGCCTGGTTTCGGTCATAGCCGTTGTCACGGACTTTCTCCTTCTTCGAATGCGTGCGTCTGCGTCGTGCGCGTCATCTGCGTACGGGTGCGTCCGACCGCGCCTGTATGTGCGTCGCCGTCATGAAGTCTCCGCCGGGCGGACGCACGGCGCGCTGGTGCCCATCGCCGTATCCGCCCGGGGGTTAACCCCACCCCCAGGCCCTGCTGCGTAGGTTCCAGTTAAGGAGACGGCGGGCCGCCCCACGTCCTCCGCCGGGAGGAACGACCCCTGGCCCGATGTGCGGAGGGACCCTTAGGGGATCTGCACCCTTCGGCGTACCGGCCCTGGGGGATACCGTCCGGCACGTGGCGGTGAGATGGTGTTCCCCGCAGTTACGTGCAGGGGGAAGGGATTTCGGTGGCATCGGCGGAGGGCACGGGCGCGAGCCCGGACGGCATACCCGCGGAGCGTCCGGACGCCGCGTCCGGGGCAGGGGTTCCGGCCGGGATCGCGACCGGCGGCGCCTCCGGGCGGAAGCCCGCCCCGCGGCCTCCCGCCCCCGTCGTCGCCTCGCTGATGCTCGGCATGGCCCTCGTCGCCCTGGACAGCACCATCGTGGCCACCGCCGTCCCGCAGATCGTGGGCGACCTCGGCGGCTTCTCCGTCTTCTCCTGGCTCTTCTCCGGCTACCTGCTCGCGGTGACCGTCACCCTGCCCGTTTACGGCAAGCTGTCCGACACCTTCGGACGCAAGCCCGTCCTGCTCTTCGGCATCGGCCTCTTCCTCATCGGCTCGCTGCTGTGCGCGTCCGCCTGGAACATGGCCGCGCTCATCGCCTTCCGCATCGTCCAGGGCCTGGGCGGCGGCGCCCTCCAGGGCACGATCCAGACCCTGGCCGCCGACCTGTACCCGCTGGCGGAGCGGCCGCGGATCCAGGCCCGGATGTCCAGCGTCTGGGCCACCTCGGCCGTGGCAGGCCCGGCGCTCGGCGGGCTGCTCGCCTCGTACGCGAACTGGCGCTGGATCTTCCTGATCAACCTGCCGCTGGCCGGCCTCGCCCTGTGGATGATCTCCCGGCACCTGACCGAGCCCGTACGGTCGCCCGGTCGCCGCGGACCGGTCGACTGGGCGGGGGCGCTGGCCGTCTTCGCCTGCGGCGGACTGCTGCTCTTCGCGCTCGTCCAGGGCGGGGTCGCCTGGCCCTGGCTGTCCGCGCCCTCCCTGGGTCTGCTGGGTGCGAGCGCGCTCCTGGCCGCGGTCGTGGTCCGGGTGGAGCGCCGCGCCGAGGAACCGATCCTGCCCGGCTGGGTGTGGCGCCGGCGCACCATCGCCGCCGTCAATCTCGCCATGGCCGCGCTCGGCCTGCTGATGGTCGCGCCCATGGTGTTCATGCCGACCTACGCGCAGTCCGTGCTCGGCCTCGGCCCCGTCGGCGCCGGCCTGGTCATGTCGGTGATGACCCTGAGCTGGCCCGTCAGCGCCGCCTGCAGCCAGCACGTCTACCGGCGCATCGGCTTCCGCAACACCGCCGCCGTCGGGATCGGGCTGGCCGCCGTGATCCTGTTCTCCTTCACGCTGCCCCCCCACCCCGCCCGGCCCTGGCAGCCCGCGCTGATCATGCTGCTGCTGGGCGGCGCCCTCGGTCTCTTCCAGCTCCCGCTGATCGTCGGGGTCCAGTCCACCGTCGGCTGGGCGGAGCGCGGGACCACGACCGCCTCGGTGCTGTTCTGCCGTCAGGTCGGCCAGAGCGTGGGCGCCGCGCTGCTCGCCGCCGTCGCCAACGCCACCCTCGCCGCCCGCCTGGCGGACGCCCCCGTGGCGGGCCTCCCCAAGCACCTGGACGACGTGGCGAAGGCGCTGGCCGAGCCCGGACTGCTGCCCGGCGCCGCCGCCGACTACCTGCGCCGGGCCGTGGCCGCCGCGGTGGAGCACATCTTCCTCGGCGCGTCGGCGGCCGCCGTGGCCGCGCTGCTGGTCCTGCTGCTCGTGGCGCCGCGCAGGTTCCCCGTGCTGCCGGAACTGCGCGAGGAGTAGCGGCGGCACGGAGGGGGGCGGCTCGGAGGGGCGGCTTGTCATGGCCGGGCCAGTAAGTGACCCTCGTGGCACGACCGTTCACGGGGGGACCACACCATGGCATCCGCACTCTGCGCACTCGCGTTACTGGCCGCGCTCGCCGGCCCGATCTGTCTGCGGCTCCGCCGTGACCCGGGCTTCATCACCGGACGCGACGGCCGCCTCTCCACCTCGATCGTGCTCGCCCTCGCCTGGACGGTGATCCTGCTCTGGCTGCTGCTCGCGATCCTCGGCTACGGGCTCACCGCCGGCGGCGGGGTCGCGTACTTCCGGGGCGCCGACGGGCCGCTGTCCACCCTGACCACGGTCTACCTGCCGCTGCTCGGCGGCCCGTACGTGGCCCTGATCGCGGCGAAGGCCGTCGTCGGCCTGCGCGTGGAGCACGGCACCATGACCAAGCCCGCCGCCCGCCCGACCGGCTCCGGCCGCAGGCCCCTGCACGAGCTGATCGCGAACGACAGCGGCCGCACCGACCTGGTGGACGTCCAGTACGTCGCGCTCAGCGCGGTGACCATGCTGTACGTGGTGCTGTTCTTCCTGGCGGACGCGGGCGGCGGACTTCCGCGCCTGCCCTCCGAGATATGGGCCCTGACGGGCGCCCCGGCGGGCGCGTACCTGGTCAACAAGATGGCCGTGCGCGCCAACCCGGTGATCACGAACGTCACGCTGAAGGACGGCCGGCTGATGGTCGAGGGCGGCGGCTTCACCCCCGGCCCGGCGGGTCCCCCGCCCCTCCTCACCGTCGACGACACCGCCCTCCCGGCCCTGGCCGACCCCCTCACGGGAGCCCTGACCGCCACGCTCGACCCGCCGAGGGCCGCGCCGTTCACCGTGGTCGTCACGGCCCGCGGCCTGCGCAGCGACCCGTACCGCTACGGGTCCCCCGCGAAGCCCGCCGTCCCCGCGCCCCTGCGGACATAGCTCAGGCCCGCGCGGGCACGCGAGCGGCACGCCGTGATCCCCACGGTCCACGGCACGTACACGCTCTTCCGGGAACCGGGCCCGCGCTGGGCATGGACGCCAGGGCCGAGGCGTGGGAGCGCCGGGAGTTCCTCCAGAGCCCGCCGACCGCAGCCCGCAGGATGGGGCCCGCAGGGTGGGGCTCTTCAGTCCTTGTCGCCCTTGTGGCGGGCGTAGTACCGGGCCACCCGGGCCCGGTTGCCGCAGACCGATGCCACGCACCAGCGGCGCCGGGGGTGCGCCGGCAGGAAGAGCAGCACGCAGTCGTGCGCCTCGCACGCCCGCACCTGCCCCACCCGGGGGTCCGTGAGGAGTTCCGCGGCCGCCTCGGCCAGCTCGGCCGCCAGCCGCCGGGCCGGGCCGGCGCCGCGGTGCGCAGCGGCGACCGTCCCGCCCTCCTCGGTCCAGGCCAGCACCCGGTGCGCCGGCGCAGCGGCCAGGGCCTCGTTCAGTGCGCGCAGCGCTCCGTCCGGCGGCCGCTCACCGCGCCGCGCGGCTTCGAGCGCCGCCCGCGCGGCCTCCCGTACCGCCTGTACGGCGGCCACCTCGGCCGCGCCCACCGCGTCGAGCGGGGTCAGCCGCCCGGCCTGCCCGGCCAGCCAGTCCGCGAGTGCCGCCGGGTCCGCGACGAGGTCGCCCTCGGCGGTCTCGGTGTTGAGGAGGTCCAGCGCGAGGGGCTCACCGGTGAGCGGGAAGGTCACTGTCACCCGCCTAATGGTACTGCAATCACTTGACCCATTAGCGATCACCGGCAAGACTAATGGAACCAAGGCCATAGGAGGCATGTGATGACCGCTCGCCGCACCCTTCCCGCCGTCCGGCACCGCACCGTCGACGTGGACGGCGTCCGGGTCGCCTACCGCGAGAGCGGCCCGGCCGACGGACCCGTACTGCTGCTCCTGCACGGCTTCCCCACCGCCTCGCACCAGTTCGCACGGCTGATGGACGCCCTCGGCGACACCCCGTACCGCCTGATCGCCCCCGACTACCCCGGCTCCGGCCGCACCGAGGCCCCGGCCGGGTTCACGTACACCTTCGACCGGCTCGCCGACATCGTGGAGGGCTTCACCGACGCCCTCCGGCTGGACCGCTTCGCCCTGTACGTCTTCGACTTCGGCGCCCCGGTCGGACTGCGGCTCGCCGCGCGCCGCCCGGAGCGGGTCACCGGCCTGATCGTCCAGAACGGAAACGCCTACGAGGAGGGCCTCTCGGACGCGGCCCGCGAGTTCGCCGGGCTCCGGCGCGAGGTCCCCGGCAACGAGGAGCGCGTCCGCGGCCTCTTCGCCCCGGAGGGCATCCGCTTCCAGTACGAGAGCGGCGTTGCCGACGCCGAGCTGCTCTCCCCCGACAGCTGGACCCTCGACCTGCACCACCTCGGCCTGCCGGGCCGCGCCGACGCCCAGGCCGACCTCGCCTTCGACTATGCCTCGAACTTCGCCCACTACCCCGCCTGGCAGGCCTGGCTGCGCGCCGCCCGGATCCCCGTCCTGGTCGTGTGGGGCGCCGGCGACCCCTTCTTCACCCCGGCGGGCGCGAAGGCCTACCTCCGCGACGCCCCGGACGCGGACGTCCACGTCTTCGAGGGCGCGGGCCACTTCGCCCTGGAGACCCATCTCCCGCAGATCGCCCCGCTGATCGAGGACTTCCTCGGCCGGCTGCCGGACGGAACGGTCACCGTCGCGTACTGAGTCCGTAACGGCGGCCCGGCGGCAGGACTTCGGCGTGCCGGATGGGGAATGAACCGGCCGGCCGACCATTCCATTCGGCCGTGCGAAGCCACACGGGGGCCATCATGCTTACTGTCCGCGCCAGTTGGAGAAGCCACGCCCTCGGGGTCGCGGCCGTCGCCGCACTCCTCGCGACCGCGGCCTGCGATTCCGGCGGCGCCGACGACGCCAGGCCTTCCGCCGCCCCGACCGTCCCCTCCACCCCGAGCGCGGCCGCCACACCCACCGCACCCGCCCCCTCGGCCAGCCCGAGCCCGACGGCCACCGCCGCCGGCACCTCCTCGGGTCCGGGCACCGTGGCCTGCAACGACAACGACCTCTCGATCGCCACGTCCGTCTGGCGCCAGGACTCGGGGCAGCACCTCCTCATCACGGCCACCAACTTCACCGACAAGGCCTGCACCCTCTACCACTACCCGTACGTCGGCTTCGGCGCCGCCATCGACGGACCGATCGACGCGATGGGGTCCGCGCCGAAGGCGATCGCCACGATCGGACCGAAGGAGAAGGCCTATGCGGGCCTTTTCCTCTACCGGGGCAGCGAGCGGACGATCGCCGTCGAGGCGGTGTCCATCGGCCACCAGGACCGCGCCCTCAACAGCAACAAGGAGTCGTCGATGCTCGACGTCGCCCTGTCCAAGGAAATCGGATTCCTCAATGTGGGGACCAACGCCCGGGTCACTTATTGGAACCGCGATCTCCGCGCGGTCGAGGACTTGCTGTTCAGGTCTGGAAACAATTGACCTGCATTCTCAGAGCATGACGAGCAGACGCGTCTGCGGCTTGAGCTTCCTGTTCACCGAACGGCTCTGCACGTAGACCTCCAACTCGGGATTGTTTCCGGCCTTCACGGAAACCGTTCCCTGAACTCCCTTGCCGAAAAGCAGAGTACGCGCGGCGTCACCCGTGTAGGCGAGATCGGTCTTCTTCTCGACCACGACGACTTCCTTGTCGGGCTGGACCTGGACCCTGGTGCCCAGCTGGTAGTAGCACGCGCCGCGTTCGTACGTCACGTCCGGCTGCGCGTCGACGAAGGCCCGGATCCCGACCTCCGCGTCGACCGGCAGGAGCCGGTACTTGTCGGCCGGGACCGGCTCCAGCGTCGCCCGCACGTCGTCGACCGAGATGTCCTGGCCGACCGTGAAGAGGTTCTTCGTACCGCGCACGCCCTTCTCGCGGCCCCGCAGGAAGCTGGTGGCGGCGGCGCGCACCGTCCCGATCGCCTCCTCCACGCCCGCCTGGGAATCCGCGTCCCAGATGGCGATGTTGCCGGCCGGGAAGCCGTAGTTCTGGGCGGTTCGCTTCGCCAGGGAGTTCGGGACGAGGATCGCGGAGGTCCAGTGGCCCGGAAGGGCACCCATCTTCGCCGCGATCCTGTCGAGCCAGGGCCCGAGGACGGCCATGTCGCCGTCGTGCCGCCGGTCGCCGCCGGAGGCGTTCTCCTCGCCGTCCGTCACCACGATCTGCAGGAAGCTGTGCTCGCCGTACTCCTCCCAGATGTGGCCCAGGTCGTCCAGCGACTTCAGTGAGGCTTCGATGAGGGCGGTGGCGCCGTTCTTGACCTTGTACAGGCCTCGCATGGACGGCAGATGCTTCACGTCCATGTCCCAGACCAGATTCTCCACCTTGTGATCGAAGGAATAGAGGCTGATCCGGGTCTCATGACCGAGGCTGTCCGATTCGGCCTTCAATCCCGCCACGAACTCGTCGACGACGCGAATGAGCTGACTCTGGTGCGGACGCATGGAACCCGAACAGTCCACGACCAGCGCGACGTGATTGACCTTGTGCTGGATTTTGTTTGTGGACATGTTTCTGCTCCTTCTCCGAAGCTCCCCGAGTGATGTATCCACACTAGGTGGCCCCACTGACAACGGAGCTTGACGGACCATCACCCGCACCGCCGCGACGGGCCGGCCTATCCCTCCGCCGGAGCTCGGCCCGTCAGGGCCGCCAGGCTGGAGCGGACGTGGTTCATGTGGGCCCGCATCTCCTCCGTCGCCTCCGCGTGCTCCCGCAGGATCCCCCGCGTCTCGCGTCCGGTCCGCTCCTCCGTCACCCGCGCCTCCGCGAGCAGTTCCGCGGCCCGCGCCTCCGCGTCCTCCTGGCCGTGCCGCGCCGACTCCTCCGCCTCGGCGAAATCGCGCCGGGCCTCCGCCAGCCGGGATTCGGCGTGCCGCTCCAGTTCCGCGTGGCGCGCGTCCAGTTCCGTCTCCCGCGCCACCCGCTCCCGCTCCGCCGCCTCCCAGCGCTCCGCCTGCTCCTGCTCGCGCCCGGCCCGCTCCGCGTCCGCCCGCCGCCGCGTCTCCGCCAGCGCGGCCGACGCCTGCCCCCGCCACGCCGCCGCGTCCTCCCGTGCCTGCGCCCGCACGTCGTCCGCCTCGCGCTCGGCCCGCAGCAGCCCCTGCCGGGCTCGGACCTCCGTCTGCTCGCGCACCGCCTCCGCGTCGTTCCGCGCGAGCTCGGCCGCCCGGTCGGCGCGCGCCTCGGCCGCGCCGAGCGTCGCGGACGCATCCACCCGCGCGTCCGTCCGTACGGCGTCGGCCTCTTCCTCCGCCAGCAGCAGGATCCGCCGGGCGCGTTCGCTCAGCTCGTCGTACGCCTGCGGAGCCAGCGCGGAGACCGCCTCCCGCAGCCGCGCCGCCTCCGCCTCCATCTGCTTGGCCAGGACCGTCAGCCGCGCCACCCGCTCCCAGGCCTCGTCCCGGCTCCCGGAGAGCCTGGCGAGGTACCGGTCGACCTCTTCCATGCGGTAGCCGCGACCGCGCACGGTCGCAATGGGTGCACTCATCCTGGATGCGCCTCTCTCGCGGGGATTCCCGTCAAGGATGCGCCATTTGAACCCAGAAGCCCGAATGGCCGGGCCGGGAACCTGTTCGAAGGTCCCGGCCCAGCCACCCAATGGATCATCCGATCAACCGATCAGAGCAATCCGTCCCACATCTGCTCCAGCAGCACCGACCACCAGCTCTCCGGTGAGGCCAGCGCCGCGCTGTCGAGTCCCGCCAGGTTCGCCTGGAAGTCGACCGTCCAGCGGCCCGCCTGTTCCGGCGTCAGATGCTGGCGCAGCCGCCACATGTGACCCAGCATCGCGAGGGACCGTACGAACTGCGGCAGGCTCGAGTTCACGAACTGCGGCGGTACGGGAGCACCCCCCGGGCCGCCTTCCACCGGCACCGCCACGATGTGCGCGGTGCCGTACTGCACGCACAGCGCCTTGCCGAAGTCGCTGCCGACGACCAGGTACGAGCCCGCGTCCGAGGCCGGCTGCACCTGCCGCTGCTGGGCCAGCTCGGCCAGCGTCGGCACCGGCTGGCCGGGCACGGCCTGCGCCCAGAAGAACGGCCCGAAATCGACGGGCAGGCCCGACCACATCAGCGTCTGCGCCACGATCTCCGGCACGCCCTGACGGGACACGGCCCGCTGGTCGAAGCGGAACACGCCCTGCGGACCGAAGGCCGCCGTCAGCTCCTGCGCGATCGCCTCCAGCGGGATCGCCGGCTGCAGCGGAACCTGCGGCAGCGGCGCGCGTACCGGCGCCGGGCGCGCCGGACCGTCCGCCACCTGGTGCAGCTCGCCCTGGTGGGTGAGCAGGTGCCGCATGCCCTGCTGACGGCCCGCGTGGTCCTTGCCGTACGGGGCCACGCTCGTGATCCGCACCTGCGGCCAGGTCTCCCGGATCATCCGGGCACAGTAACCGCCTGGCAGCTCACAGGACTCCAGCTCGGTGTGCAGCTCCAGCACCTGCTGCGGCGGCACGTTCATGGCGCGCAGCTCGTAGAGGATCTGCCACTCCGGGTGCGGGGTGCCGGGCGCCGAGCGGCGGATGAGCTGCTGCTCGGAACCGTCGGGCGCGCGGTAGCGCAGCACGGCCTGGTAGCCGGGGCCGACGGTGGGCGCGCCGGTCGGGACCGGGGCCTGCGGGCCGGGCCCACCGGGCGCACCCGGCGGCGGGCCGGGCGGACCGGGCGGCTGCGGAACACCCGGGCCGGCCAGCATCGTCGCGGCATGGTCGATCCCGCCACCGGGCGTACCGGGCGCACCCGGCGGACCGGGCGGCTGCGGAACACCGGGGCCCGCGAGCATGGTGGCGGCGTGAGGGGCCCCGCCACCGGGGGCACCGGGCGGACCGGGAGGCGCCGGCGGCTGACCGGTGACGGCCGGACCCGCGAGCATCGTCGCGGCATGGTCGATCCCCCGGCCCTGCGACCCGGGAGCACCCGGCGGACCGGGAGGCGCCGGCGGCTGACCCGCACCCGGAGCACCGGGCGCACCCGGCGGACCCGGAGGCGCCGGCGGCTGACCGGTGACGGCCGGACCCGCGAGCATCGTCGCGGCATGGTCGATCCCCCGGCCCTGCGACCCGGGAGCACCCGGCGGACCGGGAGGCGCCGGCGGCTGACCCGCACCCGGAGCACCGGGCGCACCCGGCGGACCGGGCGGCTGCGGAACACCGGGACCGGCCAGCATGGTGGCGGCATGGTGCGCCCCGCCACCGGGCACCCCGGGCGGACCCGGGGGCGTCGACGGCGTGGACGGCCGGCCGGCACCGGGGCCGGAGCCGCCGGGCCGGGAGATCTGGGCCTTGCTGGTCGGCGCGTCGGCGATGTCGCTCGCCGACGGACCACCTGACTGACCACCGGCGGAAGCACCCGCCGGACCGGCGTCCGGCGCACCCAGCGCGGGCACGATCGCGGTCCTCGGCAGCTGGCTGCCGCCCGCCATCAGCGTGGTCTTCGCCTCCGGGGCCACCCCGGACGACGGCGCGTCCTCCAGGTCCGACCCGGACAGCGGCGGCGCGAACACGGTCGCGGGCAGCGGTACGGACACGTCGTCCGCACCGGAGTTCACATCGGTGCCCGCCCACGGCGTCGCACCGGCCGGCACCGAGGCCGGCACCCCGTCGTTGGCCGTGGGCTCGTACGGGATCTCGCCCCCGCGCCGCAGCGGCACGGCCTCGACGGACGCCGGTGCCGCAGGTGCCGACACGGGCTCGGGCGCGGCGTCCGCGGGCGCACTGTCCGCGGGCGCGGCCGGAGCCGGCGCGGGCGTCGACCGCGGCGCGATCCCCGCCCGGTCCGCGGCCTCCTGCAGCCACTCCGGCGGGCTGAGCATGAACGACGTCTGCTCCGAGTCGATCCGCGGCGGCGGGACCGAGGCCTCCGACGCAGCCGCGGCCACGGCCCCGTACTCCTCCTCGTACCGGCGGATCACCTCACCCACCGGCAGTCCCGGCCACAGCGTCACCTCCCCGCTGTCCCGCGCGATGACCAGCCGCTGCCGCCCACCACCGGACACGGGACCGGCCGCGCGGTCCTCCGCCCACACCACGAACCCGAGCCCGAACTCCCGTACGCGCACCTCCCGGTGCTGGTACGCGGGCACGTCGCCGTTGATCCATTCCTCGGCGCGCTCCTGCGCCTGCGCAAACGTCACCATCGCGCGCTCACCCCTCCACCGGTGCCGGACCCGACACCGGAACCGAACGTGCGAATCCGCCGTCCACCATCAGACCGGCCACCGTCTCCAGCTCGGGCGGGTTGCCCGCCAGCCGCTCCAGAAAGGCGTCGAAATCAGCACCGCACGGCAGCAGCAACCGCTCCACGCGCTCCTGGACCGACCAGCCGTCCCGGTCGCGGGCATCGTCGTACGGGGAGAACCACACCGAGCCGATGCCCTCGCCCTTGACCTTCAGCGCGATCAGCCCGCCCTGCGCGAAGGCCACGCACAGGTAGTCCTTCGTCAGGTGGTCGCGCAGACACTTGTTGACGTACACCAGGTCATTGATCGCCGCTTCCTCACGCACCGTGAAGAACGGCTGGTCCACCAGCAGACCCAGGTCCACGTCCAGGCCCGCACCCACCGGGGCGCAGCCGCCCGCGGCCTTGAGGAACGAGCGGTACGCCTCCGGCAGCCGGTAGCCGAGGTCCTCCTCGACGCCCTGGACCTGCTCCTCGGCGACCGACACCACCGACTTCGGCAGCCCCAGGTGCGCCGGACGGACCTCCTGCAACGGCCGCGTACCGCGCTTCTCGTGATCCACCGGAGCCGTCGTCAGGCCCGCGTGATGCCGCAGCAGCGCCTTCACCTCGACCGGGACCAGCTCCATGCGCCGCGAGCCCGCCACGTGGTGCCAGGTCCAGCCGTGCGGGGTCGCCACCGGCCCGACCGTGTCCCACAGCTCGTGCCGGGCGGCCTTCATCGCCGCGTTCGCGGACACGTAGTCCGTGAGCCGCAGCTCGTCCACCCCGAAGCCCTCCGGCGGCTCGGCGATCTCCACGGCCGCGCGCGCGTACGCGGAGAAGTCCGGATGCCCGTTGCCGTCCATCCGCACTCCGTGGGGATGCCGAGCGGCCCGGACCGGGTCCGGGAAATGCACGACCTGCCCCGAGTAAGCGGCGTTGGGTGGCGCGGCCTGCTGCCCGAGCCGACCTGTCGTCATGGCGGTAGCCCCCTGCTGGATCTGGCTGGTTCACCACAGCCTATGCGCTGGGGCAAGAGCCTCACCCGCACCCGTCCGGCGCACCCGCCCGAGGGCCAGGAACATCCGAATTGATACGAATATTCGACCCCACTTCCACATGACAGCTGACGTTTGGCAGGCTGTCCCCGCAGCACGGGGGCGTGAGCGACAGCGGTCACCACCGCCGCCACGGGAGGGAAAGCACCACCATGCACAACACGGCAACACGCACGGAGTCCGGCGACACCGCGCCGGGTGCACCAGACGCACCGGGCACCACCGGTGCGGCCGGCGAAGCCACCGGGCCCGCCGGCGACCCCCGCCTGCGCTGGAGCAGCACGGACGGCCGCCCCGCCGTGCCCGTCCTGCGGTTCCGCCGGGACGGCATCCTCCCCACCGTCGCCGCGGCCCTGTCCGTACGCGGCGAAACCCTCACCGGTACCGCCGGCAAGGCCGACCAGCCGCCCGCGCTCCATCCGCTCGTCCAGGACTTCCTCGACACCCTCACCAGCGGCCAGCGCGAACGGTTCACGGGCCGGTGTCCGGAGGCGATCCTGCTCTCCCGCCACCTGGCCTCCGTCGAGGGCGCCCGCTCGCGCCGGGCCTCCCGCAAGCCCCTCTCCCCGAGCGAGGCCCGCCGCTCCCTCAAGAACGCGAAGATCACCGCCCGGCGCATCCGGGAGGACGGCGACCCCCTCCACGGCAGTTACGCACCCCCCTGCCGCTCCTGCGACGCACTCCTCGCCCACTTCGGCGTACGTTCCGTCGACCTCACCCCCTCCGAGTAGCCATGACCACCGCCTCAGCCTCCTACGACCGCTCCTCGGCCACCCGCTTCCCGGTCGCCGTGGACTCCGCCCTGCGCACCGCCGGCTGGGAACCCGGCCGCTGGGACATCAAGCAGGCCGAGTACTGGGCCGACGCCCTTCGGGACCACACCACGCCTGCCGGACACCGGCACACCGTGTTCCCCGCAGCCGTCGAGGCGTGGGCCGAATTCGGCGGCCTGACGGTCACCGCGCCCGGCGCCGGCCGGCAGATCGCCCCGACGCCGGTGCGGATCGACCCGCTCACCGGGCTCCACCTCGCGCGCACCTTCGCAGACCTCGGCCGGGCACTGTCCACCGAGCTCTGCCCGCTGGGCGTCGAGGCCGACGGCGGCTCCCACCTCGCGCTCGACCGCGAGGGCCGCGTCTACGGGATCGACCACACCGGCGACTGGTACCTCGGGCCCACCGTCGACGAAGCCCTCACCCTTCTCCTGACGGGTCTCCAGCCGACGCGCCTCACCACGGGCTAGGCCGGCGCTTTCGGATCTTGCCGGGCCCCCGCTGCCCGGCTGACAAGATCCGAAAGAGCCGGCCTAGGCGAGCTCCGGAAGCCGCTCGCCGGCTTCCGGGTAGCGCCCCTCCTCCAGCCGGAACAGGTACGCGCGCAGGTCGGCGGCCAGTCCGCCGGCCAGGTAGGCCTGGAAGTCCCACACCCCGAGCAGCGCGTCGTCCTCGTAACGGTCACGGCCGCGGCCGAACTCCACCAGCGCCCCCTCCAGGTGCTCGGCGACCTTGGCGCGCTCCGCCCACCACTGGCGCACGGCCTGCGGGGTCCACCACAGGTCCCCGTCGCACGCGTACTCCTGGAAGGGATCCTCGGTCGCCGCGCCCACCACGTCCCGCACCTGGCGCCGGTCGCGCGGCTGCCGGAACACGTACTCGATGCTGTGGCACTCGGCCGCGTAGAGCACGTTGTCCGGGGCCTGGAGCCGCCCCGTCCAGCAGTTGTCCGTCTCGGCCGTGTAGAACGGCCCGGGCACGTTCAGCCACAGCCGCTTCTCCCAGCGCCCCCCGAAGACCTTGCGGTCCTCGTCCGTCAGCTCCCCCACCGGGTCCCAGCCCACGCCTACCCCCGCCCGCTCGGCAGGACCGCCGAGACCTTGAAGCCGCCCGCGTCCGTCGGGCCCGACACGAACACCCCGCCCAGGCCCAGGACGCGCTCGCGCATCCCGACGAGTCCGTTCCCTCCGCTCGGCAGGCCCGGCTCGGGGGCCTTGCCGTCGCAGGGGCCGTTCTCCACCTGCATGGCCACTTCCCCCGCCCGGTGCGCGAGCCGCACCACGACCCGCGCGCCCGGGGCGTGCTTGTGGCAGTTGGTGAGCGCCTCCTGCACCACGCGGAACCCCGTCTGCTCGACCTCCGCCGGGTACGCCGCCCACTCGCCGTGCACCAGCATCTCCACGGTCATCCCGGCCGCCCGCGACTGGCCCACCAGCGCGTCCAGCTCACCGAGCGAGGGCCCGTCCTCCACGCCCCCGGCGAACGCGACCGCGAGGACGGGCACCGCCGGCACGGGGGCCGGCGCCGGCTTGGGGGCCGCCCGGAGCACGCCGAGCATCTCCCGCAGCTCCGTCAACGCCTGCCGTCCCATGTCCCCCACCAGCGCGGCGTTCTTCGCCGCCCGCGCCGGGTCCTTGACCGCCACCGCCTCCAGCGCGGCCGCGTGCACCACCATCAGCGACACCCGGTGGGCGACCACGTCGTGCATCTCCCGCGCGATCCGGGTCCGCTCCTCCGTACGGGCCCACTCGGCCCGCTCCTCCGCCCGGTCCGCCAGCAGCGACAGCTCCCGTTCCAGCGAGTCCGCCCGTTCCTGCAGGCTCTCCATCAGCCGTCGGCGGGCCCCGATGTAGAGCCCGAAGAGCACCGGCGGCACGGTCAGCGCCACCGCGACGAACCCGGACAGCACGACCACGAGCGTCGTATCGGCCTCCACGTCCCCGCGGGTGCGCAGGTACATCACGACGAAGGTCGCGGCCAGCGACATCGAGGCCAGCGTGGCCGTGACCCGCCGGGGCACCTCGGAGGAGGCCAGGGTGTACATCCCGACCACCGCCAGCAGGAACCCCATCGCGGCCGGGGACACGGCGATCCCCACGAGCACCACGGCGATCGGCCACCGCCGCCGCAGCACCAAGGTGGCCCCCACCGCGAACCCGAACACCACGCCGACCGCGGTCGGCAGCCCCGCCTCGGCGGCGAAGGGCACTCCCTCCCACGCACACTCGACGGCGGACACACCGCCGAGCACCACATCCCCCACGGCCTCCCGCCGCCGCGCCCACCACAAAGGCGGCCCAGCGCGGCCTTCCACTTCCCCCGTACTGGTCATGCCGTCCAGCGTACGGGCGGCGTCCGTGGCGCTCCGGGCAAATACCCGCCGCCGAAACGGCGGGGACGGGTACCGTCGCATTGAGGCCAGGTGGTACGGCATAGTAGGGACGGCCAGCTTGATCGGTACGCCGAAATGTCCGGTTAGGCCACGTTCACTATCCCCTGTGGTGTAATTGGCAGCACTGAGGCTTTTGGTGCCTTATGTCCGGGTTCGAGTCCTGGCGGGGGAGCTGCTCACATCCGGGTCCGGACCGTCAAGGTCGGGACCCGCGTTCGTTCCGGGGCAGCGGCACCCCGGTATCCTTCACGGGTCCACCCCCGAAGCCGAAGGGCACACCCGTGAGCGCCAACCGCCCGGCAGCCGTCGTCGTACTCGCAGCGGGTGAAGGCACCCGCATGAAGTCGGCGACTCCCAAGGTTCTGCACGAGATCTGCGGGCGCTCGCTCGTCGGTCACGTCGTCGCCGCCTCCCGCGAGCTGGACCCCGAACACCTCGTCGTGGTCGTCGGGCACGCCCGGGAGCAGGTCACCGCCCACCTGGCCGGCATCGACGCCGAGGTGCGCACCGCCGTCCAGTACGAACAGAACGGCACCGGGCACGCCGTCCGCATGGCCCTCGAAGAGCTCGGCGGCGGCATCAGCGGCACCGTGATCGTCGTCTGCGGCGACACCCCGCTGCTGACCGGGGAGACCCTGCGCCGGCTCGCGCAGACGCACGAGGCCGACGGCAACGCCGTCACCGTGCTGACCGCCGAGGTGCCGGACTCCACCGGCTACGGGCGGATCGTCCGCGACGCCGGCGGCGCCGTGACGGCCATCGTCGAGCACAAGGACGCCTCCGACGCCCAGCGCGCGATCCGCGAGATCAACTCCGGTGTCTTCGCCTTCGACGGCGCCCTGCTCGCCGACGCCCTCGGCAAGGTCCGCACCGACAACAGCCAGGGCGAGGAGTACCTCACCGACGTCCTCGGCATCCTGCGCGAGGCCGGCCACCGCGTCGGCGCGGCCGTCGGCAGCGACCACCGGCAGATCCTCGGGATCAACAACCGCGTCCAGCTCGCCGAGGCCCGCGCCCTGCTGAACGCGCGCCTGCTGGAGCAGGCCATGCTCGCGGGCGTCACGGTCATCGACCCCGCCGGCACCTTCATCGACGTGACCGTCACCTTCGGTCAGGACGCGATCGTGCACCCCGGCACCCAGCTGCTGGGCGCCACGCACATCGCCGAGGGTGCCGAGGTCGGCCCCAACACCCGGCTCAAGGACACCCACGTGGGCGCGGGCGCCCGGGTGGACAACACGGTCGCCGAGAGCGCGGTCGTGGGCCCGCAGGCCACCGTGGGCCCGTTCGCGTACCTGCGCCCCGGCACGAACCTCGGCGCGAAGGCCAAGGCCGGTACGTACGTCGAGATGAAGAACGCGACGATCGGCGAGGGCACCAAGGTCCCCCACCTGTCCTACGTCGGCGACGCGACGATCGGCGAGTACACGAACATCGGCGCCGCGAGCGTGTTCGTGAACTACGACGGTGAGCACAAGCACCACACCACCGTCGGCTCACACTGCAAGACGGGCTCGGACAACATGTTTGTGGCTCCCGTCACCATCGGGGACGGCGCCTACACGGCGGCCGGCTCGGTGATCACGAAGGACGTACCGCCCGGCGCCCTCGCCGTGGCCCGTGGCCAGCAGCGGAATATCGAGGGCTGGGTGGCCCGCAAGCGTCCGGGCAGTGCCGCTGCCACGGCGGCGCAGTCGGCGGCCCCGGAGGACGCCGTGCGCCCCTGAGGTGAACTGACCGGAAACAGGTACGCCCGTGACGGCGTACCGTGATAGGTGCACGCAATTCGGCTGGCTCACCGTGTGCGGGACGGACGCACATGGGGGCGAGCAGCTTCAACACGTCTGAGGAGACAGTGCTGTGACCGGGATCAAGACGACCGGCGAGAAGAAGCTGATGCTCTTCTCCGGCCGCGCCCACCCCGAGCTGGCCGAGGAGGTCGCGCACCAGCTGGGAGTCGGCCTCGTGCCGACCAAGGCTTTCGACTTCGCGAACGGCGAGATCTACGTCCGCTTCCAGGAGTCGGCTCGCGGCGCGGACTGCTTCCTGATCCAGAGCCACACGGCTCCGATCAATAAGTGGATCATGGAGCAGCTGATCATGATCGACGCGCTGAAGCGCGCGTCGGCACGCTCCATCACCGTGATCGTCCCGTCCTACGGGTACGCCCGCCAGGACAAGAAGCACAAGGGCCGCGAGCCGATCTCGGCCCGCCTGGTCGCCGATCTGCTGAAGACCGCGGGTGCGGACCGCATCCTCACGGTCGATCTGCACACGGACCAGATCCAGGGCTTCTTCGACGGCCCGGTGGACCACCTCTCGGCCCTGAACGTCCTCGCGGACTACGTCGGCGCCAAGGTGGACCGTACGAAGCTCACGATCGTGTCCCCGGACGCCGGCCGTGTGCGCGTGGCCGACCGCTGGTGCGACCGTCTGGACGCGCCGCTGGCGATCGTGCACAAGCGCCGCGACAAGGACGTCGCCAACCAGGTGACCGTCCACGAGGTCGTCGGTGAGGTCAAGGGCCGCGTCTGCGTCCTGGTCGACGACATGATCGACACCGGTGGCACCATCTGCGCCGCGGCCGACGCGCTGTTCGCGCACGGTGCGGAGGACGTCATCGTCACCGCCACGCACGGCATCCTGTCGGGCCCGGCGGCCGACCGCCTGAAGAACTCCAAGGTCAGCGAGTTCGTCTTCACGAACACCCTGCCGGACCCGTCCGACCTGGAGCTCGACAAGATCACGGTGCTGTCGATCGCCCCGATGATCGCGCGCGCGGTGCGCGAGGTCTTCGAGGACGGCTCGGTGACCAGCCTCTTCGAGGAGCAGCAGTAACCACAGCGGCAGCCACCTCTGTGACCGCTGCGCGGTAGATCCTTTTGGTGCGGCCTCCCCCGCCGGGTACACTCCTCGAGTTGCTCGGCGAGGGAGGCCGTACCTGTTTCCGGTACGGATGCTCCGTTATCGACGCGCTCTTCGTAGCAGGCCGTTTCGGCCGGGTGACTTCCGTCCATTTCCGTCACCCCACGAGGAGTGAGCATGTCCGAGGTCAAGCTTTCCGCCAAGATCCGTGACACCTTCGGCAAGGGCTCCGCCCGTCAGGCCCGTCGCGACGCCCTGACCCCCGCGGTCATCTACGGCCACGGCACCGAGCCGAAGCACGTCAACGTCGACGCCCACGCCCTTCAGCTGGCGCTGCGCACCCCGAACGTCCTGCTCTCCCTGGACCTCGGCGACGCCGGCACCGAGCTGGTCATCCCGAAGGCCGTGCAGAAGCACCCGCTGAAGCGCTCGATCTCCCACGTCGACTTCCTGATCGTCAAGAAGGGCGAGAAGGTCACCGTCGACGTCGCGATCGTCACCGAGGGCGAGCTGGCCGCCGGCGGCAACATGCTGGAGACCCTCCAGAACACCATCTCCGTCGAGGCCGAGGCCACGCACATCCCGACCGAGGTCACCGTCTCCATCGCGGGCCTCGAGGCCGGCGCGACCATCCACGCCTCGGACCTGGTCCTCCCGAAGGGCACCACCCTGGCCGTCGACGGCGACATCGCCGTCCTGCAGGTCGTGGCCCCGCAGGCCGAGGAGCCGGCCGCCGAGGCCGAGGGCACCGAGGCCTGAGCCTCGCCCCACCCCCTCAGCAGTTGCTGACCGACCGCCGTCCGGCTCCACTGGAGCGGGACGGCGGTCGTCTTCGTAGAGGAACCGAGGAGCTTTTGATGTCGGACGAAGCGGCGCCCTGGCTGATCGTGGGCCTGGGGAACCCGGGACCGGAGTACGCGGGCAACCGCCACAACATCGGGTTCATGGTGGCCGACCTGCTGGCGGAGCGGATCGGCGGGAAGTTCAAGGCGCACAAGGCCCGCGCCCAGGTGGTCGAGGGCCGCATGGGCCCGCCGGGGCCGGCGAACCGCCGGGTGGTGCTGGCCAAGCCGATGACGTACATGAACCTGTCCGGCGGCCCGGTGACGGCGCTGCGCGACTTCTACAAGGTGCCGCTGGAGCGGATCGTCGCGGTCCACGACGAGCTGGACATCGACTACCCGACGCTGCGCCTGAAGCTGGGCGGCGGGGACAACGGGCACAACGGCCTGAAGTCGATGACCAAGTCGATGGGCCCCGACTACCACCGGGTGCGCTGCGGCATCGGCCGGCCGCCGGGCCGCATGCAGGTCGCGGACTTCGTGCTGAAGGACTTCTCCTCCACGGAGCGCAAGGAGCTGGAGTGGTTCGTGGACCGCGCCGCGGACTCCGTGGAGTGCCTGATCGCCGAGGGTCTGGAGCGCGCCCAGTCGGCGTACAACTCCTGACCGGCAGGACACGAGGAAGCCCCCGCACCGTCCGGTGCGGGGGCTTCGTCGTGCCTGGGCGGCGGTCCGGGCCGTACGGGCCCTGCGGGTGCTCAGCCGGTGTTGCGCAGGCCCGCGGCGACGCCGTTGACCGTGAGCAGCAGGGCCCGGGCGAGCAGCGGGTCGGCCTCCTCGCCCCGGGCGGCGGCGGCGCGCTGGCGGGCCAGCAGGGAGACCTGGAGGTAGGAGATCGGGTCCAGGTAGGCGTCGCGCACGGCGAAGGTCTGCTGGAGCACCGGGTTCGAGCCGAGGAGCTCCTGGGCGCCGGTGATCCGCAGAACCTCGCGCACGGTGAGCTCGTGCTCGGCCTCGATGCGGGCGAAGACGTGCTTGAGGTTCTCGGGCACGAGGGTGTCGACGTAGTGGCGGGCGATCCGCAGGTCGGTCTTGGCCAGCGTCATCTCGACGTTGGACAGGAAGTTGCGGAAGAAGTGCCAGCGTCCGCCCATCTCGGCGAGGACGTCCTCCTGGCCCGCCTCGCGCAGGGCCTTGAGGCCGGAGCCGACTCCGTACCAGCCGGGGACGATCTGGCGGGACTGGGTCCAGCCGAAGACCCACGGGATGGCGCGCAGTCCGTCGAGGCCGGCGCCGGAGTCGGGGCGGCGGGAGGGCCGGGAGCCCAGGTGCAGGTCGGCGAGCTGGTCGACGGGGGTCGCGGCGAAGAAGTACGAGGGCAGGTCGGGGTCCTCGACGAGCTCGCGGTACGCGGCGTGCGCGGCGTCGGAGACGACGTCCATGGCCGCGTCCCAGCGGGTGAGGGCCTCGTCGGACTGGCGGGGCGCGGTGTGCAGGGCGGAGGCCTGCAGGGTGGCCGCGACGGTCAGTTCGAGGTTCTCCCGGGCCAGCGAGGGGACCAGGTACTTGTCGGAGATGACCTCGCCCTGCTCGGTGACCTTGATCTCGCCCTCGAGGGTCCCCCAGGGCTGGGCGAGGATCGCGTCGTGGGAGGGGCCGCCGCCGCGGCCGACGGTGCCGCCACGGCCGTGGAAGAGGCGCAGGCGCACGCCGTAGCGGTGGGCGACGTCGCGCAGCCGGCGCTGGGCGCGGTGGATCTCCCACTGGGAGGTGGTGATGCCGCCGAACTTGGAGGAGTCGGAGTAGCCGAGCATGACCTCCTGGACGTCTCCGCGCAGGGAGACAAGGCGCCGGTAGGAGGGGTCGGCGAGCATCTCGTCGAGGATGACGTCGGCGGCGCGCAGCTCGTCGGTGGTCTCCAGGAGCGGGACGATGCCGATCTTGGCCCAGCCGGTGTGGAGGTCGATGAGGCCGGCCTCGCGGGCGAGGACGGCGGCGGCGAAGACGTCGTCGGCGCCCTGGCACATCGAGATGATGTACGACTCGATGACCTCGGGGCCGAACTTCTCGAAGGCGTCCTTGATGGCACCGAAGACGCCGAGGGTCTTGGCTCCGGCGGCGTCGAGCGGGGCCGGGGTGGGCGCCAGCGGGCGGCGGGAGCGCAGTTCCTTGGCGAGGAGCTTCTGCCGGTACTCGCGCGGCATGTCGGCGTAGCGCCAGGACTCCTCGCCGAGCCGGTCGAAGAGCTGGCCGAGCGCGTGGTGGTGGGCGTCGGCGTGCTCGCGCACGTCCATCGTGGCGAGCTGGAGCCCGAAGGCGGCCAGGGTGCGGATGGTGCGGTCCATGCGGCCGTCGGCGAAGAGCGCGCCGCGGTGTTCGCGCAGGGAGGTCTGGATGAGGGTGAGGTCGGTGAGCAGCTCGGCGGTGCCGAGGTAGTCGCGGCCCTCCTCGTGCGGGATGCCCTTGGCGAGGCGCTCGCGGGTGTTGAGGAGCTTCTGCCGGATGCAGGTGGCCTTGAGGCGGTACGGCTCCTCGGCGTTCAGCCGCTTGTAGCGCGGGCTGATCTCGGGGAGGCGCTCCAGGTCGGCCTGGAGGGAGGCGAGGAGTTCCTCGGTGGCTCCGGTGTAGCGGATGGAGTTGGAGAGGAGTCCGCGCAGATAGTCGATGAGTTCCAGCGCGTCGGTGATGCCGTGCTCGTGCTGGAGGATCAGCACGTCGCGGGTGACCTCGGGGGTGACGTTGGGGTTGCCGTCGCGGTCGCCGCCGATCCAGGTGCCGAAGGTGAGGGGGCGGGTGCCGGCGGGGATCTCGACGCCGACGCGCTGGAGCTCGGCGGCGAGGTCCTCCAGTACGTCCCCGACGGCGCCGGCGTGCAGCTCGTCGAGGTAGTAGATGGCGTTGCGGGCCTCGTCGGCGGGCTCGGGGCGCACGACGCGCAGCTCGTCGGTCTGCCAGACGAGGTCGATGTTCTCGGCGAGGCGCAGGTCGTGGCGGCGGCGGTCGCCGGCGCCGGTGACCGGCTCCTCCAGCAGGGTGGCGATGCGGCGCAGCTTGTTGAGGACGCTGCGGCGGGCCGCCTCGGTGGGGTGCGCGGTGAAGACGGGGCGGACGTTGAGGTTCTTGACCGTCGCGCGCAGGTGTTCGGGGTCGGCGTCCTTCAGCATGTCGGCCGTACGGGCGAGGAGCCCGCCCTCGGCGGCACGGTGGGCGCGCAGCTCCTTGCCGCGGTGCACCTGCTCGGTGACGTTGGCGAGGTGGAAGTAGGTGGAGAAGGCGCGTACGAGCTTGGCGGCGGTCTCCAGGTCGGTGTCGCCGAGCAGGGCGGCGGCGGCCTCGCCGTCGGTGCGGGTGAGGGCGCGGACGCGCTCGACGAGGTCGAGGAGGTCCTGGCCCTCCTGGCGTACGAGGGTCTCCCCGAGGAGGTCACCCAGGCGGCGGATGTCCGCGCGCAGTTCCGCGTTGGCGGTGGCGGCCGGGGTGACGGGGGCCTGGCCCTGGGGGGCCTGGTCAGCACTGCTCACAGGTGCGGCTCCTTGCAGTGTTCGAGCGCTACTGGGCGGTGGGCTCCCGGCGACGTGCGGCGATGCCTTCCCCGGACTCGGTCCGGGGGCGGGATCTCCGCTCCTGATGCGCAGCTCGGGCTGCCCGTGCGGACCGCGCTGTCCGACGGGACCCAGGATAGGTGTCCGACGCGTGTGCCTGGACAAACGTCTCATCAGGCGGCGCGTGAACACCTCGCGCGCGCTCCTCCTCCCGGCGCTGCCCCTCTTGCCAGCTCACCCGGCTTTGCCATACTTACGATGCCGTAGGTTACGGGTCCGTAGGGTTTCGTAACCAGGGAGCCTCCCGCCTTCTCTCACCCCCCAGGGGACACCCATGACCACCAGTCCCGATCTGATCGAGGGTGCCACCGCGCCCTCCGACACGTCCGAGCCGTCCGCGACACTCGGCGGCGAGAACAAGCGGTCCATCGAGCAGATCGCTCTGCTGCTGTTCATCACCGTTCCCTTCGTGGCGCTCCTGGCCGCGGTCCCGCTGGCCTGGGGCTGGGGGGTGAGCTGGCTGGACCTGGGTCTGATGGTCTTCATGTACTTCCTGGCCTGCCACGGGATCACCATCGGTTTCCACCGCTACTTCACGCACGGTTCCTTCAAGGCGAAGCGGCCGCTGCGGATCGCGCTCGCCGTGATGGGGTCGATGGCGGTGGAGGGTCCGCTGGTGCGCTGGGTGGCCGACCACCGCAAGCACCACAAGTTCTCGGACCACGAGGGTGACCCGCATTCGCCGTGGCGGTTCGGGGAGACGCTGCCGGCCCTGATGAAGGGGCTGTGGTGGGCGCACATCGGCTGGCTCTTCGACGAGGAGCAGACCGATCAGCAGAAGTACGCCCCCGACCTGATCAAGGACCCGGCGATCCGCCGGATCTCGCGGGACTTCATCTTCTGGACGATGTTCTCGCTGGCGATCCCGCCGCTGGTGGGCGGTCTGGTGACGATGTCCTGGTGGGGCGCGTTCACGGCGTTCTTCTGGGGCTCCCTGGTGCGGGTCGCGCTGCTGCACCACGTGACGTGGTCGATCAACTCGATCTGCCACGCGGTGGGCAAGCGGCCGTTCAAGTCCCGGGACCGCAGCGGCAACGTGTGGTGGCTGGCGGTGCTCTCGTGCGGGGAGTCCTGGCACAACCTGCACCACTCCGACCCGACCTCGGCGCGGCACGGTGTGCTGCGCGGCCAGGTCGACTCCAGCGCCCGGCTGATCAGGTGGTTCGAGCAGCTCGGCTGGGCGACGGACGTGCGCTGGCCGTCGGCTGCCCGCATCGATGCCCGGCGCAGGGAAAACGAGTCGAACGCGGCATGATGGGGGGCGTGGCGATCGACGGCAGTAATTCCAGCAGCGACAAGCCCAGGCGCGGCCGCCGGGTACGGATGACGGGCGCGGAGCGGCGCCAGCAACTGCTGGACATCGGCCGGACCCTGTTCGCGGAGAAGGGCTTCGAAGGCACCTCGGTGGAGGAGATCGCGGCGAAGGCCGGGGTGTCCAAGCCGGTGGTGTACGAGCACTTCGGCGGCAAGGAGGGCCTGTACGCGGTCGTCGTGGACCGGGAGATGCGCCAGCTGCTGGACGGGGTGACGGGCGCGCTGACGGCCGGGCATCCGCGGGAGCTGCTGGAGCAGGCGGCCTTCGCGCTGCTGGACTACATCGAGTCGTACACGGACGGCTTCCGGATCCTCGTCCGGGACTCGCCGGTCGCCCAGTCGACCGGCACCTTCGCCTCGCTGATCAGCGATATCGCCACGCAGGTCGAGGACATCCTGGGCCTGGAGTTCAAGGCGCGGGGCTTCGACCCCAAGCTGGCCCCGCTGTACGCGCAGGCGCTGGTCGGGATGGTGGCGCTGACCGGGCAGTGGTGGCTGGACGTCCGCAAGCCCAAGAAGGCGGAGGTCGCGGCGCATCTGGTGAATCTCGCCTGGCACGGGCTGGACGGGCTGGAGTCGAAGCCGCAGCTGGTGGGCCGGCGCAAGAACTGAGACGCGGTACGCGCAGGCATCACGACGGCGCCCCGTCACCGGAGATCCGGTGGCGGGGCGCCGTCGTGTGGTGCCGGGCGGTACGTCCTATGCGCAAGGTTCCAGAGCAGCGGGTTCCGGGTGGTGCCGCTCCAGGAATTCGAGCCGGTTGCCGACGGGGTCCTCCGAGTAGAAGCGGCGGTGGCCCGGCAGGTCGTCGTCCCAGACGACCTTGGCGCCCCGCTCGCTCAGTCTGCTCGCGTACGCCTCGATGTCGGTGACCCGCAGCCCCGGGTGGGCCTTGCGGGCGGGCCGGAAGTCCTCCTCGACGCCGAGGTGCAGCTGGACCGGGCCGGCGGCGAACCAGCAGCCCCCGCGTGCGGCGAGGACGGGCGGCTTGGGGATCTCGGTCATGCCGAGGACGTCCGTGTAATAGGCGCGGAGCAGGTCCTCCGAGTCCGGCGGCGCGGCGAGTTGCACGTGGTCGACTGCGGTCAGCACAGGTCATGCCTCCTTGCGGGCTACGGCGAAGATGCGGCGGAACGGGAAGACGGTGCCGCGCGGGCCGGTCGGGTAGGCCGCGCGCAGCCGGTCGCGGTATTCGGTGAGGAAGGCGTCCACGGCGTCGCGGTCGTCGCCGAGGGCGGTGAGAACGGGCCGCAGGGCGGTGCCCTTGACCCAGTCGAGTACGGGGTCGGGGCCCTGGAGCAGCTGGTGGTAGGTGGTCTCCCAGACATCGGCGGCGCAGCCGAGTGCGGTGAACCGGGCGAGGTATTCGGCGGGTTCGAGGAGGTGGATGTAGCGGGCGCCGTGTCCGGCGAGCCGGGACCGCCAGCGCGGGGTGTCGCACTGCTCGGCGAGCAGGGCGTGGCTGGGGGCGGTGAAGTTGCCGGGGATCTGGAAGGCGAAGGTGCCGCCGGGGCGCAGGCCGTTGATCCAGGCGCCGAAGGAGCCGGGGTGGCCGGGGACCCACTGGAGGGCGGCGTTGGAGACGATCAGGTCGTAGGGCTCTTCGGGAAGCCAGGTGGCGAGGTCGCCGTGGCGGAAGTCGAGGCTGCCGCCGCCGGGGGTGGGTCCGGCGTACTCCTCGCCGGCGCGGTGGAGCATCTCCGGGGAGAGGTCGAAGCCCGTGATGCGGGCCTCGGGCCATCGGTCGGCGAGGAGGGTGGTGACGTTGCCGGGGCCGCAGCCGAGGTCGGCGATGCGGGCGGGGCGGTGGGGGAGCTCGGGTATCCGGGTGAGCAGGTCGAGGAAGGGCCGTGTGCGGTGGCCCGAGTGCCGGAGGTACTGCTGGGGGTCCCAGGTGGGGGCGGATGGCGCGGTGGACGTGGGGGTCCCGGCGCGCGCGGTATCGGAATACATGTTCGAGCCTCCCTGCTGGCGGGGCGATCGGAAGCGGAATCCGTTCCGGCCCCCTCCATGCCCCATGCTCGCTTCATTTATATCTCGATGTCAAGATACTCGTGATCAAGATACTCGGTATGAAGAGACTTCACATCGACAGACCCCTTACACTGATCGGCATGGAGGACGAGGTCGACCGACTGGTGGCGGCATGGCGGCGGGAGCGCCCTGACCTCGACGTGGAACCGCTCGAGGTACTGAGCCGCGTCAGCAGGCTCGCGCGCCATCTCGACCGCGCCCGCCGGCTGGCCTTCTCCGAGCACGGCCTGGAGCCCTGGGAGTTCGACGTCCTCACCTCGCTCCGGCGGGCCGGCGCGCCCTACCAGCTCTCCCCCGGCCAGCTGTTGACCCAGACCCTGGTCACCTCCGGCACCATGACCAACCGCATCGACCGGCTGGCCAAGAAGGGCCTCGTCGAACGGCTCCCGGACCCCAGCGACCGCCGGGGGGTCCTGGTGCGGCTCACCCCCGAAGGACGGGACCGTGCCGACCAGGCCCTCGCCGGGCTGCTGGCCCAGGAGCGGGCGATCCTGGCCCAGCTCTCGCAGAACCAGCGCGGCGATCTCGCCGGGCTGCTACGCCAGTTGACCGCTCCGTTCGACAACATCCCCGGCTAGGTCCGCCGGTCGTACGCCGGCCCGCCGGGCCAGTGCCACCGCCGCCAGCGTGGAGTGCACCCCGAGCTTGCCCAGCACGTTCTGCATGTGGGTGCGGACCGTGTGCGGAGACAGGAACAGCCGCGCCGCCACGTCCTTGCGGCCCAGCCCCGCCACCATGCAGCGCAGCACCTCGCGCTCGCGCGGGGTCAGCGACTCCACCAGACGCTCGCTGTCCGTACGGTGCTTGCGCGCCGCGGTCAGTTCCCGGAGCACCCCGGTGAGCAGGGCGGGCGGCAGGTGGGTCTCCTCGCGCAGGACCCCGCGGATCACGGCCAGCAGCCGTGAGAGCGAACAGTCCTTCGCGACCCAGCCCGAGGCTCCCGCCTGGAGCGCGAGGGCGGCCCGACGGGGATCGTCGCGCTCGGCGAGCACGACGGTGCGGACCCCGGCATGGGTCACCCGCACCCCTGCGACCAGCGCGATCCCGTCCGAGGCCGGCGGCGGCGCCCCGGAGCCCGGCTCCCGCTGGGCGGGCACGGCCCCCGGGACCGCGCCGAGATCGGCGTCGACCAGCAGGACGTCGAAGCGACGGCCCTCGGCCGCCGCGCGTTCGAGGCAGCGCAGCGCGGCGGGACCGCTGCCGGCCGCGGACACGTCCACGTCCGGCTCGGCCGCGAGCGCGGCTGCGAGCGATTCGGCGAAGATGCGGTGATCGTCGACGACGAGAACCCGGATACGAACCACAAAACCCCCAAGGGTAGGGGAACGGACGACGGCGGGTACGGCGCCCGGACCGGGTGATCCGCAGCTGCCCCGGCCGCCGCCGTGACATCTCTGCACTACCCCGGACCGGACGACGTACCCGACTTGTCTCGACCCCTGAATCAACACCGGCCCCCACCGGTGTTACGCATCAGCGTAGGGCCGGGGGCGCCGGGCGGTTGGCCGAATAGCAGAAGTTTTCCCTCGGATTTTCCGGCGCGGGCGCTGCGAACCGGCTTTGTGGTGGCTTGAAATCGCCTGCCCCGAAGGTCCTGATGGCGGCTTCGGTACCGGCGTGTGCCGCGGGCAGTTGCACGGGGGGCATTTCACCCGGCGTGTGCACGCCGGGCGCCCGCGCACAGCGCCCGTCCGCAGCGCACGGCCCACACGCACACGCCCCCCGCACCGGTCGGGGTGCGGGGGGCGTGCAGGACGGCGGAGGTCCGGACGGCCGGGGGTTCCGGAAGGCTCAGGAGGCGTGCGTGCGCGCGAAGTTCCACGCGTCCGCGATGATCCCGGTGAGGTCCGAGCGGCTCGGGGTCCAGCCGAGGCGCTCGTGGGCCCTGCGCGCGGAGGCGACGAGCATCGCCGGGTCGCCGGCCCGGCGCGGGGCGACGACCTCGGGGATCTCCCGCCCGGTGACCTTGCGGACGGTCTCGACGACCTCGCGGACGGAGAACCCGCTGCCGTTGCCCAGGTTGCAGATCAGGTGCTCCCCGTCGGCGGCGACCCGCAGGGCGGCCAGGTGGGCCTCCGCCAGGTCGGCGACGTGGATGTAGTCGCGGACGCAGGTGCCGTCCGGGGTCGGGTAGTCCTCGCCGAACACCGAGATCGACTCCCGCTCGCCCAGCGCGACCTGGAGGACCAGCGGGATCAGGTGCGTCTCGGGGGTGTGCCGCTCGCCGAACTCGCCGTAGGCACCGGCCACGTTGAAGTAGCGCAGGGACACCGCGGCCAGGCCGTGCGCCACGCACTCCCCCGCGATCATGTGGTCGACGGCCAGCTTCGTGGCGCCGTACGGGTTGGTCGGCGCGGTGACCGAGGTCTCGGTCAGCAGGCCTTCCGTCGGCTCCCCGTAGGTGGCGGCGGTGGAGGAGAACACCAGCTTGCGCACGCCGGCCTCGCGCATCGCGGCCAGCAGGGCCAGCGTCCCGCCGACGTTGTTCTCCCAGTACTTGCCCGGGTTCACCACGGACTCGCCGACCTGCGAGGACGCCGCGAAGTGCAGCACCGCGTCGTAGGAGGCGTCCAGGTGGCGGGCGGCGTCCTGGATCCGGCCCTCGACGAAGGTGGCGCCCGCCGGGACCCCGACGCGGAAGCCCGTGCTCAGGTCGTCGAGGACGGTGACCTCGTGGCCGGCCTCCAGAAGGTGGGCCGCGACCACGCTGCCGACGTATCCTGCGCCACCGGTTACCAGGTACTTGCTCACTCGCCTACTGCCTCTCGCGGGGGAGCACGCGCGGGTTCGTGCGCGTGCTTGGAGACTGGCTTACCCGATTCCGCGCCCATGGGGAAATCGGCGGCCGGACCCCGCCGGTGCGTCAGCCGCGCGCGGCGGCGGACGGGGCCGTGGGCAGCGCCCGGTCCAGCAGGCCGGTACGGGCGGCCAGCGCGGCCGCCTCCAGCCTCGACCCCACGCCCAGCTTCATCAGGACCCGCTGCACGTGCGTACGGGCGGTGCTCGGGGCGATCTCCATGCCCGCGGCGATCAGCCGGGTGTCCTCGCCCTCGGCGACCCGGACGAGCACCTCCACCTCGCGCGGGGTGAGCAGCCGCAGCAGCCTGCTGCCCTCGTCGTCGGGCTGGGCAGCGGGGTTCAGCAGCTCCGCGAAGGCCCCCTGCAGCAGCTGCGGGGCGATCGCCACCTCCCCCGCCCTGGCCTTGGCCAACGCCCGTTCCACGCCCTCGATGCGCTCGTCCTGGCGTACGTACCCGCAGGCGCCGGCGGCGAAGGCGGCCGCGATCCCGCGCGGGCTGGGCACCGGGCCGAGGACGACCACGGCGGTCTGCGGGCGCTCCCGCTTGATGCGGACGACGGGCTCGAAGACCCCGGGCTCGGCCGGGGTGGCCGTGCCGAACAGGCAGACCTCCGGAGCGCGGCCGATGACCAGCTCGGCGGCGCCCGCCGCCGGGGCCGCGGCGGCCAGTACCCGGTGGCCGCGCAGCTTCAGGGCAGAGGCGAGTGCCTCGGCCAGCAGCCGGTGCTCGTCGACCACCACGACCCGTACGCCCATTGAGGAACCACCCCCCACCCTTCTGACCCGGCAAGCTACACGCTTGTTCGACGGTGCGAGGGGGATACCGCGCAGAAGCCCCCGATCGGTGCGGACCGTTCGGGGGCTTCTGGCGGTGCTGTGCGAGTCAGCTCGCGGTGAAGGAGACGAACAGGAAGTCCTTCTCGGTCTCCGAGAACGGCTTGCTGACGTTCTGCTTGGACATGAAGAGCTTTCCGTTGTGGTAACGGAACTCGGAGGAGAACTCGGGCGAGAAGGACGTCTCGCCGCTCCTGATGGCCTTGTCGGCCGGGTTCTCCATGAGGAGGGTTTCCTTCATCGTCTTGCCGTCGATGCTGACGATCTGGCCGCCCTTGTCGTACGGGGGGGTCTTGTAGGCGATGATGTTCGCCCCGTCCATGCGCAGCGGGTACATGGTGTACCGCTCGCCCGCGTCGGCGCGGTCGGTGGTCTGCTTGCCGGTCTCCAGGTCGAAGGAGACCAGCTCGTTGGTGCGGCCGCTGGGGGACTGGCCCTGGTGCTCGGCGGAGGGCACGTAGACCTTGCCGTTGCCGACGACCATGTTCGAGCACTTCTCGACGTCGGTGGAGGCGCACTTGGCGGCGAAGGAGCCGGCGACGAGGGGGATGCGGGCCTTCAGCTCGCCCTTGGGGTCGATGACGAACAGGTCGCTGACGCCCTTGCCGCCCTTGGCGTTGTCCCCGACGTCGGCCCCGACGACGAACGGCTTGGTGGAGACGATGTGTGCGTACTCGATGCCCTGGGAGAGCTTGTACGAGGCGGTGGGCGCGCCGGTGACCGGGTCGAGGATCTGCGCGTGCAGCGTGTAGTTGGGGTGCTGGCCGCACTTGCGGATGACACCGAGGGCCTCGCCGCCCGCGTAGCCGGTGTCGCGGCAGCTCTCACCGTCGACCTTGGGCTGCCACAGGTTCTTGCCGTCGGCGAGGTTCCAGGCGGCGCCGCCGCTGGAGACGCCACCCGCAGCGACGGTCTTGCCGCTGATGGTGATCTCGGAGAACTGGACGGGCTTGTCGCCGCCGGTGGCGCTCTTGACGTTGCCGGACCATGCGAGCTTGCCGGCCTCCAGGTCGATGACGCCGACCTCGGTGCACGGCGGGTACTTGTTCTCGGCCGTGGGCTGGGCGGGCCGGAAGAGGATCGCGCTCTTGTTCTCGCTGACGTGGTGGGTGGCGCCGCAGACCTCGCCCGTGAGGGGGATCTCCCACTTCTTGGAGCCGTCGACGAGGTTGTAGCCGACGACCTTCGACACGTCGGACTTGACGTAGGTGTTGTCGGTCAGCCAGGAGCCGTTGACGGAGACCAGGTCGGCGACCGTGGGGGCCGGGTGGTTGTAGAGGGTCTTCGACTTGGGATTGCCGGGGACCTTCTCGGTGCCGGGCGTGGAGACCTGGTTCTTGTCGCCGCCCGGGGAGGCGCTGGGGTCGCTCTTCGCGGTGGTCCCGCCGCCGTCGCCGGAGGTGTACCAGAGGCCGCCGCCGACGATGAGGACGATGGCCAGCAGGGCCGCGCCGACGATCATCAGCTGGGTGCGCTTGTCGTTGCCGCCGCCGGCCGCGGGCCGGGCCGCGGGTTCGGGCGCGCCGGGCGGGCCGGGCACACCGGGCGGGCCGAACGGCGGCGGGGTGCCGGGCTGCTGCGGGTAGCCGTAACCGGGACCGGACTGCGGGTATCCGTAGCCGGGCTGCTGGACGGGCGGGTAGCCGTAACCGGGCTGCTGGGCCGACGGGGCCGGCGGCTGCGGAGCGCCCTCCGGCGCGGGCGGGACCGGCGGGGGCGCGCCGAAGCCTCCCGACGGGGGCTGCTGCGGGGGCGGCGGGGTACTCGGCGTACTCATGCGGGGTTCTACTGCCTCTCGGTGGGCGGCTCGGTGGACTCGTTCACTTGCCGAAGGCCATCAGGAGCTTCTCCTCCTTGTTCTCGCCGATCAGCCGGGGGACGGAGAGGAAGAGCCGCCCGTCCCCGTAGGCGACGCTCTCGGAGGTCAGGAAGGAAGCCTCGAGCCGTGCGGAGGTGCCCGAGGGAAGCTTCAGCAGCGTCTGGGGCTCGCCTCCGCCGCCCGGGAACGAGACGACCTCGCCGGGCTGGTCGGCCACGGAGGCGCGGTAGGCGGTCAGCCGGCCGTCCGCGGCCCTGAGCGGGATGAGGACCTTCTTGTCGCCGGCCTTGGTGCGCCACTTGACCTTGCCCGTGCCGAGGTCGAAGGCGACGATCTCGCTGCCGGTGGACTTGTCCGCGGACTGGAGGTAGAGGGTGTCCGCGTCGACGTTGGAGTCCCCGCAGTGCTGCAGGCCCTCGGTCGTGCTGCTGCCGCCGCAGTTGACCAGGAAGCTGCCTTCACCGGAGAGCGTGCTGCGCTTCTGTCCCTTGTCGTCGAGGACGAGGATCGCGCGCTGCTTGGTGTCGCGGTTGCCGGTGTCGATCACGGTGGGGCTGACCGAGTAGACGGCGTTGACCTGGTAGCCCTTGGGCAGGCGGTAGCTCCAGGTCTTCTTGCCGGTGTTCGGGTCGGCGTCCTGGATCTCGATGGTCCGGTCGTCGTCCATGCAGAGGGCCGTGGCGATCATCTTGTTGTTGTCCGCGGCGTACGTCATGGGCTTGCAGCCATCGGGGCCCGCGTCGGAGAAGAGCTTGTCGCCGGTGCTCAGTCGGTGGGCGCTCTGGCCCCCCATCCAGCCGAGGGCGAAGGTGTCGCCGCTGAGGCTGACCGTGGTGTCGGAGGCGGTCTTGAACGGCCCCTCCATGACGAGCTCCTTCGTCCAGCCCTCCTTGCCGGCCTTGAGGTCGATGAGCTTGATCTGGTTGCAGTTGCCGTCGGCGTTCTTGACGACCATGACGGTCTTGCCGTCTGGGGTGGTCTGACCGGTGATTCCGCAGATCTCCGTGCGGAGATCGATCTTCCACTTCTCCTTGCCGTCGGTCGTCCCGTAGCCGATGACGGACTTGTCGACGGTCTTGACGACGGTGTCGCCGACGACCCACAGGCCCTTGGCCGGGATACCGGCACCCGGGCCCTCCATCTTGACGGTCTTCAGCCAGAGGGCCTTGTCCTCACCCGGCTTGCGGCCCGCGTTGAGGTCGGTCGGGATGTTGCTCCCGTGGCCGATGGGGTCGTCCCTTTCCGTCGAGGCCGAGGGTGCGGGCTTGCCGTCGGCGGGCGCCGGGCTCTGCGCGACGGGCCCCTTCGCGGCGGGCTTCCCGTCGTCACCGAGCAGGAAGTAGCCGCCGGCACCGAGTACGAGGACCCCCGCGACCGCGGCCGCGATCAGGACCACTGCCTTGCGCCGGCCGGGCCGCGGCCCGACGGGGGGCGTGCCGGGCGACGTCGGGAACCCGTGCACGCCGCCGGACACGGGCGGCTGGGTGACGGTCGGGGGCTGCTGGGCGTACGGGTTGGGGCCCTGCGGGGGCAACCCGTATCCCGGTTGCGGAGGACCGGGCAAGTGGCCGTAGCCGGAGGGCGTCGGCGGCTGGGGCGGCTCGGTCATCAGCGCATACCTTCGGCGTCAGGCGGCAAGTCGGGTGTGGAACGACCCTTTCTACCACTCGTGGCCGACATGCGACGGGCCGGTCCGACCCCTGTTCCCAAGGGCGGACCGGCCCGTGACGTGGTCGTTATCCGACCGGGCGGTGCTCAAATCTGTCCGGACTCACGCGTCTTCGGCCAACTCCAGCCAGCGCATCTCCAAATCGTCGCGGTCCGCGAGGAGTTCGCGGAGCTCCGCGTCGAGCTTGGCCACCTTGTCGTAATCGGTGGAGTTCTCGGCGATCTGGGCGTGCAGGTTGCCCTCGCGGTCGGACAGCTTGTTCAGCTGCCGCTCGATCTTCTGGAGCTCCTTCTTCGCGGCGCGCGAGTCCCCCGAGGCGGTGGACTTCGCGGCGGCGGAGGCCTGAGCGGGCGCCGGGGCGGCCGCCTCGATCATCCGCTGCCGGCGCTCCAGGTACTCGTCCAGACCGCGCGGCAGCATCCGCAGGCTCGCGTCGCCGAGCAGCGCCATCACCGTGTCGGTGGTGCGCTCGATGAAGAACCGGTCGTGGGAGATCACGATCATCGAGCCGGGCCAGCCGTCGAGGAGGTCCTCCAGCTGGGTCAGGGTCTCGATGTCGAGGTCGTTGGTGGGCTCGTCGAGGAAGAGGACGTTGGGCTCGTCCATCAGCAGGCGCAGGATCTGCAGGCGGCGCCGCTCACCACCGGAGAGGTCGCCGACGGGCGTCCACTGCTTCTCCTTGGTGAAGCCGAACTGCTCGCAGAGCTGGCCCGCCGTCATCTCGCGGCCCTTGCCGAGGTCGACGCGGTCGCGGACGCGCTGGACGGCCTCCAGGACCCGCAGGGACGGGTCGAGTTCACCGACCTCCTGGGAGAGGTAGGCCAGCTTGACGGTCTTTCCGACGATGACCCGGCCGGCCGCGGGCTGGACCTCGCCCTGGGTACGGGCGGCCTCGGCGAGGGCGCGCAGCAGGGAGGTCTTGCCTGCGCCGTTGACGCCGACGAGGCCGACGCGGTCGCCGGGACCCAGGTGCCAGGTGAGGTGCTTGAGCAGTTCCTTCGGCCCGGCGTGGACGCTGACGTCCTCCAGGTCGAAGACCGTCTTGCCGAGGCGGGCGTTGGCGAACTTCATCAGCTCGGAGGTGTCGCGCGGCGGCGGCACGTCGGCGATCAGCTCATTGGCCGCCTCGATGCGGTAGCGCGGCTTGGAGGTCCGGGCGGGGGCGCCGCGGCGCAGCCAGGCCAGCTCCTTGCGCATCAGGTTCTGCCGCTTGGACTCCTCGGTGGCTGCGATGCGGTCGCGCTCGGCGCGGGCGAAGACGTAGTCGCTGTAGCCGCCCTCGTACTCGTGCACGTCACCGCGCTGCACGTCCCACATGCGGGTGCAGACCTGGTCGAGGAACCACCGGTCGTGGGTGACGCAGACGAGCGCGGAGCGGCGCTCCTGGAGGTGCTTGGCCAGCCAGGAAATGCCCTCGACGTCGAGGTGGTTGGTGGGCTCGTCGAGGATCAGGAGGTCCTGGTCGGCGATGAGGAGCTTGGCGAGGGCGATCCGGCGGCGCTCGCCGCCGGAGAGCGGGCCGATGACGGTGTCGAGGCCCTGGCCGAAGCCGGGCAGGTCGAGGCCGCCGAAGAGTCCGGTCAGGACGTCACGGATCTTGGCGTTGCCGGCCCACTCGTGGTCGGCCATGTCCCCGATGATCTCGTGGCGGACGGTCGCCCGGGGGTCGAGGGAGTCGTGCTGGGTGAGGACGCCCATCTGCAGGCCGCCGGACTGGGTGACCCGGCCGGTGTCGGGTTCCTCCAGCTTGGCGAGCATCCGGATGAGGGTGGTCTTGCCGTCGCCGTTGCGGCCGACCACGCCGATCCGGTCCCCCTCGGACACGCCGAGGGAGATGCCGTCCAGCAGGGTACGTGTGCCGTACACCTTGCTGACTGCCTCGACATTGACCAGATTGACGGCCATCAGACGCGCTCCAGGGAAAGGGTGTGGATCAGCCCCTCAGCCTAACCCTCCGGGCAGGGGCAGACCGTTCTACGAGATACCAGCCGCCCAGTGCCATCGCGATCGCGGCCGGAGCGGTGACGGGAAGGGCGATCAGCGTGGCGCTGTGCCCGTCGAGCAGGCCGCCGAGGCCGGTCATGGACAGACCCAGGATCCCGAGCAGGCACAGGGTGATCCCGAGGGCGGCGAGCGGGCCGCCGGTGCGCCGTGCGGGGGCGGGGGCGCTCGGCCGGGGCGCCTCGAAGCGGCGGAACAGCGCGACGAGCACGCCCGTCAGCCCGGCCGCGGCGAGGATCCGTACCGGGACCTGCGCCCACCAGGCGGCCGTCGCGGGCTCCGGCAGGCCGAGGCCGAGCGCGAGCTGGGCCCCGTACACGCCGAGCATGGCGGTGAGGTGCCACAGGAAGGCGGTCATGGCGAGGCCGTTGGCCGCGACGACCCCGCGCCAGACGCGCGGACGGCGCAGCCAGGCGGAGGCGGGCCCGGCCGCCAGCTGGACGGCGCCGACGAGCCACAGGCCGTGGCAGAGCAGGGCCAGGGTGGGCGGGGCCATGTTGGAGACCTTCTCGCCGGGCATCCCGACCATGGACAGCGGGTACGGGCCGTACGCCACCAGCAGGGCGGCCGAGGCGAGTCCGGCGGCGGCGAGCACGGCCGGCCGGCGGATGCGGCCGTCGGCGCGCAGGAAGCCGAGCTGGTGGACGGCGAGCCAGACGAAGGCGAAGTTCAGGAACTCCACGTACGGGACGCCGAGCGCGAAGCGCAGTACGTCGACCAGCGCGGCGGCCCCGGCCAGGGCGGCGAAGGCGGCCCAGCCGTGGCGCTCGTGCAGCTTCAGCAGCGGCGGGGTGAAGGCGACCATGGCCAGGTAGATCCCGATGAACCACAGCGGCTGGGTGACCAGCCGCAGCGCGGCCCCGGTCAGCGCACCGCCGCCCCGGCCGGCGAGCTGCACGGCGAGCGCGAGCACGGCCCACACCAGGACGAAGACGAGGGTGGGGCGCAGCAGCCGCTGGAGCCGGGCCCGCAGGAAGACGGCGTAGACGGGGCCGTCGGTGCGGCGGGCCAGGGAGCGGTAGGACAGGGCGTGCGAGAAGCCGCCGACGAAGAAGAAGACGGGCATGATCTGCAGCCCCCAGGTGAGCACCTGGAGCGCGGGAACGAGGGCGAGCAGGTTCCCTATCCCGTCGGCGCTGACGGCGGCCATCAGCCAGTGTCCGGCGATGACGGTGCCGAGCGAGGCGACGCGCAGCAGGTCGACGTACCGGTCGCGGTCGGCGGGGGTGGCGTCGGCCAGGGCCCGTGCGGTGGCTGTCATGCGACTACGGTCGCTCCCGCGGGGTGTCTCCCGACAGGGGGCGGATACTCAACTCCGGCCTAGGTATTGCCACTACCGGGGCTCCGCCCCCGTGCCCCGCGCCTCAATCGCCGGCGCGGCTGGGATTTCAGCCCCGCCGGCGTTTGAGGCGCGGGGGTCCGGGGGCAGCGCCCCCGGCAGCGGACCCGCAGGGTCAGGACGGCAGGACCGTGGCCCCGGGGGCCGGGCTGGACGCCACGCGAGTGGCCCGGCAGGTGCCGGAGGCCTCGAGCGCGGCCGCAACCTTGGCGGCGGTTTCCTCGTCCGCAACGAGGAACGCCGTGGTCGGCCCCGAGCCCGAGACCAGCGCGGCGAGCGCACCGCCGTCGACACCCGCGGCCAAGGTGTCCGACAGCGACGGCCGCAGCGAAAGGGCCGCCGCCTGGAGGTCATTGGCCAGTACGGCCGCCAGCGCGTCCGCGTCGCCCGAGGCCAGGGCCGCCAGCAGCGCCGGCGAGGCCTGCGGCTCGGGGATCCGCTTCCCCGCCGCCTCGGCCAGCCGGTCGAACTCGCGGAACACCGCCGGCGTGGACAGCCCGCCGTCGGCCACCGCGAAGACCCAGTGGAACGCCCCGGCCTCCACCGGCGTCAGCAGCTCACCGCGGCCCGTGCCGAGCGCGGCCCCGCCGACCAGGCTGAAGGGGACGTCGCTGCCGAGCTCCGCGCACATGTCGAGGAGTTCGGCGAGCGGGGTGCCGAGGCCCCACAGGGTGTCGCAGGCCAGCAGGGCCGCGGCGCCGTCCGCGCTGCCGCCCGCCATGCCGCCCGCGACCGGGATGTTCTTCGCGATGTGGAGGTGGACGGCGGGTTCGATCCCGGCCCGGGCCGCGAGGATCTCGGCGGCGCGCGCCGCGAGATTGGTGCGGTCCAGCGGGACCTGGCCGGCGTCGGGACCCTCACAGGTGATGGTCAGGGCATCGGCCGGGGTGGCCGTGACCTCGTCGAAGAGGGAGACGGCGAGGAAGACGTTGGCCAGGTCGTGGAAGCCGTCGGGGCGGGCGGCGCCCACCGCCAGCTGTACGTTGACCTTCGCGGGGACCCGTACGGTCACGGCCGCCCGGCGCGCGCTCACAGTGCGGGCCTCTCCGCCGCGGGCTTGTGCTCGGCGATCGCCGCGAACTCCTCGACCGTCAGGGACTCCCCGCGGGCCTGCGGCGAGACACCGGCGGCGACCAGCGCGGCCTCCGCGCCCGCCGCCGATCCGGCCCAGCCGGCCAGCGCGGCGCGCAGCGTCTTGCGGCGCTGGGCGAAGGCGGCGTCCACGACCGCGAAGACCTCGGCCTTGGTGGCGGTGGTCTTGATCGGCTCGGTGCGGCGCACCAGCGAGACCAGACCGGAGTCGACGTTCGGGGCGGGCCAGAAGACCTTGCGGCCGATGGCGCCGGCGCGCTTGACGTGTGCGTACCAGTTGGCCTTGACGGAGGGCACCCCGTAGACCTTGTTGCCCGGCTCGGCGGCCAGCCGGTCGGCGACCTCCGCCTGCACCATCACGAGCGTCCGCTCGATGGTCGGGAAGCGGTCGAGCATGGTCAGCAGGACGGGCACGGCCACGTTGTACGGCAGGTTCGCGACGAGTGCGGTCGGCGGGGGGCCGGGCAGCTCGGTCACCAGCATCGCGTCGGAGTGGACCAGCGCGAAGCGGTCCTTCTTCGCGGGCATCCGGGCCTCGATGGTGGCGGGCAGCGCGGCGGCCAGGATGTCGTCGATCTCGACGGCGACGACCCGGTCGGCGGCCTCCAGCAGCGCGAGCGTCAGCGAGCCCAGTCCCGGGCCGACCTCGACGACCACGTCGTCCGGGCGCACCTCGGCGGTGCGCACGATCCGGCGCACCGTGTTGGCGTCGATGACGAAGTTCTGCCCCTTCTGCTTCGTCGGGCGTACGCCGAGGGCGGCGGCCAGCTCCCTGATGTCGGCCGGCCCGAGGAGGGCGTCGGGCGCGGCGGGGGAGGTGTTCTCGGTGTTCTCGGGCTGCTGCTCTGCGGTGCTCACCGGTAAAGCCTACGGCCGCAGTGCGGCCACGGGCTCGCCCCCCGTTGCACGTAGAGCTTCTTCGCCCGGTACGTCTGTTCCGTGCCCGAGGCGTCCTGCGGGCGGCCGCTGCCGCCGAGGCCCTGCCAGGTACGGACGTCGAACTGGTACAGCCCGCCGTAGGTGCCCGAGGGGTCGGTGGCGGAGGCGCGTCCGCCGGACTCGCACTGGGCGAGGGCCCCCCAGTCGAGGCCGTCGGCGCCGGCGACGGAGCTCGGCAGCGCTCTGGTGCCGACCTTGACGAGCTGGGTGACGGGCTCGCGGACGACCTCGTCGGCGATGGGCCGGGGCTTCTGCCGGACTCCGTTGACGGTGCGCAGGCTGTACGTGACCCTGCGCGCGCCGGGGCGGCCGGCGCGCTCGACGACCTCGGTCCCGGCGAACAGCCCGGGGTCCTTGACCTTCTCGGTCCCGTACGGGATGCGCTCCTCGCGGACCTCGCGGGTGCCGGTGATCCGCAGCACGGTGACGGTCTGGCCGTCGCGCGGGAAGGCGGTGGGGGGTACGGAGGTGGTGTCCTGGCCCTGGAGGGTGATGCCCGCCTGGTCCAGGGCCTCCTGGACGGTGGCGGCGTTGGTGCGGATGGTGCGTTCGCGGCCGTCGGCCATGAAGGTGACGCTGCGTTCGGTGCGGACGCTGAGGGCCAGACCGGCTCGCGGGACGGGGGCCGTGCGGGGGGTGGAGAGGTAGGCGCCCTCGGCGCGGATGCCGAACTGCCGCAGGGCGCCCTCGACGGTGCGGGCCGTGGTCCACACCTGGCGCTGCTGCCCGTCGAGGGTCAGGCGCAGGGGGCGGCCGTAGCGGACGACGACCTCCTCGCCGTCGTCGAGGGGTTCGCCGGGGGCGGGTGCGACGAGGTCGTGGGGGCCGACGCCGAGGCCTTCGGAGGCCAGCAGTTCGCCGATGTCGTCGGCGAAGGTGTGGAGGTTGCGCGGGACGCCGTCCACGGTGAGCCGTACGGACTTGTCCGCGGCCACGAAGGCCGTGGTGCCGCCCGCGAGGAAGGCGACGACGAGGGCCTGCGGGACGATCCGCCGCCAGTTCGTGCCGGGGGCCTGGGCGGGGGCGCCGCGGGCGCGCCGGCGGCCGGACCCGGAGCCCGGTACCGCGGGGGCGACCGGTACCGGCGGGGCGACGGGCGCGGGCGGGGCCGCGGGGCTCGCGGCCCGGCGGCGGCCCGGGCCGGGCGCGGCGGGCGCCCCGGCCAGGGTGTCGGCCTCGGACAGCTCGAGCGGCGACATGCCGGTCCGGCGGCGGCGCCCGCCGCGCGGGGCCGGGACCGCGGGCTCCGGGTCCCACGCGGCGGGACCGGGATCGCCCGGACCGGACGGCCGGGCCGGAGGCCCGGCCTCGTACGCCTCGTACGCCTGGGCCTCGTACGCCTCGGGGACGGGACCGCCACGGCGGTGACTGCCCTGCGTATCGCTCACGACGCTCGCTCCACTGGTGATCCGGCACCCTCTGGTGCGGGCACGGCACCCTAGCGGAGGAGTCGTCACGCTCCAAAGTCGCGCAGCTACACAGCGTGTCGGAGTGGGCGCGGGGTCAGTAGCCGAAGGCGCGGGCCGTGTTGGCCGCCAGCGCGGTGGCCATCGCGTCCTCGTCGATGCCGCGGACGGCGGCCATCGCGCGGACGGTCAGCGGAATGAGGTACGGGGCGTTGGGCCGTCCGCGGTACGGCGCCGGGGTGAGGTAGGGCGCGTCCGTCTCGACGAGCACGAGTTCCAGCGGGGCCACGGCGAGGGCCTCGCGCAGCGGCTGGGCGTTCTTGAAGGTGACGGTCCCTGCGAAGGACATGTAGTACCCGGCGGCGGCGCACTCGCGGGCCATGTCGGCGTCCCCGGAGTAGCAGTGGAAGACGGTCCGCTCCGGGGCGCCCTCCTCGCGCAGGACGCGCAGCACGTCCGCGTGGGCGTCCCGGTCGTGGATGACCAGTGCCTTGCCCTGCCGCTTGGCGATCTCGATGTGCGCGCGGAAGGAACGCTCCTGGGCGGCCATGCCCTCCGGCCCGGTGCGGAAATAGTCCAGTCCGGTCTCGCCGACCGCCTTGACGTGGTCGAGCGCGGCCAGCGCCTCGATCTCGGCGAGCGCCTCGTCCAGCGCGGCCTCGCCGCCGCCCGGCCGGGCGCCCTGCCGCGACCATCCGTCGGGATCCCCGAGCACGATCCGCGGGGCTTCGTTCGGGTGGAGGGCGACGGCCGCGTGGACGTTCTCGTACTGCGCCGCGGTCTCGGCGGCCCACCGGGAGCCCTTCACGTCGCAGCCCACCTGGACGACGGTGGTCACGCCCACCGAGGCGGCCTTGGCGAGGCCCTCCTCGACGGTGCCCGACTGCATGTCCAGGTGGGTGTGGGAGTCCGCGACCGCCACCCGGAGGGGTTCGGGCAGCGGCGGCGGTGCGTCCTTGGGCTGCGTCTTCTCCACGCGTGTGCTCATACGGCCGATCTTATGACCGGCGGAAGAGCCCCTTCAGACGGGAGAGCAGGCCCCGGCGTTCGGCGGCCGGGTCGACGGCCACCGGCCCCGGGGCATCGTGCGTCCTGGCCGGCCGGCGGGGCTTGGGCGCCCGGGGGACGTTCACGCCGGCCGGCACCGGTCCGGCGATCCCGGGGGCGATCTGGTGGTGGTAGAGGTGGTCGATCATGCCCATCACCGAGGAGACCTGCCCTGCCCGCATGATCCGTACGACGTGTCCGCCGCAGTTCAGGCAGGTCGGGTTGGACAGCGGGGAGGGCACCCGCTCGCCGTCGACCTTGTACATGATGAACGGCTCGCCCCTGCCGTCGACATGGTGCTCGATCGCGTACGCCTGCTCCCAGCCGTACCCGCACTTCATGCACGCGAAGGAGTAGGCCTCGTGCACGGTGTGCACGTCGGAGGCGGTCACAGCGACAGGGACTGCGGCGGCGGGGACGGGTACCGGGGTGTCTGCGATCTCACTCATGCCAGCTCCTCTTGTTCCACTGGTGCCATTGCCAGTGGACGCCTCAACGGGCGGGAGCGCATCAGGCCCTGTCTACTGTTGGACGGTCCTTGGGCGAGTCATTCCGAAAGTGCCCGGTGCGCGGTCTGAGCTTTGCCTTTCAGGTTAGCTCTTTACCTGTCTACGGCACCTTTTGTGCCGCGTTCTTTGCCGCGACCACCGCGTCGAACACCGCGCGCTTGGGTACGCCCGCCTCGGCCGCGACCGCCGCGATGGCTTCCTTGCGCCGCTCACCGGCCTCCTCGCGCACCCGCACCCTGCGCACGAGCTCCTCGTCGTCCACATCGCCGGGCACGGCCGCCGGGGCGCCCTCGACCACGACGGTGATCTCCCCGCGCACCCCTTCGGCGGCCCAGGCCGCGAGCTCGCCGAGCCCGCCGCGCTTGACCTCCTCATAGGTCTTGGTCAGCTCGCGGCAGACGGCGGCCCGCCGGTCGGCCCCGAAGACCTCGGCCATCGCGGCCAGGGTGTCGTCGAGCCGGTGCGGGGCCTCGAAGTAGACGAGCGTGCGCCGCTCGCCCTCGACCTCGCGCAGCCGGCCCAGGCGCTCCCCCGCCTTGCGCGGCAGGAACCCCTCGAAGCAGAACCGGTCCACCGGCAGCCCGGACATGGCGAGCGCGGTGAGCACCGCGGACGGCCCGGGGACGGCCGTGACCTTGATGTCCTTCTCCACGGCGGCGGCGACGAGCCGGTAGCCGGGGTCGGAGACCGAGGGCATGCCCGCGTCCGTCACCAGCAGCACGCGCGCCCCGCCGGCCAGGGCCTCCACCAGCTCCGGGGTGCGCGCCGACTCGTTTCCCTCGAAGTACGAGAGGACGCGCCCGGTGGTATGCACGCCGAGCCCCTGGGTGAGCCGGCGCAGCCGCCGGGTGTCCTCGGCGGCGATCACATCGGCCCGCTCCAGCTCGGCCGCGAGGCGCGGCGGCGCGTCCGTGAGATCGCCGATGGGGGTGCCGGCGAGCACGAGCGTGCCCATCAGGCCTCCGGCCGTGGCTGCAGTTGTGGTGGGCTCCGTACCGCGGGGCTGGTCAGTTGTCACCCGCCCATCCTCTCAGCCCGGTGCCCCGACGCCCCCCGCCGCTGGTGGCGCACACAGATCTCTTCCCTACGATGTGCCGGTGACCAGTACCGCGACGCCGCCGCCCAGCCCCGCGGGGGCCCCGCCCGCCTCCTGGGCGGGACGCGAAGATGAGCCGCCCACCTGGCTGCGCCGGCTGCGCGGCTTCGGCTACGTGCCGCCCGCCGCCGCGTCCGCGCGCGCGGACGTCCGCACCCGCCTGGTGCCCCCGTACACCCGGCCGTCCAAGCAGCTGTGGATGACCTTCGGGCTGCCGCCCGAGGTGTGGGGGACCTGGCAGCGGATCGTCTCGTGGGTGGGGCCGCTGCTGGTGGCGGCGGTCGCCGGGGTGCTGCGGTTCGTGCACCTGGGCAGCCCGAAGGCGGTGATATTCGACGAGACGTACTACGCCAAGGACGCCTGGGCCACGATCAAGCAGGGCTACGAGGCCAGCTGGCCCAAGGACATCGACAAGTCGATCCTCGCCAACCCGGCCGGGGTCGCCCTCCCGGCGGATCCGGGCTACGTCGTGCACCCGCCCGTCGGCAAATGGGTGATCGGGCTGGGCGAGTGGATGTTCGGCTTCACGCCCTTCGGCTGGCGGTTCATGACCGCCGTGCTCGGCACCCTGTCGGTGCTGATGCTGTGCCGGATCGGCCGCCGCCTCTTCCGCTCGACCTTCCTGGGCTGCCTGGCGGGAGCGCTGCTCGCGGTGGACGGCCTGCACCTGGTGATGAGCCGCACCGCGCTGCTCGACCTGGTGCTGATGTTCTTCGTGCTCGCCGCCTTCGGGGCCCTGCTGATCGACCGTGACCGGGCCCGGGCCCGGCTCGCCGACGCGCTGCCGGTCGATCCGGAGGGCCGGACCGGACCCGACGCGAGGATCGCCGAGACCCTGCGGCTGGGGTGGCGGCCGTACCGGATCCTGGCGGGCGTCTGTCTGGGTCTGGCCGCGGGCACGAAGTGGAACGGCTTCGTCGTCCTCGCCTTCTTCGGCATCCTGACCGTGCTGTGGGACGCCGCCGCGCGCCGCACCGCGGGCGCGGGAGCCCCGTACGCCGCGATGCTGCGGCGCGACGCGCTGCCCGCCTTCGTGTCCACCGTCCCGGTCGCGATCGTGACGTACGTGGCCTCGTGGTCGGGCTGGATCTTCAGCCCGGACAACGGCAAGGGCGGCTACCTGCGCGACTGGGCCGCCAAGCACGACCAGGGCAGTTCGCTCGGGTTCCTGCCGGAGTGGCTGCGCAGCCTGTGGCACTACGAGACCGAGGTCTACAACTTCCACGTCGGCCTGACCTCGGGGCACACCTACGAGTCCAACCCGTGGAGCTGGCTGGTCCTGGGCCGGCCCGTCTCCTACTTCTACGAGTCCCCCGAGCCGGGCACGGACGGCTGCCCGGCGACGCAGGCCGGCAAGTGCGCCCGAGAGGTCCTGGCCCTCGGCACCCCGCTGCTGTGGTGGGCGGGCTGCTTCGCGCTGCTGTACGTGCTGTGGCGGTGGTTCTTCCGCCGCGACTGGCGGGCGGGCGCGATCGCGTGCGGGCTGGCGGCGGGTCTGCTGCCCTGGTTCAACTACCAGGAGCGGACGATCTTCTACTTCTACGCCGTGGTCTTCGTCCCGTACCTGTGCCTGGCGGTGGCGATGATGATCGGCGCCCTGCTGGGCCCGGCCGGATCGAGCGAACGCCGACGGGCGCTGGGCGCGATCGGAGCGGGGGTGCTGGTCCTGCTGATCGCCTGGAACTTCATCTACTTCTGGCCCATCTACACGGGCCAGACCCTCCCGATGGACTCCTGGCGCGGCCGCATGTGGCTGGACACCTGGGTCTAGCAGCGAAAACGGCGGGCCCGGCACCTTTTGGTGCCGGGCCCGTCGTGGTTATCGGTGGTGGTCGCCGGCCGTCGTGGGCTGCCCCCCGACGGCCCACAGACGGCCCAAGACCTCCGTCAGGCTCAAAGCCCCGACCGTGGGTACGTTGGTGTGGGGGCGTGCGCAACCCACTAGAAGATCCATCCGGCGAATCAGTGGTTAATCCACTACGGGTAGAGGCGCCGCCGGCCGTGGAGCGAACGATCTGCTCTTCGACACCGCTATTGCTAGCGGGCAAATGTCTCACTCCCTGTGGAGGGAAATATGACTAACTCTGCGGGTTTTTCAAGCTCATCGGTAACCGCCCAGTCGTGGGAACCCTATTTCGAGGACGGCCGCGAGACGGGGGAGATTCACTGGCTCGTCAAGGCGGAAGAGGGCCAGATGTCAGGGCTGTGGAGGATCGGCCCCGCGGAGGGTGCGGAGTTCCCCTACAAGCCGGCGGCCACGGACACGTTCCACGTGATCGAGGGTGAGGCCGAGCTGGAGACCCCGGACGGCGAGAAGATCGAGCTCGCGGCCGGGGGCATCTATTCCTTCCCTGCCGGATTCACGGGCACCTGGAGAACCCGGTCGCCGTTCATGAAGTTCTTCGTCGTGGGCTGAGAACAGGTGCTGGACGCAGCGCGATACTTGCGTCGGCGTGCCCCCAGGAAATGAACCGAGAAGACACGAGTTTCAGGCAGAGCGTGGCGCGCGATCGGCTGCCGCCCATTCCCGGATAGTGGCTCGCGAGTCAGGCCGGACGAGGTAAGGGAGCAGATCGTGGGGACGTCAGATTCTGAAGTGGATGTCGTGATCGTAGGCGGCGGTTTCGCCGGCGTGACGGCCGCGCGTGAATTGTCGGCGCGCGGGCGTCGGGCGGTGCTGGTCGAGGCGCGTGACCGTCTGGGCGGCCGGACCTACACGAAGGACCACGACGGGCATCCGATGGAGTTCGGCGGCACGTGGGTCCACCCTCTGCAGCCGCACGTGTGGTCGGAGGTCGACCGGTACGCGGTCGAGACAGAGACGTTCCCGGTGCTGGAGGGGCTGCGGCAGGCGGTCGTCTCCGACGGCAGCGTCGTGGACCTGTCCGACGAGGACGTCGAGCGGGCGCTGGAGGCGTTCGACGAGTTCTGCGCCCCGGGTATGAGCCTCTTCCCGGAGCCCTTCCTGGAAACGGTGAGTTCGGACCCGGACGGCCTGGGCGGGCGGTCGATGCGCGACCTGCTCGACTCCTTCAAGGCCGAGCCGGTGCTGCATGACTGGGTGGAGGGGATGTGCTGCCTGGTCGCGTTCGGTCCCCTCGAGAAGTCCGGCGCCTCCGAGATCTTCCGGTGCCACGCCCTGGCCGGGTACAGCGCGGCGCAGGCCATGGCCGCCCTGTCGCAGACGAAGCTGGTCAAGGGGACACGCGAGCTGATCAACTCCATTGCCGGGCAGGCCACCCTGGCCGACATCCGCCTCAACTCGCCTGTGCAGCGTGTCATCCAGAGCGGTGACGGGGTGCGGGTCGAGCTGGAGAACGGCGAGGCCGTCAGCGCGCCGACCGCGCTGATCGCGCTGCCGATGAACGTGCTGAACAGTGTGAAGTTCGAACCTGAGCTGTCCGAGATCAAGAGGATCGCGTCGGCCGACCGGCACGCGGGTGCCGGCAGGAAGTGCTTCGTCCGCGTCAAGGGCGACATCGGCAACGTGAGCATCGTGGCCCCCGAGGCCCATGCGGTGAACTTCGTGGTCACCTACACCCACGACTCGGAAGGCTCGTGGCTGATCGTGTTCTCCGCCAACCCGGACAAGCTGCAGATGAGCCAGTTCGACGACGTCCAGGGCATGCAGACAGCGCTGCAGCCGCTCCTGCCGGGCGTCGAGGTGGAGAGCATCGTCGGCTGGGACTGGGCCGGCGACCCGCTCGCGCTCGGCACGTGGTGCATCTTCAGGCCGGGGCAACTGGCGAAGGTGCTGCCGGACCTGCGCACCACCGAGGGCCGGCTGTTCTTCGCGGGCGCCGACTCGGCGACCGTGTGGCGCGGTTTCATCGACGGGGCGATCGAGAGCGGCTACCGCTCCGCCCGCGACATCGACACCTACCTGACCAGCTGATCACCGGCGGCGGCGCCTGCTTCGGGCGCCGCCGCCGTGATCCGGCTACGGGTCCTCGGTGACGGTCAGGGCGGAGGGGGCGAGCACCCACAGCAGGGCCCGGCCGGTGAGTGGCGTGGTGGCGATGAGGGAGAGGTAGACCTCGGCCACCGATCCGTCGCCCCGCAGCACGTCGAGGTCGCCGGACAGCCGCGACAGCAGGAGCAGGGCGATGTCGACGATGAGCCATGAGGCCAGGTTGGCGCCGATCCACCACTTCCAGCGTGTGGTGACCTTGCGCAGGACGAACGACTGCGACAGGCCGAGCAGGGGCCCCAGGGCCAGGCTCTGGCTGGCGGCCAGGAGATAGGCCATCGACACGTCCTGGTCGGATTTCTGGGCGCCGATCACCGCAGGCATGATCACCAGCAGCCAGGCGAGCAGCGCCGGGCCGATGTTGGACGTCACCCACGCCTTGCGGGCAATGTCCACCCGCTCCCGCACGACCAGCCACTGCAACGTGCCGAGGACACCCCCGAACAGCACGGCTCCCAGTGTCGCGATCACCAGAGCCACCACCACGTGACCACTGGCAAGGCGCAGGTGCAGCACGTCACTGCCCAGCAGCGCCAGCGCGACACCCACGCTCAGGACGATGACGAACGCGATCGAGTTGTACGCGATCCACCGCCAGTACAGCCGGACCTCCCACCCACTCGACGCCGGCACCCCACGAGCAGAACCAGAAGCGGTCATCGCCCACTCCTACCGTGTCACCGGCCGCCCGCAGCGTAGACCCACTGATCAGCCCGCACGGCAAGGGTTTCAGGTGTCGCTTGGCAACGTCAGAGACGTCTACTGCTGGCCGATCTACACGGGCCAGACCCTCCCCATGGACTCCTGGCGCGGCCGCATGTGGCTGGACACCTGGGTCTAGCAGCCAGAACGAGGGCCCCGATGCCGGACGGCGTCGGGGCCTTCGTCGTCGGGGCTAGCGGGACGCCTCGCATGCCGAGGCCGCTACGTCCTTGCTCGCGCCTGCTTCGGCGAGGCTGGCGCTGCAGCTGGTCTGGTTGCCGATCGCCCCCTGGTAGCACGCCTCGGCCACGCCGCCGGTGACCTTCGCAGCGTGCTTGGCGACGTACTGCTCGCAGGCCTGTACGTCCGCCTGGGCGGACGGGGCGGCGACGACCACGCCGCCGACCGCGAGGGCCAGGCCTGCCAGGATGCTGGGGATTCGAGCCGACGGACGCATGCGGATGCACCTGCTCTCTCGGTCGGTCACGCGGTCCGCCGGCGCGCCGGACCGCGGGCGGGGTCGGCGGCGTGGAGCAGGCACTCCGGGGGCGAGCGGCTCGACGCATCGGCCTTCCCCCGCCCTTCCGACGCTAGAACACGGCACCGGAGCACGCACGTTCGGACCGGGCGGGCCCGCGGGCGCCTCAGGCCGACGGCAGGCCGAGCGTGACCGGCCCGAAGCCGGCCGGCAGCCGGCGCACGGCCAGGGCCGCGGCCTCGGGCGCCGTGGTGAACTCGCCCAGGTCCGGGGTGATGAAGCCGGTGCCCACCCCGTACGTGCCGTCGTCACCCGTGGTCAGGCACGGGCTGCCGAGCGTCAGGCTCGGGCGGGTGGTGGGCGAGAAGCGCAGCGCCCAGTGGCTCGTGAACGGGTAGAGAGCGCGCAGGGCCGGCTCGGCGTACGCCGCCTCGACCAGGGCCAGGTAATGCTCCTGCCAGGAGTACTCCAGCTCGCGCGCCCCCCGGAGCAAGCCCTGCCACTCCGACTCCACCAGGCGGACGGGATCGAGGTCGGGCACCTCGAAGCGGCCCGTCAGGTGCACGAACGGGGCCGCCCGGCGGATGTCGTCGAGGGACTCGCCGTGGTGCCAGGCCCGGGCCGCCGCGGCGACCTGGGCCAGATCGTCCGTGTCCCCGTCGATGAGGCACGAGCCCTGGAACGGTTCCTCGCCGCGGATCGACCAGCGCCGCCCGTACTCCCATGCGCTGATCCGCAGCGGCTCGCGGTGCGCCGGCGTGCTCGCGACGCTCGCGTGCAGCAGCGGACCGGAGCCGGGCGAGGCCGGGAGAACGAAGTCGAGGCCGCCTTCCGCCGCCGCTCGGAGCGCCGCGGCGAGGCTGCCGCGGGCCGCGACGTCGGGGTACAGGACGGCGGGATCGGGAGGTGTGGGCACAGCTCCTGATTGTGCCCGGTCCGCGGGCCGGGATCCTCGCCGGATGTCCCGGTCCGGTAACAACGACGTACCGGATCGCTGCTCAGAGTAAAGTCCGCACCAAGGGTTCTTTGAACATGTTCAGGAGCCGTCGTCATGGGGGAAGGACTCAAGTGAACGGGGCAGCGAAGGGTGCCGTCATCGGCGGGGTGTTCCTCGCCCTGGTCGGCGGCGCCGGGTACGGGGTGTACGCGCTGGTCGGTGACGCCGACGGAGACGGAGACGGCAAGGACGGCGAGACCTCCGTCCAGACCGCGAAGGGCAGCGGGCCGGTCGGCGAGAAGGACGCCGCGAAGACCGCCAAGGCCTTCCTGGCCGCCTGGGCGGCCGGGGACGAGCGGGTGGCCGCCGACCTGACGAACAACGCCGCGGCCGCGCAGGCCGCGATCGGGGACTTCACGGCCAAGTCGTACGTGTCCAAGGCCGTGATCACCCCCGGCACGCCGAACGGCACCGTCGTGCCGTTCAAGGTCGAGGCCGAGATCACGTACGAGGGCACGACCAAGCCTCTGGCCTACGACTCCCAGCTGACCGTGGTGCGTGGGGTGACCAGCGGAAAGCCGCTGGTCGACTGGCAGCCCTCGGTGATCCACCCGCAGCTCCAGAAGGACGAGAAGCTGCGCGCGGGCGCCTCGGCGAACCCGCCGGTCAAGGCGGTCGACCGCAACGGCGAGGAGCTCACCGCGGACAAGTACCCCTCGCTGCGCCAGGTCCTGGACGAGCTGCGCCAGAACTACGGCAGCAAGGCGGGCGGCAGGGCGGGGGCCGAGGTGTGGATCGAACCGGCCGCGAAGGACGCTCCCAAGCGGACCTTGCTGACCCTCGTCGAGGGCGAGCCGAGCACCCTCAAGACCTACCTGGACGCGAAGGTGCAGGCCGCGGCCGAGCAGGCGGTCGCCAAGTTCCCGGAGGCCTCGGTGGTCGCCGTCCAGCCGAGCAACGGGCACATCCTGGCCGTCGCGAACAACCGCAGGGACGGCTTCAACGCGGCGATGCGGGGCACCCGGGCGCCCGGATCCACGATGAAGATCGTGACGGCGGCGATGCTGATGGACCGCGGCCTGGTCGCCGCGGACAAGCCGGCGGAGTGCGCGAAGACGGTGACCTGGGGCCGTGAGTTTCACAACCTGGAAAACTTCTACCTGCCGGCCGGCACCAACTTCGCGACCTCGTTCGCCCGCTCCTGCAACACCGCCTTCATCAAGCAGATCAAGCCCGTCAACGACGACGCCGCGCTGCCGGACGAGGCCAAGGAAGTCTTCGGCATCGGCCTGGACTGGAAGACCGGCATCCAGTCCACCGACGGCAAGGTCCCGCCGGCCACGGGCGCGGCGGCGGCCGCCGAGTACATCGGCCAGGGCCAGATCACCATGAACCCGCTGAACGTCGCGTCCATCACCGCGACGGCACGCACCGGCATCTTCCGCCAGCCCGTGCTGGTCTCGCCGGAGCTCGACGGCCGCAAGCTCGCCACGGCCGAGCGCCGGATGAAGTCCTCGGTGCAGCAGCAGCTGGTCGCCATGATGAAGCTGACGGCCACCAGCGGCACCGCCCAGACGGCGATGGCCTCGGTCCGCGGCTCGGACAAGGGCGCCAAGACCGGCTCGGCGGAGGTCGGCGGTGCCGGGGAGAGCCCGGACAGCTGGTTCACCGGCTTCAGGGGCGACGTGGCCGCGGCCGCGATGGTGGAGGGCGGCGGCCACGGCGGTGAGGCGGCGGGCCCGGTCGTCGCCCAAGTGCTGAACGCGGGCTGAGGACGGACTGAAGGCGGACTGAAGGCGGGCCGACCGGGTGCCGGCGACGCGACCGGCCCTGGCCGACGAGACCGGCCCGGGCCCGAATCGGTCGTGTCGCCGCGCCGGGCGGCGATAGCGTCGCGCCATGACGACGTCCACGCACCCCCTGTTCGCCGAGGCCCTCGCCGGGCTGGGCCTCGACCTCACCGTCCGGAGCTTTCCCGAAGGCACCCGTACGGCCGCCGACGCGGCGGCCGCGATCGGCTGCGAGCTGAGCCAGATCGTCAAGTCGCTGATCTTCGCGGCGGACGGGGTCCCGGTGCTGGTCCTCATGGACGGTGCCTCACGGGTGGACGTGGAGGCCGTACGCCGCGAGCTCGGCGCCGGGAAGGTGACGCGGGCCGATGCCGCCCTGGTCCGGGAGACCACGGGCTACGCGATCGGCGGGGTCCCGCCCTTCGGGCACCGCACGCGCACCCGGGTGCTGGCCGACCGGTCGCTGCTGGCCCACGGGGAGATCTGGGCGGCGGCCGGTACCCCGACCACGGTGTTCCCGATGGCCCCGGACGAACTCATCGCGCACGCGGGAGCCACACTGGCCGACGTACGCGAGCGGGGCGGGCGGGCCGAGGGGGCCGAGCGGGCGTCAGAGGGCTGACAGCGCCGACTTCAGGGCCCGGACCAGGGACTGCGCCCGCGGGTCCGCGGTGACCGACTTGGCCAGGGCGTTGGTGACGTAACCGAAGCCGATGCCCGCCTCCGGATCCGCGAAGCCCAGGGATCCGCCGCGGCCCGGGTGGCCGAAGGAGGCCGGCGAGAGCAGCGGTGAGGCCGGGCCGTGCAGCATGTAGCCGGCGCCGAAGCGGGTGTTCACGACCAGCACCCGGTCCGGCCCGGCGGAGTGCTCCCGGGCGGCGAGCGCGGTGGTGGCCGGGGTGAAGATCCGCGCGCCGTCCTCCACCACGCCGATCGTGGCCCCGTAGAAGCGGGCCAGGGCGCGGGCCGTGCCGATGCCGTTGGAGGCCGGGAGCTCGGCGGCCCGGTAGGCGGGGTCGTTCTCGTCGGGCAGCGGGTCGATGGCGGCGAAGGCCCGGCGGGTGAGGGAGTCCGGGTCGGCGTAGGCCTCGGAGACGTTGCGCCGGGGCCGGGTCCGCAGCATGCCCGCGCTCTCGGGCGGCTCGACCGGAGCCACCCGGCCCACCCGGTGGGCCTCGGTCTCCGGCAGGCCGATCCAGAACTCCAGCCCCAGCGGCTCGGCGATCTCCTCCGCCAGGACGCAGCCCAGCGTGCGGCCGGTGGCCCGCAGCACCAGCTCGGACAGCAGCCAGCTGTAGGTCTGCGCGTGGTATCCGTGCTCGGTGCCCGGCTCCCAGTAGGGCTGCTGCGCGGCGACCGCACGCGCCCCGGACACCCCGTCGGCGGCCTCGGCGGCGGTCAGCCCCCGGTCCAGCGCCGGTATGCCCGCACGGTGCGCGAGCACGTCGCGGACCAGGATCCGCTCCTTGCCGCCCGTCTTGAACTCCGGCCAGTACGAGCCCACGGGCGCGTCCAGGTCCATCAGCCCGCGCTGGTGCAGGAGCAGCGGCACGGCGGCGGCCACGCCCTTGGTCGCGGAGCGGACGATCTGCGCGGTGTCCCCGGTCCAGGGCTCGGTGCCGTCCGCGTCCTTGGTACCGGCCCACAGGTCGACGACCTTGCGGCCGTCGCGGTACACGGCCACGGCCGCGCCCCGGTCCCCGAGCACCTCGAAATTGCGTACGAACGCGTCCCTGACGGGCTCGAAGCCCTCCGCCACCACACCCTGGATGTCCACGTGCGGTCCAACAAACGCGGACCGGTGCTTATGCCACCGATACCGAACGCGGGTCGAAGCCGAAGGGGAGTTCCAGCCGGTGGGCCCGCATCAGCTTCTCGTCGCACAGGAGGTCCTGCGTGCGGCCGTCCGCCGCGATGACCCCCTCGCTGAGGATCACCGAGCGCGGGCACAGTTCGAGCGCGTACGGCAGGTCGTGCGTCACCATCAGCACGGTCACGTCGAGCGAGCGCAGGATGTCCGCGAGCTCGCGGCGCGAGGCCGGGTCCAGATTGGACGAGGGCTCGTCCAGGACCAGGATGTCGGGCCGCATGGCCAGGACCGTCGCCACCGCGACGCGGCGGCGCTGCCCGAAGGACAGGTGGTGCGGCGGCCGGTCGGCGAAGTCCGCCATCCCGACCTGGTCGAGGGCCGCTGTGACCCGCTCCTCAAGCTCCGCGCCCCGCATCCCGGCCGCTGCCGGGCCGAAGGCCACGTCCTCCCGCACGGTCGGCATGAACAGCTGGTCGTCGGGGTCCTGGAAGACGATCCCGACCCGGCGGCGGATCTCGGCGAGGTTGCGCTTCTCCACCGGCAGCCCGGCCACGGTCACCGAGCCGACCCCGCCGGCCAGGATGCCGTTGAGGTGCAGGACCAGCGTGGTCTTGCCGGCTCCGTTGGGTCCGAGCAGGGCGACCCGCTCGCCCTGCCCGACGGTGAGGTCCACGCCGAAGAGGGCCTGGTGGCCGTCCGGGTAGGCGTAGGCGAGGCCGGCGACTTCGAGGGAGGGAGTACTGGTCACAGGGTCCATCCCATCAGACAGACGGCGAGCGCCGTCACCGGGAGGGCGGCCGCGTACGCCCACTGGGCGCGCGTGGCGGCGACCTCGTCGATCACCGGCATCGAGCCGGTGTAGCCGCGGCTGACCATCGCGAGGTAGACCCGCTCGCCGCGCTCGTAGGAGCGGATGAACAGCGCGCCGGCCGTCTTGGCCAGCACTCCCCAGTGCCGGATTCCGCGGGCCTCGAAGCCGCGCGAGCGGCGGGCGATGGACATCCGGCGCAGCTCGCCGCCGATCACATCGCCGTAGCGGATCATGAAGGAGGCGATCTGGACGAGCAGGGGCGGCAGCTTCAGCCGCTGCAGGCCCAGCAGCAGGGCCCGCAGCTCGGTCGTCGAGGCGAGCAGGACGGAGGCGGCCACGCCGAGCGTGCCCTTGGCGAGGACGTTCCAGGCACCCCAGAGGCCCGAGACGCTGAGGGACATGCCGAGCACCTGCACCTGCTCGCCCTCGGCCACGAAGGGCATGAGCACGGCGAAGGCGACGAAGGGGATCTCGATCAGGAGCCGCCGCAGCAGGAAGCCGGCCGGGATCCGGGCGACGGCCGCGACCCCCGCGATGAGGAGGGCGTACAGGCCGAAGGCCCACACCGCCTCGCGCGGTGTGGACACGACGACCACGACGAAGGCCAGCGTCGCGGCGAGCTTGCAGTGCGGGGGGAGGTCGTGGACCGGTGAGTGCCCCGGACGGTAGAGCTTGTGGGCGTGGCCGGCCCCCATGTCAGCCTGCCGAGACGGAGGTGGAGGCGGCGGTCAGGTCTTCGGTACGGCGCCGGCGCACGGCCCAGAAGATCCCGGTGCCGGCGACGACGGTCACGCCGACGCCGATGACCCCGGCGAGGCCGCCGGACAGGCGGGCGTCCTCGACGTCCTTGACGCCGTAGTCGGCGAGCGGGGAGTTCGCGGCGGCGTGCTCCTCGACCTTTTCGTCGATGCCCTTGTCCGCGGCGACCTTCTCCAGGCCGTCGGGGTCGGCGGAGGCGTAGAAGGAGACGAACCCGGCGAGCACGAGGGCGGTGACCAGGCCGGTCACCCACACCTTCTTCGTCGATCCGGCTCCGGCGGCGGCGGGCGCGGACGCGGTGGCCGGTGCGTCGACGAGCTCGCCGCCGACGCGCAGCTTCAGGGGCGCGGTCAGCCCGCGGGCCCCGTGCACCAGGTCGGGACGTACGGCGATCACGGCGCCCACGGTCGCCGCGGTGATGGCGGCCTCACCGATGCCGATGAGCACGTGCACGCCGACCATGGCGGTGAGCACCTTGCCGATGGGCACGTCGGTGGTGCCTCCGACGGCGTAGACGGCGGTGAAGGCGGCGGCCGCGGCGGGCACCGAGAGCAGGGCGCCTACGAAGGCGGCCACGGTCACGGAGCGGCGGGTGGGCGGCAGGATCGCGAGCAGCCCGCGGAAGACCGCGTAGGCGAGGACGACGGTGACGACACCCATGACGGTGACGTTCACGCCGAGGGCGGTCAGGCCGCCGTCGGCGAAGAGGATGCCCTGCATGAGCAGGACGACGGAGACGCACAGCACGCCGGTGTAGGGGCCGACGAGTATCGCGGCGAGTGCCCCGCCCAGCAGGTGTCCGCTGGTGCCGGCGGCGACGGGGAAGTTCAGCATCTGCACGGCGAAGATGAAGGCGGCGACCAGACCGGCGAGCGGGGCGGTCCGCTCGTCGAGTTCGCGGCGGGCGCCGCGCAGGCTGACGGCCACCGCGGCGGCGCCCACCACTCCGGCGGCCACCGAGACGGGCGCGTTGATGAATCCGTCGGGCACATGCATGGAGTGGCTCCGCTTCCGCTTCTTACGCAGTCTTTAGCTGTTCAACCATAGTGCCCAGTTGCGAATCATTGGCAAGAGCGGCTGCGTCACAAAAAGAGCCGTGCGCTTTCGTGGGAATGTGCGAGGCTGGACGGGACAAACGGACGCAAATGTTCCGATTTCGAGGAGTCTTGTCGATGTCAGCCACCGCCGAGAATCCACCAGCGACCGCGACCGCCACCGCCGTCGAGGAGCGGGTCCGCGCCCGTGTGATCACGGACGACCCCCTCTACCGGACGATCCCGGTCGCGCTGCGCTTCGCAGCCGCCGAGCCGCTGGCCGTACGGATCGTCTTCCCGGCGGGCCTGTCCCCCGAGGGCACCGACAACGAGTGGGTCTTCCCCCGGGCCCTCCTGGAGGCCGGCCTCCAGGCTCCGACGGGGACCGGGGACGTACGCGTCTGGCCCTGCGGCCGCGTCCAGGCGGTCGTCGAGTTCCACTCCCCCGAGGGCGTCGCCGTCGTCCAGTTCGACATCGCGGCGCTGCGCCGGTTCCTCCGCCGCACCTACGCCCCCGCCCCGTCCGCCGCGTCCATCACTCGATAGGCCCAAACGGGCCCGGCCCCGTACCACCCGGTGATCGGGCGGTACGGGGCCGGGCCGTCCTGTCGGCCGGTGCGGAGCCGGCAGGAGGTCGGGCGTCGAGGTCAGGCGTTGACCAGCTCGCGGTCCTTGTCCGGGCCCTCCGGCGACTGCGAGGACTGCTCCAGGTGCTTGCGCAGGCTCTCGCCCTCCACGTCCACGTTCGGCAGCAGCCGGTCCAGCCACTTCGGCAGCCACCAGGCCTTGTGTCCGAGCAGTGCGAGCACCGCCGGGACGATGGCCATGCGGACCACGAACGCGTCGAAGAAGACGGCGACGGCCAGACCGAAGCCGATCATCTTGACCATCTGGTCACTGGCTCCCATGAAGCCCGCGAACACCGCGATCATGATAATGGCGGCGGCCACGACGACCCGCGCGCTGTACTGGAAGCCGGTGACCACGGCCTGGCCCGGGCGCTCGCCGTGGACGTACGCCTCACGCATGCGGGTGACGAGGAAGACCTCGTAGTCCATGGCCAGACCGAAGACGACACCCACCATGAAGATCGGCATCATCGACATGATCGGACCGGTCTGCTCCACTCCGAAGACCGAGCCGAGCCAGCCCCACTGGAAGACCGCGACGACCGCGCCGAGGGCGGCGACCACCGAGAGCAGGAAGCCGAGGGCCGCCTTGAGCGGGACCAGGATCGAGCGGAAGACGAGCATCAGCAGCAGGAAGGCGAGGCCGACGACGAGCGCCAGGTAGGGCAGCAGCGCGTCGTTCATCTTCTGCGAGAAGTCGATGTTCATCGCGGTGGCGCCGGTGACGAGGACGTTGTCCCCGCTGCCGTCGCGGATCTCGTGGACCAGGTCCTCGGTCTGGGTGGAGGACGGGCGGTCCTTCGGGATGACCGTGATCACCGCGGCGTCGCCGGCCTCGTTGAGGGTCGCCGGGGTGACCGCGACGACGCCGTTCAGGCCCTTGATCCGGTCGGCGGTGGAGTCGGCGAGCGCCTTGTCACCGTCGACGACCACCATCAGCGGGCCGTTGAAGCCCGGGCCGAAGCCGTCGGAAAGCAGGTCGTACGCCTGGCGCTGGGTGGTGGAGACCGGCTGGGCGCCGTCGTCCGGCAGGCCCATCTCCAGCTTGCTCGCCGGGATCGCGATGACGCCGAGGCCGATCACACCGGCCAGCAGCACCATGACCGGGCGGCGCAGGACGAAGCGGGCCCAGCGGGTGCCGCCGTTGGCCTTCTTCTCGGTGCCCGCCGGCTTGCCCTTGCCGAACAGCCGGCTCTTCTCGCCCGCCGGCAGGACCTTCTTGCCCGCGAAGGCGAGGATGGCCGGGACCAGGGTCAGCGCGACGAGCACGGCGATGACCACGGTGCCCGCGGCCGCGAAGCCCATCTTGGTCAGCATCGGGATGTTGACGACGGCCAGGCCCACCAGGGCGATGACCACGGTCAGACCGGCGAAGACGACGGCGGAACCGGCGGTGCCGACGGCGCGCCCCGCGGCCTCGTCGCGCTCGCGGCCCTCGGCGAGCTCCACGCGGTAGCGGGAGACGATGAAGAGGGCGTAGTCGATGCCGACCGCGAGGCCGATCATCGTCGCGAGGGTGGCGGTGGTGTTGCCGAGGTCGAGCACGTTGGCGAGCGCCGTGATGGACGAGACGCCGATGCCCACGCCGATCAGCGCGGTCAGCAGCGGCAGACCGGCGGCGACCAGCGAACCGAAGGTGATGACGAGGACGATCGCGGCGACCGCGATGCCGATGATCTCGCCGGAGCCGGTCTCGGGGGCAGCCATCAGCGCGTCACCGCCGATCTGGACGTTCAGGCCGGCGGCCTTGGCCCCCTCGCCCGAGTCCTTGAGCGCGTCGCGGGTGGCGTCCTTCAGCTCCATGCCGCTGACGTTGTACTTGGCGCTGATGTAGGCGGTGGAGCCGTCCTGGCTCACGGCCTGGGCCTCGTACGGGTTGGCGACGGAGGAGATCTCGGCCGCGCCCGGTCCGGTCTTCAGTTCGCCGACGATCTTCTCGACCTCGGCCTTGGGGCCGGGGTCGGTGACCTTGGCGCCCTCGGGGGCCTTGATGACGATCCGGGCGGTGGCGCCGTCGGCGGCCATGCCCGGGAAGCGCTTCTCCAGCAGGTCGAAGGCCTTCTGGGCCTCGGTGCCGGGTATCGAGAACGAGCCGGAGGTGGGTGCGCCGGCCGAGGCGGCGCCGAAGCCGGCGGCGAACAGCAGCGCCACCCAGAGGAGGGCGACGAGGCCGCGGCGCCGGAAGGCGCCCCTGCCGAGTCGGTAGAGGAAGGTAGCCACGTCGGTGGTTCTCCCGTTCAGGTCGTGGGATGGATCCGGATCGGATCAGGGCATGGAGAGCCGGCCCGACGACGAGAGCGGCGTGTCAGGAGCAGCAGGAGGCGGTGCAGGGGACGGGAAGGGCGAGGATCAGACGCCGAGGGCGGGGAAGACCACGGCGTCGATGAAGTCACCGAGGAAGGCCCGGTCCACGGGGCGGTCCTCGATCAGCGGGAGCGCGATGAACGCCCCGATGAGCATGTGCGGGACGAAGTCGAGCGCGGGACAGTCCGGGCGGATCTCGCCCCGGTCCACCGCACGCTGCAGCATCGCCTGGAGACCGTTGATCTCCGGGTCGACCAGCAGGTCGCGCAGCGCCTTGTGCAGCTCCGGGCTCTCGTGGACGGCATGGGCCAGACCCCGCATCAGCGCGGTGTCCTTGGCCATCTGCGCGTCGTCGGAGTGCTCGACCATGCGCGCGAAGTCCCCGCGCAGGCTGCCCGTGTCGATCTCGCGCAGCGAGACCGGCTGCGTGCACCGCAGGGCCTTGGCGACCAGTTCCGGCTTGCTCCCCCACTGGCGGTAGAGGGTGGCCTTGCTGGACTTCGTACGGGCGGCGACCGCGTCCATGGTCAGCGCCTCGTAGCCGACGTCACGCAGGAGGTCGAGGACCGCCTCGTGCAGTTCGGCCTGCCGCTCGGGAGTGATCCGGCTGCGCCGAGCCGTCGTCGCCTCGGTCATGTCCGTGCCTCCCGTCGAAGCGAAACTGTTCCGTACGCTTAAGACGATACCCCCACCCCAAGCGAAACGAAACCGTTCCGTTTCGCTTGGCCGAGTGGCATGGATCACCTGTACGAGTTGCCAGGGCCCCCCTGCGCGGAAAGCATTGGGGGGTGAGTCACGACGTCGCGTACCTCCGGTTCCCGCACCTGCACGACGACCTTCTCTGCTTCGCCACCGAGGACGATCTCTGGGTCGCCCCGCTGGTCCCCGACGGCCGGACGCCCGGACGGGCCTGGCGCATCACCGTCGACCGGACCCGCGTCGGCCACCCGCGGTTCTCCCCCGACGGCAGGCACATCGCCTTCACCAGCTGGCGCAGTCTCGATCCCGAGATCCATCTCGCCCCCGTCGACGGCGGACCCGCCCGCCGGCTGACCCACTGGGGCGCCCTGGACACCCGCGTCTGCGGCTGGACCCCGCCCGACGAGGACGGCCGCAGCGACATCCTGGCCGTGTCCTCGCACGGCCAGCCCTTCTCCTACTTCGCCTGGGCCTACACCCTGCCCACCGACGGCAGCCCCGGCGGCCGCCTGCCCTGGGGACCCGTCTCCGACATCCAGGTGCACGCCACGGAGGAGGGCGAGCGGCACTCCCTGCTGCTCACCGGCAAGCCCCCGCACGAACCCGCCGCCTGGAAGCGCTACCGCGGCGGGGCCACCGGCCGGCTGTGGCTGCACGGGGAGCGGCTGCTGGAGGACATCGAGGGACACCTCGACTCCCCGATGTTCGTGGACGGCAGGATCGCCTTCCTCTCCGACCACGAGGGCATCGGCAACCTGTACTCCTGCCTGCCCGACGGCACCGGTCTGCGCCGCCACACCGATCACGAGGAGTTCTACGCCCGGCATGCCTCCAGCGACGGCTCACGCGTCGTCTACCAGTGCGCCGGCGACCTCTGGCTCGTCGAGTCCCTGGCCCCCGACGCCCGCCCGCGCAAGCTCGACGTCCGCCTCGGCGGCCCGCGCGCGGGCCGGCGTACGTACCAGGTGCCGGCCGCCAGCCACGTCGACTCGCTCTCCGTGGACGCCACCGGGCGCGCCAGCGCGGTCGTGGTGCGCGGCAGCCTCTACTGGCTGACCCACCGCGACGGCCCGGCCCGCACCATCGCCGACACCCCCGGCGTACGGGTACGGCTGCCCGAGATGCTCGGCAGCGGCGGCCAGGTCGCCTACATCACCGACGCGGAGGGCGAGGACGCGATCGAGATCGCGTACCTGCCGCGGGCCTCCGGGGAACGGGAGCCCCGCCGGCTCGCCTCGGGCGAACTGGGGCGGGTCACCGAGCTGCTCTCGGACCCGGACGGCGAGCGGCTCGCCATCGCCTCCAACGACGGCCGGCTGCTGCTCCTCGACGCCACCGAGGAGTCCAACGGCGAGGTCACCGAGCTGATCCGGTCCATCAACGGCCCCGTCACCGACCTGGCCTTCTCCCCCGACGGGGCCTGGCTGACCTGGTCGCACCCCGGCATCGGGCGTTCGCTGCGGCAGATCAAGATGGCACGGATCTCCGGCCCCGGCGCACGCGTCATCGTCGACGTCACCAACGGCCGCTTCGAGGACGAGAATCCGGTCTTCACCCGGGACGGGCGCTACCTGGCCTTCCTGTCCTGGCGCGGATTCGACCCGGTCTACGACGTGCACACCGGCGACCTGTCCTTCCCGCTCGGCTGCCGCCCGTACCTGGTGCCGCTCTCCTCCGCGACCCCCTCCCCCTTCGCGCTCTCCGCCGAGGGGCGGCCCGCGGCCGGGGGGCTCGACCTGGCGGAGGGCGACTCGGGCGACGGCGACGGCGCCGTGATCGTGGAGGTGGAGGGCCTGGAGAGCCGGGTCACCCCGTTCCCCGTGACCGCGTCCAAGTACTCGGCCCTCTACCCGGTGCACGGCGGCGGGCTCGTGTGGCTGCGCTGGCCGATCTCGGGCGCGCTCGGCGAGACCTTCGCCAACCCTGCCGACATCAGCGGCAAGCCGACGCTGGAGCACTTCGACCTCACCAAGGCCCGCAAGACCGAACTGGCCTCCGGGCTCGACTGGTTCGCGGTCAGCGGCGACGGCACCCGGCTCGTGATCAATGACGACGGCGACCTGCGCGCGGTCCCGGCGACCGAGTCGGGCGACAGCGACTCGACCGTCTACCTGGACCTGCGGCGCATCCTGCACGAGGTGGACCCGGCGGCCGAGTGGCGCCAGGCCTACGAGGAGGCCGGGCGGATCATCCGCGCGTACTTCTGGGAGCCGAAGATGTGCGGCATCGACTGGGACGGGGTGCTCGCCCAGTACCGCTCCCTGGTCGAACGGGTCGCCTCGCCCGACGAGTTCGCCGACCTGCTGCGCGAGGTCCTCGGCGAACTCGGCACCTCGCACGCCTACGTCTCCCCCGCGCGCCGCAACGAAGGCCCCCCGCACTACCAGCGCGCGATCGGCCTGCTCGGCGCCAACCTCTTCCCCCGGGACGGGGAATGGGTGGTCAGCCGGATCCTGCCCGGCGAGTCCTCGGACTCCAAGGCCCGCTCGCCGCTGGCCGGCACCGGCATCCGGGAGGGCGCGGTCCTCACCCATGTCGACGGACGGCCGGTGGACCCGGTCGCCGGGCCCTATCCGCTGCTCGCGGCGGCCGGCGGCACCACCGTGGAGCTGACCTTCCAGCCCGCGGCGGGCGAGGGCCGGGCCCGCCGCGTCGCCATCGTGCCGCTGATCGACGAACGGCCGCTGCGCTACCAGGACTGGGTGTCCAAGCGGCGCGAGGCGGTCCGGGAGATCAGCGGCGGCCGGTGCGGCTACCTCCACATCCCCGACATGGGCGGCTCGGGCTGGGCGCAGTTCAACCGCGACCTGCGGATGGAGATGTCCCGGCCCGCGCTGATCGTGGACGTACGCGGCAACGCGGGCGGGCACATCAGCGAGCTGGTGGTGGAGAAGCTGACCCGCTCCATCCTCGGCTGGGACCTGACCCGCAACGCCCAGCCGGTCAGTTACGCCTCCAACGCGCCCCGCGGTCCGATCGTGGCGCTGGCCGACGAGGCGACCTCCTCGGACGGGGACATGATCACCGCGGCCTTCAAACTGCTGGGCCTGGGACCGGTGGTGGGCCAGCGCACCTGGGGCGGAGTGGTCGGCATGACCGGCCGCCACACCCTCGGCGACGGCACGGTGATCACGGTGCCGATGAACGCCGCCTGGTTCCCCGAGTACGGCTGGTCGGTGGAGAACCACGGCGTGGAGCCGGACCTCTCGATCCTGCGCACCCCGCTCGACTGGGCGGAGGGCCGGCACGCCCAGCTCGACGACGCCGTGCACCTGGCGCTGGAGCTGCTGGAACAGGACCCGGCAGCGGTGCCGCCGGGCTACACGGACGTACCGGACCGGCGTCGTCCGAAGCTGCCGCCGAGGGAGTGAGCGCAGCGCACACGGGAGGGGCGCGATCCCCGGGAACTCCGGGAATCGCGCCCCTCGACGCTGCGTGCGCTGCGTGCGGGCCCGGTGCCGGTCGGGCCGGGGTACCTAGGTCCGGTCGTCGAGCTCGCCCTGGATGCCGTCGAACGACCGCTGCGGCGAGGTCTTCGGCTGCGAAGGCCGCTGGGACCTGTCGCCCTGCGGGCCCTTGCCGGGCTTCTGCGCCTGCCGCGCCTTCTCCTCGAGCTCCTGCGCCTTGTCCTTGAACTGGTCCTTGATACCCATGCTGTTCACTCCATGAGGGGTGTCGGTGGTGGGGGCCCCGGTGGGGCCTCGACCAGACTTGCACGGGCGGACAACGCACGCATTTCGATCAGTGACTCTGCGTGCGCTCCTTCTCGTCGGCGGCTCCGCCGGCCCCGACGAGCCCCTTGGACACCCCGCTCAGACGCGGCTCGAAGCGCTTCATCTCGCGCTGTCCGACGCTCGCGATGATCCCGGGCAGGTACCCGCGCATCCCCTGCATGCCGCGCAGCCACCACTGCGCGTACACGTGCGGCGAGCGCCGCTCGATGCCCGCGACGATCCGGTCGACGGCCGGCCCCAGCGGGTACGTCCGGTTCGACGGCCACGGCAGCCGCTGGCGCAACTCCCGCATCACCTCGTCCTGGTCGGCGCCGCGCACCATGTCCGTGTCGGTCCAGGAGAGGTAGCCGACACCGACCTTGACCCCCTTGTGGCCGACCTCCGCGCGCAGGCAGTGCGCGAAGGCCTCGACCCCGGACTTGGAGGCGCAGTAGGCGGTCATCATCGGCGCCGGGGTGATCGCGGCGAGCGAGGCGATCTGGAGGAAGTAGCCGCGGCTCTCGGTCAGTACGGGCAGGAAGGCGCGGGCGGTGACGGCCCCGCCGATCAGGTTGACCTCGATCACCCGGCGCCAGGCGTCCGGGTCGGAGTCGGCGAACGGACCGCCGGCGGCCACGCCCGCGTTGGCGACGACGATGTCCACCTTGCCGAAGCGCTGCTTGACCTCCTGGGCGACCCGGGCCATGGCCTCGTGGTCGGTGACGTCGGCGTACCAGTGGTCGCTGTCGGTGTGCAGCCGCTCGGAGACCTCTTTGAGGGCCTCCGGCTCCAGACCGACGAGGGCGATCTTCGCCCCGCGGGCCGACAGCTTGCGCGCGAGCAGCTCGCCGACACCCCGGGCGGCACCGGTGACGACGGCGACCTGGCCTTCCAGACTCCTGCGTGCGCTCACGGTGTCTTCTCCTTCTCGGTGGTGGCCGGATCGGTGGTGCTGGGATCGGTGGTGCCCAGGTGGAGCTCGGCGAGCTCGCGCAGGGCGGCGGTGACGGCCTCGGGGGCCTCGACCGGGGTCATGTGCCCCATGCCGGTCAGCTCGGTCAGGCCCACGCAGTTCGGCAGCGCGGCGGCGAGCCCGCGGGCGTGCACGATCGGGGTGAGCCGGTCGGCGGTGCCGCCGATGACGGCGGTGGGCACGGCGAGACGGGCGACGTCCGCGTCGAGGTCCAGTCCGGCCAGCACCTGGGACCACGCGTGACGCACCCCGGTGGGGCAGGCATGGACGATACGGGCGCACGCCTCGACCTTGTCCGGCGCGGAGCCGGGACCCATCGTGGCGTACTTCAGGACCTTCTTCCCGACGGGCGTGACCGGCCCGAGAGGAGCGCGGGCCCCGAGCACCGCGCCGGTGATACGGGTCCGTACGCGCCCGGCGCGCACCGGCAGGACCAGCGCCTCCGCGACCAGCCGGGAACTGCCGGTGCTGCACAGCAGCGCGGCCGCGGCCCGCTGGGCGAACTCCGGCCGGCCTGCCGCTGCCATGATCGTCATGCCGCCCATGGAATGCCCGGCGACGACCGCCCGCTCCCCGGGGGCGAGCACCGCCTCCAGGACCGCCACGAGGTCGTCGGCGAGGGCGGTGGTGCTGTGGATCCGGGCGGCGGGGCTGCGCCCGTGCCCGCGCTGGTCGTAGGCGACGACCCGGTGGGTGGCCGCCAGGGCCCGTATCTGCGCGGCCCAGAAGGCGGTGGAACAGGTCCAGCCGTGGGCCAGGACCACGGCCGGCGCGCCCTCGTCCCCGTGGACCTCGACATGCAGGCGGGCCCCGTCGGCCGAGACGGCGACGAGCTCCCGCCGCGCGATGGGCGGGGCGTAGGGACCGGAGGTGACATGGATCAACCGACTCACGCGGCCCCCTCGGCAGCCGCGCCCGACCCAGCCCCGCCGGCGTTTGAGGCGCGGGGGTCCGGGGGCAGGGCCCCCGGCAACGGCGCCGCACCGGCACCGGCACCGGCAGCCACCGCCGCCGGGACCCGCTCCCGCTCCCCCGCCCGCACGACCTCGTACTCCGCCAGGTCGACGCTCAGCGTCTCCCGGCGGAACTCACCTGTCGTCCCCGGCCAGACGGTGGTGTTGCGGCCCTGCGCGTCCAGGTACCAGCTGGTGCAGCCGCCGGTGTTCCACACCGTCCGCTCCATCCGGGTCTGCACCTGCCGGTTCCACCGGCCCACGGCGGACGGCCGGGCGCCGAGCGCGACCTTGCCGCCCAGGCTGCTTCCCTCGAGGAGAGCGAGCTGCCGCAGGTAGTCCGCCATGTAGTTCAGCTGCGACTCGATCATCAGGATCATCGAGCTGTTCCCGAGCCCGGTGTTCGGACCGATGATCGTCATCCAGTTGGGGAAGCCGGCGGCCGTGGCCCCGCGCAGCGCCTGCATCCCGTCCTTCCAGGCGTCCGCGAGGGTCTGGCCCTCCGCACCCACCACCCGGTCCGCGATCGGCATGTCCGTGACGTGGAAGCCGGTGCCGAAGATGATCGCGTCAACCTCGGTCTCGGTCCCGTCGGCGGCGACCAGCACCGAGCCGCGGATCTCCTTCAGCCCGGAGGCGACCAGGTCCACATCGGGCCGCGCCAGGGCCGGGTAGTACTCGCTGGAGAGCAGGATCCGCTTGCAGCCGATCCGGTAGGAGGGCGTCAGCTTCGCGCGCAGCGCCGGGTCCTTGATCGAGCGCGCCATGTTGGCCTTGGCGAGGGACTCGATCAGGCCGAGCTGGTTCGGGCGCTTGGTGAAGGCGCTGACCTGGAGCTCCCGGATCCCCCACAGCAGCCCGCGCCGCGCCGCCCGGGTGAAGGGCAGCTGGCGGTGGAGCCAGCGCTCCCCGGCGGTAATGGCCCGGTCGGTGCGCGGCATCACCCACGGCGGGGTCCGCTGGAAGAGGGTGAGCCGCTCCACCTCGGGGGCGATGGCGGGCACGATCTGGATGGCGGAGGCGCCGGTGCCGATCATGGCGACGCGCTTGCCGCGCAGGTCGTAGTCGTGGTCCCAGCGGGCGGAGTGGAAGACCTTGCCGGGGAACTCGGCGAGCCCGGGGATCTCCGGCATCTTCGGGTCGGACAGCGGCCCGGTCGCGGAGACGACGACGTCGGCGGTCAGTTCCCCGGCCGAGGTCTCGATCTCCCAGCGCAGCTCGTCCGCGTCCCAGCGCATCATCAGCACCTCGGTGTCGAGCCGGATGTGCCGGCGCAGTCCGAAGGTGTCGGCGACGTGCTCCAGGTAGTCCCGGATGGCCGGCTGTCCGGAGAAGGTCCGCGGCCAGTCGGGATTGGGGGCGAACGAGAACGAATAGAGGTGGGACGGGACGTCGCACGCGCAGCCGGGATAGCTGTTGTCGCGCCAGGTGCCGCCGACCGAGCCGGCCCGTTCCAGTACGACGAAATCCGTGATCCCTTCGCGCCGCAGCCGTACGGCCGCGCCGAGCCCGCCGAATCCGGACCCGATCACCGCCACCCGTACGTGCTCGCGCCCGCCCGTGCCGCCGCCCGCGCTGCCGCCCGTGCCCCTTGTGCCACCCATGCCCGCCGCCTTCCGCTCATCCGCAGTCCCAGCCACGCAACGCCGCACCACACCATCGAAACACTGCCAGCAATCACTGGCACAATCGGGAGGGTAGAGCAGCCCCGTACTCATGGGTAGGGGGCGGACCCGGAAAGTTACTGCCGGTACGCCATAAGGTGCGTCTGTGGAGAAGGAAGAGACGCGAGCGAAGGCGACGGTGCGCGAGTACCGCACGGAGGAACTGGCCGAAGCGGCCGGCATCCCCGTCCGCACCCTGCGCTTCTACCGCGAACGCAAACTGCTCCCGCCGCCCCGCCGCGAGGGGCGGATCGCCTGGTACGACGACCACCACCTGGCCCGGCTGCGCACCATCGCAGCCCTGCTGGAACGCGGCCACACCCTCGGCGGCATCGCCGAGCTCACCGCCGCCTTCGAGAGCGGCCGCGACGTCGGCCAGCTCGGCGAGCTGCTCGGCATCGGCTGGTCCGAGGAGACCCCGGTCCGGCTCACTCCGGAGGCACTGGCCGACTACTTCGAGGGCGAGGTCACCCCGGAGAACCTGGCAGCCGCACTGGACCTCGGCTACCTCGCGGTCGACGGCGACGCGATCGTGCACGTCAGCCGCCGCCTGCTGGACGTCTCCTCGGCCCTGGTCCGCGAGGGCGTGCCGCTGGCGGCGGTCCTGGAGACCGGCCATCGCGTCCGCGAGCACGCGGACGCGATGGCTTTGCTCTTCACCGAGCTCATATCGAGCCACATCTCGGCGGACGCGCTCACGCGCCTGCGGCCGCTGGCCAAGAGCGTGGTGGACGCCGAGCTGACGATGGCGATGGACCGCCTGCTGGCCCCGGGCGGCGGAGCCGCCCCCGAATCAGGCTCCGGCCCCGGCCCCGGCCCCGAATCAGGAGCCGGTCAGACGCCCAGCTCGTAGACGACGGTCACGGGCGCGTGGTCGGACCAGCGCTCCGGGTGCGTCTCGGCCCGCTCCACGAACGCCTTCACGGCCTTCGCCGCCAGCCCGGGGGTCGCCACCTGGAGGTCGATCCGCCAGCCGGCATCGTTGTCGAAGGCCCGCCCGCGGTAGGACCACCAGGAGTACGGCCCCTCGGTGTCCGGGTGCAGTTCCCGCACCACGTCGACGTAGCCCGCCTCCGCGTAGACCTTGCCGAGCCACTCCCGCTCCTCGGGGAGGAAGCCCGCGTTCTTCCGGTTCGTCTTCCAGTTCTTGAGGTCGGCCTCCTGGTGGCAGATGTTCCAGTCACCGCACACGACGACCTCGCGGCCGTCGGCGGCGGCCCGCACCTTCAGCACCGCCAGGTACTCCAGGAACTCCGCCATGAACCGGTACTTCTCGTCCTGCTTCTCCGTCCCGGCCTCGCCCGAGGGCAGGTAGAGGCTGGCCACGGTCACACCGGGCAGGTCGATCTCCAGGTACCGCCCGCTGCCGTCGAACTCCGCGCTGCCGAATCCGACCTGCACCCGCTCGGGCGCGCGCCGCGTGTAGAGCGCGACCCCGGCCCGCCCCTTGACGGCGGCCGGAGCGAAGACGGTGTGCCAGCCCGCGGGGGTCCGGACATCCTCCGGAATCTGGCCTTCCTCGGCCCGCACCTCCTGCAGGCAGACCACGTCGGCGTCGGATCCCTCCAGCCACGGCCCGAAGCCCTTCTTGGCGGCGGCGCGGATCCCATTCACATTCACGGAGGTCACAGTGAGCATCCCAGCACCATAGCGGGATGGTTCCGTACGATATTCGAATGTCTCACCGGATAGACCTCCGCACCGTGCCGTACGACCACCCGGACGCGGTCAAACTCAACGACCAGGTCCAGCTGGAGTACCAGGAGCGGTACGACGGTGAGGGCGACGCCACATTCCTGGACCCGGCGATGTTCGCCCCGCCGCAGGGCCTCTACCTGCTCGCGTACGACGCCACGGACACCCCGGTGGCGAGCGGCGGCTGGCGCAGCCAGGACGAGAACGACGAGGGCTACTCGGACGGCGACGCGGAACTGAAGCGCATGTACGTCGTCCCCGAGGCGCGCGGCCTGGGCCTGGCCCGCCGCATGCTGGCGACCCTGGAGGACGACGCCCGCGCGGCGGGCCGCCGGCGCATGGTCCTGGAGACGGGCGACCAGCAGCCGGAGGCGATCGCCCTCTACCTCTCCTCGGGCTACGCCCTCTCCGCGAAGTTCGGCCACTACCGCCACCACGACTCCAGCCGCTGCATGACGAAGCCCCTCACCACCTGACCCGCACGCCCCGCCCCCGGCAGCGGGCCGCACCCGCCCTACCGCGGAAGCCACACCGCCGGGTCCGTCCCCCACCGGGACGGGCCCGCCGCCCACTCCCCGAAGGGGCTGGCGGCGTGCCGCACCATCCCGTACCCGGACGCCGTCTCCCGCAGCCACGGCCCGGCCGCATACTCCGCGCCGGCCGGACCACCGTCGGCCGGAGCGGCACCGGCCGGCCCCCGCACCAGCCACGACCCCGTCCCCGCCAGCGAGAACCGCAGTCCCCGCCCGCCGCCCTCCGCCAGCGCCCTCAGCACACCGGCCGCCACCAGGTATCCCGTCCCGTGGTCCAGCGCCTGCGCCGGCAGCACCCCGGGCACCCCGTCGGGCCCCGCGCACCGCGCAGCGATCCCGTACCCGGCCTGCACCAGCGAATCGAAGCCCCGCCGCCCGGCCCACGGCCCCCGCGCCCGCCACCCCCACGCGCACAGCTCGGCCACCACCAGCCCAGGCCACCGCTCCAGCAGCTCGCGCGCCCCGAACCCGTACCGTTCCAGCGCCCCCGGCCGGTACCCGCTCACCACCACATCGGCCCCGGCCAGCAGCCCCTCGAAGACGGCGCGGTCCGCCGCCCGAGCCAGGTCCAGCAGCGCCGACCGCTTCCCGAAGCCGGTGTCCGCGTACGCGTCGTCCGCCTCCGGCAGCCGCGGCGAGTCGATCCGCAGCACGTCCGCCCCCAGCAGCCCGAGCGTCCGCGTCGCGACGGGCCCGGCGATGACCCTGGTCAGATCCAGTACCCGCACCCCCGTGGCGGGCCGGCCGACCGGGGCGTCGCCGAGGGTCCGCCCCCGCGCCCCTGATTCCCGTACGGGTTCCATCAGCGGCTGCGGCTCCCCGTCATCCCCTGCCACGGCGACGGCGAGTCCGCCCTCCCCGTACACGAGCTCCTGCACCTCGACGGCCGTGCGCCCGGCGAGCGCCGCGCGTACCGCCTCCGGCGTCGCCGACGGCAGTCGCAACGCCCGTACCAGCGCGGCCTCGTGGTGCGCGTAGTTGGCGTGCGTGCGCACCCAGCCGTCCCCCGTCCGCCAGAAGCCGGACAGCGGCGCGAAGGTCACCGGCGTCCGCCCCGCCACCCGCAGGTGCCGTTCGCTGACGAACGCCGTCGCCACCGCGCCTTCGTCCACCACGAGCGGAGCCACGTCCTGCGCCCGGCCGCCGGCCCGCACCGCGGCGAGTTCCGCCGCGGCCAGTCCGCAGACCCCGACGCTCGAGCGCGCCAGCTCGCCCACGGGCAGCGGCCCTTCGCCCAGATCCCCGGCTCCGCGGTAACTCACCCGTCCGGCAAGCTCGGGCGCCCCGCCAAGGGCCGCCCAGGCCTGGACCGTTCTGTCGTCCCGTTCCTCACCGATCGTCATGAACCAATCATTACCGTGGTCACGCGGGTCGGTCAGAAGCCGCCCCCGACCTCGTACGGGCCGCCGCCCGCGGCCGTGGCGGCCGTCGACGCGTAGGTGTCGCCGCCCGCGTCCCGGCCGCCCGGGGCGTGGTTGTACTGGGTGGCGAAGACATGCCGGCCGGCCGGGACGGTCCTGCCGGCCTTCAGCTTCCACCGGTAGACCACCGCATCGCCGCTCCCGTCGACGGTGACCTCGAAGTCGTCCCCCGGCAGGGTCTGCCAGGTGCCGGTGGTCGCCACGCCGCCCGTCTGCGCGATACGGACCTCAAGGGTGAGCGCGGCGAGCGGTTCGCCGTTCTGGAGGGTGATGTTGCTCTGGGCCCAATACGTGTTGCTGTGCGGGTCGACGGAGCCGTCGGACCACAGCGGCCCGCTCTCGGTGCCCGGGGCGCCGGTACCGTCGGGCGCCGTCACCACCTGGCGGCCTCGCCCTCCGTCCTTCTGCGCGGAGGCAACGGTGAAGGCTCCGGCCACGAGGGTGGCACCGACGGCGAGCGTGGCGAGGGTGACGCGGCCCCAGGAGAGCGCCCGAGTCCTCTGCCGGGCGCGGGGGGCATGGGTGATGCGGGGGGCGTCGGAAGCATCCGCGTCGGCGGCGGCCATGCCGCGCCGCACCCGCGCGAGCATCCGCTCCCGGTCGGGCTCGTGCGCCTGTGCCGCTTCCCGCAGCTTTCCTGACACGTCGTTCACCGGCGCCTCCCTCCCGCGAGTTCTCCGACGGCCCGCGGGCCGAGCAGCTTCTGGAGTTCCGCCATGCCCTTGGAGGTCTGGCTCTTCACCGTACCGACCGAAATGCCGAGGGCCAGCGCCGTGTCCTTCTCGGACAGGTCCAGTGCGTGGCGCAGGACCACACAGGCCCGTTTTCGAAACGGCAGCCGGGCCAGGGCGGTTCGTACGTCGAGGGCTGCGGCGACGTCCGGTGCGTCGGCCTCCTCGGAGCGGTTCGACCAGAAGAGGACGATGCGCCTGCGCTCGCGCACCGCCGCCCGGATCCGCGTTCGGGCCATGTTGGCGACGATCCCGCGGGCGTAGGCGAGGGGGTGGTCCGCCCGGCGGACCCGGTCCCAGCGGTGCCACACGGCAACGAGGGCGTCCGCGGCCAGGTCGTCGGCGCCGTCCGGCTCTCCGATGAGCATGCAGGCCAGGCGCGCGAGTTCGGCGTGGTGCCGTTCGAAGAAGGCGTGGAACTCGATGGCCGCGTTCCCGTGGATCTCCTGGACGGGGCCCATGCTCGCCCCTCCGTTCGGTGTGCCCATGTCATGCCGTGGGGCGGTGACGGTAGCAGCCATGTCCGGACGGCCTCCCTTCACGGAGCGGGGACGGCGGATCCGGCCGGACCGCCGGAGGCGGTCAGTACGCCGGCACCCGCCGTCCGGCCGAGCGAGCCGGCCAGTGCGGCCGCGGAGGTCTCCAGTCCCGCGGACAGCACCGGCCGCCAGTTGACCGTCGGCCGGATCCGCCTGCCCGGGTTCTCGGCGTTGTACGCGGCGACCAGGTCGGCGTCCCGCCCGTTCACGAGGTTCCCGGTGCCCGCCAGCGCGCCGGTTCCGTCGCCGGTCAGCAGCCGGGAAACCTTCCCGTCTCCGGGAAGCGTCCAGTGGTTGTACTCGGCCACCACCTGGGCCCGCGCCCGGGAGCTGACGGAGTAGCTGAAGGCGTAGCCGTTGCGCGTGGTCGTGTCGAAGAGGTTGTTGTACAGGTGCACCTGTCCGACGCGGGCCAGCGGCGCGCGCTGGACGGTCCCCCGGAAGATGTTGTGGTGCAGGGTGACCCGCAGCTTGCTGTCCTTGTCGCTGCTGCCGATGAGCATCGTCTTGTCGTGGTCGGCGAACCGGTTGTACGAGACGGTGACCAGGTCGGAGGCGTTGGTGATGTCGAGCGACCCGTCGTGGACCTGGTACTCGCGCCCGAAATGGCTGGGGTTGCCGCTGTCGAAGCGGGGGGCGTCGGTGAACGTGTTGTGGTCGGCCCAGACATGGGTGGCCCCCCTCAGGGAGACCGCGTCGTAGGCGGAGTTCCAGTTGCCGTCCGAACCGTCCGTGGGATCCCACTGGGGGAAGCAGTCGCGGACGTCGGCGAAGGCGAGGTTGCGGATGATGACGTTGTCCACGTTCTTGACCTGGAGGCTGCCGCCCGTCAGCCCCGCGCCGGTCCCGGGCACGCCGACGATCGTGGTGTTCGCCGGCACCGCGAACACGATCCGCGCCGCCTGCTTCCTCTGCGCGGCGGCCCGGGCCGACTCCTGCGCCCCGGAGGGCACTTGGGAGCGTCCCCGGACGGCCGGGTCGTACGCCTTCAGGTAGGAGGCGAGCGAATAGCCCGTGCCCTTGGCGTAGTCCTCGCAGCGCAGGGAGCGGCCGTCGTCGTCGGTGTTTGCATCGATGAGGCCCTTGACGCGAATGATGCGCGGCTCCGTCCTGGAGCCGCTGCTCAGCGCCTTGGCCAGCTCGGCCCGGGTGGAGACGGTGAACACCCGGGACGCGACGGCCGCCGAGCCGCCGGTGGTGCCCTTGCCGCTCGCCGCCCACCCGTCGCGTGCGGGGAGTACGGCGTGCGCCAGATCGGGGGCCGCGTGCGCACTCATCGTCAGGGGGAGGGCGCTGAGCGCACCCGCGACGGCGACGGAGGCGGCGGCGAGGACTGCCGTACGGCGGGTGCGGGGGCGCCGGTGCGAGGGATCGGACATGGGGAGGTCGTTCCTTGCCTGGAGGGAGAGGGGGGAGGGTGCGGGAAGGGGTGCCGGGGTGCGGCGGCAGGGTCGGTCCACGTTCACCGAGTAGGCAGTGGTGTCCAGCTGCGCCTTGCCGGTGAAGACCTCCGTGCCGGCCTCGACTCCGCTGAGGTAATCGGCCTCGCACGCCCGGCCGGGGAGCCCACGGTGCAGGCGACCGCTGCGGCGGTGGATCGCTGGCGGGTGAGTCGGTGCCGTCCTGGAGCTGTCATGGGGGTGGGCCTTTCCCTCGGTGACCTTGCACCCCTCAGTTGCCGCCCGCGCCCGATGCGTTGCCGTGATCCACACCACTCCCCTCCGGAAAACAAGCAGCCGGACTCCTCGACAATTCATGTGAGTTGACCCATTTCCGGGTGCGGTGGGGCGCCGGGGCGCGGTCGATCGGTTCGCGCAGGCCGGCCGGATGGTCGACGGGGAGATGCCGACGGCCCGGATGCGGGAGCGGCAGAAGGCACGCCGGACGCCGGATGGGAACGGCCCGGGAAACGCCGAGATCCCGCCCGGTCTTTCGACCGGACGGGATCTCGTGACGTTCACGAGAGCTACTCGCGAACTGTCGTCTGTGGACCTGTGGGGATTTGAACCCCAGACCCCCTCGATGCGAACGAGGTGCGCTACCAGACTGCGCCACAGGCCCTTGCGACGTGTGAAACATTAGCATCCCCGCGCGGGTGCTCCAAAACCGATATCCCGGAGCGTCCGCGCAGGTCACCGATCATTCGTTCGCAGCGCGGGGGCGGTCCTCGCCCTCGTACTGGTCGAACAGCGGCGTGCGGCCCCTGCCCTGGCCGCGCGGGTGCGGGGTGGTGGCCTGGGGCTTCGGGTCCGGCTTGGGCGGGCCGGGCTGGGCGCGCAGGCGGGGTTCCGTCGGCTCGGCCGTGCTGGAGCGGGTCGCGCTCCAGGAGTCCGGGGCCGCGGGGCCCGTGGCGCGGGGGGCCACCGGGGCCGTCACGTACGTGGGCAGCGGGACCGGGACCGGCTCCCAGCTGTCACCGCGGGCGGGGCCGCGTTCGCGCTCGCGCTGCTGGTCCACCCACTCGGCGTGGTCGGTCTGCTCGACCAGCGCGCGCCGTCCGGCTTCCTGCGGGGACACCGGTGGAGCAGGGTCCGGTTCGCCGCCGGACGCGGCCTCGGGCTCACGACGGCTCGGACGGCTCTCCCTCAGCTGCCGCGCGGCCGCCTCGGCGCGCCGCCGGTCCATCGTGAACTCGTAGCGCCGCCGTTCCTGGACCCGCAGGTGCACGATGTACGTGCTCAGCAGGAGGGCGGGGACGGCCGGGGCCCACAGGAAGCGCAGGCCGCCCACCGCGGCGACGACGGCGCCGAGGGTGAAGACCAGGAAGAGGAGTGCGGTGGTGCGCCGGCGGCGCGCGAGGACCTGGAGGCGCTGCTCGCGCCGGGCCCGCTCCGCGCGCTGCTCCCGTTCGACGGTGGCCGGTCTCGGCTCCGCCCTGGTCGGGGGCACGACAAAGGCCCGGGCGTCGGCGTCGACGGAATCAACCGTTTCCGTCGCGGCGTCCGGGTCCGCGTGGGGCTGGGGCTCCGCCTGCTCGTCACCGCGCTCACGCAGCCCCTTGGCGTAACGGCGCTCCATTCCCGCCCGGCCGGAAAGCAGCCGAATGGCAGTGGAGAAGCGTTCCGTCGGACGGGCTTCGTTCAGCTCGTCCTGCCTCCGGAGCCACATGGGCACCAAGTAGGCGGCCCAGGCCCCGACAATGACTGCGTAGATGAGGCCGCTGCTGCTCACACCTCACACCGTAGAGGGGCGCGGCCGAGGGGATCGGCCAATTGAGCCGGTGTGTCGCACGATCTCGCTGATATCACGGACTTTTTTTGTGATTCTTCGGATCAGGTTATGGGCGAATCGGTTACCCGAGGTCATTAATTCGAACAGATATTCGTTTATCGCTGTTCGGCACGGCTCCGGACCGGCGCCCCGCTATTTCGGCGGGGACGGCGAGTGCCGTGCCCGGTGCCAGCGGCGCAGCAGCCCCTCCGGCACTTCCTCCACCGTGACCGCGTAGACGAGGTGGTCGCGCCAGGCCCCGTCGATGTGCAGATAACGCGGCCGCAGTCCCTCCTCGCGCAGGCCCAGCTTCTCCACGACCCGCCGGCTCGGGATGTTCTCGGGCCGGATGCACACCTCGATCCGGTGCAGGCCGACCTTTCCGAAGCAGTGGTCCACCGCCAGCGCGACCGCCGTCGGCATCACACCGCGGCCCGCCACCTCGCGGTCCACCCAGTAGCCGATGTGACCCGCGCACATCGAGCCCCAGGTGATCCCGGCGACCGTCAGCTGGCCCACCAGCCGGCCCTGGTACTCGATGACGAAGGGCAGCATCCGTCCCGCGTTCGCCTCCGCCCGCAGATGGCGGACCATCTGGCGGTACGTGGGCCGCTGGATCACCGGCCCCCACGGCGCGGGCGGCGGGATCGTCGCCTCCCACGGCCGGAGCCAGTCGCGGTTGCGCCGGTTGACCTCGCGCCAGGCCTTCTGGTCCCGCAGCTTTATCGGCCGGAGCGTGACATCGCCGTCCGCCAGGACCACCGGCCAGGTCGGGCCGTTCAGCTCGTGCTCCCGGAGGGTGCCGCCGGTCTGGGGTGGTCGCCGCCCCGCATCTGGTCCACCGCGTGCGGCAGGACGCGGGACAGGACGGCGAGACCGTCGCGCACCCCGCCCGTCGAGCCGGGGAGGTTGACGATGAGGGTCCGCCCGGCCACGCCCGCCAGGCCCCGGGACAGGGCCGCGGTGGGCACCTTCGCCAGGCCTTCGGCTCGGATCGCCTGCGGGATGCCGGGGATCTCGTAGTCCAGCACGCGCGCGGTGGCGTCCGGGGTGCGGTCGGTCGGCGAGATGCCGGTGCCGCCGGTGGTCAGGATGACGTCGTACGCGGCGGCCACGCCCTCGCGCAGCGCCTGCTCCACGGGATCGCCGTCCGGGACGACCTGCGGGCCGTCCACCGTGAAGCCGAGCTTCTCCAGCGCCTCGGCCAGCAGCGGGCCGCCCTTGTCCGCGTACACGCCCTGCGAGGCCCGGTTCGAGGCCGTGACGACCAGGGCCCGGCCCAGCGGCTGCACGGAGCCCCCGGTGCCGGCAGGAACGTCGTCGCCATGGCTGTGGCTGTGGCTGTGCACCTCGCCGCCGCGCGGGGCGTTCACGAGCGCGCCCAGTCGCCGGACTTGCCGCCGGTCTTCTCCTCCACCCGGACGTCCGTGATGACCGCGCCCTTGTCGACCGCCTTCACCATGTCGATCACGGTGAGGCCGGCGACCGCGACGGCGGTCAGCGCCTCCATCTCGACGCCCGTGCGGTCGGTCGTCTTGACGGTGGCGAGGATCTCGACCGCGTCGTCGGCGACCCGCAGGTCGACCTTGACGCCCGAGACCGCCAGCGGGTGGCACAGCGGGATCAGGTCGGGGGTCTTCTTCGCCCCCATGATCCCGGCGATCCGCGCGGTGGCGAGGGCATCGCCCTTGGGCACGCCCTCGCCGCGCAGCAGCTCGATCACCCGCGGGGCGACGAGCACGCGTCCACTGGCCCGCGCCGTCCGGGTGGTGACGTCCTTCCCGGACACGTCGACCATCCGGGCCGCGCCGGCCTCGTCGATGTGGGTGAGCCTGCTCTCGGTACTCATTGCTGCGCCGCTCCGCTCTGGGCCCCCGAGGAGCCTGTGTGGTGCAACACACGCTACCCGCACCGGCCCGGCTTCAGCTGAGCAGGACCACTTCCAGCTCGGTCCCGGGCTCCACCGAGGTGACGTCCTCCGGTACGACCATCAGGGAGTCCGCGTGCGCCAGCGCGGCGATCAGGTGGGAGCCCGATCCTCCGACCGGGCTGACCGTGCCGCTCTCGGCGTCGTACTTGCCGCGCAGGAACTGGCGGCGGCCGGCCGGGGAGCCGAGCGCCTTGTCCGCCGCAAGCACCGCCCGCACGCTCGGCCGCCGGACCTCGGAGTCCGGCAGCCCCATGAGGGTGCGGATCGCGGGGCGCACGAACAGCTCGAAGGAGACGTACGAGGACACCGGGTTGCCGGGCAGCGCCAGCAGCGGGGTGTGGTCCGGGCCGATCGTGCCGAAGCCCTGCGGCTTGCCGGGCTGCATGGCGAGCTTGCGGAAGTCGATCCCGCCGCCGTCGACGTCCTCGGCGTCGGCGTCGCCCGAGCCGACGGACGACAGCGCCTCCTTGACCACGTCGTAGGCGCCGACGCTGACCCCGCCCGTGGTGACCAGCAGGTCGGCCCGGATCAGCTGGTCCTCGATGGTGGAGCGCAGGGTGTCGGCGTCGTCCTCGACGGCGCCGACCCGGTAGGCGATGGCGCCGGCGTCCCGTGCGGCCGCGGCCAGCGCGAAGCTGTTGGAGTCGTAGATGGTGCCCGCGGTGAGCGCCTCGCCGGGCTGGACCAGCTCGCTGCCGGTGGACAGGACCACCACGCGGGGGCGCGGCCGCACCCGTACGGTGCCGCGCCCGATGGCGGCCAGCAGGGCGATCTGCGGCGGCCCGAGGACCGTGCCGGCGGCGAGCGCGAGGTCACCGGCCTGTACGTCGCTGCCGCGCGCGCGGACGTGGGCCCGCGCCTCGGCGGCGCGGTGCACCCGCACCTCGCCGCCCGCGTGCTCCGGGGCGGCGCTCGCCGGGGTCATCCCGGCGGCCGCTCCGCCGCCGGTGCCGCCGTCGGTCCACTCGACCGGTACGACGGCTTCCGCGCCGGGCGGCAGCGGGGCTCCGGTCATGATCCTGGCAGCCTCGCCGGGGCCCACGGTGGGCAGCTCACCGCTGCCCGCCGCGACGTCCCCGACGACGGTGAGCACCGCGGGAAACTCCTCGCTCGCACCCTGGACGTCGGCCGTGCGGACGGCGTAGCCGTCCATGGAGCTGTTGTCGAAGGGCGGGAGGGCGACGGGCACGGTCACGTCCTCGACCAGGACACAGCCCTGGGCGTCCAGCAGTTGGAGCTCGATGGGCTCCAACGGCCGGACGGCCGAGAGGACGTCCGCGAGGTGCTCGTCCACGGACCACAGACGGTGGCCGGTGTCCTGCGGTGCGGAACTGCTCAAGGTGCTACATCTCCTCCGTGACGTAACGGTGAAGCCAGGTGCGGAACTCGGGGCCCAGGTCCTCCCGCTCGCACGCGAGGCGGACGATGGCCCGCAGGTAGTCGCCGCGGTCCCCGGTGTCGTAGCGACGGCCCCGGAAGACCACGCCGTGCACCGGACCGCCGATGCTCTCGTCGGCGGCAAGCTTCTGCAGGGCGTCGGTGAGCTGGATCTCCCCACCGCGGCCCGGCTCGGTCTCCCGCAGTATGTCGAAGATCGCGGGGTTGAGGACGTAGCGTCCAATAACCGCGTAATTGCTGGGGGCGTCCTGGGGCTCCGGCTTCTCGACGAGTCCGGTGACGCGGACCACGTCCGCCTCGTCCGTGGCCTCGACGGCGGCGCAGCCGTAGAGGTGGACGCTGGCCGGGTCGACCTCCATCAGCGCGATGACGGTGCCGCCGGTGCGGGCGTAGATGTCGGCCATCTGGCGCAGCAGCGGGTCGCGCGGGTCGATGAGGTCGTCGCCGAGGAGGACGGCGAACGGCTCGCGGCCGACGTGCGGCTCGGCGCACAGCACCGCGTGGCCCAGGCCCCGCGGATCGCCCTGGCGGACGTAGTGCATGGTGGCCAGGTCGCTGGACTCCTGGACCTTCTTCAGCCGGTCGTCGTCGCCCTTGGCGATGAGGGCCGACTCCAGCTCGTAGTTCCGGTCGAAGTGGTCTTCCAGGGCACGCTTGTTACGCCCAGTGATCATGAGGACATCGTCGAGTCCGGCGCCGACGGCTTCCTCGACCACGTACTGGATGGCCGGCTTGTCCACAACCGGGAGCATTTCCTTCGGGGTCGCCTTGGTCGCCGGAAGGAACCGAGTACCGAGGCCAGCGGCCGGAATCACGGCCTTCTTGATCACGGGGTGCAACATAGTCATGGCCAGAACGATAGTGGGGTTCTGTCGAACGCCGGACTGGATCGCAGCAGGTAGATACAGATATGACCCGATTCGGAAGGATATTTGATTTCGTCGTGGCAGAGAACCCGCCCACCGCCTCCGCCAAGGCCGGGCTGCGCCGAGAACTGCTCGCCGCGCGCCGAGCCTTGTCCCCCGAAACCTGCCGTACGGCGGCCGCCGCACTCGCCGTCAGGGCCTTCGAACTGCCCGAACTGGCCGATGCCCGCACGGTGGCGGCGTACGTCTCGATCGGCACCGAACCGGGCACCCGGGAGCTCCTCGACGCCCTGCGCGCGGCCGGCAAGCAGGTCCTGCTCCCCCTGCTGCTGCCGGACAACGACCTCGACTGGGCCGCGTACGAGGGCCCGGGAAGCCTGGCCGAGGCCGCCCACCCGGGGAAGATGCGGCTGCTGGAGCCGGCCGGCCCCGCGCTCGGGCCGGACGCGGTCACCGGGGCCGACGCCGTGCTGCTGCCCGGGCTCGCGGTGGACGGCCGCGGCATGCGGCTGGGCCGCGGCGGGGGCAGTTACGACCGGGTGCTGGAGCGGCTGGAGCGCGCCGGGGCCCATCCGGCGCTGGTCGTGCTCCTCTACGACGAAGAGGTGGTCGCGCGGGTCCCGGAGGAACCGCACGACCACCCCGTTCAGGCGGTGGCGACCCCGTCAGGGGTGCGCCGCTTCCGTACGTGAAGACCTGATCCCGGCCCCGGGCCCTACGAGCCCGCGGGCTTGAGGGTCAGGGTGTCGACCGTGGCCTTCTCGACGGCGTCCTTGCCGAAGGGCCACTCCAGCAGTTCGCCCTTGGCCCACATCGTCGTCTGGTCCGTGTAGTGCGCGTTGTACGCGTGCCCGGAGGCACCCGTCAGGTTGATCCAGCGCGACTTGTCCAGGTCATTGAGGTTCACGACCATCCGCATCGACGGCACCCAGGTGACCCCGTAGCCGCTGGAGGCGTTCCAGCCGGTCGCGTTGACCGTGGCCTCGCCGCCGCCCACGTCCCACGGGCCGCGGTTGAGGAGCCACTGCATGAAGCCGGGGCCCTCGGTGCCGATCGTCTGGTTCTTCAGTGTCAGCTGGTGCAGCCGGCCCCAGCTCCAGGTGGACTGGTCCTTGCCGAGCTTGGCGGTCAGCTCCCAGCGGGCGTCGGCCATGGCCCGCGCGAACAGCTCGTCGCGGGTGGTGGTGGCCGGCTTGTTCAGGCCCTTGGCGGGCGCGCTCCACCACTGCGACTTCTCGTCCTTGACCAGGCGGCGGACCACCTCGAACCAGCGGTCGCCGCCGTCGGGCTGCGCCGAGTCCGCGTCGCGGGTGCCGCACTCACGGACCGTCTTGGCCAGGTCGTCGGCCGGGCCGGTGCCGTTGCCGAGGACGTTCATGCAGCTGCCCTCGAGCCGCAGCTCCTTGGGCATCTTGTCGCCGAAGGACAGCTTGAGGATGTTGCGCCAGACCGCGTTGAAGTAGGCCGCGGCGGCCGAGTCGGGCTCCTGCGTGTAGTTCCAGCCGTCCAGCAGCTTCTGCGCGGCGCGCACACCCGGGTCCGAGATCTCGATCTTCGCGAGCATCGGGGTCAGCAGCGCGGCGATCTCACTGCTGTTGTCCATCTGCATGGTGCGCATGTCGTCGGTCGAGATCCGGCCGCCGTCCTTGATCTTCGCCTCGATGAGGTCGTTGATCCGCTGGCTGCGGGCGCCGTAACCCCAGTCGGTGGTCAGCAGGTACGGGTACTTGCCCGCGCCGGTCCCGCTCTCCACCACGGCCTGGTTGGCGGTGACGATGTAGCCGCGGGACGGGTTGTACTCCCAGGGCATCTCGTTCTGCGGGATGTAGCCGGTGTTGCCGTCCTTGCCGCCCTTCCAGGCGTACTTGGAGTCCCAGCCCGGGGCGGGCATCCGGCCGTCGCCCTGGCCGCGGACCGGGATGCGGCCCGGGGCCTGGTAGCCGATGTTGCCCTTGGTGTCGGCGTAGATCAGGTTCTGCGAGGGGACCTCGAAGTCGGCGGCCGCCTTGCGGAACTCCTCGAAGGACTTGGCCCTGTCGAGCTTGAAGACCGCGTCCATGGACTTGCCCGGGTCCAGCGCCGTCCAGCGCAGTGCCACCGCGTAGCCGTCACCGCGGTCGGGGGCGGAGCTGGCGACGGGGGCGCGGGTGCCGACCGTGGCGAGCTCCTCGCTGCGGTCGGAGACGAGCGGGCCGTTGTTGGTGGTGCGGACGGTGATCTTCTTGCTGGCACCGCCCGCGACCTTGATGACCTCTTCACGGGTGGCGAAGGGGAGCACCTTGTTGTCGAAGACGTAGCCCTCGGGCTTGACCTGCTCCAGGTAGAGGTCGGTGACGTCGGCACCGAGGTTGGTCATGCCCCAGGCGATGTCGGCGTTGTGGCCGATGATCACGCCGGGCATGCCGGAGAAGGTGTAGCCGGCCACGTCGTACTGGCACTGGGCCGAGACAGCGCGGCAGTGCAGGCCCATCTGGTACCAGACCGAGGGCAGCTGCGGGGACAGGTGCGGATCGTTCGCGAGCAGCGGCTTGCCGGTGGTCGTGTACTTGCCGGCGACGACCCAGGAGTTCGAGCCGATGCCGCTGCCGTTGGGGCCGAGTATCGCGGGGATCTTGTCCAGGGAGTCCGCGAGGGCGCTCAGCTGGGTGCGCAGGCCCACGGTCGCGCCCTGGGCGGTGGCGTTGCCGGCCAGGCCGGTGGCGTTGCCGCTGCCCGTGGCGGCCGAGGTCTGGGTGCCGATGGTGTTCGCACCGCCCGAACCGGAACCGCTACCGGTTCCGCTGCCCTGACCGCTGCCCGCGGAGCCGCCCTGCGGGGTGTACTTTCCGCCCTCGACCTTGCCGCCCTCGACGATCGGCTTGTTCCGGTCGAAGGGGTACGGCGGGTAGAGCTCGTCGATCTGCGCCTGCGAGAGCTTGCTCGACATCAGCGCGCGGTCGATCTCGTCCTGCATGTTGCCGCGCAGGTCCCACGCCATCGCCTTGAGCCAGGCCACCGAGTCCACCGGCGACCACTGCTCGGGCCGGTAGTCGTCGCTGAGCTTCAGGGCGGCGTGCTCGACGGAGAGGTCCTTGCCGGACTTCCCCTTCAGGTACGCGTTGACCCCGTCGGCGTAGGCCTGCAGATACTTCTTGGTCTCCGGCGAGAGCTTGGTGTCGTACTCGGCCTGCGCGACCTGGCGCCAGCCGAGCGTGCGCAGGAAGGCGTCGGTCTCGACCTGGCCGGAGCCGAACATCTCCGAGAGCCGGCCGGACGTCATGTGACGCCGTACGTCCATCTCCCAGAACCGGTCCTGCGCGTGCACGAAGCCCTGCGCGCGGAAGAGGTCGTCGTCGTTGTCTGCGTAGAGCTGGGGAATTCCTCGGGCATCGCGCTTGACGTCGACGGCCCCGGTCAGGCCGGGTACGTCGAGGGAGCCGGTCGTCTGGGGGAAGGAGGCGCGCACGCTGTCCACGCTCCAGTACGCCCCGTAGCCGAGGCCCGCGAAGAGCGCCAGGACCAGGACGAGCACGATCAGACGGGCGCGTCGTCCCTTCTTCTTGACGGGAGGAGCGGTTTCGTTGGCGGGCATCGCTGTCCTTAGAGGGGCAGGGTGGTCCTGGGAGTGCTGGGAGCAACCATAGGCGCAGGACCGACTTCGTTGATCCGCCAGGGGTGGAGCTGACGAGGACAGGGGCGAACAGGCGTTTCACAATGTGGTTATCGCGTAAAGGGCGCGTCAAAGATTAGGTAAGGTAACGAACTACTTGCCGAACTTGTCGCCGGGAGGATCGATCCGCCGGGCGCATTGAGGAGGGCCGCCCGCTGACTGTCCACACGCTCAATGAGCTTTTGCTGGTCTGCTCGCTCGTGCTGCTCGTCGCCGTGGCGGCGGTACGCATCTCTTCACGCAGCGGCCTCCCCAGCCTGCTCATCTACCTCGGCATAGGCATCGCGATAGGCCAGGACGGCATCGGCAACGTCGTATTCGACAATGCCGAGCTGACCCAGGTCATCGGCTATGCCGCGCTGGTCGTGATCCTCGCCGAGGGCGGTCTGGGCACGAAGTGGAAAGAGATCAAGCCGGCCCTGCCGGCCGCGGTCGTGCTTTCACTGGTGGGCGTCGCGGTGAGCGTGGGCGTGACGGCGGCGGGGGCGCATTACCTCGTCGGGCTGGAATGGCGCCAGGCCCTGCTGATCGGCGCGGTCGTCTCCTCCACCGACGCCGCGGCGGTCTTCTCCGTGCTGCGCAAGGTTCCGCTGCCCTCCCGGATCACGGGCGTCCTGGAGGCCGAGTCCGGATTCAACGACGCCCCGGTCGTCATCCTCGTCGTGGCCTTCTCGACCGTCGGCCCGGTGGACGAGTGGTACGTCCTGATCGGCAAGATCGCCCTGGAGCTGGCGATCGGCATGGCGATCGGCCTGACCGTGGGCTTCCTGGGCGCCTACGGCCTGCGGCACGTGGCGCTGCCCGCCTCCGGCCTCTACCCGATCGCCGTGATGGCCATCGCCATCGTGGCGTACGCGGCCGGCGCGATCGCGCACGGCTCCGGCTTCCTCGCGGTGTACCTGGCGGCGATGGTGCTCGGGAACGCCCGGCTCCCGCACTGGCCCGCCACGCGCGGATTCGCCGACGGGCTCGGCTGGATCGCGCAGATCGGCATGTTCGTGCTGCTGGGCCTGCTGGTCACCCCGCACGAGCTGGTCCGCGACTTCTGGCCCGCCGTGGTCATCGGGCTGGTGCTGACGATGGTGGCCCGGCCCCTGGAGGTCTTCATCAGCCTGCTGCCCTTCCGGATCACCTGGCAGGAGCAGGTGCTGATGTCGTGGGCGGGTCTGCGCGGAGCCGTGCCCATCATTCTGGCGACGATCCCGATGGTGTCCGGGATCGAGGGCAGCGACCGGGTCTTCAACATCGTCTTCGTGCTGGTCGTCGTCTACACCCTGGTGCAGGGGCCGACGCTGCCCTGGCTCGCGCGCAAGCTGAACCTCGGCAACGGGGACGAGGGCGCCTCCGACCTCGGGATCGAGTCGGCGCCGCTGGAGAAACTGCGCGGACACCTGCTCTCCTTCTCGATCCCGCCGGCCTCGCGGATGCACGGCGTGGAGGTGAGCGAGCTGCGGCTGCCGCCGGGGGCCTCGGTCACGCTGGTGGTCCGGGACGCGAAGAGTTTCGTACCGGCTCCGTCGACGGTGCTGCGGCGCGGGGACGAGCTGCTCGTGGTGGCCACGGACCCGGTCCGGGACGCCGCGGAGGCGCGGCTGCGCGCGGTGGCCCGGGGCGGCAAGCTGGCCGGCTGGCTTGGTACGGGCGGATCCGCTCCTCATTAGAGCGGCGTTCTAATTCAGCCAATTTCGCTGAGCTATGTCCGACTTTGCCCTCTTTCCCGGGCTCTTTGCGCGTGAAGCGGCCGTTAATCCCAGGTGAAGACACCCCTTGTCACCGAATTCACAGGGCGTGGTAGTGCAATTCCCTGTACGATGAAGGCACACCAGATCGAACCAACTCTGCCTGACGCAGAGCTGGCGCGACCGCAAAGCGGCCGTGGCACCACCCGCAGTGGGCGCCCAGGTATCACTCGGTTCTGCGCAAGAGGACAGCTCTCGGGGCTCCCACATGTACGGGTGCGGTCGCTCACAAGGCGAAGCACCGTCCGCAGACGGGGACGCTCTACCAGGCAGCGGAAAGGCAAGGCCGTGACATCCGCGGTCACGACCGACACGTCCGCCCGCCCCGGATACGGGCAGCTCCTGCGCACTCCCGGCGCCCTCGGCTTCGTACTCCCCGGCTTCGCAGCACGACTCCCCTTCGGCATGCTGACGATCAGCATCCTGCTGCTGGTCCAGCACACCACCGGTTCTTACGCCAGCGCCGGCATCGTCGCCGCCGTCACCGGCATCTCCATGGCGCTGTCCGCGCCGCTGATGGGCATCTTCACCGACCGCTTCGGCCAGACCGCCGTCCTGCTGCCCGTGGTCCTCGCGCACTCCGCCGCCGTCACCGGCCTGGCCGCGCTCGCCCTGGCGGGATCGCCGGTCTGGCTGCTCGCGCTGGCCGCCGTACCCACCGGCGCCTCGGTGCCGCAGGTCGGTCCGATGGTCCGGGCGCGCTGGGCCGCCAAGCTGGAGGGTTCGCCGCTGCTGCCGACGGCCGCCGCCTTCGAGTCCGTCACCGACGAGTTCACCTTCGTCGTCGGCCCGGTCCTCGCCACCGCGCTGTGCACCGGCGTCCACCCGGCAGCCGGCCTGGTCACCGAAGCCACGCTGACCCTGCTCGGCGGCCTGCTCTTCGCGGCCCAGCGAGCCAGCCAGCCCAAGACGCACGCCCCGTCGCTCACCGGCGAGAAGCGCGCCTTCGCGCTGTCCTTCCCGGGCCTGCGCGTCCTGATCTTCGCCTTCCTCGGGATCGGCGCCGTCTTCGGCGGCATGCAGGTCTCGCTCGCCGCCTTCTCCAACGAGATCGGCAACCCCGGCGCCAACGGCCTGCTCTACGGCGTCTTCGCCGCGGGCAACATGATCGCCGGCATCGCCATGGGCGCCATCGCCTGGAAGATCGGCCCGCGCCGCCGGCTCATCCTCGGCTACATCGGCCTCACCGCCGCCGCGTCCGTCCTGTGGGCTGCGCACTCGATGATCCTGCTGGGCGCGCTCGGCCTGGTCGTCGGCCTGTTCATCGCCCCGGCGCTGATCACCGGCTACACGATGGTCGAGCAGCTGGTCCCCGCCAATGCCCGGACCGAGGCCTTCACCTGGCTGACCGGCTCGATCGCCTTCGGGCAGGCCGTCGCGGTCATCCTGGCCGGCCGCCTGACGGACGCGCACGGATCCTCGTTCGGCTTCCTGGTGCCCATGGGCGCCACCGCGCTCGCGCTGACCGCGCTGCTGGCGCTGCGCGCGAAGCTGGCACCGAAGGCCCCGAGCCGGATCGTGAACGCGTCCGCGCAGGAGGCCGCGCCCGCGCACGGGGCCGCGCCCGCGGCCCCGGCGAAGACGCAGGCCAAGGCCCCGGCGACGGGGCGGACGACCACTCGCACCACCGCCGCACCGGCCTCCCGTAACCGGGTGAACGAGCGTGGGATGGGTCACCGCGTGCCGGTGACGGTGGACTGATCGCCCGGAATACGTCACCATGGAGCGTCGTTAGCACTCATTGAGTCAGAGTGCCAGGAGGAAATTCGTGCCGACCTACCAGTACCAGTGCACCGAGTGCGGTGAGGGCCTTGAGGCCGTGCAGAAGTTCACCGATGACGCACTGACCGTGTGCCCGAGCTGCGACGGACGCCTGAAGAAGGTGTTCTCCGCGGTCGGCATCGTCTTCAAGGGCTCCGGTTTCTACCGGAACGACAGCCGTGGCGCGTCGTCGAGCAGCACGCCCGCCTCGAAGCCGTCGTCCAGCTCCTCGTCGTCCTCGACGTCGACCGCTGCCGCCGCTCCTGCCGCCTCGTCCTCCTCGACGTCGTCGAGCTCGTCGAGCAGCAGCAGCTCCACGTCGGCCGCCTGATCACTTTTCCCTGAGGCCCCGCCCGCCCCGACCGGGCAGCGGGGCCTTCGGCATGCCCCGTTAGGGTGGGCCGCATGGTGAACGCAGAGATCGGTGTCATCGGCGGATCGGGCTTCTACTCCTTCCTGGAGGACGTCTCCGAGATCCAGGTGGAGACCCCGTACGGACCCCCGAGCGACTCCCTGTACATGGGCGAGCTGGGCGGGCGCCAGGTGGCCTTCCTGCCCCGGCACGGGCGCAGTCACACCGTCCCGCCACACAAGATCAATTACCGGGCCAACCTGTGGGCCCTTCGCTCGGTCGGTGTCCGCCAGGTCCTGGGCCCGTGCGCGGTCGGCGGCCTGCGGGCCGAGTACGGGCCGGGCACGCTGCTCGTTCCCGACCAGCTGGTCGACCGTACGAAGTCCCGTGCCCAGACCTTCTTCGACGGCGAGCCGCTGCCGGACGGCAGCGTTCCGAACGTCGTGCACACCACCTTCGCCGACCCGTACTGCCCGGTGGGCCGGTCCGTGGCGCTGGCGGCGGCCCGCGGGCGGGACTGGGAGCCGGTGGACGGCGGCACCATGGTCGTCATCGAGGGGCCGCGGTTCTCGACGCGCGCGGAGTCGCGGTGGCACGCGGCGGCGGGCTGGTCGGTGGTCGGCATGACCGGGCACCCGGAGGCGGTGCTCGCCCGCGAGCTGGGGCTCTGCTACACCTCGATGGCCCTGGTCACGGACCTGGACGCGGGCGCGGAGACCGGTGAGGGCGTCTCCCACACGGAGGTCCTGAAGGTGTTCGGCGAGAACGTCGGCCGGCTGCGCGACGTGCTCTTCGACGCGGTGGCCGCCCTGCCGGCCACGGAGGCCAGGGACTGCCTGTGCACGCACGCGCACGACGGCTGGGACCTGGGCATCGAGCTTCCGTAACCCCTCCCGCAGCCCCATCCGGGTGCGCCCCCGGCGGCGTTGTCGGTGACAGCCTTCAGGGGGTGTCTTGTCGATCGACAAGACACCCCTGGAAAATCCCCTGGCGGCTGTCACATCCGGCGCGGCTGTCCGGTCCTCCCTCATGAAGGCGGAACACGAAGACCGCCCCTGCCAGGGAGATGACTGTCATGCCGCGTATCTCGCTCACCCCGCCCCGCACCCTCCTCATGCGCATCGGGGCCTGGTACTCGCGCCGCACCTACGGCAAGGTGCTCGACCCCGGGCAGGCCTACGGGCACCACTCGCGCGTGCTCTTCTCCTACGTCCGGCTGGAGCAGAGCGCGGCGAAGTGGCACGCGCTCGACGCCGGGCTGAAGCACCTTGCCGTGATGGCCGCGGCGTCCCGCATCAACTGCTCGTGGTGCATGGACTTCGGCTACTGGGAGGGCCACGAGCTGGGCGTGCCGACGGAGAAGATCGAGTGGGTGCCGCAGTGGCGGGAGGCTCCTGAGGTGTTCACCGAGCTGGAACTGCTGGTCATGGAGTACTCCGAGGCCATGACGGAGACCGAGCCGACGGTCACGGACGAGCTCGCGCGGGAGCTGATCGCACGGCTCGGCGAGGAGGCGTTCGTCGAGCTCACCGCGATGGTCGCGCTGGAGAACTGGCGCTCGCGCGTCAACAGCGCCTTCGGCCTGACCAGTCAGGGCTTCTCGGAGGCCTGCCAGGTCCCCGGCCGGACGGTGGGCTCGACAATGGCGGAGTGAACGCCACCCTCCCCCTCGCCGACCACAGGGTCATCGTCGCCCTCGACTTCGACAACCGCCGGGACGCCGAGGCGCTGGTCGAGCGCCTCGGCGACGCGTGCGGCTCCTACAAGATCGGCCTGGAACTGCTGACCGCCGCAGGCCCCTCACTCGCGCGGGACCTCGTCGGCCGCGGGCACGAGGTCTTCCTCGACCTGAAGCTCTTCGAGATCCCCCACTCCGTCGCCGGCGCCGTCCGGGCCGCAGGCTCCCTGGGCGCCTCCATGGTGACCGTGCACAGCATGGGCGGTACGGGGATCATGGCCGCGGCGGTGGAGGCCGCGCGGGAGTTCCCGCGGCTGCGGGTGCTCGCGCTGACGGTGGTCACCAGCATGACCGGGAGCGACCTCGCGGACATCGGCGTCGCCGCGGACACCGAGGAGCAGGTGCTGCGGCTGGCGCGGCTGGCGGTGGGCGCGGGGTGCGACGGCGTCATCGCCTCGCCGCGGGAGGCCGGGGCGCTGCGCGAACTGCTGGGGCCGGACCGGCTGATCGTCACGCCGGGGGTGACCCTGGGGCCGGACGACGCGGCGGGCGGGCACGCCCGGCCGGGGACGCCGCGGGCCGCCTTCGCGGCCGGGGCCTCGCACGTCGTGGTGGGCCGGTCGATCGCCCGGGCCGCGGACCCGGTGGCCGCGCTGCGGCGGGTACGCGCGGGCGGCTGACCCCTTCGGGTGACAGGGTTTTCCACAAGCTGGGGATTGTCCACAGGCCCCGGCGGGATTCTCCGGGGGGCCGGATCGTGGTAGGTGTCCGGGCGACGGGTCCGGGCACAGCAGCTCACCCGGTCTGGTGGTGTTCGTCATGTCCCGTTGTCCGACGGCCTCTTCGGCGCTCTCTTCGGCGCTCTCTTCGACGCTCTCCTCGGCGCCCTCTTCGACGCCCTCTTCGGCCTTTTCTTCAACGCTCTCTTCGACTTCTTCCGCATGTCCGCCCGCGCGCCCTGTCCCGCCCTTCCCGCCGCTTCGCGTCGGGCGGGGCGGAGACCGGCTGCGCCGGGCCGTGCGCCGCCGGCGGCGGGCCGCCTCGGCCGCGCTGGCCGTCGTGGCGGCGGCCCTGGCGGTGGGCGGGACGGAGGCACAGGCCTCGCGGGGCGGCGCGCCGCCCGCGGCGCGGGCTTCTCAGAATGCGGCTCCACCGGCCGTGGTGCGGATGGTGTCGGCCCCGGTGCGCATCGCGGACGCGGCGACGGTGCGGCTGCTGCGGCCCGGGGACCGGGTGGACGTGGTCGCGGCGGAACGCAGCGGGCCGCCCCGGGTGGTGGCCGCGGGGGCTCGCGTTGCCGAAGTTCCCGATCCGGAGAAGGGTGTTGCGGACGGCGGGGCGCTGGTGGTGCTGTCCGTGCCGCGGGACACCGCGCGGGTTCTCGTGGGGGTCGGCGCCATGACCCGACTGGCGGTGACGTTGTGTTGATTCGTACGCACGAGCAGTCAAGTCACCTCAAGATGGGGGCCGATTGGACACGCCGCGCCCGGACTGCCGTAGCTTTCGGAACCGTTGGCTCCGTGTTCGGTACATGTGAAGAAAGGCTCAGTGGTGAGCGAGAAGAAGAAGGAGAGCGTGCTGGCGGGCTTCAAGGCCTTCCTGATGCGCGGCAACGTGGTCGACCTGGCGGTGGCCGTGGTCATCGGCGCCGCGTTCACGAACATCGTGAACTCTGTGGTCAAGGGGATCATCGGCCCGGTGGTGGGCGCGGTCGGCACGCAGAGCCTGGACGGCTACAAGTCCTGCCTCAAGGCCCCCTGCGGCATCGGCGCGAACGGCCAGCCGACGGGTGTCGAGATCCTCTGGGGCTCGGTGCTGAACGCGACGCTGACCTTCGTGATCACCGCGGCGGTCGTCTACTTCCTCATGGTGCTGCCGATGGCGAAGTACCTCGCCAAGCAGGAAGCCCGCCGCAAGGCTCGCCAGGGCGTGCAGGAGACGATGGAGATCACCGAGCTGGAGGTCCTCAAGGAGATCCGGGACGCCCTCGTCGCGCAGCGCGGTGGCGGCTCGGCACCCACCGGTTCACGCGACGAGTTCTGACCTCTCCGGCCGCCTCGGCCGGTCAGATGTGGTGCGGGGGCTTCTCGTCGAGGAAGCGGGCCAGGTCGGCCGCGCTTCCGCCGGCGGGCGGCCGCTCGCCCCAGCCTCGGTCGGTGTCGTCCGAGGACTGCTGGTCCAGCGGGTCGTCGAAGACCAGCCTGGGCTTCGGCCGGGGCTTGTCGGTCCCGGTGGCGGGCGTCGCGGGCTGCGGGTCGGGGGCGGGGGTGCTGCTCATAGCTCCAGGGTACGGCCGCCCCGGCCCCCGCCCCGGCCCTCGTCCCCGGCCCGGCCCGGCCGGGCTCCTCGGTTCCGCCCGCGCCACGGCGCCCTTGTCCCCGGCCTCCCGTACCTCCGGGCTGCGGAAACCCGTTGTTCGCCCGCGGGGAGGCGGAGCTCGCGTCGCCGATGACCCGGGTCATCGGTCCTTCGGGTCCAGCAGCCACAGTGCGATCACGACGAGGAAGGACAGGACCAGGAATCCCGCGCCCCACCAGGCCGTGCCCGCGTCGCCCTTCATCCACTCGTTGACGGTGACGGTCAGCGCCCAGAGCTGTCCGACGACGACGGTCAGGGCCAGGGTCAGGCGGGCGTTCAGCTTCGAGGACCGCTCCGGCTCCTGCTCGCCGCCGGCTCCCGGGCCGGGGCCCGTGTGCCGGATCCGCGGGTCTCCGTAGCCGCTGGTGGAGCGGATCTGCGGATACCGCTCCCGCACCGGACGGTTCAGCCGGGGCCTGGCACTGCCCGGCCGGTAGTCCGGGCGCGGAGGGATCTGTGCCCCGCTCATGTCCGCCCCCGCTCGGTCGTGGCGCCGCCGTTCGCGCCCGGGCACTCCAGCTGCCGGGTCACCGCGGGGCGGGAGTCGCCGAACTGCCGGCAGAGCGCCTCCCGGGCCGACTCTCCCGACCGGGCGGTGGCGATGGCCCAGACACTGCCGTCGGCCCGCTCGGTCAGGAAGATCCTGGGGAGGGGACGGGGCGGCGGGCCCGCGGTCACCTCTCCGGTGCGGGCGTCGAAGACTCCCTCGTGGCAAGGGCAGTACAGCTCCCCGTCGGCGCCCCGGTCCTCGCGCCACAGCACGGCGCAGGCCAGGTGGGTGCAGACGGCGGAGTAGCCGACGAGGGAACCGTCGGTCAGCCGCACGGCGAGGGCCCGGTCCTCGTCGCCGGGGAACCGGAAGGCCGCCGACCGGCCGGGCGCCAGCTGGTCGGTGACCAGCCGGGGCTCGGGCAGTGTCTCGCTGTCGCCGTCCCGGTGCAGGATGCCGGCGGCGACGCCGATGCCGCCGACGGCCAGGCCGCCGGAGACGGTGGCGACGATCCGCAGGTAGTCGCGGCGGGTGGTGAGGGAGTCGGCGCTGATCCGTTCGCGCAGCTGCTCGGCGGCGTCGTCGCCGTCGGCCTGCGGACCGGGTCCGGGAGAGGGAGGGGGGTGTTCGGTGAGGCTCATCGGACGTCGACTCCATTCACCTCTACGACGGGCAGCCCGCCGGGGACGGGCCACTGGACCTTGTCGGCGGGGACGACCATCGCCACCCCGGTCGTGACCATCACGTCGCCGAAGGCGAAGGAGTCGGCCACCTGGACGCCGGGACGCTCGGCCTGGAGCTCTTCGAGGGTTCCGTAGAAGAGCGCGCCGGTGGGGCAGACGGTGGCGCACATGGGGGCGAGGCCGTAGGCGGTGCGGTCGTAGCAGAGGTTGCACTTCATCTGGAGCTTCGCCTGGAGGTCGATCTTGGGAACGCCGAAGGGGCAGGCGTTGACGCAGTTGGCGCAGCCGATGCAGCGGGTGGTGTCGGCCTGCTGGACCACGCCGTCGGCGGTCACCAGGATCGCGTCGGCGGGACAGACCTCGGCGCAGGGGGCGACCGGGTCCTCGCAGTGCATGCAGACGGTCGGAAGGGAGGCGACGGACACGCCCGGTTCGGTGTAGTCCAGGTGGATCATCGACTTGCCTCGGTGGGAGTCGCATTCGCGGCAGGCCGAGACGCAGGCCTGGCAGCCGATGCAGCGGCCCGGGTCGATGAAGATCGTGCGGCCCATCATGGCGGGTCAGCTCCTCTCCGCCGTGCCGCGTCCCTGCGAGGACGTGGGGGGCAGGGGGTCGGCACGGGAGACCTGGGTCTCCGGGTAGGCCTCGTGGCCCGGGGCCGTGGGAGGCGCGGGGACCTCGTCGACGCGGTCGGCGGGCTCGATCCGGGCGGCGCACACCTTGTACTCCGGGATCTTCGAGCGGGGGTCGAGGGCGTCGATGGTCAGGGCGTTCGCGGCCGTCGGTACGGGCCAGTGGTAGGGGATGAAGACCGTGTCCGGGCGGATGGCCTCGGTGACCAGGGCCGGGAAGACCTCGCTGCCGCGCCGGGTGACCACCCGCACCGGGTCGCCGTTGCGGTAGCCGTGCGAGGGGTGGACCTCCACCCAGGGACGCGGGGTCTGTTCGACCAGGGCACCCAGGCGGCGGGTCTGGTTGCCGGAGAGGAAGTGCGCGACGGTGCGGCCGGTGGTGAGGGAGAGCGGGTACTCCTCGGTGTAGGGGTCCACGGGCGCGTGCCACTCGACGACCTGCAGGTGGACCTTGCCGTCGGGGTGGTAGGTCCGGCCGCCCTCGAACAGCCTTGGTGTTCCCGGGTGTTCGAGGGAGGGGCAGGGCCACGCGATTCCGCCGGTCTCCTCCAGCCGTTCGTAGGTGATCCCGAAGTAGTCGTTGACCGTGCCGGCGGAGGCGAGGCGCAGCTCGTCGAACACCTCGCGGGAGCCGGCGAAGGCGAACTTGTCACCGGCTCCGAGCCGGCGTGCGAGCTCGCACATCACCCAGGTGTCGGTTCGCACCCCGGCGGGGGGCTCCTGCGCCTTGTTGTGCTTGACCACGCGGGCCTCGGTGTTCGCCATGACGCCCTCGTCCTCCGCCCACACGGTGACCGGGAAGACCACGTGTGCGTTGGCCGCGGTCTCGGAGAGGAAGAAGTCGAACTGCGCGTGGAATTCGAGGGTGTCGTAGCCCTCCTTGACCGTCCGGTAGTTGGGGAGCGACACGAAGGGGTTGTTGCAGATGCCGATCAGACCGCGGATCTCTCTCCGTTGCATCTGCCAGACCATCTCCATCATGGAGGTGCCGGCTTGCGGGAGGTCCGACTCCTCGATGCCCCAGATCCGGGAGATCTGGCGGCGGTGCTCCTCGTTCAGGATGGACCGGCCGCCGGGAAGGAGGTCCGCCTTCTGGCCGTGCTCGCGGCCGCCCTGACCGTTGCCCTGGCCGGTGATGGTGCCGTAGCCGGCTCCCGGTTTGCCGAGGTTTCCGGTGGCCACGCACAGGTTGATGATGGACAGGCAGTTCTCGACGCCCTGCGAGTGGTGTTCCACCCCGCGGGCGTGGAAGGCCATGGCCTTGGCCGCGCGTCCGAAGGTGCGGGCGACCCGGACGATCTGTTCCTCGGGTACGCCGCAGATCTCGGCCGCGCGGGAGGGCGGGTAGCCCTGGACGGCCTCCCGGACCTCGTCCCAGCCCGTGGTGTGCGCCGCCAGGTAGGGCTCGTCGGTCAGGCCCTCGGCGATGATCACGTTCAGCACGGCGTTGAAGAAGGCCGAGTCGGTGCCGGGCCTGAGGGCGACGTGGATGTCGGCGGTGCGGGCGACGGCCGTCTCGCGCGGGTCGACGACGATCAGCGAGGCGCCCCGGTCGCGGGCTCCCCAGACGTACTGGGTCATCACGGGGAAGCACTCGCCCACGTTCGACCCGGCGATCAGCAGGCAGTCGGTGAGGAGGATGTCGGAGAAGGGGTTGCCGGCCCGGTCGATGCCGAAGGCGAGCTTGTTGGCGCCCGCCGCGCTGACCATGCACAGGCGGCCGTTGTAGTCGACGTGCCGGGTCTTCAGCGCGACCCGGGCGAACTTGCCGACCAGGTAGGTCTTCTCGGAGTACAGGCTGGCGCCGCCGAGCAGCCCGAAGGCGTCGTTGCCGTGGGCCCCCTGGATGCGGCGGATCTCGGCGACGGTGAAGTCGAGGGCCTCGTCCCAGGAGGCCTCACGGAACTCCTCGTCCCGGGAGCGCCGCATGAGCGGCGCGGTCAGCCGGTCGGGGTGGTTGACCTGCTGATAGGCGTTGATGCCCTTGGGGCACAGCCGCATCCGGTTGATGTCGTGGTTGCGGGGCTCCACGCCGAAGACCTTGCCGGCCCGGTCCACGCGCAGGTACATCCCGCACTGCACGCCGCAGAAGCAGCAGTGGGTGGGGACGAGGGTCTCGCCGTTCTGGTCGGCGTGCCACTGGTCGGCGGGGATGCCGCCCGCGTCGCGGAAGGTGCGGGTGCCGGGCGGGGCGATCGAAGGGTCCAGGGGCAGCGGAACGGGGCCGGCGGGTTCCGTCGCGGTCACTTGAAGCCCCTCTTGACCTGGGTCAGGTAGGCGTTGCCCCGCAGTACCCGTTTGCAGCGCGGGCAGTATTCGACGAAGGCGTTGAAGTCGAGCTTCAGGTCCTGCATCGTGCCGCGCAGGTTCTCCACGTACGGGGTGGTGTCGACGGGCTCGCCGCACCGCTTGCAGGCGAAGACCTGCTCGTCCTGCCGCGCCGTGTACTTGAACAGCTGCATGCCGACCGCGGCCGGGCGCTGGACGATGTGGAAGAACTTCCCGAACGGGATGTAGATGAGGGTGAACACCACCGACACCATGTGCAGGACGGCCAGGAACTCGTAGCCGCCGCCGTGCAGGAAGATCGACGAGAAGGTCAGCAGCAGCCCCGTCACGGAGATCACGATCAGGCAGATCAGTGGCAGCAGGTCGTAGGCGAAGCGCTGGCCGGTGATGGCGCCCCGGTCCTTCATCCTGCGCCACAGGAAGTACGAGGCACCGGGGATGACCAGCACGGCGGCGATGTCCAGGCCGTGGAACATCAGCTGGCCCACGATGTCCAGCGAGTCGAAGCCGAGGACCTTGAACCCCCAGATCCGCATCTCGTAGCCGGGGCCGGAGCCGCTGTCGGAGGTGAAGGTGAACCAGCCCCAGGTCAGCGGGAAGGTGATGAGCGCCGCCAGGATGCAGCCCCAGAAGATGAGCTGGTGGGCGGCCCAGCGGCCGCGCGAGCGGGCGCCGAGGAACTTCTGGAGGCCGAGGTAGGTGGCGGTCATCTTCGGCAGGGCGGTGGGCGCCCGGCGGAAGTTGTCGGCCGAGAAGAGGCTGCCGAACCCCTTCCTGAAGAGGCGGCGCGCGCCGGGCGCGGAGACCCAGACCGTGTACCGGTGGGCCACGCCGAAGGCCAGGAAGACGGTGGCGACGGCATACGGCAGCAGCGCGGCGTCGAAGTCGCGCAGCATCCGGCTGCCCAGCACGATCGCGGCGACCAGCAGGAGGGAGACGACGGTGCCGGCCAGGGTGGCCCGGGCGGCGACCGACCGCCGGCTGCCCGGGCCGGGATCCGGCGGCGCCGTGGCCGGCGGGCCCTCAGCGGCCTCGGCGGAGCCGGGGCCCCCGGAGGGAGGGTTCGGCTCGGCGAGGGCTTCTGATGGCTCGGGCACAGCCCCACGCTAGGTGATCTGTGAGTATTCAGCCCGCTATGAGGCATTTCCGATGGGGCCGAACGGGGTCACACCGCCACCGGGCCGCCCGCCTCGGAAATCTCCCCGGCCCCGGCCGCCCGCTCCTCCGTTCTCCCGCGCCTCGGCGAGAATCTCCGACCCTCAAGGGCCCGGGACGAGCCCGGGCCCTTGACCGCGGGAACCCGCTCAGCCGCGCCGGGCGCGCCCGAGCCGGAAGGCCGCGTAGAGGGCGGCGGAGGCCAGGGCCAGCACGATGGAGGTTTCGACGAGCTGCGTCAGCCAGTAGTGCGAGATCGGGTGGAAGTCGGTGTACCAGCCGGTGACGTTCAGGTCGACGGGGCAGTCCTGCAGGCTGTGGGTCCGCTGGAAGCAGACGTATCCGGGCAGGCGTTCGCCCGTGGCGGTGAGGTATCCCGAATCCACCAGCATGGCCGACCCGGGCATCCGCCCCGCCAGGCTCCCGGACAGGGGCCCGGTAGTGGTCTCCACGGAAAGGAGCGACCACCGCACGGCGCCGAGGCACAGCAGCACCAGGCCGGTGAGGAGGCCGGTGACCGCCATGGCGACGAGGGTGCGCCGGATCAGCTGCCCCACGAGTGCTCCGACGGCGACGGCGAGCAGGCAGTAGCCGATGAGCACCGGGCCGCCCGCTTCGTACGGTCCTCGATCGGCCCAGTGGAACTGGTAGGAGCCGTACACCCGGGACCAGCCGAGGCGGTAGACCCCGGCCAGCGCGGCCGAACCGAGCACGGCGACCGCCGCGGCCACGACGACCTTCGCACCGAGCCAGGCCCTCGGCGTGATCGACTGGGAGAGGGCGAGCCGCCACGTGCCGCTCTCCAGCTCACGGGCGATCATCGGGCCGGCCACGAAGGCCCCCACCAGCAGCGGCAGGAACAGCAGTACCCCGCCCGCCCACTCCATACAGATCCGCAGCAGGCTGTACGCGTGGTTCGGGGTCTGCGTCATCACCCCGTCGGCGTCCGGGTCCACGGCCCACACGCGCAGGGCGACCACCGCGGCGAGGCCCGCGACCGCGGCCGAGGGAAGCACCCACAGCACGCGCCGGTGCTGGCGGACCGTGACCCAGTACGGGCCCTTCAGTGCAGGCAGGCTCATGCCGTCACCCCTGCGGTGCCGATGGAGCCGTCGAGGGACCCGTCGGCGGCGAAGGCCGGCGCGTCGGGCGAACGCAGGTGGGCGAGCAGGAGTTCCTCCAGGAAGGGACGTGTCGTCTGCCAGGTCCCGCTGTCGACGGTTCCCCGCGGCCGTACGAGCGCGGTGAGCAGGCGCCCGGTGACGCGGGTCTCGACGACGGTGTGCGCGGCGAGTTCGGCGGAAGCGGCGGCGGGGCCGGTGAGTAGCAGATGGGCCGCCTGGACCTCGTCGATGGGGCCGGAGAGACGGACCCGGCCGCCGTCGACGAGCAGCAGGTGGTCGCAGGCGCCCTCCAGCTCCGTGAGGATGTGCGAGGACATCACGACGGAGGTGCCGTGCTCGGCGGCGTCGGCCATGAGGGTGCCCATGAGCTGGTGCCGGGCGAGCGGGTCGAGGTCGGCCATCGGCTCGTCCAGCAGGAGCAGGTCGGGGCGCTTGCCGAGGGCCAGGGCCAGGGCGACCCGGGTGCGCTGGCCGCCGGAGAGGGTACGGACCCTGGCGCCCTGGTCGAGCGCCCCGCCCTCCACGATCCGCTCCGCCGCCTTCGCGTCCCAGCGGCCGGGGTTGAGCTCGCGTCCCATGCGCAGGGTCTCGGCGACGGTGAGCTGCGGGTAGAGGGGCTTGTCCTGGCCCACGTACGCCACTGCCTCGCGGGGCGCCGTGCGGAGCGCGCCCTCCGTGGGCTGCACGAGCCCGGCCGCGATGCTCAGCAGTGTTGATTTTCCGGCGCCGTTGGGACCCACGAGCGCGCACACCCGGCCCTCGGGGAGCCGGAAGGAGCAGTCGCGCAGCGCCCAGCCTCCCCTGCGTCCGTAGCGCAGGCCGAGGCCCTGCGCCTCTATCACCGGTTCGGTCATGAGTCGCCGTCCCCCTTGAAGTGTTGTTCCAGTACGGATGCGAAGAGCGCGGCCACGTCGTCCCGTTCCATCCCGGCCTCCCGGGCCCGCCCCGCCCAGTCGGCGAGTTCACCGGCCAGCGGAGAGTCGGTCCGGGCGTCGCCCAGGGACTTCCGGATGAAGGTGCCGAGGCCCCGCCTGGCCTCGACGAGCCCTTCGCGCTCCAGCTCGCGGTACGCCTTGAGGACGGTGTTCGGGTTGATGGCGGTGGCTTCCACGACCTCGCGTGCGGTCGGCAGTTTGTCGCCGGGCTCCAGCAGCCCCAGGCGCAGAGCCTGCTTGGTCTGCTGGACGATCTGCAGGTACGTGGCGATGCCGCTGCGACGGTCGATCCGGTATGCGAGCACGACAACACCACCCTTTCACTAGGTAAGTAGTGAAAGGGTGGTGCAGGGCGGCGCCCCTGTCAACCGATCCGGGCGACAAGATCAGGAAGAGCCCCCCCACGCCCCCCTGGCGGGGCACGGTGGCGGGCGGGCGGCGTCCCGGGCGGGAGTCCGCCGGGCGGCCGGTGTTCCCGCGCATCCGCCCGGGGCACACGGGCCCCGCGGGCAGCGCGTCCGGCCTGCCGGAGGTCTTCGCCTCTGGTCTCCTGGCCGGTATGGCCTACTCCCCCATGACCGCCCGCAGCCCCGGCGAGCTCCACCGGGCCGCCACCCCGCTGGAGCTGTTCTTCGACCTCTGCTTCGTCGTCGCCATCGCGCAGGCGGGCGCCCGGCTGGTGCACTCGCTCGCGGAGGGCCATCCCGGCGCCGGGGTCGTCGGCTACTTCTTCGTCTTCTTCGGCGTGTGGTGGGCCTGGATGAACTTCACCTGGTTCGCCTCGGCGTACGACGTGGACGACGTCCCGTACCGGATCGCGACGCTCATGCAGATCGCGGGCGTGCTCGTGTACGCGGCCGGGGTGAGCCGGGCCTTCGACGACAACGACTGGGCGGTCGCCGTCACCGGCTACATCATCATGCGCGTCGCCCTGACGGCCCAGTGGCTGCGGGCCGCCTCCGGGGAACAGGGCGAGGCCCGGGCGGCAGCGCTGAAGTACGCGGCCGGGCTGGTGATCTGTCAGCTGGGCTGGATCGGCCTGCTGTTCGTCCCCGACGACCTCAAGCGCTGGACGTTCCTCGTCCTGCTCGTCGCCGAGCTGGCGGTTCCGGTCATCGCCGAACGCGGGCACCAGACGCCCTGGCACGCGCACCACATCGTGGAGCGGTACGGCCTGTTCACCATCATCGTGCTCGGCGAGACGATCGCCGCGGCCACGGTGGCCGTCAAGTCCGGGATCGACGAGCACGAGGCGCTGGACCGGCTGCTGCCCATCGCCGCGGGCGGTCTGCTGATCGTCTTCGCCGCGTGGTGGATCTACTTCGCCGTACCGATGCACGAGCACCTGAGGTCCAACCGCGAGGCCATCCCGTGGGGCTACGGGCACCTGCTGATCTTCGCCTCGGGCGCGGCGATCGGCGCCGGCATCGAGGTCGCCGTCGAGCACGCGGTCGGCAAGGCGCACATCTCCCAGGTCGCCGCGAACGCCTCCGTCATGGTCCCGACCGCGCTGTTCCTGCTGATGGTGTGGCTGCTGCACTCCCGCCACTTCAAGCGCGGCCCCGCCCAGCAGCTGGTCCTGCCGGTGTCGGCCCTCGTGACGCTCGCCTGCACCTGGACGGGCACCCACGCCGTGCTGTGGGCGGGTCTGGTCGGGGTGCTGACGGTGACGGCCGGCCTGCTCCTCTCCACACGGTTCGGGGCCACCTCCGCCGCCTGACTCCCTCCTCGTTCCTCCCGCGCGCCCGCGCACCGCCCACCCCGCACCGCGCACCGCACCCCGCACCCCGCACCCCGCACCCCGCACCCGCCGAACCGTCACTCCCGCGCCCCCGCCGCCGTTCTCCAGCGCAGAACGACGCGCACCGACTGGAGGCCCTGCCATGACACTCCCGGCACAACGCCACGGCACCGACCCCGGCAGGGAGCTGGCCGAGCCAGGCTTCTGGCAGCAGCCCCCCGCCCACCGCCTCGCCGCCTTCGCCCGGCTGCGCGCCGCCGACGGCCCGGTGCTCGTCCCCGAAGGGAGCGGCCCCGGCCACTGGGCCCTCGTACGCCACGCCCAGGTGCAGGAGGCCAGCCGCCTCCCCAAGGTCTTCGCCAGCGCCCCCGGGGTCACCACCCCCGAGCCGGCCCGCTGGGTCAGGGCCCTCTTCGGGGACTCGATGGTCAATCTGGACGGCCCCGACCACGCCCAGCTGCGCAAGATCGTCCAGCGCGCCTTCACGCCCCGCCTGCTGGCGGCCGCCGAGGAGGACATCCACGCCGTGGCCGCCCGCATCGTGGACGACGTACTGGATGAGCAGCCCGACGAGTTCGTCTCCGCCGTGGCCTCCCGGCTGCCCCTGGAGGTCATCTGCAACATGATGGGCATCCCGGAGCACTACCGCGCCGAGATCGCCGACCGCGTCAACCACGCCTCCGAGAACATCGGCGTGGAGCGGGGCCTGGCCTCCCGGCTGCGGATGCCCGGGCGCGGGCTGCGCGCGCTCGCCCGTATGCAGCGGATGGTGGCGGGCATCGGGCGGGAGCGGCGCAAGAACCCCACCGACGACCTGATCTCGGCGCTGGTCTGCGCGAACGTCGACGGCCAGGCCCTCGGGGCCCGCCAGCTCGGCGCCTTCTTCTCGCTGTTGATGGTCGCGGGGGTGGAGACCACCCGCAACGCCATCACCCACGGCCTGACCCTGCTGACCGACCATGCGGACCAGCGGGACCTGCTGCTCTCGGACTTCGAGAAGTACGCGGACGGCGCGGTGGACGAGATGATCCGCCACTCGACGCCGATCATCCAGTTCCGCCGAACGGTGGCCGCCGAACACACGATGGACGGGCACGTGTTCCGGCCGGGCGACAAGGTGGTCCTGTACTACGCCTCCGCCAACCGCGACGAGGCGGTCTTCCCCGACCCCGATGCCTTCGTCATCACCCGATCGCCCAATCCGCACCTGGGGTTCGGCGGCGGCGGCCCGCACTTCTGCCTGGGCGCGCACCTGGCCCGGGTGGAGATGAAGGCCCTCTTCCGCGAACTGCTCACCCGGCCGGTCGGGCTGCGGGCCGTGGGGCTGCCCGACCTGGCGGGGTCGAACTTCGACAACCGGGTCCGCTCGCTGAAGTTCGCCTTCGAGCGGCCCTGACGGCGCGGAGCCGGCCGGGAGACCGGCCACCGGGCAGGCTGGGAGCCCGGCGGCCGGAGCGGGTGGTGGCGCCCGGCCCCGTGGCTACCGCTGCACGCGCCGCACGGCGAGCACGCAGTGGGCGCTGCTGGTGAGCACCGACTCGTCGCCCGCGAAGGCCTGCAGGGTCTCCGGCGCGACCGGCCGGCCCGGGACCGCCTCCGGCCAGGCGCGGGTGGCGAAGAGGAAGTACGCCTGCCCGCTCTCGTCCGCCGCGGCCACCCACTCGTCGGGGGCGGTGCAGCGCGCGTTCATCCCGGGCAGGGTGAGCGCGATCTGGTTGCCCTCCAGCAGGATCTGCACCGGGAAGGTGGCCGCCTTGAGGGTGCCGTCCATGACCACGTCCCCGATGGGCAGGCCGATCTCCTCCAGCAGTCCGCGGGCCGCCGCCTCCCCGGCCTCCCGGCCCTGCGGTCCGTCACCCAGGGTGTAGGCGAGGAGGTAGGGGATGTCGTGCGCCTCTTCGGGGTCTCCGATCCAGGCGAGCACCGAAAGAGTGCCGAGCTGGGACCGGTCGATTTCGGCTTGAGTAGAAGTCATGCGCGCACCCTAGTGGTCTCGCTGCCGGGCCTTTCACGGCCCTTCACCCGGGCGGGCTAGACGGCCCAGAATCCCTCTCCGGAATTCGCCTGCATGTTCGCGTCCTGGTACTCCAGCCGCACAATGCGCGCGCTTTCCGGAATTTCGAACACCACCCACCCCTCGACCCGCTCACCGACCTCCAGGGAATCAAAAACGATCGGTTTGCCGGTCGTCAGCTCGCCGGTCTTCACCACCGGGTGACGCTGCCCCGCGCTGTCGTGCGCCCACATGCGTCCGAGCGCCCCGTACGAGGCTCCGCCCACGTTGACGAACGACATCGAGGCGGCCACCCAGCGCTTCCCGGCGGGCGGGACGAAGTTCTTCTCCACGCTGACCGCAGGGTCCACGAACGCCCCGAGGTCGACCTGCAGGTGCCGTCCGACCTGCCTGCCGTGCACCCGTACGGGGTCACCCACATGAGCATCCTTCACCCCGGGCCGCCCGGGGGCCCCCGCAGCGCCCGGCGGCGCCCCGTCGTCCACCGGGATCGCGGGCGCTGCGGCGGGAGCGAGCGCGTCTCCCTCGGGAGCGCTCTGGCAGGCGGCGGCACCGAACAGCAGGAGCGGGAGCAGGGCGAGGGCGGGGAGGGCGGGCTGGCGCATGCAAGATCCCTTCGGGGACGTATTGCGGCCAGTTTCACGCCCCCGGACAGGAAATTGGGCACAACGACACGAGCGCACGGAGCAAGTGCGTACGCCCGGCTGCCAGCACAATGCGTTCCGGCGGAATCCCGCCGCCCGCACCCATCTGGAGGAAGAATGCGCATCTCCGCCCGCCGAATGACCCTGACGGCCTTCTCCGCACTGGCCGCCAGCACGCTCTTCACCGCCCCCGCCGGCGCCACCGTTTTCAATCAGGCGATTTCCGTGCACCACGACGCCTACGTCGCCGAGGACGGCTCCGTCACCCTTTCCGGGATGTACCACTGCGAGCAGGCGTCACCCATGGGGGCGATGCAGATCAAGGCGACCCTCGCGCAGGGTGACGGCGGCCGGCTGAGCATCGGCGCGGAGCAGATCGTCTGCGACGGCCAGGAGCGGCGCTGGGTCGCCAACGCGCCGGGCGCCTTCGTGAACGTGCGCCCGGGCCGCGCGGTGGTCACCGCGGAGCTCCAGGAGGTCCGGCTCTCCGGCCTGATGCCCAAGTCGGTCGCCACCGTCGCCCAGGACCGGCAGGACGTCGAGATCCGCAGGCACTGAGCGGTGCGGGAACCCGGCACGCGCCCGTCCGGTGGCCGCCGCTACCGGCAGTCGGGAGCGACGTCCGTCATCGACATGAAGGCCACCGACTGGCACGCGGGGTCCGCGTGCGGCCGCCCCGTCGCCCAGTCGACAACGGCCGGCACCCCGGCCACGAGCAGCAGCACGGCCAGGGCGCCCGTCACGGCGGCCTTGGTCAGCCCGCGCACAACACGATCCGTTCCATGGCTCGCATCATCGCCCCGCCCCCGGCGCCTCACAACCCGGGGTGACCGGCCGGTCACCCCGCGCTCCGGGGGCTGCCGCCGGCGTCGAACTCGCACCACACGGCCTTGCCGTCGCCGCGGGACTCCACGCCCCAGTGCGTGGCAAGCGCGTCCACCAGCAGCAGCCCGCGCCCCGTGGTGGCCGCCTCGCCCGGGGAGCGCCTGCGCGGCCACACGCTGGAGCGGTCCTTGACCCACAGCCGGATCCGCCGGACCGGCTCCGGCAGCACCTCCATCGTCAGCACCGCCCCGCCGTCGGTGTGCAGCAGGGCGTTGACCAGCAGTTCCCCGGCTGCCACCTCCACATCGTCGGCGAGTTCCGGCATGCCCCAGTCGCGCAGGGCCTGGCGCAGGGCATAGCGGGCCTCGGACAGGCCCTCCGGGTCGGCCTGGTGGACGTACTGGTGGATGCGCGGCGCCCGGTGGGTGCCCGGGTCGGGGGCCCGGCGCAGCACCAGCAGGGCCACGTCGTCCCCGGATCCCCAGCGCTCCCAGAGCCGGTCCGAGAGGTGGTCGGCGAGCGCCCCGGCGCCCTGGGGGCCGCTGCGCACCGCCTGGGCGAGGGCGTCCATCCCGGCGGTGATGGTGGTGCCCGGCTCCTCCACCAGGCCGTCCGTGCACAGCACCATCGTCTCCCCGGGGACCAGGTCGAGCCGGGTCTCGGGGAACTCCTCGTGCTCGAAGAACGAAGCCAGCCCGAGCGGCAGGCCGCCGCGCACATTGGGCCAGCCCGTACGCCCGTCCGTGTGCCGGATCAACGGCCCGAGGTGGCCCGCGCGGACCGCCCGTACGCCTCCGGTCTCCAGGTCCACCTGTGCGTACATGCAGGTGGCGAAGCGTTCCGTGTCCAGTTCGGCGAGGAAGCGCGAGGCCCGGGCCAGCACGGTGGACGGGGGATGGCCCTCCCCCGCGTACGCCCGCAGCGCGATCCGCAGCTGGCCCATGATGGCGGCCGCGTGCGTGTCGTGGCCCTGGACGTCGCCCACCACGACGCCGACGCGGTCGCGGGGCAGCGCGATCACGTCGTACCAGTCACCGCCGACCTCCCGGCCGCTCCAGGCGGCGTGGTAGCGGACCGCGATCTCCCCGCCGCTGATCTCCGGGATCCGGCGCGGCAGCATGGAGGCCTGCAGCCCGGTCGCGAACTCCCGCTCCTGGTCGAAGAGGAGCGCCCGCTGGAGGGACTGGGCCACGATGCCGGCCAGGCCCAGGCAGAGGTTGCGCTCCTCCGGGCTGAACTCGGTGCGCTGCCGGTAGAAGAGGACCAGCCCGCCGATGGCCTTGGCCTGCGCGATCAGCGGCAGATAGGCCGCCGCGTCGAACCGGATCCGGTGCAGGTAGTCCGCGAGGAGCGGGAACTCGCCGCCGAGCTCGGTGAGCGAGGTGACGAAACGTGCCTGCCGGGTGAGCACCGTGTGCGAGAGCGGCAGCGAACCGTCCAGCCGGGTGAACCGCCGCTCGCTGAGGATCTCCAGCGACTCCCCGCTCAGCGCGATGATCTTGATGGTGCCGCCCTCGACCAGCCCCAGGGCCAGCCCGTCCGCACCCAGCCGCTCCAGCGCGCCCGCCCCGGTCAGCGCGGCCGTGACGTCGTCGACCGTCACCGCCCGCGACAGGGCCTCCGTGGTCCGCTGCACGATCGTCGCCTGCTGGGCGCGCGCCGCCTCCAGCTTGCGCAGCAGCGTCGCGTGGGCCAGCTCCGCCGTCGCGTCCCGGACGATCCCCACGATCCGCTCCGGCTGCCCCTCGCCGTCCCGGAGCACCCGGCCCGAGGTGTGCGTCCACTGGTCGCGCCCGTCGCGGCGCTGCACCATGAAGTACGCGCCGTAGGTGTCCCCGCCGCCCGCCAGGACCCCGTCGATGATCTCGCCGAGCCGGCCCGCGTCCTCGGGCGGGATGCGCAGTCCGAGACCGGACACGGTGCCGTCGAACTCCTCCGGCCCCAGGTCCAGGACCTCCAGGGCGGACTCGTCCAGCACCACCGACCCGGCACCCAGGTCCCATTCGAGGCTGCCCATGCCGTTGAGCGCGAACCGCTCGCCCGGCACGGTCACCGGGGACGGCCGGACCGGCTCGGGTCCGTCGCGTTCCGCCGCTGCCACGTTCCACACCACCTAACGGCCGGGCCAGCACGGCTGGGAGATCAGCCGCTCCCACTCCTCGTCAGGATGCCCCGGAAGGGTGCGCCCGGCCTCCCGCCAGCGCTTGACCAGGGAGAGGTAGATCGTGGGCTGGTCGGCGGGGGAGGCCGTCGCGTAGGGACCTGCGTACGGGCCCGCGTACGGGGGACGGTCGTGCCCGGCGGCCCTGGCCCTGGCGGGCTGTTCCCCACGACTGGCGGGAATGCGCACCCAGCCGCGGCCCTGCGCTCGCTCCTCGCTCATCACGGACCCCTCTCACCGCGGATCTCACCGCAGAAACGTCTTCGGATGCCCTGGGGGTACCCCCGGAAGGGATCCGGGGGAAGCAGCCCGGCCCGGCCGGGCGGCACCGGGGGAACCCGGCCTCGGACCCCGGGCGCCGAGACGCCTCCGGACTCCTCTCACCAGTCTCCCCGCCGTGAAGCCCGCGCCGTGCACGAATCGCATGGAAGGGCCGAATGAGGGAGCCGTCAGCAGCCCCGCGAAGAACAGACCGGGCCACGAGGACTCGAACCCGGGGGTCAGCTCCGGGGCCCCGCTCTGCCCCGCGGTCTCCAGCGCGGACCGCAGCCCCGCGTCGAGCAGCCCCAGCCGCGCCAGCTCCGGGACGAAACCGGTGGCCGCGATGACGTGCGAGGCGTCCAGCACCACGGATGTGCCCGCCGGGTCGGTCAGCCCGAGCCGGGTCCGCCCGCCCACAGCCACCGCCCGGTGCAGCCGGTGCCCGAGCAATGCGGGGACGCGCCGCTCGAAGCGGTCCCGCAGCCACCAGGCGCCGGCCGGACCCAGCGCGGTCGCCGCGATCCGCTCGCGGGTGGGCGCGGGCAGCCGGCGCACCGCCCCGGGCAGCTCCGACCACACCCAGCTGCGCCAGCCGGTGCCGAGGCCGCTGTGCGGATCGCGCAGGGCGCGCAGCGGGGGCCGGTCCAGCGGCTGCGGGACGCTGTTCCAGTTCAGCCGGGAGCGCCGGGCGACCAGGCAGGGCCGGGCACCCTGCTCGGCCAGCAGGGCGGCGGTCTCCAGGGCCGCCTGCCCGGCCCCGAGCACCGCGACCTCGTGGCCCTCGAACCGGCTCAGGTCCCGGTGGCCGCTGCTGTGCGAGTAGTGGGCGGGCGGCAGCTCCCGCAGCGCCTCGGGGTGGCGGACGAAGGGCATCACCCCGACCGCGAGGGCCACCGTACGCGCGAGCAGGGGCGGTCCCTCGGCGGTGCGGACGAGGAAGCCGTCGCCCTGCGGGGTCACCTCCAGGACGGTCACCTCCTCCACCTCGGGCGCGGCCTGCCGGGCGAACCACATCCCGTACGCGCTGAACGTGCCGATCGGCAGCGGAGTGCCGTGTTCCGCGGTCGTTCCGCGGGTGGCGCAGTATTCGGCCAGCGTGTGCCGCCCGTCCGGCGCGGACAGGTTGGACGACCAGGGCTCCGACTTCAGGTACATGCCGTCGGGCATGTGGTCGCGCCACGAGGCCATGGGCCGCCCCAGCAGCCGTACGTCGAGCCCCGCGGCCGCCGCGTGCGCGGCGATCGACAGTCCGTACGGGCCCGCGCCGATCACCACGAGATCGTCCATCCGCGTCAAGGCCGCTCCTCCAGTTCGATGGTCACCGGCCGTACCGGTCCGCCGCGCCGGGTTCTCTCAACGGGTCACCAGCTCGTCGGGCTCGGCCGGGGCCTCCGGCGGCACGGGACGGGAGGCCGCCGCGGCGGAACCGTCGGCCGACTGGCCACTGCCGCGCTGCCGGGGCGTACGGACGACCGCGCGCGCCGTGCGGCGGCCCTGTTCCGGAACCCCGCGCAGGGCCCGCACCCCCTTCCCCGCTCCGCGCCCCAGCAGGGCGCCGAGCATCGCGAGGAAGGGCAGCAGGTCGTCGGCGGCGAACCAGGCCGTCTCCACCCGCCCCCGCTCGGCGAACCGCTTCGGGGCCGCGCCCCGGCCCTCCCGGTCCGCGCCCGCCCCGGCCGTCCGGGCCGGCCCGGACGACTTGTACGGCTCGGACGGTCCCGGCGCCGCCGGCGACCCCGCCGGATCCGGGGGACCCGCGGGACCCTCGGGACGACCCGCCACCGGGCGGCGCGGCAGCGACCCGCCCCGGACCGTCGCCAGCAGCGCGTAGTTCTCGGCGACGAACACCCGGCCCGGACCTCCCGAGGGGCGCGGGACCTGCTGGCCCGTCAGGTCCAGGTACATCGCCTGTACGACGTCCAGCCCGGCCTCGTCGGCGAACAGCCGGAACTGCGCGCCCGGCCGGGGGTTGAAGTCCACCAGCCGGAAGCAGCCCCGCTCGTCGCGGCGGAAGTCCAGGTCCAGGATCCCCTGGTAGCCGAGCCGTTCGGCGAGCCGCAGCCCGGCCTCCTCCACCGCCGGATCCGGCAGCCAGCGGCCCACGGCCGTCAGCCCCGTCCGCACCGGCCAGGACAGCTCCTTGCGGCCCGAGCCCGCGAGCAGCGGACGCCCGCCGCGCGCGAAGGCGCCGTGGAAGAACCAGTCGGTGTCCGGCCCGGCGGGCAGGAACCGCTGGAGCAGCAGCCGGCTCCCCGCCTCGGCGGAGCGCTCGTAGAGCCGGCGCGCCTCGGCGGGGGTGTGCACGAGCATGGTGCTGCGCAGCCCGTCCGCACCGGCGGGCAGCAGCCAGGGCCGGCTCCACTTGGCGACCACCGGCAGGCCGAGCCGCCAGGCCGCCTCGGCGGCCTCGGCCCCGCTCGCCGGGATCACGGTCTCCGGGTGCGGGACGTCCCACCGCGCGCAGAGCCGCGACAGTTCGGCCTTGTCGGCCACCCGGGCGGGCAGGTTGTCGGGCTGGTGGGGGATCCGGAACCGCTCGCGCAGCATCGGCGCGACCCGGGACACGGCGATGGCACTCAGATCGTCCATGGCGATGAGCACGGCCGGACGCCCGATCCGCTCCGACACCCCGTTCAGGCAGTCCAGCAGCGCCTCGGGCGCCTCGGGGTCCAGCCCGCCCGCCGGACCGGGGTGCGCGGCGCGCAGATACCGCGAACGCACCATGGGGCCTCCCCCGGCCTCGACGACGGCATGGACCTCCACGCCCTTGCGGCCAAGAGATCTGACGGCGCCGAGGGTTCCGTGGTGGAACGGATTCCGATCGAGTCTGAGCACAACGGCGGGCACATGGCTGAGATACGCGGGCATGGAAACGGTGTCTTTCACCTAGTCGGACCAAGCGGGGGTGGTGTGCACCTGCTAATGGCCTACGCGGCGGTCACCGGACAGGCCATTCGTCAGATCTGATGCCTAACGTCTTTGGTAAGCACACCGATTCAGGAAAGCTCGGGAGACGCCATGCCCAGACCACGCCGCCGACTGGCGAGCACCTGCATCGGTACGGTCACGGCCGGACTGCTGGCCACGGGGGCCGCACTCGCGGCGCCCGAGGATGACCGGCCCGAGGGCTCCGACATCGCCATGGGCGCCTATCTCGACTACGGGCCGCCCGGGGTGGCCCGGATCCCGTACCTGTCGAGCTGGCTGGGCGGCAAGGAGATCCGGGTCGGCCACACCTATCTCCCCGGGGACAAGTGGGCGGGCATCGAGGGCCGGGTCTCCTTCCTGGAGGACTGGGCCGAGTGGCGCCGGGCCGACGACGACCGGCTGTTCGTCCTCAACGTGCCCATGCAGGAGCGCAACGAGGGCCGGGTGCCGGACTACCAGGTGGCCCAGCTGATCAGGGCGGGCGCGCAGGGCAACTACGACCGGCACTTCCAGCGGCTCGCCGAGCGGCTGGTGTCGCTGGGCGTCCCGGACACGGTGATCGTGCTCGGCTGGGAGATGAACGGCATCACGTACACCCACCGCTGCGCACCGGACCCGGAGAACTGGAAGGCGTACTGGAAGCGCATCGTCCGCACGATGCGCGCCGTGCCCGGGCAGGAGTTCAAGTTCGACTTCGCGCCGAACCGGGGTACGGACGCGATCGGCTGGACGAAGTGCTACCCCGGCGACGACGTGGTCGACATCATCGGAATGGATTCGTACGACCAGGGTCCCGGCCAGACCTTCGACGACCAGATCACCCAGCCGTACGGACTCCAGCACCACGTCGACTTCGCGAAGGCACACGGGAAGTCGATCTCCTACCCGGAGTGGGGCCTGTACCGGCGCGGGGACAACCCGGAGTACATGCGGCGCATGCTGAAGTGGATCCAGCAGCACAAGCCGCTCTACCACACCATCACCGACTACTGCCCGCACGGCGTCTGGCAGTGCAAGGACAACCCGCAGTCCGCGAAGGCCTTCCGTGACGCGCTCACGCCCGAGCGGCCCGGCCCGGTGGTCCCGACCCCGGTGGTTCCCACGCCCGTGGTCCCGACCCCGGTGGTCCCGACCCCGGTGGTCCCGACCCCCGTCGTGCCCACGCCGGTCGTCCCGACCCCGCAGGTCCCGACCCCCGCGGTCCCGACCCCGCAGGTGCCGACGCCCGCGGTCCCGACGCCACAGGTCCCGACGCCACAGGTCCCGACGCCTGCGGTCCCGACGCCACAGGTCCCCGAGCCCACACCGGCGGTCCCGACGCCCGTGGTCCCCAAGCCCTCGCCCGTCGCCCCGACCCCGGCCGTGCCCACGCCGGTCGCCCCGAGCCCGGTCGCCCCGAGCCCGGAGGTACCGCTGCCGGTCACTCCCAGTCCGCTCGTCCCGGCACCCGAGGTCCCCGAGGTCCCCGAGCCCACACCGGCGGTCCCGACGCCGCAGGTCCCGACGCCCTCCCCCGTGGCCCCGACGCCCGTGGCCCCCAAGCCCTCGCCCGTCACCCCGACCCCGGTCGTGCCGAAGCCCGAGCCCACACCGCCGAAGCCCCTGCCGCAGCCGACGACACCGCCCGTCAACAGCCAGCAGTGGTGCGTGCCGCTCAACTTCGGCGAGTGGCTCTCCAAGCTGGTCGGCACGCAGTCGGTCTGCTTCAAGCTGGACCTCGGCAAGGACTCCGGCTTCTGGCCCTTCTAGACGGGTCATCGCACCCGCAGTTCGTTGAGCCGCGCCCGCCAGTCCCTGGCGGCCGGCAGCGCCTCCCGCAGCGCGTCCACCGCCCGCTCGCGCCCCGTCACCTGCGATTCGTGTACGCGCATCAGGGGCGCGAGCGCCGTCGTGGCCAGCAGGAAACGCTGGTTGACGACCGTCTCGGGCCGCCAGTGGTTCTTGTACGGCTCGTTGCCGCGCAGGAAGCTCACCACCGGGCGGCCCTCGGCGAGCGCCCGCCCTGCCTCGTAGCGCAGCAGCAGCGTCGCCACGTCCACCTTGCGGGTGCGCAGGTCCGGGTCGGCCCCGTACAGGTAGCCGCCGCTGAGCCCGGACGACAGCAGCGTGACGTTGGCCGCCACCACCTTCCCGTCCAGCCGGAACTCCGTCAGCCGGCTCTCCCCGGCCCGCACCATGCGCCGGGTGGCCCGGGTGAGGTGCTCGGCGAAGCGGGGCCGCAGGTGCTCGGGGGTCACCCCGCGGCCGCGCCACTGCTTCTCGTGCAGCCGCAGCAGGGTCCGTACGGCGCGGGGCACTTCCTGCTCGGTGACCTCGTGCTCCTCGATCCCGGCCGCGTCGGTCTTGCGCAGCTTGGCCCGCACCCGCTGGGCGCCGGAGGCCGGCATCCGCTTGACCAGTTCGTCGAACGGCAGCGTGGGCAGCTCCATGCACGTGGAGTCGGCGAGCCGGCTGGAGACCCCGGGCCACTGCCGGTACAGCTCCTCGGCGGCGGCTCCGGGACGCACTTCCCGCAGGTCCACGACGGCCCCGCGGGCGGCCCGGTGCAGCCCGCGGGCCAGCGCCGGAACGACCTGGGCGGCGTGTTCCGCGGCCACGAGCACGTCGAAGTAGTCGGTGATGGGACCGCCGAGCGGCACCAGCAGCGGCATCGGCCGGTGTACGAGCATCAGCGGGGCCACGCCGACCAGCTCGTCGCCGCGCCGGACGAGGACGATCCGGAGCCGGCCGTCCTTTCCGTACGACAGCCACCAGGAGTGCAGCCAGGCGTGACTCTGGAAGGGGGTGGCGGTGGGGCAGCTGCGGAAGAGCCTGTTCCACGACTCCTCCAGCGCGGCGAACTGCCGGGGGTCGCGGCACAGCGTCACCGACAGGGCCCCGGCGGAGCCCGGACTCATCGAACGGACTCCTTCTCCTTGGCCGAGGCCGGCTCGCCCTGGGCGGGCAGCGAGGCGTACTCCTCGACCGGGGACGGGGCTGCGGACTCCACCGGGAAGCCGGGCGCGGAGGCGTCCGTGCTCTCGTCGGAGCGCCGCGCGCGGCCGGGCCGGGCGAGCAGCCACAGCCCGCCCAGCAGTCCGCCGGCACACAGGCCGACGGCCCCGCTGATGGCGGCGGACGGGGATGCGGGCTCGGACGGGGCGACGGCCTGGTTGAAGAGGAGCAGCTGGACGCCGGTGTTCTTGGCGGCTTGATTGCTGCTCAGGGACAGGGCGTCGGCGACCGCGTTGGCGATGTCGGCGGCCTCGGCGGGGCTCTTCGAGGTGCCCGTGATGGCGATCATCGGGGACTCGGGCGAGGTCTCGGCCCGTACTTGGGTACGCAGCTTCGCGGCGCCGATGCCCGCGCGGGGCTGGGCGTAGGCGAGGGTGGAACTGCTGGTCGCGATACGGGCGTAGGCCTGCGCGAAGCCGAGGGCGGTGGCCGGCTCGGTGGTGTCGTCGGGCACCGCGACGACATAGCTGGTGGCGGCGTACTCGGGGGCCTTGAGTACCCCGTACGCCCCGCCCGCGGCCAGCCCCAGCAGGGCGCAGGCGGGCAGCGGCCACCACAGCGGCACCGAGAGCCGGCGGCGACGTGTCCTGCGCCCGGAGCGGCGGTCCGGCCTCCGCTCGGACCGGCTCTCGGACCGGCTGTCGGACCGGCTGTCGGACCTGCCCTCCGGCCGGCTCTCCGAGCTGCTCTCGGACCTGCCCTCGGGCCTGCTCTCGGCCTTCTTGTCGGACTTCTTGTGGTCGGCGGTATCGGCCATGGACGTGCTCGCTTCCTGGGTGGAGGGGAGTTCATTCGGGTCCCGTCGGGACCCCTTCGGGGAGGGGAGGGATCAGCCGGTGCCGGTCGGCTCCGCCGGTCCGGGCCCGACGGGTTCGCGCCGGGCGCCGATGACGCTCCCGGAGCCGGCACCGGAGCCGGCTCCGGATCCAGCACCGGATCCCGCACCGGTCTCGGGCACCGGGCCGGTGACGGCGCGGCGGCCCCGGGCCGACCCGCCGGCACCCGGCGCGGCCGAGAGGGCGAGGTCGTACACGTCGAGCAGCTGCTGTGCGCTGCGGGCGATGTCGTAGCGGCGGACCACCGGCGGCGGGGGCAGCCGGCGCGCGCCCGCCTCCATGTGGCCGCGCAGCGCCGCGACCAGTTCCTCCGTGCCGGTGCCGATGCGGCGGGCCCCGGGGGCCTGCGCGGCGGGCAGGTCGTCGATGGCGGGGCAGGTCACGTGCAGGACGGGGAGTCCGGCGGCCAGGGCCTCCACTACGGCGAGCCCGAAGGCCTCCTCCCGCGACGGGGAGACGAAGACGTCCATGGCGGCCAGCAGCGCCGGGATCCCGGGAGTACGGCCGTCCGCGCTGTCGCCCAGCGGATCCCGCTCCCCCAGCAGGTGGATCCGGCTCTGCGCGCCGAGCTCGGCGGCCAGCCGGCGCAGCCCGGCCCGCTCCGGCCCGTCCCCGGCCAGCAGCAGGTGGGCCCCCGGCAGCGCGGCGACGGCCCGCACCAGGACGTCGAACCGCTTGCCCGGGACCAGCCGGCCGACCCCGCCGACCACGAAGGCCCGCTCGGGGAGCCCGGTCCGGGCCCGGGTGGCCCGCCGGACGCCCTCGTCGAAGCGGAAACGGACGGCTTCGATCCCGTTGGGTACGACGTGCACCCGCGCGGCCGGCACCCCCCAGCCCTCCAGCCGGGCGGCCACGGTGTCGGACACGGCCACGGTGGCCGCGCCCAGGCGTTCACTGGCCAGGTAGAGCGTGCGCACACCGCCCGACAGCGGCCTGCCCTCGATCTCGCCCTCGCCGAGGGAGTGTTCGGTGGCCACGGTGGCCCCGGTCCCCGCCAGGCGGGCCGCGAGGCGCCCGTACACGCAGGCCCGGTAGAGGTGCGTGTGCACGAGGTCGTACCGGCCGCGCCGGATGAACTTCACCAGCCGGGGCAGCGCCCCCAGGTCCCGGTTGCCCCGCATGCCCAGGTTCACGACCCGGACCCCGTCGGCGCGCAGCCCCTCGGCCACGGGCCCGGGGTTGGTCAGCGTCAGTACGTCGCACTGCATGGGCATGTGCCGCAGCAGGAGGCGCAGTTGCTGCTCGGCCCCGCCGACGCCGAGCCCGGTGATGATGTGCAGTGCCCTGACCGACTGGAGCGTCTTCACCGCTGCACCCCCCGCCGCAGCTCCCGCACCTGGTGGCGGAGCTGCTTGATCCGCAGCCGGGCGCCGCCGTCGGCCTGGCTGATGTGCGTGCGCGGCAGGGCGTGCGGGCCCGCGAGCCGTCCGGGGTCGATGGCGCAGGCGTAGCCGTATCCGGCGGCCCGTGTGGCGTCGACGACCCGTGCGTCGAGGTGCCCGTACGGGTAGCAGAACCCCTCGGGCAGGGTGCCGGTCAGCTCGCGGAGCAGGTCGCGGCTGCCCCGCAGTTCCTGCTGGAGGATGTCGTCGGCGGTCGCGGTGAGGTCCTGGTGGAGCAGTCCGTGCGAGCCGATCTCCTGTCCGGCGTCGGCGACCTCGCGGATGCCCTCGGCCGTGAGCAGGGATTTGCGCGGGCCCAGCGGGTCCCACACGTTGTCCACGCCGAGCCGTCCGGGCAGTACGAAGAGGGTGGAGGTGCAGTCGTGGCGGCGCAGCAGCGGCAGCGCGTGGGTCAGGTAGTCGGTGTAGCCGTCGTCGAAGGTCAGCCCGACCAGTCCGGCTCCGCGTCCGGCCGCGCGGGCCCGCAGCAGTTCGCCGACGGACACCCCGCGCAGCCCGCGGGAGCGCAGCCACCGCAGCTGGGCCTCCAGGGCGAGGGGGGTGACGGTGATCCCGTACGGGTCTTCCGCGGGGTCGGTGAACTCGGCGACCGAGTGGTACATCAGGACCCACGGCGAAGCGGCCCGTCGGGCGGGGACCACCACGGCGGCGGGGGCCGTGTCGGTGTCAGCGGACATTGCGGAACCTCTGCGTGAGCTGGGAGATCTGACCGGGCAGGGCGGTGATTTCGAGCGCGCGTATGGCCGTCCCGGTGGCCCCGAACATGGCCGGGACCAGCAGGCAGCCGAGGGCGGCGCTGAGCATCGGGTCGGGGATCATGGGGCCGGCGATCCAGCCGGTGGCACCGGCGGCGACGGCGGCCACGGCGAGCCGGCCGATGCTGCCGGCGACCCGGCGGACCTGGATCGCGATGATCCGGGAGCCGAGGCCGGTGAGCAGCAGGGCGGCGGTGGTGGAAATGCCGGCGGCGTTGGCGGCGGCGATGCCGTAGATGCCCCACCAGCCGACGGCGAAGGCTCCGGCCACGATGTTGACGAGCAGCCCGGCGCCCATCGCGAGCGCCGGGAACCAGATGGGCCGGGCGGTCGAGAAGAAGGGCCGGGAGAGTGCTCCGACGAGGCAGTGGCCGAGGAGTCCGACGGCGTAGACCCGCATGACGGAGGCGGTGGCGAGGGTGTCCTTGTGGGTGAAGGCGCCGCGTTCGAAGAGGACCTGGATGATCTGGGGCGCGTAACCGACGACGAGTGCGGTGCCCACCAGAACGGCGAGCGCGGCCAGCGCGAGGTCCTGCTCCACCCGCTGCCGGGCCTTCTCCCGCTCTCCCCCGGCCATGGCCTGGGCGACGACGGGGAAGGTGACGGTGCAGATCATCAGCGAGAGCACCATCGGCATCTGCGCGACCTTCTGCGCGTAGTTGAGGTGCGAGATCGCCCCGGAGGGCAGGGATGCGGCCAGGAACCGCTCGACGAGCACCTGCGACTGCCGGAAGACGGCGAAGAGGATCACGGGGGCGATGACCCCGAAGGCGATGAGGGTCGGACGGTCCCGGTCGCGCTGGCTGCGCGGGGCCGTCCTCTTCGCGCGGGGCGGGCGGAAGCCCACGTTGCGCACGAAGGCGGGCAGTTGGACCAGGGCCATCAGCAGACCGCCGACGGCGACTCCCGCGGCGGCGGCCCGGACTCCCCACACGGCGTGCAGGGCCAGCATCGTGCCGATGATGCCGACGTTGTACGACACGTAGATCGCGGCGGGCGGCAGGAAGGACCGGTGCGCCCGCAGCGCGGCGCTGAAGTATCCGGCGACGCCGAAGGAGAGCACGGTCAGTGCCGTGAGGCGGGTGCACTCGACGGCCAGCCGGGGATCGGGCAGGCCGGGGGCGAGCACGGCGACGACGGCCGGGGCCGCCACGATGAGCACGGAGGCGACGGCGGCCAGGAGGAGCACGAGGCGCGGCAGGGTCGCCCCCACCAGGAGCCGTACGGGGTCCTGGAGGCGGGCCTCCTGGCGGGTGAGACCGGCCCTGCCGGCGGCACGCCGGGCCAGGGCGTGGCTGAAGGCGGGCACCATCAGCAGCGCCATGGCGTCCTCGATCAGCAGCGTCGAGGCCATCTCGGGAACGGTCCAGGCGATCAGGAAGGCATCGCTGTCGTGCCCGGCCCCGAAGAGGTGTGCGATGGTCTGGTCGCGCACGAGGCCGAACACCGCGCCGGCGGCGGTGAGTCCGGCGGTGACGGCGGCGGCCTTGGCCAGGAAGCGTCCGAGCGGCTGGCTCCCGCCTCCGGCGGGTGCGGAGGACTCGCCGGACCCGCCCCCGTCGGGGGCGGCGGACCTCGCCACGGCGCGGCGGCCCTGGCGGAGCCGTCCGCTTCCGCCGGGGGCGGCCGGCGCGGACGGCTCGCCCGCGCGGCGGGCATGGCGCGCCGGGGCGCCGTCCGCGCCGGTGGAGCCGCGTATGGCCCGCGCCGCCACCGGCACGCTGTGCCGGCCCGATGCGCCGCCCGGATACCCGGCGGAGCCGAACACGGGCCCCCGCGCACCCGCTTCACCGCCCGGGAGCCCCCCGGCGACGAACCCGGGATCCGTGGCTCCCGGCGCGCCGGGGTCTGTGCCGGACCGCCCGGAGACGGGGGCGCTCCGCGCGCGGACGGCGAAGCCGGGGTCGGCCGGGACCGGCGCGTCTCCGGCTCCGGCCGGGCGTCCGGCCACGGACACGGTCGCGGTCCGCGGGTACCGGGCCGCGCCGGGAGCTGCGCTCCGGTTCGGGCCGTCGGCGGGGCGCCCGGCGAAGCCGGGGTCCGTCGGGAACCGCGACGGACCGGAGTCGGGGGCGCCCGGGACACGGGCGTGGCCCGCCCCGGCCGGGAGGCCGGAGGCGGGCCGCCAGGGCGTGGTGTCCGTCACGGGCGCGCCGCAACCCCGGGGGACCTACCCCGTGAACCCGCACCGCCGACGCCTGCGGACTCCGCGGCCGTCCCGCGCAGGGGACCCGCACCGGCGGCGGCCCCGGGACCTGCAGTCCCGCGGGAGGGCAGCGCCCACCAGGCCGCCAGGCCAATGATCACTCCGGTCAGCACGGTGGACGGCCCCCCGATGTCCGCGTAGAGGAAGTCGGTCAGCTGCCACACGAACAGCCCGATCGCGATCAGCCCGCAGTCCCTGGCTCCGCCGCCGGAGGCGAGCCTGCGCAGCCCCGCGACCAGCAGGGCCGCCCAGCCGCCCGCGAGCGCGAGCAGCCCGATCAGGCCCTGCTCGCTCAGGATCAGCAGGTACATGTTGTGCGGGGAGAGCAGCGGCTGGCGCAGGTACGCCTGCCCCGCGCCGGCGGTGTCGCTGCCCGAGGACAGGCCCAGCGAGGCGTGCCCGTCGCGGTGGGCCGGGAAGCCCTTGAGCCCCACCCCCACCGCGGGCCGCTCCCGCCACATCGACTCGGCCGCGGCCCACATCGTGTAGCGGTCGGTCACCGACTGGTCGGGGGCGCTGGAGACCTGGGTGATGGAGGTCAGCCGCTCGGCGACCATCTCCGAGCCGACCCCGAACCCGCCGACCAGGACCACCCCGGCGGCGGCGAGCGCGGCGACCACCTTCAGCGCCCGTTCGATCCCGGCCAGTGCCATCACCAGCACCGCCGCGCCGAAGGTGGCGATCCACGCACCCCGGCTGAAGGACAGCACCAGCGGCAGCACCAGCGCCAGGGCGCAGCCGGCGGCGATCCGCCGCAGGCGCCGCGGCAGCCCCGGAGCGAGCCCGGCGGCGGTCGCCACGATCAGCCCGTACGCCACGACGGTGGCCATACCCATGACGTCACCGGGGCCGAAGGTTCCGACGGCGCGGACGTCCTCGCCCTGGTACGAGGCCCCGGTGTGGGTGGCGTACTGAACGACCCCCACCGCGCCCTGCACCAGCGCCAGGACCACGAAGCATCCGGCGGCGAGCCGGAACTCCCCGGCGTCGCGCACCAGCAGCACCACGGCCGCCGGGACGAGGACGAAGACCTGGAGGTAGCGCACGAAGCCCGGCAGGGCGGCGTACGGATCACCCGCGGTCATCGTGGCGACCGCGAGGCCCGCGGCCGGCGTCCCTAGGACGAGCACGCCCAGCGGGTTCAGCGGCCGCACCCGGCCGCGCAGCGCCTGCACCGCGCAGGCGAGGACCAGCAGCAGAGAGGCGGCGTCGGCCGGGCCGACCTTCCCGGAGGCGGTCGCGTCCCCGGCCGGGAGCGGAGCGAGGAGGAACAGCACGGTCGCGGCGAGCGGCAGCAGCGGCCAGTGCCGGCGCAGCAGACCCGGCAGGCCGGGCCGGGTCCACGGCCCGGGGAGGGCAAGGCTCATCAGCTGCCCCCCAGCCGGAAGCGGAAGAAGGAGGCCGCGGTGCGGGCGAGGATCCACAGGTCCTGCCACAGCGACCAGGTGTCGATGTAGTGGTTGTCGAAGCGGGCCCGGTCCTCGATGGAGGTGTCCCCGCGCAGGCCGTTGATCTGGGCGAGCCCGGTGATGCCGACGGGCATTCGGTGCCGGGCCTCGTAGCCGGGGTGGACAGTGGAGAACTTGGCGACGAAGAAGGGCCGTTCGGGGCGCGGGCCGACCAGGGCCATGTCACCGCGAACGACGTTCCACAGCTGCGGCAGCTCGTCCAGCGAGGACTTGCGCAGGAAGGAGCCGACCGGGCTCATCCCGCGATCGCCCGCCACCGTCCAGCGGGTGGCGGCCTCGTGCGCGTCGGCGCGCAGGGTACGGAACTTCAGCAGGGTGAAGGGGCGCCCGTACAGGCCGACCCGCTCCTGCCGGAAGATCACTCCCGGCCCGTCCCAGACCCGCACGGCCAGCGCGCACAGGCCCATCACGGGCGCGGCGGCGAGGAGCGCGATCAGGGCGAGCACGGTGTCGATGCCCCGCTTGGCCCAGCGCTCCAGCGGCCGGGCCGGGCGCGGCAGCAGCGGCTGCACGGCGTACCCCCACAGCTGGTCGGCGGGGTGCGCCACCCGCATGCCGGTGACCTTGGCGGTGCCGGCCGGGTCCGCGAGCCACAGCCGGCAGCCGTGGTCGTGGAAGAGCCGGACCAGGGAGGCGGTGCGCTCGTCGGCCTCCGGGGGGCGGGTGAACACGGCGTGCCCGACGGAGTTCTGGATGACCGCGCGCCGGATGTCCTCGTGGGTGGAGAGCAGCGGCAGGGTGCCGTCGCCCTCGGCGGGCGCGTAGCCCACGACGGGATCCGCAAGTCCGACCGGGCGCAGCCCGAACTCGGGGCGGCCGTGCAGGGCGGCGGCCACCGCGCTCGCCCCGGCGCCGGGTCCGACGACGAGGGCGGAGGCGGGCCACCGCAGCGCCGCACGGCGCTGGAGCTGGTTGGCGAGGCCACGGCCCGCGCACGCCAGTACGACCTGGAGGCAGACGGCGGTGAGCAGCGCGCTCCAGCCCATGGCCCGGGCCGGGTCCACGGCGGCCGTGACGGCGGCGACCGAGCACCACAGGACGGCGGACCGTCCGGCCAGCACGGGCAGTTCGAGGAGCGCGGAGGGTGCGAGCCGCGGCCGGTAGAGCCCGGCCTGTGCGTGCAGCGCGGCGAGCAGGAGGGGGGCCGCGGACAGGACGGGCAGCGCCGCTGCGGGCAGGGTCGTCGCGGTGAGTACGGCCGCCAGCGCGTCGGCGGTGAGCAGCGGGAGCACGCGCCCGCGGCGGCGGACCCGCCGCGGGCGCAGGGCGGTGCGGGCCTGGCCGGTCCTGGGCCCGCGCGGGGGGTGGATGGCGGTCGCCGAACGGCGGGCCGCCGCGGGGTGCACGGGCGCGAAGGCGCTGCCACCGGTGGGCCCCGTACCGCCCTGCCCGGTGTGCCGGGCGGGTGCGCTGTCCATCGTCATCGGCTGATGCGCTCCTGGTTCAAGGGCCGGGGCCTGCCCAGCAGTTCGTGGTACAGGCCGGTGACCGCGTCCGTGGTCCGCTGCACGTCGAAGTCGGTCCGGGCGTGCTGCCTGGCCTGCTCACCGAGTTCGGCGAGGAGCCGCGGTTCGGCGAGCAGCCGTCGCAGGGACTCGGCCAGGGCCGTCGGGTCCTCCGGCGGCACCAGGCACAGGCGTCCCTGGCCGGGCGGCAGGCTCTCCCTGGCACCGCTGACGTCGGAGACCAGGACCGGGCGGCCACAGGCCATGGCTTCGAGCGGGGCGAGCGCCATGCCTTCCCACCGCGACGGCAGTACAACGAGATCGGCGGCCCGAAGCCACGGTCGGATGTCGTCGGCGGCGCCGGCGAAGAGCACTCCGGGCGGCGCGGCGCGGCGCAGCCGTTCGGCGTCGGGGCCGTCCCCGACGAGGGCGAGGCGGGCCCCGGGCACGGCGGCCCGCAGCTCCGGCCAGGCCCTGAGCAGGATGTCCTGCCCCTTCTGGGGGCAGATCCGGCCCACGCACACGGCGAGCGGCGTGCCGGCGGGGAGCCCGGCGAGCAGCGGCAGTTCGGCGCGTGCCCGGGCCCGGTCCCGGTCGGGGTCCGGGCCGCCGGGGCGGAAGTGGTCGAGGTCCACGCCGTTGCGGATCACCGACCAGCGGGCGGTGATCCCCCCGGTCTCGCCCGCGCGGCGTTCCGCGTCGCTGACGCAGAGCACCCGGTCGGCCCAACGGGCCCCGTAGCGCTCCCAGCGCAGCGCGAGCGCCGCGGTGGCGCCGCCGACCGCGTCGAAGGACCAGGCGTGGGGCTGGAAGACGGTGGGTACGGTGCCCCGGGCGGCGAGCCGTCCGGCCAGTCCGGCCTTGGCGCTGTGGGTGTGCAGGAGGTCGGGCCGCACCTGGCGGATCATCTTCCGGGCGCCGATGATCTCGGCGGGCAGGGCGGGCCCGGGGGCCCGCCCGGCGCGCCAGGTGAGCACCTCGGCCCCGGCCGCCCGGGCGGTGTCGCCGAGCGTGCCGCCGGGCGGACATCCGACGACGGCGCGCAGGCCTTCGGCGGTCTGTGCGCGGACGAGGTCGGTGACGACCCTGGCCACACCGCCGTCGACGGGCTGTACGAGATGGAGGACGGTCGGGGGCTGTGCCGCCCGAGGTTGACTGGGCACGTGGAGTGGTCTCCTGCGTTCAGCGGCGCGCGTCTGTCTGAACGAAGAGCACACCGAGGAAATGACCCTGACTTTCACCCGTGAACCTGAAGCTCAGGCTGCGGGCACCACCGGACAGGGCGGGACTCAGGTCGAACACGTCCGCGTCATATCCGAGATTATTCATATGTTCGGGCTGCCGCACGAACGACTGATCGCCGAATTCCGTGATCGTGGAATTCATAACATCATTAAAAGGATTTTCTCCGTCACTGAGACTCACCCGACGCCCACTGTCGGCCGTCACGGTGAGTGAGTCCCCGAGGGTGCCGCGGTCCCCGTCGTACGCGACGACCCCGGCCCGGCCCGCGGATCCGGCCGGGGCGTCCAGCCCCTCGATCTCGACCGTTCCGTCACCGGCACGGGCGGCGAGCGACTCGAAGCCGTCCCACACCGAGATCCGGCGCAGCGGCTCCTGCGGGTGCTCGTAGGCGACGACCAGCGTCCAGCCGCCCCAGGCCCCCACCTCGGAATGGCCCATGGCGATGTTGAGCTGGGCCACCGTCCACATGCCGGCGCCGCCCTTGCGGACCAGCGGGGTCACATCGGCGGAGGCCTGGTAGGCATCACTGCCCGCGTCCGTGCGGTGGCCCATCACCGTGTCGGCCAGGACCTCCTTGTACGCGCCGCCGGGCTCGGCGACCAGCACCCGGCCGTTGTCCTGCGGCGGCTTCTGCTCGCCCACCCGCAGGTTCCCGCCCCAGTAGAGACGGGCGTACGAGACCTTCGCGCCCTGCGGGACCTTGAGCTCGGCCCGGGTGGAGTTGTAGGTGTCCGGATCCTTGTCGACCTCGCTGTAGAACATCTCGAAGTCGCTGTTGACCCCGGCCGCGCCCTTCTTGACCTCGGCGCACGGCTCGGCCTGCGGGGACTGCTCCTTGCGGCAGCTGATTCCGGAGTTGGAGGCACGCACCAGCCCGCCGTGCTGCACGGCCTGGTAACGCTGGGTGAACGGGACCCGGGGCAGTTCCCTGGGAGCGGGAGCCGCCGCCCATGCCGCCGGGGCGTTCACGGAAAGGGTGAGGCAGGACAGCAGACCGAGCGTGCCGAGGATTCTGCGGGAGGAACCCATGACCCTGTCTCCATTTTCGATCAAGGGGACAAAACAGGAGTGAACTTTGTCAGAACTCGGGCCGGAAATCACGTCGGACTCGCCCGTACGGCCTTTTGGGCGATAACACGCACCCTCGTACTGGGCGGGTCGTTATCGGATGCACCATTGTTCGAACCGAAAGGAAATACGGAGATGAAGAAGGGGCTGGTGCGCGGCACCACCGTCGCCGTGGCGGGCGCCGCAGTGCTGATGGGCGGCGCGGGCCTCGCCTCCGCGGACGGCGGGGACGGCGCGACGGCGCACGGCATCACCGCCGGGTCCCCCGGCGTCCTGAGCGGCAACCTGCTCCAGGTGCCCGTCGACGTCCCGGTGAACGCCTGCGGCCTCACCGTGAACGTGATCGCCCTGCTGAACCCCTCGTTCGGCAACACCTGCATCAACGCCTGACGTCAACCGTGCTGCCCGAAACGCCCGCATCCGAGTGAAGCCACGCAACCCGAACCGGGACCGCGGCGTTGATCCGGGTGCTCCACTACCGGGCAATCCTGCAAAAAAGGGACGACAATGATCAAGAAGATGATGGCCTCGGCCGCGGTTGCCGCCTCGGTCGTGGGCATCGGTGCCGCCATGGCGCCGCAGGCGATGGCCATCGGGAACGACAACGGCATCAACACCGCCAACGGCAACAACGCCGCGCAGATCTACGGCAACCAGGCGACCTACGGCAACATGAGCCCGCAGATGGCGCTGATCCAGGGCTCGTTCAACAAGCCCTGCATCGCCCTGCCCGCGAAGGCCAACGTGCAGTCCGTGCTGGCCCTGATCAACGTCGGCGTCCAGGACATCCCGGTCCTGTCCAGCCCGCAGAACCAGCAGTGCACCGAGAACTCCACCCAGGCCAAGGGCGACGAGGCTCTCTCGCACATCCTCAGCAACATCCCGGTCCTCTCCGGCAACGTCTCGAACGGCAGCTGACCGAGGCCCGCGCCAGCGAGGCCGTCGCACCCTCCGGGTCGCGGCGGCCTCGCCGCATGTAAGGCCGGGAAGCTCCCCGGCCACCGGAATTGTCGATATGAATACGTCGGCACCCAGAATTCGGACCGGACTTCGGTACGAGCATCGGGGTGAATTACCGACAGGCCGTCGAAATTACGCGGTTTCTTTTCCCCGGACCGCTCGTTGTTAATTCTGCAGTGGACACGCCTCTGCGGGAAGGAAAGAAATCAAATGACGTACAAGAAGGCAGTGGTGCTGGCCGCCGGCGCTCTGATGCTCGCCGGTGCAGCCTCCCCCGCCATGGCCGACGCGGCCGCCGACGGAAAGGCCGTGGGTTCCCCCGGCGTCCTGTCCGGCAACCTGCTCCAGGTGCCGGTCCACGTCCCGGTCAACGTCTGCGGCAACACCGTGAACGTCATCGCGCTCCTCAACCCGGCGTTCGGCAACACCTGCGTCAACGCCTGACGAAGCGCTTGTGCCCGCAAGGGCAAGCCTCCTCGGAGTGGCCTCGGAGTGCACGGCGGTGCACTCCGAGGCCACCTCCGATTCCACACCGGCCCTGGCGCCGGTAGACAGGGAAGGACCCATGCGACAGGTACTGAGCCGACAGGTACTGGGCAAGGGGATGCTCACAGCAGCAGCCGCGTCGAGTCTGCTGTCGATCGCGACCGGCGCGGCCTACGCGCACCCCGGGGCGACGGCCGAAGCCTCGCACTCTCCGGGCGTGCTGGCCGGAAACAGCGTCTCGGTACCGATCACCTTCGCACCGAACGTGTGCGGCAACAGCGTGGACGGTGGTGCGGCGCTCAACCCTGCGATGGGGAATACGTGCGCCACCAGCACCGGCTCGCACACGGACGACGGCCACGACTACGGGCGCTACCTCAGCCCCGAGAACGCCGAGGCCCTGGAGCGCTACCTCGAGGAGCGCGAGGGCCGCCGCGCGGTGCCGGCGCAGCGCCACGAGTCGCCGCGCCACGCGGGCGGGTACGAGCAGCCCCGGCAGGAACAGGCCGGGCACGATCGGCCCCGGCGCGAGGGACCGCGGCACGCGAAGCCCCGCCAGGAGGAGCCGCGCCACGAGGGCGGTTACGGCGGTCCCGGCGAGGAGCGCGGCAAGGAGGAGGAGTGCGACGACCACCCCGGGTCCGCTCCGCCGCCCCCGCCGGCGCACCACGCTCCGCCGGCGCCCGAGCAGCCGCACCCCATGCCGGAACCGGTGGACGAGCACCCGGCCCCGCTGCCCGCCCCGGAACCGGTCCAGGAGGTGGAGGCGCCTCCCGCACCTCCTGCTCCGCAGCCCCCGGCCGAGGAGGCCCCGGTTCCGCTCCCCGCCCCGGAGCCCGCCCCGGCACCGGCCGAGGAGCCCGCGCACACGCTGCCGGCCCCCGCCCCCGGCCCTGCCCCCGTGATGGAGGAGGGCCCCGCGCCCGGGCCGCCGCACGGGAGCCTGCCCGTGGAGCACCCGGCTCCGGCGCCCGAGGTCGTACAGCCTCCGGCCGACCAGCCGCCCGCCCCTCCCGCGGGTGACACCTCGGTCGAGCTCCCCCCGGCGCCGACCCCCGCCCCGGCCCCGGGGCCCGCTCCCGCGCCGCCGGCGGCCCCCGCTCCGGCGCACGTGACGGGGCCCATGCTGGCCGAGACCGGCGCGGGCCAGCCCGCGGCCGCGGCGGCCCTCGCCACCGCCCTGATCCTGGGTGGCGCCATTCTGTACCGGCGGTCGCGCATCTCCTGACCGGCAATACCGGTAATCAGAAGAATATCGGCCGGAGAATCCTCGTCGGATTCTCCGGCCGCTGTCATGCCCCCGTCCTTAACCGCGTGCGCGTTCGCGTTTCCGCAGCGGCCGGGAATCGTTACCCAGGGCGAAAGTGGCGCGACGGTCGCCACTGACGCCTCTGTCAACGAAAGAAGAGGATTTCGATTATGAAGCTCACGAAGGTCGCCGCTGTCGTCGTCGGCTCCGTCGCCGCGCTCGGCGCCTCCACCACCGCCTTCGCCGCCGAGCCCACGGCCGCGATGCCCCCCATGAGCCTGACCGGAGGGGTGACCGAGACGCTGAACGCCGTCGGGCCCGTCTCCGAGTCCCTCCCGCAGACCGTGGGCAACGGACTGGCCGAGCAGGGCGACACCGTCAACAAGGTCGTGGGCACCGCCCAGAAGGTCAACAAGGTCCGCAACGACGTACCGGGCACCGTGCTCGGCCTCGCGAACGGCGCCACCCAGTCGTCCCCCATGCTCGGCGGCGTGAAGCTCAACGGCGGCCAGGGCTGAGCCGTCCCGGCTGACCACCCGCCGACACGACTGTGGGCGCCACCGGCAAGGCCGGGGCGCCCACAGTTGGTTGTTCGGCCGACCTCAGTGGTTGAGGCAGACGTTGCCGAACGCGGGGTTCAGCAGGCCGATCACGTTCACGGTGTTGCCGCAGACGTTGACCGGGATGTGCACCGGCACCTGGGCCAGGTTGCCGGACAGGACGCCGGGGGAACCCACGGCCGCACCCTCGGCCGACGAGTCGGCAACGGCGGAGCCGGCGGCGCCGGCCGCGGCGAGACCAGCGGTGGCCAGGACCAGGGCGGCCTTCTTGGCAGAGTTCATGGGAAGTGCACCTTCTGTTCGATGTTCTGCCCCGAACCGGGGCTCACACCGAGCGAAACGGTCCAGCTTCCCAGACGACACGGCCACGCGCACGATGAGACCTGTTCGGCTCAATTGTCGTAACCATCCGACGGGTTCGCGGCTGCTACTGCCCCTTCGGAAGGCTGGGAATGTCCGGGATACCGGGAATCGCGGGGATGTCCGGGATGGCCGGGGTGTTCGGCACCTCGGGCAGGCCGTCCACCGGCGGGACCACCGAGTCGATCGGCGGGAGTTCCACCGGCGGCAGCTGGGGGATGAGCCCGGACAGGTCGGGGAGGTTCAGGTCCGGCAGCTTCGGCAGCTCGATCGGCGGCAGCTTCACCCCGTCGGGCAGCAGGCCCCCGAGCGACGCGAGCAGGCCCTCCAGGGTCTTGGTGAGGCCGGCCAGGAGGTCGTCGATGGGACCGGCGGCCGCCGCGCGCTGCTCGATCTTCTCGACCTGCTGCTGAACGGAGGCCACGCGCCCGGTGAGGGCCGCGGAGCCCTCGCCGTCCGCAGCGCCCGCGGGGGTGGCCGCGCCGGACAGTATGACGACGGCGAGAGCCGACGGGACGAGGAGACGGGCGGCGCGGGACGGCTTCGTGCGGTGCATGGATGTTCCTTCTCGGGTGGGGACATGGAAACGGACCCGAACGATCCGCTTCCTCACCCACCGTGCGAACACCTCGCACGGAGCGCAACCGGAGCCCGCGTGGATGCGGGCTGCGTACGGGCTTCGCGCACGCGTCCGGAGGCCACTCACCCGGGCCGGGGAAAACCTCGACACGCGCAGGCCGTTTGAGTGAAGCAGCGGAACCAACCCCCGGACGGGGCAGTTGACCAGGGCGCTCCATCAGCGGGCACTCGTGCGACAGAAGGATCAAGATGTTCAAGAAGTTCATGACCGCCGCCGCGGTCTCCGCCGTTGCGATCGGCGCGGGCGCTGCCGCCGCGGCCCCGGCCATGGCCATCGGCAACGACAACGGGGTCAACACCGTCAACGGCAACGGTGCCCAGCAGATCTACGGCAACCAGAAGACCGCCGGCGACATGAGCCCGCAGCTCAGCCTGGTCCAGGGGACCCTCAACAAGCCCTGCATCGGCCTGCCGGCGAAGGTCAACGCCCAGTCGCTCATCGCCGCGCTCAACATCGGCGTCCAGGACATCAACGTCCTGTCCAACCCGCAGAACCAGCAGTGCACCGAGAACTCCACCCAGGCCAAGGGCGACGAGCCGCTCTCGCACATCCTGGACAACATCCCGGTCCTCTCGGGCAACCTCTCGGCCGGCAGCTGAGCTCCGGTTCCTGCGCCTTCGGGCGATCGCGGGCCGCTGAGCCTGTGGAGTGAATGACGAGGGCCCCGGCGGCGTCCAGCCGCCGGGGCCCTCTGCGTACCCCGCCCCGCTCGCCGCTCCCGGCGGTCAGCCGGTCCAGAAGTCCCACCAGCGGGTGAGGATCAGCATGCCGATCACTCCGATGTGCAGGGCGGGCGGCGCCCAGCCGAACTCGGCGAAGAAGCCCCGCAGCGGGGCGGGGGCGGGCAGGACCCGGGTACGGACGTTGTGCGCGGTGACCGCCCAGAACATCAGCAGGGTCGCCACCCAGGCCAGGCAGCACCACAGGCAGAGCGCGTTGATCTCGTAGAGCGACTGGACCATCAGCCAGCTGCAGAAGCCGACGCCGAAGAGGGTGCCGGCGTTCAGTCCGAGCCAGAACCAGCCGCGGTAGCGGGCGCCGGCCAGCAGGCCCGCGCCGACGCAGACCACGACGCCGTACGCGACGAGCCCCAGCATCGGGTTGGGGAAGCCGAAGGCCGCCGCCTGATCGCTCGCCATCACGCTGCCGCACGAGACGACCGGGTTGAGACTGCACGCGGGTTTGAAGTCCGGGTCCTCCAGCAGGAGGAACTTGTCGAGGGTGATCACCCAGGAGGCCAGCAGCCCGGCCGCCCCGGTGACGGCCAGCAGCCACGCCAGGCCCTTCGGAGCCGCGTTCTGTTCGCCCTCGGGTCCACTGCGGGGCCGTACCTGCTGGCGCGGGAGGCCCACTGTATTCGTTGCCATGTGGCCCATAGTCCCGCGCTCCCTCCCAGAACGGGCCCAACCATGCTCATCCGTATGCAAGTTGACCTGAAGGTGTGGCGGGAACCTCCGATGCTTCCCGGACGTTTTACCGAACCCCGGACGTGATGTCAGAACCAGGGGTTACGTTGAGCTTCCGCGAAGTAACAAGCTGCGACGGCCTGGAGACCCACCTTGAGCGATCCGTACGAGACAACCGAGGCGCACCTCGAACGACTCCTCGGCCGCGCCCTCAACTCCTTCGACCTGCCGGACAGGCTGGTCGAGCGCCTCGGCACGGCGCTCGCCCACAGCTCTTCGCTCTACACCACCCACCACAGCCCGGAGTCGGGGATCTGGCGCGAGACGCACCGGCACACCTACCTGCTGACCGACGGCGGTTCGGTCTCGTTGTGGGAGCTGACGTACCGGCTGGTGGGCGACCGGGCCGTGCGGCACGAGATCTTCGCGAGCAAGGCGGAGACCTGCCTGGCCGTGACCCGGCTGTTCGGCGAGGCGTCGGCCGGGGCCTCGCCGGATCCGGTGCTGGTGCCGGGTGAGGAGGAGCCGGAGAACGACGTGGCGGTGCTGAGCGCGCTGTACGCGGCCTCGGCGCCGGTGCAGCGGCACCGGGAGTACGTGGTGGAGCAGTCCGCGGACCACGCCCGCCGGGTGCTGCGGCGCGCGGAGAACGCCGACCGGCCGGGCGAGCCGCTGGCGACGCTGCTGAGGTCTGCGTACGCGCACCAGATCACGCAGGCGTTCGGTGCGCGGCAGTGCCTCTCCGACGGGCGGGGCGCCGGATTCAGCCTGTACGAGCACGCCTTCGTGCTGCTGGACGGGACCGAGGTCAGCCTGTGGGAGGTCGAGCACACGGCGACGCCCGACGGACGGCACATGTGCGAGGTGTACGCGAGCGAGGCGGCCGCGCGCGGAGCCATGGAGCTCCGCGCCCGCGTGCGGTGACGGGGCGGGCGGTCAGGGCGTTCCGGGATTCCGGAGCGGGAGGTCCAGGGGCGGGTCCTGGGTGATGCGGACCCGGTCGGGGCGCAGGTCCGAGGGCGTCGGCACGGCGCTGCCCGGCAGTTGGACCGCGGCGGCGCCGTGGGCCAGCGCCGAGGCGAGGGCGCCCGGGCCGGTGCCGCCCGCGATGAGGAAACCGGCCAGCGCGGCGCCCCCCGCTCCTGCGGTGCTGCGCACCACCGGGACCGGAGCGGTGCCGTGGTGGGTGCCCTCGGCCGAGACCAGGAGCCGGCCGTCCCCGCCGAGGGAGACCAGTACGGCTCCGGCGCCCAGGTCCCGGAGCTCATCCGCGGCCTTGACCACGTCGCCCAGGGTGGGCAGCGGGCGGCCCACCGTCGCAGCCAGCCCCGACGCGCCCACCTTGATCACCTCGGGGCGGGCCGCCAGCGCCGCGGACAGGGCGGGGCCCGAGGTGTCCAGGGCGATGCGGGCGCCCGCGGCGTGCGCCCGGGTGACGAGGTCGGCGTACCACTCGGGCCCGAGGCCGCGCGGGAGGCTGCCGCCGGCGGCGATCCAGGCGGCTTCGGCGGCGGCGGAGCGGACGGTGTCCAGGAGGAGGCCGGATTCCTCCCGGGAGAGCTCCGGACCAGGTGAGTTGATCTTCGTGAGGGTGCCGTCCGGTTCGGCGAGGGAGATGTGGGAGCGGGTCTGGCCGGCGATCGAAACGGCCGTGACGTCCACGCCCCGGGCGCCGAGGAGTTCGGCGAGCAGGACGCCGGGGGCGCCGCCGAGCGGGAGGACCGCCGTCGTGCGGACGCCCGCGGCAGCCACCGCGCGGGAGACGTTGACGCCCTTGCCCCCGGGGTCGACCCGCTCGCCGTCGGCGCGCAGTACCCGGCCCCGGTCCAGCGCGGGGACCGCGTAGGTCCGGTCGAGGGAGGGATTGGGGGTGACGGTGAGGATCATACGAGCGCAACTTCCGTACCGGCGGCCTCGATCGACGCCTTGTGAGCGGGGGTGAGTCCCGTGTCCGTGATGAGCAGGTCGACCTCGGCGAAGGAGCCGAAGCGCGCGAAGTGCTCCTGTCCGGCCTTCGCGGAGTCGGCGAGGAGGACGACGCGGCGGGCGGCGGCCACGGCGGCGCGCTTGACGGCCGCCTCGGCGAGGTCGGGGGTGGTCAGACCGCCTTCGGCCGTGAACCCGTTGGTCGCGAGGAAGAGCACGTCGGCGCGGATCTCGGCGTACGCGCGCAGTGCCCACGCGTCGACGGCGGCGCGGGTGCGGTGGCGGACACGGCCTCCGACGAGGTGGAGGTCGATGCCGGTGTGGTCGGCGAGCCGGGCCGCTACCGGGAGCGCGTGGGTGACCACGGTGAGGGCGACGTCGACGGGGATGGCGGCCGCCAGCCGGGCGATGGTGCTGCCGGCGTCCAGGACGATGCTGCCGCCGTCGGGGAGCTCCGCCAGCGCGGCGGCCGCGATGCGGCGCTTCTCGTCGGCGGCGGTGCCCTCGCGCTCGGTGAGGTCGGGCTCGAAGTCGAGGCGGCCGGCCGGGATGGCCCCGCCGTGCGTCCGGCGCAGGAGGCCGGACCGGTCGAGGGCCGTGAGATCGCGGCGTACGGTCTCGGCGGTGACCCGGAACCGGTCGGCCAGGGAGAGCACGTCGACGCTGCCCGCTTCGCGGGCGAGGCGGAGGATCTCCTGGCGGCGCTCCGGTGCGTACATGTGGATTTGCGTCCGCTTCATACCCGATTGGATGATTTCGCCCCACCATACGGGTGTTTGCGGAGGGAAACAAAAAAGAACGGACATGGCCGCCCCCAGGGGCGGCCATGTCCGTTCGACGGTGGCGCGGAAGGGCCGGTCAGACGGCCGGGACCTTCTCGGCGGTGCGGCCGGCGTGCTCGGCGGCACCCTCGCGCTCCTCCATCGGGATCGCCCTGCGCGGCAGTACGAACATCAGCGCGAAGATCACGACCAGTACGGCCACGACCCACCACAGGGCACCGCGGAAGGCCTCGACGTAGGACGGGCCGAAGACCATGTCGTTCTCGATCAGACCGAAGAAGACGACGGAGGTCAGGGCGAGACCCAGCGCATTGCCCATCTGGCCGGTGGTGTTGATCAGCCCCGAGGCGGATCCGGCGTGCTCGCGCGGCACCTCGGAGAGCACGGTGTCGTTCAGCGGGGCCACGATCAGGCCCATGCCCACACCCATGACGACAAGCGGGGCCGCCATCTGCCAGGAGGCGATCTCCATGCCGTAGTGCTGCGACTCCCAGATGTAGAGGAGCAGACCGGCGGCCATGACCAGCGCACCGGCCTGGAGCACCTTGCGGCCGAAGCGGGGGACGAGCTTCTCGACCGAGAGGCCCGCGGCGACCGAGACGGCGATGGAGAACGGGATGCCGGTCAGGCCCGCGCGCAGCACGCTCCAGCCGAGGCCCATCTGCATGTACATCGTCCAGACCAGGAAGAAGATGCCGGTGGCGATGCCGAAGGTCAGCTGGACCGCGATACCGCCGGCGAAGCTCTTGACCTTGAAGAGGGAGAGCTCGACGAGCGGGGACCCATCCTTCTTGATCTTGTACTTCTCGTACGCGATGAAGGCGGCGAAGACGAAGGGCGCCGCGCTCATGCAGACGAACCCCCACATCGGCCAGTCGTTCTCGTGGCCGTGGGTCAGCGGGAAGATCAGCAGGACCAGGGCGAGCGTCGCGAGGACGACACCGACGAGGTCCAGGCGCAGCGCCTGCGGGGCCTTGGACTCGGCGATGAACTTGCGGCCCAGGATCACGCCCATGACGCCCACGGGCAGGTTGATCAGGAAGATCGGGCGCCAGCCGAGACCGAAGAGGTCCCACTCGATGAGCAGCGCGCCGAGCAGCGGGCCCGAGACGGCGGCGAGGCCCACGATCGCGCCGAACATGCCGAAGACCTTGCCGCGTTCCTGCGGCGGGAAGGTGACGTGGATGATCGCCAGGACCTGCGGCACCATCAGGGCGGCCATGCCGCCCTGGAGGAGGCGGGCGACGACGAGCACGTCCGGGGTCGAGGCGATGCCGCAGAGCAGCGAGGCCGCGGTGAAGCCGGCGATGCCGATGAGGAAGATGCGCTTGCGGCCGTAGATGTCACCGAGACGGCCGCCGGTGATCAGGCCGGCGGCGAAGGCGAGGGCGTAGCCCGCGGTGATCCACTGGATCGCGCTGGTGGAGGCGCCGAAGTCCTCGCGCATGGTGCGGATGGCTATGTTGACGATCGTGACGTCGACCAGGTCCATGAAGGCCGCGGTCATCACGATGGCGAGCGCCAGCCAGCGGCGGCGGTCGGCGGTCGGGCTGGGTGCGTCGTGGGCTACGTCGTTCCGCTCTTCTTGTGTGGGCCCGTTCTCTCTTTCGGGCGCTGTCTTGGACGTCTCGGTGCTCATGAGGAGAAACTTAGACGGCGTCTAGGTCAGTCTGTGTCCTATTTCGCTGGCAGCCTGGATTCATGACCGACACCCCCGCACGGCTGCTCTCCCTGCTGTCCCTCCTCCAGACCCCGCGCGAATGGCCCGGGAGCGAGCTGGCACAGCGGCTCCGGGTGAGCGCACGGACGATCCGGCGCGACATCGAGCGGCTGCGGGAGCTCGGCTACCCGGTGGAGGCCACGCTGGGCGCCGAGGGCGGGTACCGGCTGGTGGCGGGGGCGGCGATGCCGCCGCTGCTCCTCGACGACGAGGAGGCCGTGGCGATCGCGGTGGGGCTGCGGGCGGGGGCCGGGCACGCGATCGAGGGGGTCGAGGAGGCCTCCGTACGGGCCCTGGCGAAGCTGGAGCAGGTCCTGCCCTCGCGGCTGCGGCACCGGGTGAGCGCGCTGCAGTCGGCCACGATCGCGCTGACGCGGGGGGACGGGGCGAGCGTGGACCCGCGGACGCTGACGGTGATGGCCGGGGCGGTGGCCGGGCCGGAGCGGCTGCGGTTCGCCTACCGGGCGGGGAACGGGGCCGAGACGCGGCGGCTGGTGGAGCCTTACCGGCTGGTGAGCACGGGGAGCCGGTGGTACCTGGTCGCCTACGACCTGGAGCGGGAGGACTGGCGGACCTTCCGGGTGGACCGGGTCGACGAGGCGTTCGCCACGGGAGCCCGGTTCACACGGCGGGAGCTGCCGATGGAGGCGGAGGAGTTCGTGCGGCGGGGGCTGCGGGGCGGGGAGAAGCAGCCCTACCGGGTGGAGGTCGGCTTCGCGGCGGGCCCGGAGGAGCTGCCGGCCTGGCTGCGGGCCGCGGCCCTGCCGGGCGACGGGGAGGAGACCTCGGTGCGCTTCGAGAGTGCGGACGCACCGGAGTGGATGGCGGCGCGGCTCGCCCTGACGGGGCTGCCGTTCACCGTGCGGGAGCCGGCGGAGCTGCGGGCGGCGGCCGGGGCGCTGGCCGCCCGGCTCGCCGGGGCGGTGGCGGGACCTGCCTGACGGGGCACGGACGACCGGGCCATTCCGGTCGGGCGGTCGGGCGGTCGGGCGGGGTCGCCCCGGGCCGGGGCAGGAGAGAGCCCCGGCGCCTGGGGGGGGATAGGCACCGGGGCTCGTATGGGGGCGGAGGCTCTCAGGCCACCGCGTCGAAGCCGGTGTCGCGCGCCATCTTCTTCAGCTCCAGCAGCGCGTGCTTCTCGATCTGGCGGATCCGCTCCCGGGTGAGGCCGTGCTGCTTGCCGACCTCCGTCAGGGTCCGCTCCCGGCCGTCGTCGATGCCGTACCGCATCTTGATGATCGACGCGGTGCGCTGGTCGAGCTTGCCCAGCAGGTCCTCCAGCTCCTCGCTGCGCAGCAGCGAGAGCACGGACTGCTCGGGCGAGATCGCAGAGGTGTCCTCCAGGAGGTCACCGAACTGGGTGTCGCCGTCGTCGTCGACCGCCATGTTCAGGCTGACCGGGTCGCGCGCCCAGTCCAGTACGTCTCCCACGCGCTTCTCCGTCGTGTCCAGCTCGGCGGCGATCTCGGCGTGCTCCGGATCGCGGCCGTTCTCCCGGTTGAACTCGCGCTGGACGCGGCGGATCCGGCCGAGCTCCTCGACCAGGTGAACGGGGAGGCGGATGGTGCGGGACTGGTCCGCGATGGACCGGGTGATCGCCTGGCGGATCCACCACGTGGCGTACGTGGAGAACTTGAAGCCCTTGGCGTAGTCGAACTTCTCGACCGCGCGGACCAGGCCCGCGTTGCCCTCCTGGATCAGGTCGAGGAGGGGCAGGCCGCTGCGCGGATAGCGCCGGGCGACGGCCACGACGAGGCGGAGATTGGACCGGATGAAGACTTCCTTGGCGTGCTCGCCCTCGACGGCCAGCACTTCCAGCTCTTCGCGGGCCGGGGTCTCCCCGTCCCGCTCTATCGCCCCGTCGAGGATCTGCTGGGCATAGACGCCCGCCTCGATGATCTGGGACAGCTCCACTTCCTTGGCGGCGTCGAGCAGCGGGGTGCGCGCGATCTCGTCCAGGTACATGCCGACCAGGTCGCGGTCTGCGATCTCCCCGCCCACAGCGCGGGCGCTGCTCGTGGACTGACGACGGGCGACGGCGCGGGTTGCCATGCGTGCTCCCTTGCGAAGTGTTCGGTCGCGGTGCGGCTGGTGGACGCCACGGGGGACGGCTGCCAACCGGTCCGGAACGTCACGGACACTCTCCCGAGTGCCCGCTTCCGAAGGAAACAACGACTGGAATCGGGACAGAATTCCCACGCTGCTCCCTCTTTTTCGAGATCTTGCAGTATCCTGCCCCGCCACGAGAGGGGAGCAAATGCTGCAAGATCTCGAAGAGGTGCAGGTCAGGCCCGGAACGGAGGCCGATCTGGCACCCCTCACGGACCTCTACAACCACTACGTCCGTGAGACCGCCGTCACGTTCGACACGGCCGTCTTCACTCCGGAACAGCGTCGCCCTTGGCTGCACTCCCACCCTGAAGACGGGCCCCACCGGCTTCTGGTTGCTTGGACAGGCGATCGAATGGCCGGATACGCCACGAGTAGCGCATTCCGCCCCAAACCGGCCTACGCCACCTCGGTGGAGGCGAGCGTCTACCTCGCCCCGCACGCGGTCGGCCGGGGCATCGGCACCCTCCTCTACGAGGCGCTCTTCGCGGCCCTGGCCGAGGAGCCCGTGCGCCGCGTGTTCGCCGGGATCGCCCTGCCGAACGAGGCCTCGGTGCGCCTGCACGAGCGCTTCGGCTTCCGCCGGATCGGAGAGTTCACGGAGGCGGGCTGGAAGTTCGACCGGTACTGGGACGTCCGCTGGTACGAGAAGCGGCTGGACCACCACCCGTCCGGGACGTGTTCATCGCTCTGAAGGACGCCGAAGAGCACGCGGCCGAGGACGGCCTCGGGATCGACGCCTCCGGCGTGGAACTGATCGCGGAAGTGGTGTCACCCGGCAAGGACGGCATCGACCGGGACCGCGACCGCAAACGGCGCGCGTACGCCGGGCGGGAGGGCCTGGCCGGCTAGCCGAACTGGAGGGAGCGCTTCGAGAGGCCCATCCAGAAGCCGTCCACCGGGGTGCGGGCCGAGGCCAGGTCGGATTCGGCCGCGCCGAGGGTGACGAACAGCGGGGCGAAGTGTTCCGTGCGGGGGTGGGCCAGGCGGCCCGCCGGGGACTTGTGCTCGAAGTCCAGCAGGGCGTCCACGTCGGACGCGGCCAGGGCCTCACGGCCCCACGCGTCGAACTCCGCCGACCAGCCCGGGCCACCCGGGCCCGTGTGGCGCAGCGCCGCCAGGTTGTGCGTGAAGAAGCCGCTGCCGACGATCAGTACGCCCTCGTCCCGCAGCGGGGCCAGCTTGCGGCCGATGTCCATCAGCCGGGCCGGGTCCAGGGTGGGCAGGGAGATCTGGAGGACCGGGATGTCGGCCTCCGGGTACATCTCCACCAGGGGGACGTACGCCCCGTGGTCCAGGCCGCGGTCCGGGACGTCCTGCACGGGGATGCCCGGGGCCCGCAGCAGCTTGCGGACCGAGGCGGCCAGGTCCGGGGCGCCGGGGGCGTCGTAGCGGACCCCGTAGTAGTGCTCGGGGAAGCCCCAGAAGTCGTACACGAGCGGGACGCGCTCCGTGGCGCCGAGGGCGAGCGGGGCCTCCTCCCAGTGGGCGGAGACCATCAGGATCGCCCGGGGGCGGGGCAGGTCCGCGGACCAGGCGGCGAGCTCGCCGGGCCAGATCGGGTCGTCGGCCAGCGGTGGTGCGCCGTGGCTCAGGTACAGGGCCGGTATGCGGGTCACGACGACGCTCCTCCGCCTAGTTGAAATGCGTACTGAAACAGACTAACCCCGTCTCGTTCAAATTTGAACGAGACGGGGTCATCAGTCATTCCCCGGGGCCCTCGGCCCGGATCAGTGGGCGATCACCGGAACCTTCAGCCCGGCGTCCTCGACGGAGCCGGAGGCCACCGGGCCGCCCGCACCCGGACGGCCGGTGTTGATCAGCGCCAGGGCGATGGCCGAGCTGGCGACCAGGATGCCGACCGCCCACCAGATGGCGGAGGCGTAGCCCTCGACCATGGCCTGCGCCTGGATCAGCTGCCCGGCCGGGCCGCCCGCCGCGGCCTCGACCGCGTGGTCGGTCAGGTAGGCGGTGGTCGCCGAGGCGGCGATGGTGTTCAGCAGCGCGGTGCCGATGGCGCCGCCGACCTGCTGCGAGGTGTTGACCATGGCGGAGGCGACACCGGCGTCGGCCGGGTTCACCCCGTGCGTGGCCAGGGACATCGCCGGCATGAACGCCGTGCCCATGCCGAGGCCGAGCAGCAGCTGCGCCGGCAGGATCAGCGCCGGGTAAGAGGACCCGACCTCCAGCTGGGTCAGCAGCAGCATGCCGAGGGCGGCGACCAGGAAGCCCGGACCCATGAGCAGGCGCGGCGGAACCCGGGTCATCAGACGGGCGCCGATCTGGGTGGAGCCCGTGATCATGCCCGCGATCATCGGCAGGAAGGCGAAGCCGGTCTTGACGGGCGAGAAGCCCTTCACGATCTGCAGGTAGTAGGTGAGGAAGAGGAACAGGCCGAACATCGAGATGACGGCGAGGCCGAGCGAGAGGTAGACACCGCCGCGGTTGCGCTCCAGCAGGACGCGCAGCGGCAGCAGCGGGGACTTCACCCGGGACTCGACGAGGACGAAGGAGGCCAGCAGCAGCGCCGAGGCGACGAACATGGTGACCGTCAGGGCGTCCGACCAGCCGGCCGACTCGGCGCGGGTGAAGCCGTACACGAGGGCGACGAGACCGGTGGTGGACAGGATCACGCCCGGGATGTCGAGCGGCGCGCGGTTGCGGGACCCGGCGTGCTCGCGGATGACCATCCAGGCGCCCACGGCCGCGACGATCGCGAAGGGGATGTTGACGAAGAAGGTCCAGCGCCAGTTGAGGTACTCGGTCAGGAACCCGCCGAGGATCAGGCCGACGGCGCCGCCGCCGCCCGCGATCGCGCCGTAGATGCCGAAGGCCTTGGCGCGCTCCTTGGCGTCGGTGAACATGACCGCGAGCAGCGACAGGGCCGCCGGGGCGAGCAGTGCGCCGAACGCACCCTGGAGGGCGCGGGCGCCGAGCATCATGGCCTCGCCGTTCGCGGCACCGCCGAGCGCGGAGGCCAGGGCGAAGCCGATGAGGCCGACGACGAAGGCGTTCTTACGGCCCCACTTGTCGGCGATGCGGCCGCCGAAGAGGAGCAGTCCGCCGAAGGCCAGCGCGTACGCGGTGATGACCCACTGGCGGTTTCCGTCCGAGATGCCGAGATCGGTCTGGGCGGAGGGGAGGGCGATGTTCACGATGGTCGCGTCGAGGACGACCATCAGCTGGGCCAGGGCTATGAAGACGAGTGCCTTCCAGCGGCTGGGGTCGGCAGCCGGCGCGAGGCTCGCGGCTGTTTTTGGCATGGGGGTACCCACTTCACTGTGCGGAATGACTGAAAGAGGCTAGTTGTAAAGCTTTGTGCGGGTCACATGGTTTTCTGCCGCAGGTCGTCCAGGGTGGCCGCCGAACCCGGGAGCTCGGAGCGGGCCGGGGCCCTCAATCCGTCGAGGAAGAGCTGGAGATGACGGTGGGCGAAGCGGTCGGTGTCGAGGCACGCGGTGCCGGGGAGGGGGCGGCTGAGCTGGGACAGGGCGACCATCAGATCGCCGACGCCGATGTCCGCGCGGACCAGTCCGGCGTCCTGGCCGGTGGCCAGCAGGGTCACGACGGCCGCCTCCAAGGCGGTACCCGCCGCGAGCAGTTCGGGGTGCTCGCCGTCGAAGCCGTCGGAGAGCATCGGGCACAGGGCGCCGATCCGCTCGTCCGCGGCCTCGTGCGTGAACCGGCACAGGGCGGCGAAGGCGTCGGGTTCCTCGGCGAGGGAGGCCTCGGCCGAGGCCGTCACGCGGGCCATCGTGAACAGCACGACGTGGTGGACGAGGGTGGGGCGGTCGGGGAAGTGCCGGTAGAGCGTGGCATTGCCGATGCCGGCCCGGCGGGCGACCTCGTCGAAGGGGGCCGCGGAGCCGAACTCGACGAAGGCCTCGCGGGCCGCCGTCAGGATCCGCTCCCGGTTGCGTACGGCGTCGGCGCGCGGGCGCGGGACGTCGGCCGCGGGCAGTCGGGCCTGCGTCGGCGCCGGTGATGCCTGCACGGGCGCCCGGGCCGGCGCCTGGACCCGCGGCTGTGCCTGGACCTGCGGCTGCGCCTGGACCTGCGGCTGCGCCTGAGCCCTGGCCCGTGCCGGGTCCGCGTCCGGCTCGACTGCGGGGCGGGCCGCCGTGGCGGTGCTGGTGGGGCGCTTCATTCCGGGGCCTCCCTGGCGCGGACTCGCGGGCTCGTGGTGCGGACGGCGCGACCGCCCCGCCCAAACGGGGAGCCGCTCCCCGCTTAGCGGGACTCACATGCAAACGGGGATCCGGTCCCCGGTTATTTCACTCGCCCGTGTGACCTGAGCCACAAGCCGGTCCACGTTCGGCCTCTCTCGACGCGCGGGCGCGGCGCGCCCGGCGGAGTGTGATCGGACAGAGCGCAGACCGGGTAGGGCCGGCTGCCGCGGACCCGAAGGCGATCTCCATGCCGCAGACCCGCCACCGGATACGCACACCACGCCGCACCAGCGCGTACATCGGCCTGACCGCGCTGGCCCTCGGCGTCACGACGACCGCGAGCACGGGCATATCCGGGCGCGGCAACCCGGCGGCCGGAGCGGTGGCCACGACCGTCGAATCGGCTCTCGCGCCCTGCCGGATCGCGGGCACCATGGGGGTGCAGATGTCCGAGGGCATGCCGACGCCGCCCGGGTACTCCCGCTCGACCGGCGAGATCCGGGCCCTGAACCTGATGATCGATTTCCCCGACGCCAAGGGCGAGGGCACGGCCGCCGACCGGATGGCCGAGTTCTTCCCCCAGACGGCCGACTGGTTCCGCACCAGCTCCTACGGCCGGCTGGCCTACCGGGCCGAGGCACCGATAAGCGGCTGGCTGCGGATGCCGATGCCCTTCGCGGCGTACGGGATCGAGCGCGGGTCCGCGTACGAGCCGGGCTACCGGCAGCTCGTCGAGCACATAGCGAAGGCCGCCGACCCCGAGGTGGACTTCAGCCGGTACGACCTGATCAACATCCTGGTCACGCCGAACGCCGGGCCGTCCGCCCTGGACACCGTCCTGTCGGTGACCTTCTCGGGCAACGGCGAGGCGCCGGTCGCCGACGGGGTGCCGCTGGCCAACACGTCCTTCGTCTACAGCCGTCAGGACGACGGCTCCGGCACCTACCGGGAGACCGGCTACCGGGTCCTCCCCCACGAGAACGGGCACGTCTTCGGACTGCCCGACCTCTACACCTCCGACGGCGGGAGCACGGTCGGGCACTGGGACATCATGAGCGAGGACTGGGGTGCCAACAACGACCTCATGGGCTGGCACAAGTGGAAGCTGGGCTGGCTGGACAGCACGCAGATCAGCTGCGCGTCCAAGCCGGGGACCAGCGACCACACCCTGGCCCCGCTGGGGATACGGGGCGGCACCAAGCTGGCCTTCGTACCGCTGTCGGAGAGCGTCGGGTACGCGGTGGAGGTACGGACCCGGGCCGGGAACGACGAGGCCGTCTGCAAGCCCGGCGTCCTCATCTACAAGGTGGACTCCGACGTGGACACCGGGCACGGCCCGATATCCGTGTCGGACAGCGCGACCGCGAGCGGCGGCTGCACCCGGCGGCCCAACGTGCACGCGGAGCTCTCGGACGCGCCGTTCCGGCCGGGCGAGACGTTCACCGACGAGAAGGCGGGCATCAGCGTGTCCGTGGTGGGTGAACTGCGCAACGGCAGTTACCAGGTCCGCATCATCCGGCCGTGAGGGCGGGCCGGGTGGGGACGGGCTCCGGGCCGGAGTCACGCGCGGCGTGGCTCCGGCCCTTTCGTGTGCGCGCCTGCGCCGCCGGGCGCGCGCCGGCCCCCCGGGCGCCCCGCGTCCGGTCAGCTCTCCGCGAGCGCCCGGCGCAGGACGTCCACGACCGTGGGGCGGTGCTCGTCGGCCAGCAGGAAGAAGTGGTCGCCGTCGAAACGGCGCACCGAGCAGCTGCCCGACGTATGAGCGGCCCAGCCGTCGAGCGGCTCGTGCGGGACCAGCGGATCGGCCGTGCCGCCCAGCGCGTGCAGGGGCACGTCGAGCCGTACGTCCTCGAACCCCACGGCGGCCTCCCGGCCGAGCTCGATGTCGGCCCGCAGGACGCGCGTCACGTGGGCCAGCATGTCCGGATCGTGCAGCACCCACTCCGGCGTGCCCCCGCCGTCGCGCAGCAGCTGGACGGCGTCCTCCTCGGTGGTGGTCCCATGGGCCCGGCGCGGGGTCCGGCCGGGTACCTGCCCGCTGACGACGGCCGCCCGGCAGTGCGGGCCGAGCAGGCGCGCGGCCCGCACGGCGAGGAGCGCGCCGAGGCTGTGCCCGAAGACCACCGTGGGCAGCGGGGCACGGCCGAGCACCTCGTCGGAGACGGAGTCCAGGACCTGGCCGAGCCGGCAGCCGGGCGGCTCGCCGAAGCGGCGCTCCCGCCCCGGCAGGGACAGCCCGAGCACCTCCACGTGCTCGGGCAGCGACCCGACCACGGGGAACAGGGTGTTGGGGCCGGCCCCGGAATGCGGGAAGACCAGCAGCCGCGCCCGGGGCGCGACCGCCGGCTCCCGCAACCGGAGCTGCGGCCACCACGGCACGGCGGAGGATGTCGTCGTCATCGGTCCCTGGCCCCCGGTCACGGGCAGTTGATGATCTGGCCGGCGTAGGACAGGCCCCCGCCGAACGCGAAGAGCAGGACGGGCGAGCCCTTGCGGATCTCACCCCGCTCGATGAGCTTGGACAGCGCGAGCGGAATGCTCGCCGCCGAGGTGTTGCCCGAGTCGACGACGTCCTTGGCTATGACGGCGTTGACCGCACCGATCTTGCGCGCGAGGGGCTCGATGATCCGCAGGTTGGCCTGGTGCAGGACGACGCCGCCCAGTTCCTCGGGCTTCACCCCGGCCCGCTCGCAGACCTCGAGCGCCACTTTCGGCAGGGCCGTGGTGGCCCAGCGGTAGACCGACTGCCCCTCCTGGGCGAAGGTGTGGGACGGCGCCTCGATCCGCACGGCCCCGCCCATCCCGGGAACGGACCCCCACACGACGGGGCTGATCTCCGGCTCCTCGGAGGCGGCCACGACGGCCGCGCCCGCACCGTCGCCGATGAGCACGCAGGTGGTGCGGTCGGTCCAGTCGGCGAAGTCGGTGAGCTTCTCCACGCCGATGACCAGGGCCTTCGTGGCGGAACCCGTCCTGATGCTCTGGTCGGCCAGTGCCATGGCGTGCGGGAATCCGGAGCAGGCGGTGTTCACGTCGATGGCGGCGGGAGCCTGCGCCCCGACCGCGGCGGCGACCCGGGCCGCCATGTTGGGCGAGCGGTCCTGGGCCGTGCAGGTGGCCACGATGACGAAATCGATGTCCGCCCCGGTGAGCCCGGCGTTGGCCAGAGCGTGCTCGGCGGCCTTCGTGGCCATGTCCGAAACGGACTCGTCCTCGGCCGCCACCCGACGCGTCTTGATCCCGACCCGGCTCTGAATCCACTCGTCGCTGGTCTCGACCATCTGCTCCAGATCGGCGTTGGTCATGACCCTTGACGGCTGATAGTGCCCGAAGGAAAGGACACGCGACCCGACCATCAGTGTTCTCCTCGCTCCATGGACCCCTGTTCGGATCCGGACTGACCCTTGGTCAGCCTATGCAGGGGGCCGCCCGCGCCCGGGCGGCTTTCACAAGTACGCGGCCCCGCCGGGCCCGCCACGCATCAGCCCTCGGCCCACTGGAGACCGTCGCGGAGCGGTGACGGCACCGGGTCCGGGTCCGGACCACTGCGCGACGAGTGTTGCTTAGACAACATCTGTTCATTAACCTCCAGGCATGCGAATCGAGATCTGGGCAGACGTGGTCTGCGCCTGGGCCTACATCGGCAAGCGGCGGCTGGAGACGGCCCTGGCGGACTGGGACGGCGAGCCGGTGGAGGTGGTCTGGCGGCCGTTCCGGATCGACCCCATGGCTCCGGCCGAGTCCCTCCCCATGGCCGAGGTCCTCAAGGACCCGGTGGTGGACTCGGCCCTCCAGCAGTGCGCACCCGGAATGTCGCCCACCGAGAACCGGGTGCGCGTCTCGGAGATCGCGGCCGCCGAAGGGCTGGGGCCGCGCTGGGGCGCCGCCTGGCGCGCCAACCCCCATGACGCCCACCGGCTGATCGCCCTCGCCAACGAGAAGGGAGGCTCCGCTCTCCAGGACGCGGTGGTGGAGGAGGTTCTGCGGGCCCACTTCGTCGACGGCCGTGACCTTGCCCTGACGGAGACCCTCGCCGACATCTCCGCACGGGCCGGCTTCCCCGAGGGGCCGGCGCTGCTGGCCTCCGGGGGCGGCGAGACCCCGGTGCGCGAACTGCTGCTGCGCGGAAAGGCGATCGGGGTGAAGACCTCCCCAACCCTGGTCGTGAACGGCGAGGCCCTGGCCGGCGCCCACGCCCCCGAGGTCATCACCGGTCTGCTGCAGGGCGCGTCGGGCGCATCCGTACGTGAACTCCCCGAGGAGGTCGAGCGCTTCCGCCACTGCGAGGCCCTCCTCGACCTCGGTGACCCCCTCGGGTGCCTCACCCTGCTGGGGCCCCTGGCGCAGGCGCACGAGAACGACCGGAACGTCCGCCTGCTGGCCGCCCGCGCCTACTTCCACTCGGCCCAGCTGGGCCGCGCCCGCACCGCCCTGGAGTCCCTGGCCGCCGAGACTCCGGACGACTCGTATGTCCGGCTGATGCTGGGACGCGTACTGGAGCGGCAGGGCCTGGGCGCCGAGGCCGCCCCGCACCTGCGCATGGCAGCGGCCATGACCCCCACGTACGAGCCCTGAGCGGACCGGACTCCGCACACAGCAACGACGGGCGCGAGGTCCGGGCCGGGTGACCCGGCCCGGACCTCGCGCCCGTCGTTGCCGCCTCAGAGGCGCTCGATAATGGTGACGTTGGCCTGACCGCCCCCCTCGCACATCGTCTGCAGTCCATAACGGCCGCCGGTGCGCTCCAGGTGGTGGAGCATCGTCGTCATCAGGCGGGCCCCGGTCGCACCGAGGGGATGGCCGAGGGCGATGGCTCCGCCGACCGGATTGACCCGCTCCGGGTCGATGGCGATCTCCCGCTGCCACGCGAGGACGACGGGGGCGAACGCCTCGTTGATCTCCACCGCGTCGATGTCGCCCTCGGTCAGGCCGGCGTCCTTCAGCGCCTTGCGGGTCCCCGGGATGGGGGCGCTGAGCATCATGATCGGGTCGTCGCCCACCACGGTCATCCGGTGTATGCGGGCGCGGGGGGTGAGGCCGTGCTCACGTACGGCCTGCTCCGAGGCGATCAGCAGGGCGGCTGCGCCGTCGGATATCTGTGAGGAGGTCGCGGCCGTCAGCCGGCCGCCGGGAGCCAGCGCCTTCAGCCCGGCCATGGAGGCGAGGGTGGTGTCGCGGCGCGGCCCCTCGTCGACGGCAAGGGCGGTCTCGCCGTCGTCGTACGGTGCGATCTCGCGCTCGAACCATCCGGAGTCGACCGCGCGCGCGGCCCGCTGGTGGCTGCGCAGCGCGAACCCCTCCATCTCCTCCCGGGTGATGTCCCAGTGACGGGCCATCATCTCGGCCGCGTGGAACTGGCTCACCGTCCGGTCGCCGTACCGCTTGCGCCAGCCGCGGGAGCCCGAGTAGGGATCGGCGTGGCCGAACTGGGGGCCCACGAGGGCGGCGGCGGTCAGGGGGATCTGCGACATGTTCTGCACCCCGCCCGCCACCACGAGGCCGGAGAGACCGCTCATCACGGCCTGCGCGGCGAAGTGCACGGCCTGCTGCGAGGAGCCGCACTGGCGGTCGATGGTCACACCGGGGACGGACTCGGGCAGGCCGGCCGCCAGCCAACTCGTGCGCGCTATGTCGCCCGACTGCGAACCCAGTGGTCCAGGCAGCCGAAGACCACGTCGTCGACGGCGGCGGGATCGATGCCGGTCCGGTCCATCAGGGCGCCCAGCACGTGGGCCCCCAGGTCGGCGGAGTGGACGCCGGCCAGCGAACCGTTCCGGCGGCCGACCGGCGTACGCACCGCTTCGACGATGTACGCCTCGGATGTCGTGCTCATCGTTTCCTCGTTCCTAGTCACTGGGCACCTTGCGGGCCGACTGTACGACATGTGTCGCTTAACTGACAGGTGTTGCTTTACTCGCCCCGGCGATGGAAACTGGCCCCATGCCGAACATCTCGAACACCAGAGGCGCCTCGCGCGACCCTCGCGCCAGACGGACCAGGGCCCTCCTGCGGGCGGCCGTCCTGGAACTCTCGATGGAGAAGGACCTGGACGGCATCACCATGAGTGACATCGCGGAGCGGGCGGAGGTGAACCGGGCAACGGTCTACCTGCACTACAAGGACCGCGAGGACCTGCTGCTCGACGCCACGGAGAGCACCATGGAGGGCATCGTCGACGCGGCGAGCGCCTGCCGCCTGCTGGCCGACGCGCACACCCTGTCCGAGGAGACCCCGGTCCACCTCGTCAAGCTGTTCGCCCACGTCGACCGGCACCGGGCCGTCTACCGCCAGATGCTCGGCGAGGACGGCAGCTCCCGCTTTGCCGGCCGCCTCGAACGGCTCCTCGCCCAGGCGTGGTTCGAGCAGCTGCTCACCGAGGCGGCGCCGGGCAGCTTCGACGAGACGGCCACCCTGGTGCACGCCCACTTCCTCAGCGGCGCGGTCCTCTCGGTCATCGGCCGCTGGACCCGCGGCGAACTCGACACGACGGCACACGACACCACCGCGAAGACGGGGACGACCGGCATGAGCGCAGAGCGCATCGCCGAACTGACCTGGACCCTCATCCACGGCAAGGTCTGACCATGGGCGAGATACAGGTCCATGTGAGCCAGGCGGGGGCCAACCCCCTCGCCCGGTCCTCCGTACTGGTCGTCCTGGAGAGCGAACTGCTCCGCTGCGGGGTGTTCAACCTGCTCCAGAACATCCCCTCGGTCGGCCCGGTCTGGTCGTGCAGCGGCCCGGTCGCCGCGCGCGGGCTCCTGTCCGAGCACCGACCCGACATCGTCGTCTGCCACGGCAGCGGCGGGTCAACTGCGCCCGGGCTGCACCCCCGAGGTGGTCGCACGGGTGGTCGTGGCCGCCTTCTTCGGCGTCCAGCACATCTCGGACGCCCTGCACCACCGCACCGACATCGTGGAACGCTGGCAGGAGGTCAAGGACACCCTCTTCCCGGCCATCCGCGCCTGACCGCCCCGCCACCGACGCGAAGCCCGTCACCCGGCTCGGCCACACCCCTCCCTACCGTGCGTGCCCGTCCGGCGGGCGGCCGCGGGCGGCTGAGCTGCTTCCATGCGCCACTGAACGTGGCCGGGCCGGCTGGCTCGGCTCGGCTCGGCTCGGGGTGATACGCCTTGCCCGAGCCGCTTGCGTACCGCGGTCTGTCGCGGGCGAGCCGGTGCCGGAAGTTCGACTTCGCGCCTGGCGCTGAAGGCCGATCTGCTGCGCGATCCGCCTACGAGCCGACCTTCAGGTCTGCGTCTCCCCACAGCGGGCCGGCCTCGACACACGCCGGACCTGCGGGCGTCCATGTGCACGTGAGCCCGCCCGATCCGAGCAAGCCCGCACGGACCGCCCGCCTCGGGCAGGATCACGCTGTGAGAAACGCACCGATCGGGCCGACTACCGTCACCGATGCCGACATGGCCCGCATGCACACGACAGGACTGGCCAGGGAGTTCGACATGCGCGGAAGCAGCTCGGTACAGCAGCACAACCTCTCGGCAGGAGGTTCCTGGCTGGCGCCCGAGGACACCGGGCGGGACGGCACCCGCACGGACATCGGCCGCAACGAGGCGGCCTGATGATCCCCGCGCACCCTCCGGGGCGCTCCCCGGTGCTCGCCGTGGCGGCGATAGTGCTCGCTGCGCTCGCCGCCGGCTGCTCCGGCGGTGGCGGCGGGGAGGGCGGCCGCGCGGCAGCCCCGGGCCCGTCCGACTGGGTCGAGGGGGCCACCACCGAGTCTGTCGCCCGGACCCTGCACGTGGAGATCCCCTCGACGGCGACCGGTGCCGTCGCGGCGCACCGCAGGGGATTCCAGGACGACGGGCTGATCCTGTCCTTCGTCCTGCCTGCGGAAGCCGTGGACTCCTTCCTCACCCAGCTGAAGCCGGAGCAGCCCCTCAGACTGCGCGAGCAGCCCTTCGCCGCGGAGGCAACACCGGCCACGCCGTTCGCACGCCTGGGGCTGCCGGAACCGGATTCGCTTCCCAAGGTCAGGGAGGGGCAGGTGTGCGCTCCCTGCAAGGGCGACCTGAACTGGCTCAAGGTCGCGGTGGCGCAGATCGACGAACGGAGCAGCCGCGTCTACCTGAGAGGGGTCGACTGACGCCCGTACGAAGCCACCGTGCACGTCAACCGGTCGGGCCCCGGCAGGGGGAAGGCCGGTCCAGTCGGCCTTCGTCGCCAGGACGCCGGCCCATCAGAACCCCCAGGCCCCGCGCCTGCGGCAATCCATGCGACCACTCCCAGCACAATCCAAGGCAGCTCGTCACGCAAGCGATGTCTGGCACTCCTCGCACCGCCTGATCGCCTGCCGTGTGACGTTTCCCCCGGTCGCGGTGGCCGGATAGCTACTGCTCAACCGGTGCCACAGCCCGGCCGGAGGTGTGAGGATCCATCCCCAGCGCGGGGCGGTCACCAGTTCCTCGGTCAGATGGGTACAGGCTCCAGGAATGTGCGCGTACTGCGTCGGTGAGATCAGAATCGTGTCCGCAGGGAAGCGTCGCCACTCCTGCCGGGGCGAGGTCGCTGGGCGGGCTTTTGGCGCGGATCCATCGGGCGGGCACGCACAGCCCAGCCCGATGATGAAGTCGCAGCGCTCGCAACGCCATTCCTTCACGGCCCCGCCCCACCCTCACGTCGTACCGGTGTCCACACGGTAGACGATCTTCCCGTCGAACTCCGCGAACCCCAACGACTTGTAGAAGGCGCGCGCGCCGGGGTTGTCGTGGTCCGTCATCCACTCGACCCGGCTGCATCCAGGACGTGCTGAGGCCAGGGCGCGGAGCTCGTCCATGAGGCGGGCGCCGATGCCCTGGCGACGGAGGGTGCCGCGGACATAGAGCTCTTTGAGGAACAGCGAGTGGGAGGAGCCGGCTGCCGGCCAGAGGAACGAGTAGGCGGCGAGCCCGACGAGATCACCAGCCTCGTCCTCGACCAAGAGAGCGGACGCCAATGGCGGGGAGCCGAAGAGCGCCTCCTCCACCTGGGAGCGGCGCTCCTCGAACGGCTGGATCTCGGTCGATCCGTAGAACCGTTCGATCTCCTCGATCAGATCGGCCACTGCCACGGTGTCGCGCCTTTCGGCGGGGCGGATCGTCACGGTCATCGACATCTCCTGTCGCTCTTTCATCGCTTCACTCGTCCGTTGCAATACGTGATCCTGGCGTGGCGGCACGGCTCTTGGCTACGGGGGCGTCAGTGCCTGAGGAGCCCAGCCGTGCTGGCGCAGGGAGCCCTGAACATGCCGGATGAGGTACTCCAGATCCGCGCAGTAGACCGAGGGGTTTCGGTAGCCGCGGTCGGTGCTGAAGCGGTGCGGTAGATAGCCCCCACCGCACACCTCCACCAGAGGACAGCTCTGGCACTTATCGGCGAGCGCGGCCTTCCCGTTCTGCCGGTGCAGGAGCTTCGGATGGTGAAGGACCTCATTGAAGGACTGGCTGAAGACGTCGCGTCCCAGCCAGGAGGCGCCTTCCTCGACGGACCGCAGGGTGTCCACGCCCTCGATCGTGCCGTCCGACTCGATCACGATGCTCGTCGGCGGGGCCAGGCCGAGGGACTCCACCGAGCTGTGCACCCCGGAGCTCAGCGCCACGATGTCCTCCAGCATCCGCACACTGTGCCGCTGCTCCGGCCGGGCGAGCCAGGCGTCGTAGACGCGGCTCATCCACAACCCGTACTCGGGCACACTCGGGTCGTCGCGATGCGGCGGCTCGTCGTGCGTTCCATGCGGCAGACCGAAGTCGATCACAGGCGGCTCGAACGACGCCAGGTAGTCGTGGACCTCGACCGGGTCGTTGGCCAGGTCGACGACGGCGAGCAGCCCTGCGAACAGGTGCGGCCGGGAACGCAGGAGTTCGATGCCTCGTACGGCCGAGGCGGCGCTCGATCGCGAGGCGTGTGTCAGCCGATGCCGGTCATTCGCGGTCGGCGGTCCGTCGAGGCTGACGCCCACGACGACCTCGTACCGCTCGAAGAGGTCCAGCCACGGCTCCGTGAGGAGCGTCCCGTTGGTCTGAAGCTCGAAACGGACCGCCACACCGGCCGGAACACCCTCCCGTACGGCGCCGAGCAGGTCTGCCATGTGCCGGGGGCCGGCGAGCAACGGCTCACCACCGTGCAGCACGACGTGCACGCTCCGCAGGCCGTGCACCGCTGCGTGCTCACCGATTCGCAGCCCAGCCGCCCGGGCCACGTCCGCACTCATCCGAGCAGGCAGGTGCCGCCACGCCTGGTCAGCGGAGTTGAAGACGTAGCAGTAGTCGCAGTCGATGTTGCAGCGATTGGCAACCTTGAGGATGAACGACCGAAAGGGGGCAACGTCCGCGCGCGGTGTCATCAAGCGGAACGGCTCAAAGAGGCCAGGTCCAGATCAGCGAAGCGTGGTGACCACCCTCGCCGGCGTGGTTCGACGCCGTCTGCTCGGCCGCCAGCCGCTGCCGTACGCGGACGGCGACACGATCCAGGACGACCGAACCGTTGATGGACTCCGCGACGACAGGCGCCGGAGCATGCGGTGCGGGAATGGGCGTACGTGACGGCATTCGACGCTCCTCGGGGCAGTGCAACGGCGATTGAGGCGGCAGACCAGCCCGCAAGGTAGCAGCGCCGCTACCCTCGGCGACATATCGAATCCGGCCACGTGCCCAGCTACTCGGCCCGCGACGCAAGTACCCGCTCGACGACATCTGCCGCCCCGCCCACGCCCAATCGTCGGTACACATCGAGCGCTTCACGCAGCGCCCCTTCGCCCCGCGCCCGCTCGCCGGCCGTCCAGTCGCAACGGCCGATCCCCTCCAAAGCCCGTGCCTCTTCAAGCGGGCAGCGGATGTCGCGGGCCAGCCCCAGCGCCTGCTCGAAGAGTCCGCGGGCGGCAGCCCAGTCACCGGAGGAGTGCAGCAGCGTCCCCCAGTGGTTCAGGACCTCCGCCTCACCGCACCGGTCGCCGAGTTCTCGGAGGATGTCCAGACTCCGCCGGAACGACTCGACGGCACCGTCCCGCTCGCCGGCGACCCCGCGCGCCGCACCCAGCTCGCCCAGCGAGGCGGCCTCGCCGCCACGGCTGCCGAGATCGCGGTACGAGTCCAGGGCGTCATCCAATGACCGGATCGCCTCGACGACGTTCCCGTCCATGCGGTCCAGTACCCCGAGGTAGCGAACGCTGTTCGTGCGGCCGAACCGTTCGCCGAGTTCGGTGAAGTACTCCAGCGCCCGGGTGTGAGCCTCCCGCGCCCCGGTGAGGTCGCCGGTCAGGCGCCGTACGACTCCGAGCTCGTTGAGGGCATACGCCTGGTGGACTCGGTCGTCGAGTTCCTGGTAGATGCCGAATGCCTCACGGTGGCGCTGCTCAGCCAGCTGATACTCGCCCAGGAGACTGTGCACGACGCCAAGGTCCCGCAGTGAGTTGGCCTCTCCGTACCGGTCGCCCAGCTCCCGGTAGATCGCCAGCGCTTCGGTCTGTGCCGCCACCGCTGTGTCGAACTGGCTGGTCTGCCGGCGCACCATGCCGAGGTCCGCGAGCGCGTTCGCCTGGCCGAGACGGTCGCCGATCTCCCGATAGAGCGCGAGGGCCTCGGTCTGCGCCCGGGCAGAGGCGTCGTTGTCCGCGGTCATGTACCAGACGATGCCCACCTGGTTCAGAGCGTCAGCCTTGCCTCGCTTCTCGCCGACCGCCTCGTACTCCGTCACCGCCTCGTTCAGTGCCTCGATGGCCTCGGGGTACGCCGCCATGAAGCGCCGTACGACTCCGAGCTCGGCCAGCGCGTTGGCCAGCGCCCGCCGGTCGCCGGTGTGCCGGGCGGCCTCGGCGGCGGTCCGGTGGAGGCCAACGGCTTGGTCCCAGGGCCCGGCCTGCCGCAGGAAGGGCGCCATCGCCGCAGCCATGTGGATCACCAACTCGTGCAGCGCGAGATCGTTTGCCCTTCGGATGCAGGCCAGGACGTTGGCCCGCTCGTCCTCCAGCCAGCCGAGAGCCGCCGTACGTGAATCGATGGGAGGGGTCTCGACCTGGGCGGCGCCATCCGGAGAATTCGGTGTAGAGGCGCCGTTGCGGGCAATGTGTCTGTTCGCGACAGCGAGGACGGCCAGGTAGTAGGAGCACACGCGCTGAACGGCATGAACAGGGGCCATGCTGCCTCCCTCGTCGGCGAGACCGCGGGCATAGTCGCGTAGGAGGTCGTGAAGCCGGAACCGGCTCCCCGGGTGCTCCTCGATCAGATGGGCGTCGTAGAGCGTGTCGAGTCCCTCGCGTGCCGCCGCCACCGAGACCGAGCCGAGCGCGGCCCCGGAGAAAGCATCGAGCTCGGTTCCAGGGTAGAGGCCGAGACACCGGAAGAAGTGCTGCCGCTCAGGTGTGAGGTCCTGGTAGGACAGACTGAACGTCGCGGCGACCGCGCGCTCCCCAGCTCGGAGCTCTCCCAGCCGGTCCCCGGCGGTGACCAGACGCGCACGGAGATCCTCGGCGCTCCACGACGGGCGATGGCGCAGCCGCGCGGCGAGCAACGACACCCCCAGTGGCAGGTACCCGCACAGCTCCACCAACTGCTCGAGGACGGACCGATCCAGCGACTCCGCCGATCGCCCGCTGAGGCGTACGAACAGGTCGACCGCATGCTCCGCCGGCAACGCCTCCACTGGCAGGACCACCTCCTCGTACGCAGCCAACCGCTTCCGGCTCGTCACCAGCACGAGACAGTCGCTCCCACCGGGGAGCAAGGGCTCCAGCTGGCGATAGCTGGCCGCGTTGTCGAGGATGAGCAGTGCCTTCTTGTTCGCGAGCTGGCTCCGCCACATGGCCGCCCTCGCCTCGGTGACCGCACCCAGGTCGTCGCCGACAGGGATCCGCTGCGCCGGCAGTCCGGTCGCCGCCAGCAACGATGCGAGCGCTTCCGTGGCCTGTACGGGGGGCCTTCCCGTCGTGTGCCCGTTCAGATTCACGAAGAGCTGGCCGTCCGGGAACCGCTCCGACAGCACATGTCCTGCATGTACGGCGAACGTCGTCTTCCCGACTCCTGGCATTCCGTCGATCACATGAACAGGCAGCGCCTCGCCGCTCTCCTGCGAGTTCCGTACGGACCGCACCAGCGCCTCGAGCTCGGCGGTCCGGTCGGTGAACGCGGTGGTGTCGCGCGGCAGGGACCGCAGCACGAGGGCAGCACCCGGAGGCACCGTCCCTTCCTCTGGCTGAGGCGTCGGCTCAGCGCGGCGTTCCGACGCCCCCGACTCCGACAGCGCGGCAAGCAGCACCGCCAGCCCGACCATGGCCCCGCCGAGCAAAGCGAACGAGAACCAGCCATGCTGCTGCAACCACCCCAGCCAACCGGGCCACTCCGACTCGGACACCGCGTTGGTGACGAGCCCCACGAGCATGGTCGTAACGGCTCCGCCGGCGGCCACGACGGCAACGGAAATCCCCCGCCGGAGCCTCATACGTGGGTCGTCTTGACGGAGCAGGGATTGATCCGTTCGGGCTGGCCGCCTGTGGCGCGGCACAGCCTTCCAGCTGTAGCTCTGGTCACGAACGCAACCCCCGAATCCGACGCCCTATCGCGCATAAGCGGACCAGCTCTCACGGACCCTGGTCAAGGTCAGCTCCCCGCCACACACCGGCTCGTATCAGCCAACCTGTGCGTGGCTTCTAAGCCGGGCGCACCGACGCCCCTTTCATGGAGCCGGCCAGATGACCAGGTGAACGTGCTGCTGATCGCCAGCGGAGAGTGATCCTCGGCAATGGGTGTGTAGTCAGCCCTGGTAGCGTCGCCGAACGCATGATCACGGGCGCCTCTGAGGGGCCACGGGGGCGAAGAAGGAGAGCGGCATGCGTGTGGCCAGGTCGGTGGGCGGGGTCGTGTTGGCGGCAGTCCTGGTGGCGGGCTGTAGCGGCGGCAGCGGTGACAGCCGAGCCCAAGACAAGAACGGGATCCCTCAGTCGGGCCACAAGGCCAAGCCGCTTGCGGAGCTGAAGGTGCCGTCGGCCTACGACCCGGCCAAGGGCTGGGATGCCACCTTGAACTGGGTTCCAGGCGTGGTGCGGACGATTCCCGTGACTGCCGCACCGCGCTCGGGTGTGATTGCCATGATGCACGCCGCCTCCAACGGGTACACCGTCGAGGCGCGTGCCGCCGACACCGGTGAGGTTCGCTGGATCTCCGGGCCCTGGAACCCGCCCACGCCGATCAAAGGTGCGGAGGGCGACGCGGAATCCGGTCGGGCGGGGGAGATCCCGGACGTGATGGCGGTCGAGCAGGACGGGCGCGAGTACGTGCTCGCCTACGCGCACGGAATGCGGGGCAAGGATTCTCTCCACGAGGGGGCTGAGGTGGTGCGGCTCGCCGTGTATGCCGCCGATGCCTCGGGCACCTCGGTCAAGCCGCTGCGGGAGATCGACGTCCCCGTCTCGGCTGACCCCGGTGAAGTGCGTGTGGGATTGACGGGTGGGCGGATCCTCGTCGCCTGGGGCGATAGTGACGCCTTTCCCCGTTCGGCTGCAGCGGTGGACGTGGCGACCGGAAAGGTCGACGCGTACGAGAAGCCGGACGGCATGCTTTCTCAGTGCGCGACGACGGTGGCCTGCGCCAGCAGCCGCGTGGTGGCGGCCACAGCAGACGGCCCACTGGTAGGCATGGGTACCGGAGGCTTCGGCATTCCGGGCCGCTGGTTCAGTGACGCCGTACGTCCGAGTGGCGTCGAAGCGAAGACGGGCATTGTCGGCTCGTGGAATGGCGATGTGTACGGCGTCGCCGGTGGCCACATCCTCGCGGGCTGGTCGACAGGCGGCACGTTCGGCGCTCCGAACGCCCCGCTGTGGTCGGTGCACGATGTGCGAACGGGCCGGCTGCAGGCCAGCATGACCTGTGCGTACAAAGTCCCGGGCTCCAACAAGGCTCGCGACTACCCCGTGATCACTTCGCCGGACCGCCGCTACCTGGCAGCCGGGCCTGTTGTCTTCGATCTGAAGCTCGGCAAGGGGATCTGCCTGGAAGGTGACGGGGACCGCAAGACGATCGTGCTCGCCTCGATCCGCGACGACGGCACGGCCTACGGGGCGGTCCAGGACAAGTCGGCGGCTGGCGGCGTGGAAGCGGTCGTAGCGGAGCTGAACCTGACGACCAGCACGGGTGAGCCGAAAGTTCTCGGTCTAGGTGTGGAGGTTCCGTACCTCACCAGCGTGAACGGGTCAGGCTTGTTCCTTGACCGCGATGACGACATGAGTGTGCGGGTATCGCTGCGGCGTGAACGCTGATCTCACTCCTCGGCTGAGGCAAATGGCTGGCAAGGGCAGGCGCGGCGCTTCGGTCGGCGAATGCTGCGGTGTCACCCGGCGGCAGGGACCGGACGACCAAGGCGGCCCTGAAGATCAGCCCCACCCTCCTGGCTGGGGCGTCGGCTCAGCGGGGGTGCTGGCGCCCGAGGTTCCACCGCCCGGGAACCAGGTCCCAAGAACGAGGAAGACCGGTACGAGAGGGGCCACCGCCTCGTCGTACCAGGCTTCTTGATTGCCACTCGGGGTCAGGTGTCCGGGGTGCCGTTCGCAGACCACTCGCTGGCGAATTGCTCCATCTGCTTCAGGACCAGGTCAATGGCCTCCGCCGACTCCTGCTGTGCGGCGGGTGCTGCGGTGGCTGGACCGTCCCGCAAGTCCGCATGCCGAGCGGAGCACAGTTCATGGAATCGGCCATCCGGTTCCTGGACGAGCAGTTCGGATCGGCGAATCCACGTTTCGGCTCCGTCTACGGACTCCGCAGTCGCGCGCCGTCCACAACTGGGAGTTCGACCGCGTGACGGCGGCACGTGTTTTCATCGTCCGCATCAGCGACACCGAGGGGGCGGCAATCGAGCAGAGATCACCCACGCACTCTCGATGGGGCGTCGCAGACCTACGCAGAGGAGGCGGGAGATCCACCCTGAGGGCATCGTCCCGCTGACCACCGGATACATCGAGGGGCGGATTCCCGAGAGCCCCATCTCTCTTTGTTGAGCGCCTGCGAGTTGTGCCCCTGGTTGCCGGGGCCAGCACTTCATCAGGGCGTCTGAACTGCTCGGCTTCACTCCCAACCCTGCGGTGTCACCTGCTTCGCCTGCTCCAGCAGGCGCAGGCGAGAACTGAACGAAGGCTACTGGTGATTGGTCACCCCGGAGGAGCCGAAGGCGGTGTGCGCGTTGTCGCCGCCCCAGCCGGTCGGGCTGCGCCAGATGACATTGACACGGAAGACATCGCGAATCGTGTCCACAGACCAGTCTTCGGTTGGCGGTTCGGAGAGGGCAAGGTAGAGACCGTCGGCCGGCGCGGGCAGCGTGTGGTTGATCTCGAGGAGGCGGGTCGCGCCCGATCGCAGGTCCGCATAGGTGGAGCAGCCTGCGCCCAGGGCCTCGTAGAGGAAGAGACCGTGCTGGGTGACGCAGCTGACGTCGACGACCGGGGAGTCGGCCGGCTGGAGGTCCGCCCAGAGAAGTGATGCCTTCAGCGCATGACGGACCGCCTCGTGCTTCTTGCACGTACGGTCGGCCACGGCAGCCGCTTCCAACGCGCGGAGGAAACCGTCCTTCGTGGTCGCAGCCGGTGTTGCGGCGGCGGTGTCCGCGGTGGTCATCTGCACCTCTTCCTTCTGATCTGGTTGCGTCGGGGCGACGGGGGTCGCACGGTCAGAGTTCGGCTTCGTCGCCAGGCTGAAGCGCTCCTGGAGCTCTCGCCGCGCTGCAGCGAGGGGCCCTGCCCAGCCGGAGGCATCCAGCCCCTCCGCGAGCCGGCCTGCGTTGAAAGTGCCCTCCTTGAGCGCACGGTTGGTTGTCGCGGCCAGGTCTCGAAGAACTCCGAGTCGCTCCCTGTCCGGATCACAGAACAGATGAAGTACATCGACCCAGTCGGCCTGGTCCCGGCGAAGGATGCGGTTGGCCATGCCCTGGAGTTCGGAGAGGCGGCTGCGGGCGTCGGGAACGTCGCCGTCGCTGCCGGTCAGCTCTCCCAGCACGTCCAGCGCCGCGAGGTAGCGCCCCGCCATCCGTTCCGAGACGGGCGACCGGCCACGCTGATCGGCGGTGAGCACCGTCTGACTCGTGTCGTTCGCGAACACCCAACAGTCCAGCTCGTCACCCCGGCGCGGGGGAACCGAGCCCTGGCGGACGGTGAGCACCAGCGGCCGGTCGATCACCGGAGACAGCGGCCTGACCTTGTACCGACCACCGGAGACGTGGCCCACGACCTCGACCCGGACATCGCTGCCGATCCGGGGATGGCTTTCCGCCGCGCCCGCAGGCCGGACGTCCGGTGCCGCGGGTTCGGCGTCGTCCGCGGAGGTAGTGAGCGCCTCCGGCAACGCGGCGGTGTGCAGGACGGTCAGGCTCTGGGTGCTGCGGGTGAGGGCCACGTACAGCTGGCGCAGCCCGGCCGGACCACGGTCGGCGATCGTCGCGGGCTCGACGACCAGGACGTGGTCGTACTCCATTCCCTTGGCCTGCGCGGCGGCCAGTACGGAGACAGCCTCGCGGTTCCGCTCACCGATGTCGCCATCCGCGGCGATCCTGCGGCTGATCGCGTCCAGCCAGTCTGAGTCGTCGGGAACGATGACGGCCACGGAGCGAGGGGTGCTGCCATCACTGGTGTCCATCAGTCGTGCCACGTGGGCGACGGTGTCGTCGAGCAGCTTCCACGGTTCGGTCGCCACGGTCTGTACGGCGTCCGCTCCCGCCCCCCGAACAGCCCGCGGGTACGGCAGGGTCGGAGCGATCGCCTGTGCGAGCGGAGCAACGAACTCCATGATCTCGGCGGGGACGCGGTAGCTGGTGGTGAGCTGAGCCACGCTCCAGTCGCCGTGGTCGGAGAGGAGTGCGCCGAGCAGGTCCCAGCTCGTCGGGACGTGGGCGCCCGTCGCCTGCGCGAGGTCGCCCAGGACGGTCATGGAGCCGCCCACGGCGCAGCGCCGCCGCAGGGAGCGGGCCTGCATGGGCGTGAGGTCCTGGGCCTCGTCGACGACGATGTGGCCGTATCGCGGCGGTGTCTCGCCGCTGATCAGCACGCGAAGCTCTTCGAGGCAGACGTGGTCGTCGAGCGTCCACGGGTCGGCGTCGGCGCTGGCGGCGCGGGCCCGCAGCAGGGCCGTCTGCTCGTCCTCGTCGAGGATGCCATCGGCGCAGTCCCGCAGGAGGTCGGCCGAGTCGTAGAGGCTGCGCAGGGCCTCCCGGGGTCCGGGGGACGGCCAGACGCGTTCGACGAGGCGCTCGACCCGGCGGTTGCGCTCCAGGTCGCGGCGGATCGTACCGGCCTGTCCGCGGCGCGGTGCGACATCGGCGAGCTCTTGGAGAAGCCGGTCGACGAACAGGCCGCGGAAGCGGTCCCGCCGCTCCCGGAAGGGCCCGTCGCCGGCGTGAGCCTGGTCGAGGAGGACGAGGACCTCGGACTTCGGCACGCGGAGGGTCGTACTGCCGGCGGTGACGACGACCCCGGGCTCGTCGCCCTCGTAGGAGGGGGCGACGGTGAGGGCGTCGAGGGCCTCGGGCCGGTAGTCGCTCTCGACCCGGCGCCGCAGTACGGCCGCCATGCCTTCCCCCGACTTCGCCAGACGCGCCTTCGCGGAGTCCACACCGAGGATCTCGCCCTCCCACAGGCGGTCCAGCTGGACGGCGTTGACATCCCGGGTGCCGAGGGTGGGGAGGACCTGGCCGACGTAGTCGAGGAACCGCTGGTGGGGGCCGATGACGAGGATGTCCTGGGCCTTGAAGTGCTCGTTGTTGACGAGCCAGGTCACCCGGTGGAGACCGACCGCCGACTTGCCGGTACCGGGGCCGCCCTGCACGACGAGGATGTCCGAGGGCGAGCCGGTGACCAGCGCCATCTGGTCACGGCGGATGGTCTCGACGATGTCCCTCATCCGGCCGCCGCGCGACCGCTGGAGCTCCTGCAGCAGGAAGTCGTCCGGCTGGGGTGCCTTACGCCGCTGCCGTCGTACGACATCGCCGGGCGTGGGGGCCGTCGTACGTTCCGGGGCGGGGGACGCGTCCGCCTCCTCCGCCACGCTGTCGTCGGCGGCCCGGCGGGGCACCGGTACGTCGGCGGACTCGGGTACGCCGACGGGCTCGGGTACGGGTACGGGAGCGGGTGCCGCCGGGGAGATCTCGTCGAAGTAGCCCTCGACGATGCGCTGTACGCAGCGGAGCTGCCGGCGCAGGACCACCTCGCCCGGGCTCTCGGGCCGGGTCTCGATCCAGGTCTTCGCCTGGGGGCTGGTCCACAGCAGGACAACCGGATCGTTGTCGCTGTCCTTCACCCCACGGCGCCCGATGTACCAGGGCCGGGGCTGCCCGCCCGGGTCCTCCGGGGCGTCGACGCGGGAGAAGACCAGCGCCTCGTCCCCCAGACCTCCGTAGGCCTCCGCCCGCGCCTCCGCTTCGGCCCGGTTGGCGATCCCGTCCTTGCCGCTCGCCGAGGCGGTGGCCGCCGAGGTGCCGCTCAGTTCAGCCAGTTTCGTCGTGTAGCAGTCGTATGCGTGGTCCACCGCCCGCTGCTCGCCGGCGAGGGTCTCGTCCCGAGTGGTGGTGCTCATGTGCGTCCTCCCTGCGGTGCCGGGGGACACCGCCACGGGCATGTGCCCGTACCCCGTGAAACAACTATCAGAAAACGGACGGTGACGAACGATCAGTTGCCGAGTTCCTGAACGAGACCGCCGGCCTCGACCCGCCAGACCCGCACCTGGTCGTACGTGGGTCCGAGCTCGTACAGGTGGTAGTGGCATCCCAGACTCAGCTGGGACCAGAGGGCCTTCGCCCGCCGGGCCGTTTCGGCCGGCGCGACGGAGTGCAGCAGGAGCAGCTTGGCGCGCCCGGTGGTGCGGGGCAGACCGGGCATCACGGCGTCCAGCACCTGGTCGACGGAGAGCTCCAGTGCGGTCCGCAATGCGAGGCAGGCGCCGCGGTGCCGGCCGGCGGTAGTGGCGTCGGCGAGTTCGCCGTCGAGGAGGCGGTCGGCCGTCAGCAGCAGGCCTTCGACGGACGCGGGGACAGGGGTGGTCATGCGGTCACCTCCGGCTTGCGGATCTTCTGCGCCAGGTCCTCCACGTCCGAGACGAAGCGCTGCGGGTCGGGGATTGAGGCGCCGCTGGGGTGGGCCCCCTTCTGGCACTGCTGGATCAGCGACCATGCCGAGCTTCCGTAGCGGCGGAGCACCTCCCCCGTGACGTCGTCACCGCGCCTCACGTCGCCGAAGAGGGCGAAGGCCGCGACCTCCCGGAACCTCTCCGTGCTGTCGATCGCGGTCTGGAGGTCGTGCTCCGAGCCGCCGGTGCGGTGGTGGCGGATCCACGCGGCTTCGAGGAACGCGTTCTCCAGGGCGATCCGGCACAGGCCGGGCAGCACGTGGCGGTACGTCTCGGGGGGAAGGCCAGGAGTGGCGGCGATGGCCCGGGCGTCGCCGATGGCCTGCTTGACCGGGTCGTCGACGCAGTCGACCTTCACCCGGGACCCCTCGCCCCGCGTCACCTGGAAGACCGTGACCGGCAGCTCCTGGTCGGTGAACGCCTTCTGCAGACGGGGATCGTGGGTGAAGACGATGATCTGCCGGTGCCTGCCCAACTCGTGCAGCACCTGGGCGAGTCCGTGCACCTTGGTCGGGTCCATGGACTGCACGGGGTCGTCGATGACGAGGAAGCCGAACGGGCTGTCCGCGGTCGTGGCCCTCGGCAGGAAGAGGGAGAGCGCGAGGGAGTGCAGCTCGCCCTGGCTCATGACGTCGAGCGCCGGGGCGTCCTGGCCGTCGACGGAGGCCGCCATGACGAGCTTGCGGACGGTCGCCTTCTCGCTGCCCATCAGGCTGACGGCCGCAAGGTCGACGTTGCTTTCCTGCCGCAGGCGCTGCCAAATGTCCTGCGTGGCGTCGGTGAACCGTTCCATGCGCTGTTCCCGCAGCTCGGTGGAGAGGTCCTTGAGCCACTTCAGCGCCTTCCGGAGGCCGCTCAGCAGAGGCTTGTCCCGTTCGGTCTCGCGCGCCTTGTCCGCCCAGGCCGCGAGCCGGGTGAGGAGCGCACGCCACCGCTCGTCGCGCTTTTCCAGCTCGTGGGCCGCGTGCCTCCTGACGGTGTCGCAGGCGTCGGCGAGGACCTTGGCGGCTTCTTCGGCGCACCTGGCGAGCTCGGTGGGTTCGGTGATCTGCCGGCAGTCGGTCCACACCTTCCACGGGTCGGCCAGTGCGACGGGGATCTGCCGCGGGTTCTCGATGAGGTTGTGGAGGTTTCGCTTGGCGGTCCGGACGGCGTTGTGCGCGTCCTCGGCGGACTTCGCCTCGTGGCGCAGCTCCGCCGCCTGGCGGGAGGCACGCTCGTACCACTCCCGTCCGAGGACCCGTTCCGTTCCGCACGTCGGGCAGACGTCGTCGTCGGGGTGCCGGTCGGCGTGGGCGAGGGCCTTCTCCAGCAGGTCGGCGCGCAGCCGGGCGTTCTCGGCGTCGGTGCCGTGCAGGTCCTCCACGTCGGCGAGGGCGTTCCGCAGCCGCCGGACGGCCTCCTCGACCTCCGCCAGGTCGGGCCCCTGCACCCCGGCCTCGATCCGGAGCTCGGCGAGCCGGCTGTCGTCGGCCGGGGGGAGACCGGCGACGAGGGCGTCGATGGTGTCGAGGTCCGGGGCGCCCGGGGTGTCCACGGCGAGCAGGGCCCGCACGGCGCGGTCGTCGTCCTCCAGCGTGTAGAGGGACTCCTTCAGGCCGGGGAGGGCGTCCTTCATCTCCTTCGCGACGGACGCGAGGGCCTTCTCCCGCACGCTCAGCCGGTTGGTCGCGGTGGAGAGCAGCTCCATGCCGAGGATGGTGGCGATCGCGTCGTACCGCTCGGACGGCTTGCCGGTGAGCATGAGGTCGAGGTCGGTGTACGAGAGGAACGGCCGGTGGTCGGCGAGGGCCGTGTCCCAGCCGGCGTCGGCCACGGGGACCGTCCCGTGACCCGGGCGCTTGAAGGTGGCCTCGGAACTGCCGAACTCCTGGCTCGCCCAGGTGCGGGTGAGGGTGCTGTTGCCGGTGTCGCCCTCGATCGCGAGCTTGAGCTCGATCTTGGGGCTGTCGGCGTTGTGGAGGTTGTACCAGTGGCCGCCGCGCGTGGCGTCCTGGCCCGGCCGGTGGGCCCGGGTGCCGGTGAAGCCGACCTCGATGGCTTCGGCGAGGCTGGACTTGCCGGAGCCGTTGCGGCCCACGACGAGGTTAACGCCGGGGCGGGGGCTGAGGCTCAGCCGGGCACGGGGGCCGATGCCGCGGAAGCCGTTGACGGCGAGGGAGCCGAGGTAGATCCGGCCGGCCGGGGAGGTTCCACGGGTCTCGTTCCCGCCCAGCGCCTCCTTCAGCAGCACCTTCACGGAATCGGGGAGTGCCGCCTCGTCCAGACGGGTCCGTACCAGATCGGCCAGGGGCGGGGGCTGATCGGCAGGGTTCGGCCGAGCGGGGTCGGTGGGTTCGTCCGCGTTGCGCTGGAACTGTTCCGTCACGGTCATGTGCGTCTCCCGGGGGCCGGATGCTCGTTCGGAGGGCGGGGCGGACACCGGCACGCGGTGAGTGCGGATGGCGCCCCGGCGTTCGCGTCGGGGGGTCCACAGTGCGGTTGCGCAGTTAGCTCACGCTTCCACTCAGAACCATGACTAGATAAGCATGACACTGAAAGCACTGTCAAACGGCTTGACGAATTTGACGACTGTTGTAGTGTGTTAACCGTCCCTGCCCGACTGGCCCGAGAGGTGCGGAGCCCCACGCCATGCCCCAGCAGCCACCAGCCCAACCGGCGCCCTCAGCGCATGTGACGGCCGCCGAGATCTCCCGTATCGCAGGAGTCACGCGCGCCACCGTCAGCAACTGGCGCCGCCGCCACGACGACTTTCCGGCTCCCAGCGCAGGCACGGAATCCAGCCCGCTCTACGACCTGCCGGCCGTCCAGGCATGGCTGCGGGGCCGCGGGCACACCTCCACCGCCTCGCCGACCGAGGAACTACGTACGGCGCTCCGACTGCTGGGACCCGGCTCGGGAGTGGCCGCGCGACTGTTCCCGCTGGCGGCCGGCGCGTCCCGCCGCACCCCGGAGGAGCTGGCCGAACTCGCCGCCCTGCCCGACGACCAGTTGATCGCCCGAGCGGAGAAGACCGCGCGCGAGCTTCCGGCCGCCGTGCCCGAGGCCGAGCCGGTCCGCTACGGTCCGGACGACGCGGACGCGGTCCGCGCGCTGCTGGGCTGCGTCCGTGAGGCGGGGCCACAGGCCGCCGTCGACGTCCTCGCCGAACGTGAACTGGACGAGGGCGCGGCCAGCGGCGTCTACCAGACCCCGGAGGGCCTGGCCGTGCTCATGGCCCGGCTCCTGCCCGCCGAGGCGTCCCGCGTCCTCGACCCCGCCTGCGGCAGCGGCACGCTCCTGGCTGGCGCCGCCCGGCGGGGCGCTCGGGAGCTGTTCGGGCAGGACTCGCTCCCCGTCCAGGGCCGGCGCACCGCGGTCCGGCTACTTCTCTCCGCCCCCGAGGCCGAGTCGGCGATCCGCGTCGGCGACAGCCTGCGCGGCGACGCCTTTCCCGACGTCATCGTGGACGCCGTCCTGTGCAACCCGCCGTTCGGCGACCGGGACTGGGGTCACGACGAGCTGGCCTACGACCCGAGGTGGGCGTACGGACTTCCGCCGCGCTTCGAGTCCGAACTGGCCTGGGTGCAGCACGCCCTCGCGCACCTGGAGCCGGGCGGCTACGCGGTCATGCTGCTGCCGCCCGCGCTCGCCTTCCGCTCCTCCGGCCGCCGCGTCCGCGCGGAACTCATCCGCGCCGGGGCCCTGCGCGCCGTCGTCTCGCTTCCGGCGCGTGCCGCGTATCCGCTCCACATCAGCCTGCAGATCTGGGTGTTCCAACGCCCCGAGCCGGGCGGCACGGACCGTATGACGGTGCTGTTCGTCGACGGGGAGGGCGAGCAGCGGGACGGTGCCCCGGGCACGGCGTCCGCCACCGACACGGCCACGGCCACGGCTGACGCCAGCACCCGTGGCGGCTCACGCCTCCGCCGCTCCGGCTCGTCCTCTTCCGCCGCCTCTTCCTCCGCCGCCTCCTTCGATTGGGCGGGGCTGACGGACCGGGTCCTCGGTCAGTGGGCCGCATTCACCGCCGCACCCGACGCCTACGCCGACGAGCCCGGCGTCGCCCGCGCGGTGCCGCTCGTCGACCTCCTCGACGACGTCGTCGACGTCACCCCGGCCCGCCATGTCCGGGCGACCGCGGCCGACATCGACCCGGCGGCCCTGGCCCGCCGCGTTGACGACCTGCACGAGCAACTGGCCGAGCAGGTGACCGCGCTGGCGGCCTCCTCCATCTCCGGCGGGTGGCAGCCGTCCGGGGCCTCGGCCCGCGAGTGGCGTACGGCGACCGTCTCCGACCTGGCACGCGGCGGAGCCCTGACCGTGCTGAGGGCGGCGGCGCCCGGCACACGAGGCTCCAAGGGCTCCGGTGGCCCCGCCGTGGAGCGGCCGGTCCTCGCCGCCCGCGACATCGCGGCCGGAAACCCGCCGTCCGGCACGGCTGTCGACATCCACACGGACGCCGCGCAACCCGTAGCCGCCGGGGACGTCCTCGTACGCGCCGTCGCGGGCGGCGGCGACGCGGCCGCGATGACCCGGGTGGCGGACGACCGGGACGCCGGAGCCCTGCTGGGTCAGCACATCCACCTCCTGCGCCCCGACCCCGCCCGCCTCGACCCGTGGTTCCTGGCCGGGTTCCTCGGCGCCGAGGACAACATCGCCTCCGCGTCGACCGGCAGCAGCCTCGTGCACGTCACACCGGGGCGCCTGCGCGTACCGCTGCTGCCCCTGGAGGAACAGCGGCGCTACGGGGAGGCCTTCCGCCGCGTACACGAGCTCCGCGCGGCCGCCCGCCGAACCGCCGACCTCGCCGCCGACACCGCGGCCACCCTGACCACCGGCCTGACCGCCGGCGTACTCCTGCCACCGGCCGGCCCGAATGCCTCCGGCAGCCGTTCTGTCTGAAACGCCCCACGAGTCCCACCGCACACGACCACACTGAATCCCAGCCGTCCCACGCCCGGACGGTGTTCTTCGGAAGGAAGCCGGGACCTCTTGAACAGCAGTAAGCACACGGAGCTGGCGAACCATGCCTGGTCCGTCGCCGATCTCCTGCGCGGTGACTACCGACAGTCCGACTACGGCAAAGTCATCCTGCCGTTCACGGTGTTGCGCCGCCTGGAATGCGTCCTGGAGCCGACGCGAGAGAAGGTCGCCGAGACCGTCGACAGGTTCGTGGGCCAGGAGATCGACACCGACCACTTCCTGCGTAAGGCCTCGGGCCACTCCTTCTACAACAAGAGCGACCTCACGCTCAAGAAGATCGCGGCCGACCCGCAGAACGCGGCGAAGAACCTGCAGATCTACGTCGGCGCGTTCTCCGACAACGCCCGTGAGGTCCTCGACAAGTACGAGTTCAACCAGCAGGTAAGGAAGCTCGACAGCGCGAACCTGCTCTACCAGGTCATCGGCCGGTTCACCGACCTCGACCTGCACCCCGATGTCGTGCCCAACCACAACATGGGCTACATCTTCGAGGAGCTGATCCGCCGCTTCGCCGAGCAGTCGAACGAGACCGCGGGTGAGCACTTCACCCCGCGCGAGGTCATCAAGCTGATGGTCAACCTGCTGGTGGCGCCCGACGCGGACGCCCTCAGTCTGCCGGGGGTCGTCCGGACGGTCATGGACCCGGCCTGCGGCACGGGCGGCATGCTCAGCGCCGCTGACGACCACATCCTGGCCCTCAACCCGGACGCAACGGTCGAGGTGTATGGGCAGGAGCTCAACCCCGAGTCCTGGGCGATCTGCCGCTCCGACCTCATGATCAAGGGCCAGGACCCGGAGAACATCCGCTTCGGCAACTCCTTCTCCGACGACGGCCACGCGCGCCGGAAGTTCGACTACATCCTCGCCAACCCGCCGTTCGGCGTGGAGTGGAAGAAGGTCAAGGAGGAGGTCGAGTACGAGCACACCTCGCTCGGCGACGCCGGCCGCTTCGGCGCGGGCCTGCCGCGCATCAACGACGGCTCGCTGCTCTTCCTCCAGCACATGATCTCGAAGATGAAGCCGGTGGACGTGAACGGCGGGGGCGGCTCCCGCATCGCCATCGTCTTCAACGGCTCCCCGCTCTTCACCGGTGCGGCCGAGTCCGGCGAGTCCAAGATCCGCCGCTGGATCCTGGAGAACGACTGGCTGGAGGCGATCGTCGCCCTCCCGGACCAGCTCTTCTACAACACCGGCATCTCGACGTACTTCTGGATCCTCACCAACCGCAAGAGCGCCGACCACAAGGGCAAGGTCGTCCTGCTCGACGCGCGCGACCAGTGGCAGAAGATGCGCAAGTCGCTGGGCGACAAGCGCAAGGAGTTGGGCGACGGAACGAAGGGCCGCCCCGACCACATCGGCGACATCACGCGGCTGTACGCGGAGGCCGCCCAGGTCGCCAAGGACCCCGAGCACCCGCTGCACGGCAAGGTCAAGGTCTTCGCCAACGAGGACTTCGGCTACCAGCGCATCACCGTGGAGCGGCCGCTGAAGCTCCGCTTCGAGGTCACGGAGGAGACCCTGGCCGCGCTGGCCGAGGCCAAGCCGGTCGCCAAGCTGGAGCGGAGCGAGGAGTTCGTGGCGGCGGTACGTACGCTGCTCGGCTCGTCCTGGCCGACGAAGTCCGAGGCGTTCATCGCCCTCAAGGACGCGGTGGTCACGGCCGGCCTGACGTGGCCGTCGGGAGCGCCGTTCGCGAAGGCGGTACGGGAGACGATCGGCATCCGGGACCCGGAGGGCGAGGTCCAGAAGGTCAAGAGCGTGTCGGAACCGGACACGGACCTGCGGGACTACGAGAACGTCCCGCTCGGCGAGGACGTCGAGGACTACCTCAAGCACGAGGTGCTGCCGCACGTCCCGGACGCGTGGATCGACCACACGAAGACGAAGATCGGCTACGAGATCCCGTTCACGCGGCACTTCTACGTGTACGAGCCGCCGCGGCCGCTGGCAGAGATCGACGCGGAGTTGAAGTCGCTGGAGGCGGAGATTCAGGCACTGTTGGGCGAGGTGACGGAATGACCGCGTATCGGATCAAAGATGTAACCCGTATTAATCGTCGAATTCTGCCGGAGGACACTGACCCTGGCTACACTTTCAAGTACATCGACATCAGCGGAGTTGATGGTATCGGGAATATCGATATCCCGAATGAGCACGTTACCTTCGCGGCTGCGCCCTCGCGCGCTCGTCGCCTAGCGCCCAATGGTGCCGTGCTTGTGTCAACAGTACGTACCTATCTGCGCGCGATTGCAGCGGTGCCCGTCAGCCAAGACCCGCTTGTATTCTCTACCGGGTTCGCGGTGCTGGAAGCCGGGCCGGAGATAGAGAGTAGATTTCTCGGGTATTATTGCCACTCACAGCCGTTCGTCGACGATATTGTCGCCAGGTCGACCGGCGTGAGCTATCCGGCCATCAACGCCAGCGAGATCGGCAACCTCGCCGTCCCTCTGCCGCCGCTGGAACAGCAGCGCCGCATCGCCGACTTCCTCGACGCCGAGACCGCCCGCATCGATCGCTTGGCTGAACGTTACCAAAAGTTGTCGGATTTGGCAGTTGAGCGGGCACGAGCAGTAATCGACAAGGCTTTGATGGGGCTCTCCGCAGAATCCTCCGTCCCGGCATCTGCTGTCTGCAGCGCCATTGTGGACTGCGTGAACAAGACAGCCCCAACATCGACGGAGGCGACGCCATACAGGATGATCCGAACATCCAATATTCGTAATGGTGAAGTAAATCTATCGGAGACTTTCTCCGTGGAACGTCGAGTGTTCATCGAGTGGAATCGTCGCGGCACCCCCAGAAACGGAGACATCCTCTTCACACGCGAAGCCCCGCTCGGGCAGGTAGGCATGTTGCACACGGACGCCTCGGTCTTTCTCGGACAGCGCATCATGCTCTATCGGGCAAATGAAAATGTACTCAAGAAAGAGCTGTTGCTCTACAACTTCTTGGGATCACACATGGGCAGGCAATTGCGGCTCCTCGGTGCAGGTTCGTTGCACGAGCACGTGCGTGTTGGAGACTGTCTGAAGCTGCGCATCTACTGTCCGCCGCGTACACAGCAGGATGGACTCGTGGCAGAAATTGAGGCTGGAAGAGAAAAGAGTCTCCGTCTCGCCACGCTCGCAAAGCGACAGCTCGCTCTCCTCGCCGAACGCCGCCAAGCCCTCATCACCGCCGCCGTAACCGGCCAGTTCGACGTATCCACCGCCAGCGGACGCAACGTAACGGACGGAGTTACCGCGTAGCCATGAGCCCCATCCACACGGAGTCCGCCTTCGGGGACGCCATCGTCGCCGCCATGGTCGAGCGTGGCTGGCGCGAGGCGCGGCCGCAGGACTACCGGGCCGATATCGGTCTGGACACCAACGAACTCTTCACCTTCATCGGCGCGACCCAGCCCGATGAGTGGAGCGAGCTGCTCACCGTCTACGGCGGCGACCCGAACGAGGCGCAGCGCGGGTTCGCCGGCCGCCTTGACCAGGCCATCGCCACCAACGGGCTCCTCGACGTCCTCCGTAACGGCGTCAAGGACCGCGGGGTCCTGCTCCGCGTCGCCTACTTCAAGCCCAACCTCGTCGCCCACGACTCCGTGCTGGACGGCTACCGGGCCAACCGCCTCACCGTCGTCCGCGAACTCGAGTACGCGACGAAGCAGGCCGACTGGGGCAACCGGCTCGACCTCGCCCTCTTCCTCAACGGAATCCCCGTCGCCACGGCCGAGTTGAAGAACCCGCTGACCAAGCAAGGGGTGGAGCAGGCCAAGGAGCAGTACCGCACCGACCGCGATCCCACCGAGCTGATCTTCACGCGCCGCGTCGTCGCGAACTTCGCCGTCGACCCGGACCTGGTCTTCGTCGCCACCCAGCTCAAGGGAAAGAACACCCGCTTCCTGCCGTTCAACACCGGGTCCAACGGACCGGGGCAGCCCGGCGGCGCCGGCAACCCGGCCCCCACCGCCTACGGCACGTACGCGACCTCCTACCTCTGGGAGCAGGTCTGGCGGCCGGACAACTGGCTCGACCTGCTGCAGCGGTTCGTGCACCTGCACAAGAGCAAGACGCCCGGCGGCGGCACGACGAAGACGATGGTCTTCCCCCGGTTCCAGCAGTGGGACGCGGTCAAGAAGCTCACCGCGCACGCCGCCACCCACGGCGCCGGCCACGACTACCTGGTCATGGCCTCGGCCGGCTCCGGCAAGTCGAACACCATCGGCTGGCTCGCGCACCGCCTCAGCGACCTGCACACCCCGGCCGACCCGCGCGAACTCGACCCCGAGGCCATCGCCAAGGGCCTCAAACCGGGCGTGCCCGTCTTCGACAAGGTCATCGTCATCACCGACCGCCGCAACCTGGACGCCCAGCTCCGGGAAACGGTCGGCAACTTCGAGCAGACCGCGGGCCTCGTCGTGAAGATCGACGAGAAGTACGGGGCGAAGGGCGAGCAGCTCGCCAAGGCCCTCTCCCGCGACACAGGGAAGATCGTCACCGTCACTCTGCACTCCTTCCCGGCGCTGCTGGACTACCTCCAGCGCAACCCCACGGAGATCCAGGGCAGCAGCTTCGCGATCATCGTGGACGAGGCGCACTCCTCGCAGTCCGGTGACGCCGCCACCGCCGTACGGTCCGCGCTGCGCGACCTCGGTCTGGACTCCGACTCGGACGACGCGGGCGCGACCACGGTCAAGGCCCCGGCCGCCGCCACCCTCGACGAGCAGCTCAAGAAGCGGGCCGAGCAGCGTTCCCGCGCCGCGAACCTCTCCTACTTCGCGTTCACCGCCACGCCGAAGGCCAAGACCCTCGAACTGTTCGGCACGCTCCAGGACATCGACGGCAAGGCGGCCTACCGGCCCTTCCACACGTACTCGATGCGGCAGGCGATCGAGGAGGGCTTCATCCTCGATCCGCTGCGGAACTACGTCACGTACAACACGTACTGGAAGCTGGTGAACCAGAACCCCGACGAGCGGGAGGTCGACCCGTCGAAGGCGAACGGCCTGCTCGCCCGGTACGCGCTCACCCATGACTCGACGGTCGCCCAGCACGCCCAGGTGATCGTGGAGCACTTCGTGGCGCACAGCCGGGGCCGTCTCGGCGGCCGGGCCAAGTCCATGGTGGTGACCGCCTCCCGGCAGTCCGCCGTGCAGATGGCGCGCGCGATCAAGAGCTACCTCAAGGACCGGGACTACGACACCAAGTACCCCGACCTCGGCGTCCTCGTCGCCTTCTCCGGCTCGCTCACGGTCGACGGTGAGGAGACCACCGAGCCGAAGGAGAACGGCGGGCTGTCGGAGAGCGCGCTGCCGAAGGCGTTCGCGTACACGCGTGCCGACGACAAGGCCGCCCGGGCCGGCGGTACGGGCCAGCGGGAGTACCGGATCCTGGTCGTGGCGGAGAAGTACCAGACCGGCTTCGACCAGCCGCTGCTGACGGCGATGTACGTCAACAAGTCACTGACCGGCATCTCCGCCGTCCAGACCCTGTCCCGGCTGAACCGGACCGCCGAGCGCAAGAGCCAGGCGGACCTGGCGGTCCTGGACTTCGTCAACGACGCAAACGACATACAGGAGTCCTTCCGCCCGTACTTCGAGGAGGCGAACACCCTCCCCTCCGACCCCAACCTGCTCTACACCGCGCAGAGCCGGGTCATGCAGGCGGCGATCCTGTCCGGGCAGGAGATGGACGAGTTCGCCGCCGCGTATTTCGCCGCCAAGGAGAAGGCCGCGGGCTCACAGTCCAAGTGGGAGAAGCTGCACGCCGAGCTGTACCGGCAGCTCTCCCCCGCCGTCGCCCGCTTCACGCCACTGCTCGAAAGCGAGGACGCGGAGGACCAGGAGGCCGCGGAGGACTTCCGCGCCGCCCTCAACGACTACGTCAGGAAGTACGGCTTCCTCGCGCAGATCGTCCCCTACCAGGACGCCGAGTTGGAGCGACTGCACCTCTACGGCCGCTACCTGCTCAACCGGCTGCCGCGCCGCGCGGACGGCGGCGTGGACATCGGCGAGATCGACCTCAGCCACATGCGGGTGGAGAAGACCGGCGAGTACGACGTCTCCCTCACTTCCGAGGGGCCGACGACGATGCAGGGCTTCGGCGACGGCTCGGGTGGTGCCAAGGAAGCGGAGAAATCGCTGCTCTCGCAGTTGATCGACAAGTTCAATGAACGCTTCGGCACCGAGTTCACCGAGCAGGACGTCATCCGCCCGTTCGAGGAGGCCAAGGCCGACCCGAAGGTGCGGGCAGCGGCCGTCGTCAACGACGAGGAGAACTTCGGCCTCGTCTTCGACAACGTCTTCGCGGACAAGATGGCCGACCACATCGACACTATTGCGGGCATGGGCCGCCAGTACTTCGGCCCCGACAAGGGCTTCAAGTCCAGTCTGGACCGCAGTGCCCGCAAGGCCGCCTGGCGGATGATCCGCCGCGAAGAAGGCCTGGACGACGACGTCTGATGTGTACGCCCCGGCCCGAAGTGCCGGCCGGGGCGCAGGTTGCATTCTTCATGAGGCGCAACGCACCGGGAGGGGAACAATGAACCACGCGGGGGACGAGCTCGAAGAGTATCGACTTCAGAAGGCCGTCGAGATGGTCGCCATCACACCGGAGGCGGCCGCCAAGCTCGTGGGTGGCTACCGTGCCACTTTCGAGGCCAAGTTCAAGCGGGGGCCCGAGAGCCTGGAGGACAAGCGCCGGATCGCGGCCAAGATAATCGGCCGGTACTCCAAAATTTCGGCAGTCACGGGCGCGGTCACCGCAGCCCCGAGTGTGATTCCAGGGGTCGGGACGGCGGTCGCAGTCCTGGGCGGCGGTATCACCGATATCGCCGCGGCACTCAAGCTCCAGATCGACATGTGCATGTGCCTGGTCGAGGTGTACGAGACCGAGCTGAGCGATGAGGACAAGAAGCATCTGGCTTTCGTGCTCGCGTTGGCGGGCTCGGTAGAACAGATGGCGTCGAAGGGCGGCAAGGCGGCGGTCCTGAAGATCGCCGAGAAGCTGGTCTATCAGTACCTGCGAGGGCCGGCCCTGGTCACGATCAAGCAGTTGTTCAAGCGGGTGTCGATCACCTTCACCCAGAAGGCGATGGCCAAGGCGATTCCCGCCGGCGTAGGTGTCGCCTTCAGTAGCTCAACCAACTATGTCCTGACGACGGTGGTGGGCAAAGTCGCCGTCGCCGTCCTGGCCAAAGAGGTGAGGTAGCAACACCGCATCGGATTCGGTACCGCCGACTCAGTTGCCGGACCGTACTGCAGTCGCACATTGAACTGCCTTGCGCTCGTGCCAGTCCCAGCGGTCGACGACCCCGCGGCCCCTTTCGCACCGCGACCGCTGGACTGGACGGCAGATCGACGCAGCGACCACACTTGACCCCTGACCGTGACCGTTCATCACGCACACCGGGGGCAAGGTGCCGCAGGAGGCGATCTCCGACCGTTACGAACTTCTGGAGGAGCTCAGCCACGGCGGCATGGGCGACGTGTGGCGCGGCTACGACGCCGTGCTCGACCGGCCCGTCGCCGTGAAACTCATCCGGCAGGCGTCGGTCACCTCCCCGCAACTGGCCGAGGAGTTCGCCAAGCGCTTCCGCCGCGAGGCCCGCATCACCGCGCGCATCCAGCACCCCGGCGTACCGCAGGTGTACGACGCGGTGCTCGACGCGTCGTACGAGCGGCTGTTCCTGGTGATGGAGCTCGTCGACGGCATACCGCTGTCCGCCTACCTGGACCCCGGCCGGCCGCTGCCGGTCAGCTGGGCGGCCGCCGTCGCCGCGCAGGTCGCGACCGTACTGTCGTACGCGCACGACGTCCCGGTGATCCACCGCGACCTCAAGCCGGGCAACATCCTCGTCGCACGCGACGGCACCGTGAAGGTCCTCGACTTCGGCATCGCCGCGATCCTGCGCACCGACGTCACCAAACTGACCGCCACCGGCAGCCCCATCGGCACCCACCAGTACATGTCGCCCGAGCAGGTGCGCGGCGGACGCATCACCCCGCAGACCGATCTGTACGCGCTGGGCTGCGTGCTGCACGAACTCCTCAGTGGACGACTCGCGTTCGAGGCGGACAGCGAGTACATGCTGATGTACCAGCACGTCAACGCCGCCCCCACCCCGCTGCGGCAGCTGCGGCCCGACGTCCCCGAGGCGCTGGAGGAGCTGGTCCTGCACCTGCTGCGCAAGGCTCCCGAGGCACGGCCCGCCGACACGCAGGAGGTGTACGCGCGACTGCTGCCGTTCCTCCCGCCTCCGGGCCAGGAACCCGGCACGACGGACACCGGGCCGGCCGGCGCGCCCGACCCGACGGGCGTCTTCCGTCGTCCTTTCGCGCCCCGCGCCCGCGCCCAGCCGCCCGTACCTGATGATGTGCCGCCCACGGCCGTCCTCCCGGGGGCCCGGCCGGTGCCTGTTCCCGCCCAACTGCGCGAGGACATCAAGGCGGCGTACGCCCATGCCGACGCCCTGCTGGAGGAGGAGCGGTTCGCTCAGGCCGCCGAGGTGCTCGGCGAGATCATCGAGCCCGCGGCCCTCGCACTCGGCTCCGAGAGCAAGGCCGTTCTGGCGCTGCGCCGCCGGCGAGCGGCCATCCGCCTCCTCGGCGGCGACTACCGGGCCGCCCTGCCCGAGTTCGAGGCCCTCGCCGACGCCTACGCCCGCATCGCCGGACCCACCGGCGAGCAGTCCCGCGCCTGCCGCGCCCAGGCGGCCCGGTGCCGCGCCGAACTGGGCCAGGTCACCGACGCGCTCGCCGCCCTTCGGGGCGTGCTGAACGTGGTGCGGGCCGTCGACAGTGACGTGAGCGAGGAAGCGGTGGAGCTGCGGCACAACATCGGAATGCTGCTGCTCGCCCAGGGCCGAGCCGCCGAAGCCCGGCAGGTCCTCGAACCGCTCCATCAGGACATGTGCATGGTGTTCGGCCCCGACGACGAGATGACCGTCGAGATTGCCGCGGCGCTGGCCCTGATCCGCCTGGACCTCGACGGCGACGCTGCCGGGTAACCCGCTCGTGCACCTCGCAGGCTCGGCCGGAGTCACTGAAGCAGGCCAAGGACCTGCACGTCCGCACCATCCGCATCGCCCAGGGGATCCGCGGCGTCGCCCTCGCTCCGGACAGTGGCGACATCTTCGAACTGCTACGCGTGATGCCGCACGACAAGGCCATCGCCTGGGTGATCAAACAGCGCGCCAGCCTCGCTGCAACGCTTGTGAGGTACGGAACACGCACACCTGCATCGAGGCCCTTCGGCTCCCCTGTGCCGGTCGCCAGGTCCAACTCCGCAACGACCGCCTTCGAGCCGCGGGCCGCCGACTTCCCCATTCCTCAGGCGTTCCCGCGGCGTCCGGCCCGTCACCCCGAGGCCCGGCGACCTCGCTCACCCCGCGCTGTCCGGTGCGCTCGAACCTTCGCCGGGCATCCCTTCCACCTCATCGTCGCAGTCCTCAGGAGCCCCTGCAGGAACAGACCGCGAAAGGGCGAAGCCGAGGACGAGCATTGGCCATTCAGGGCACCAGGGACAGGGCACGCCGAGGCTCTGATGCGGCCCACTGGCCGCCGCCGTCGACCATCGTCATGGTCAGGCCGAAGAGCATCTTATTCATCTCGTCCGGTGTGAGGCCCAGCTCGGCGGCAACCGCCGCCGGTTTCATCCCCGTGGAGCGCAGGCCCTGGAAGACCTTGGTGAGCACCTGGGACATACTTCCAGGGCGTCCTGGACCGCCCGCTGCGCTATGTGTACGCCGTCACGTCCATCGAGACCGGTCCGCGTGCCGACGAGGCCAAGCAGCTCTGGATTTGACAAACCCCTCGCCGGGTCAAGGCTAGCGTGGCGGAAGCCGGAATTGCCTTGATCTCAGCCTGAGAAATCAGAAGCCCGCCATCGACTTGTCTAGCACCCCCCCTAATGCACCATACAAACTACACTTGACAGTGTGTTCTCTTCGCCGGAGATTGAAGCCCAGCAGGAAGAAAAACAGGAATAGGAATCCTTCAATTATCGGAACTACTGGACCGTAGAGGAAGAAGGTAAATACGGCAACCCCGAGCCAGAGCACGATGGGAAGCAGAGAACCTCTCAGGATTGAGACGAGTCCGACCGGAACTGGCAAGTCCGGAAGTGTCCGGTCGTTCCAAACTTCAATGTGATCGCGCGTCACGCAATTTTCGTAGGCCATGCATACATCAGACCATCTTCACCTTGATGGGCGCAACAATTCCTGGGAAATATGCCGAGGCTCGCCAGCCTGCGAGAGTCGCCGAGGCTTGGCCTGCAGTCGTTAACGCTCCGGACTTGTGTACAGACAAGGCTCGAAATTGGATCTTGTCGAGCCAAACCGTGGCCTCCGCACTATCAGCTCGTGTCGCTGATTCAGCGTCAGCCTGCCAGGTAGCCGCGAAGAGGCTCCGCGGTGGATGCCGAGCTCGGCAATCGCTGCCCCGGAACCAATGCGAGGCTGCCGGACACACTGACCGGCAGCCTCAGCTTTGACCACATCTATACCGGGCTGCGAGTGATGTCACCCAAGTGGGTCCGGCAACTTCAGCTACCGGACGAAGCGATCCCTAAAGGACTGGCGGGTGTCGCCAATTAGGTTGCGCCCTCCACGGGCAGTGTGGGCAATAGGATTTCCTCCGGCGAAGAACCCTTCTGTTCGAAGGTGACCTCCCTTCTCGGCCCATGCCGCCCTGGATATGCCCCCCTTCGAGATAGCCCCCACTACACCTCGACCCCACGTTGCGCCAAAGGCCGCCCCCTTTCCTACGGCAAGGGCCGACGGAAGGAGGAACTGTGCTCCCCCTTGCCGCCTTTCTTCTTCTGTGGCAACAGCCAGATGGGCGGCGACACCAGTTGTAATGAGGGCCGCTCCAGCAACCAGAACGAGTCCCATCATGCATACTCCCGAAGCTATACAGAAGGCCGCTCCAGTTGCAGCCACAATTCCAAGTGCGATGTCAATACCTTTGTGTCTCCACCAGTCCGCGCTACCCAGCGTGCGATTCCACGCTCCCCGAAAGTCGCCCCTGGCGATGTTCTGCCAATGTGCGAAGCCTGCAAATATCCCCTTCTTCTCGATCTTCTTTTCGGGCTTCTTAGCCGTGTAGTAGCCGCGGGTTTTCTTGCAGGCGGAGTCGTAGCGGCAAGCCCTGTTGTTGCTGTTCTTCCGTTCGACGTAGGCGCGGTCGAGTGTGCCGCCGGCGATGGCGACTTCCTTCTCGTAGCTGTAGCCGTAGTCGTAGGGGTTGGATCCGTTGGTGCACTTGTACATGCCGCTGCTGCACTCGGGAAGGGCTTCGCCGGTGGGGTCCCACTCGGTGAGGGGGCTGTTGTTGCCGTACTGGTAGCCGTTGTGCTGGCGGGGGTCGTCGACGACCATCAGCGGGTCGACCGAGATGAACCGGCCGATGAGGGGGTCGTATTCGCGGGCTCCGAGGTGGGTGAGGCCGGTGGTCTTGTCCTGGGTGCCGCCGACGAAGCCGCGCTCACCGGGCCAGGCGGCCGGGGCGGTGCCCCGGTCCTCGCCGAAGGGCTTCGTCGTCCGGCGCTGGACCTGGAGGGTCGTGGCGTCGATGGCGGTGGTGCCGGTGCTGTGGTGGTCGGCCGCGACGTAGGACAGCTTGCCGTCGGAGGTGCGGACGACGGCCGTGCCGCCCGGGGTCGTGTAGTAGCGGGTGCCGGTGACCGTGTTGGTGGTGGTGTTGAGGGTGAGTTCGGTGGAGCCGAGGTAGAGGGTGGTTTTGCCGGGGTCCTTGCGCAGCAGGCGGGTGCCGGCCGCGTCGTAGGCGTAGGTGGAGGTGCCCGCGCCGGTGGTGGCCGAGGCGAGTTTGCCCTCGGGTGTCCAGGTCAGGGTCTGGGTGGTTCCGGCTGCGTCGGGGCGGGTGAGGGTGTTGCCGGACGCGTCGTAGGTGGTGTTCGCGGTGACGGAGGGACTGGTGCCGGTGGTCCTGGTGGTGGAGGTCGGCGCGTGGGGGCGCAGGGAGCCGGGGGTCGGGTAGGCGTGGGTGGTCGTGATGGTCTTGGCGGCGTTGCCGGCCGGGTCGTGGTCGGTGGAGGAGGTCCGGTTGCCTGTCACGTCGTAGGTGAAGGACTGGTGGTACGGGGCGATGCCGCCGGTCTTGCCCTGTTGCGGTGCGGTGTTGGTGCAGCCGCCGATGCCGGGGACCGACGGGCCGGGCTGGGTGCTGGTGCCGCCCGTGTCGGTCCACGCCGTGGTGAGGCGGCGCAGATAGTCGTAGGTGAAGCACTGGGTGTCGCGAAGGGACCCTTGGGTGCTGGTGACCGAGGTGACGTCGCCGGCCGGGGTGTAGGTGTAGCCGGTGATGTCGACGGCTGTGCCAAAGTCCTGCTTCTTGAGCTCGGTGCCGAGAAGCCGGCCGGTGGCCGGGTCGTGGATCTGGGTGAGGCTGACCTGCCGAGGGTCGTCACCGAACGTGGTGCGCTGTACGGTGCCGAACTCGTCGTAGTCGGTGAAGTTGACGTAGGCGTCGTTGTCCGAGCCGTAGGACACGGGCAGGCCGTTGGCGTTGCGGCCGGTGTAGAGGCGTTCGGAGGGCAGGCCGCCCATGGCGGGCAGCGTGGTGCGGCGCTCCAGTCCGGTGATGGGGTCGTAGGCGATGGCGGCGGTGTAGGTGCCGGTGAGGGCGCCTTCCCCGGCGGGGACGGTCAGTTTGGTGCCGGTGGGCCGGTAGCCGGTGTCGTAGCCGGTGGTCTCCTGCCGCCAGGGCTTGCCGTCGATCCAGCTGGTGGAGGCGGTGGGCTGGCCGGGGAGCAGGGTGTCGTAGTCGTACGTGGCGATCTTGGGGCCGTCGGCCGTGTTCAGGTTGCGGGAGGTGGGGCGGCCCAGGATGTCGTAGCTGGTGAAGACGGCGGTTCCGCGGGCGTCGAGGGTGGTGACGGGGCGGTCGGCGGCGTCGTAGGTGACGGTCGCGGTGCCCTTGTCCGGGTCGGCCGAGCGGGTCTGGCGTCCGTGGAGGTCGTACTCGTAGGTCCAGGTGTTGCCGGCCGGGTCGGTGATCCCAGTCAGTTTGTCTTCCGTGTTGTAGGTGTAGCGGGTGGGGTCGTAGTCGCCCTCGGGCTTGGTGCTCTTGTATTTACGCCGTTCGACCGTGCGGCCACGGGCGTCCGTGACCACGGCGGACGCCGTCTCCCCCTTCGGAGCGGTGGTGTCCGTGCGGTCCACACCGGGGTATGCGGTGGTGGTGCGCCACTGCTCGATCGCTTTGGACGAGAAGATCTTGGCCGTCGTACGGCCTTGGCCGTCGTACAGGGTGGTGTTCTGGGCGGGGACCATGTTCTCGTCGGCGACGAAGCGGGACTTCACCGGCATGGACGTGGCGTTGAGGTAGGTCTCGTTGGTCTTGAAGGCGCGGCCGTGGCTGTCGTAGAAGGTGTCCGCGATCAGCCGGCTGGTTGCCGCGCCGTTGAGCGGGTCGGACTGGATCTGAACCTGCTTCCCGAACGCGTCGAGGATGCTGATCGAGGTGGTGTACGACTGGTCGGACCGGAGGGTCTGGGTGCTGACCGAGCTGGTCGTGGTGTTGGTGAGGTCGTACGAGAACACCGTGCTGGCGCTCGCACCGCGGGCGCGGCCGGGTAGCCAGACGGCGGTGGTGCGGCCGAGCTCGTCGTAGCTCACCTCGGTGGTGCGGTCGTTCTGGTCCACGGTCTTGACCGGTACCGCGCGCAGTGCGTGAAGGGTGCTCGTGGTGGTCCAGTCCTTGGCATTGGTGACCTTGACCGTGGTGGCGCGGGCCGGGGCGGCCGGTTCGTACACGGTCTTGGTCGTGGCGCCCGCTGCGTCGGTGGCGCTGGTGACGCGCCCGTAGGCGTCGTGGGCGGTGGTGCCGTTCGAGGTGTACTTCGGCTGGCCGGCCTCGAATCGGTCCAGTTCCTCGGTGCGGGTGACCTGGCCGGGGCCGTTCAGGGTGCCGTGGGGCTGGCCATCGTAGTAGGTGAGGTCGCGGGCAAGGGTGTTAGCCTCGGTCGCGGGGGCCTCGCAGTCGCTGCTCCGGATCTCGGTGGTGCCCGAGACACGGTCGATCATCCAGGCGGCGGTGTTGCGGGCGTAGGCGGTGATGGTGCAGGTGTCGGGAAGTCCGTCGGCCTGGTCCCGGGTCCACGACTCCATGCCGTAGGTGTCGTCGTACTTGACGGTCTCCGACGTGGTCTGCCAGGTCTTGTCGGCGCGCAGCTGCTTCTTCTTCGAGGAGCCGTCACGCTGCATCTGTGCGGTGAGTACGGGAAGCTTCGTGCCGCGGCTGTGGGTGGCGGTGACGGCCGACAGCCAGGGTTCGGTCTGGGAGACGGCGAGGAGCTCGCCGCCGTCGGAGGCGAAGGTCTGCGTCTCGCGGAGCGTTCCGGCCAGCGCGTTGGCGTCCTTGACCGTGTTGCCCGCGAGACCGGTGAAGGTGGCCGTGCGCTTGCTTCCGTCGGCCTTGATGTCGCCGTCCATGCCGCGCAGGTAGAACCGTGCGGTCTTGGAGACCATGTCGGGGGCGGTGCCGGAGCGCGTGATGACCTGTTCGTAGCCGCGGAACTGGTTCCAGGTGCGCTGCTTGCCCTCGGTCAGTTCCTCGTCGTCGCGGTGCCAGGCTGCTGCGCCGACGTACTCGTAGCGTGTCTCGCGGGTGCGGGATCCGCCGAAGGGGTCGAGTTCGCTGACGCGGGCGACGGCGTACTTGTGGAACCAGTCCAGGGTCGGGTCCAGCGGACTCTTGTAGTCCGGATTCCAGTAGACCGGGAAGCAGCGCTTGGTGTTGCCGTCCTTGGAGGAAGGCAGTCCGGCGCCCGGTGCGCAGTCCGGGTCGGCGTATCCGATGTCCGTGACCCCGCCGGTCTCGGACGTGATCTTGACAATGCGCTGGCGGTTCATGGCGGGCTTGTTGTCGCCGCTGGAGTCGACGCGGTTGTTCATCAGGCTGCCGTGGAAGACAACCGGCTTGCTTTCGAGCATGGCCGTGCCGTCGTGGCCGGTGCGGAGGATGGAGGCGAGCCATAGGGCCGGGGCGGTCTGGTCCTTCGGGTCGGGGAACTGGTGTGTCAGGGCGTAGGAGTCGACGTTGTCGTAGCCGCCGGCGGTGTTCAGGACCTGTGTGGTGATCTCGGTGAGGCGCTTGGTGGTCCAGAAGGTGGCGGCATAGTTCTCGCACGTACCGGTAGTCGCGCAGTTCTGGTCGAACGGGACATCCGGCCACTTGGTGGCGTTGGCCTTGGTCAGCTTGGCGGACGCGCAGTCGAAGACGTCCTTCACCGGCAGGCAGCGCTCGTCGACCTTGAAGAGGATCTGGGCGGTCGGCTTGACCGTGTCCGCATCAGCGAGCTTCGAACCGTAGGTGATCTTCCAGAGGTTGCCGCCCCTGATGTAGGGAGTGAGGGTGCCGTTGGGGGTGGTGGCCGAGACGCCGAGCTTGTAGCGGTTGGTCTCGGTGGTGTACCAGTGGGTGGTCACCCCTCCGCGCGGGTCGACGACGAAGTCGAGGTTCCAGCGCCAGGCCTGCTGGCACCATGACGCGGCGAAGGTTGGCTTGTTGCACTCCTCGCCCGCGTTGTTGCCGTAGACCGGGGTGGTCCAGGCCGAATTGGTGGCCGGGGCGGTGGAGCTGCCCGGCTTGCGCCCGGCCCCGAAGTAGTACTGGGTGCCGTCGGCGGTGGTGATCTTCCAGTGTTCGCCGTTGTTGTCGCCGTTGGAGGCGCCGGTCAGCCGCTCGACCTTCGAGGCGTCGTCACCCTCCAGGCGCCAGGTACCGGACTTGTCGTCGCGCACCAGTGCCGAAGACTTGCCGTTCAGGGACATGGTCGCGTTCTCGCCAGCCAGGCACTGCTCGCTCGAATCGGCCTGGCCGTCCTTGGCGCAGGGCTTGAACTGGCGCTCGACGTAGCCGGGTGAGTAGTCCCAGCCCTCGCCGATCCACGATGCCTGGTTGTTGGTCGCGGCGGTGCGGCCGTCGACCGCCTGGGAACTGTAGGAGAGGGCGACGGTGGGTTTGGTGCCGCCCAAGCCTTCGGGTACGGCGATCGGGTAGGTCCAGGCGAAGCCACCCGTGTTGCCACCGCTGGTCCAGGAGCCGGAAGGGGCGAGGCTGGTGGCCCGGTAGTCTCCCCCGCTGCCGGCGGGACTCGCGGAGGCTGCGAGAACGGTGGCGCCGCCCGAAGGCGTGCCCGCGGGCGCACCCTGCGCCGCCGAGGCGCCGTTGAGTGTGACCTCGGTGCTGAGCAGACCGGCCCGGTTGTCGTCCCTGGCGGTGGGCAGCGGTGTCTGCGTACGGCACTCCGCGCTCTCGGGTGTGGTCAGTGCGCACGCAGGGAGAGTGACCATGCGGGCGCGGGAGAGCCAGTCGCCGCCGAAGGCACCGGCGATGTGGGAGACGTCCACGGAGACTTTGACCGGACCGCTGCCTTTCGCCGTGCTCTCGGCTGGGCGGACGGCGAGCAGCAAGCCTTGTACGCCGGCCTTCTCTGCGGACGCCCGGTCCGTGAGCTGCACGGCGGCCTTACCGGTACGCAGCGCGTCCTTGCCGACGGCCGGAGCGACCCATACGGGTGCGGCGCCCGCACGGCTCGGATCCGGGGCCGGAGCCGCGGGACCACCGGACGGTGCTGGGGCGAGGAGCGAGCCCCGCGGAACACTCGACGGATCAGCCGCCAGATTCACCTCGGCCTCCGTTGCCGGCGGCCAGTACACGTCCTTCGGGCTCCAGGCAGCAGCCCCCGCACCCTTCGGAATCTTCGCGTCCGCCTTCGGAGCGTTTTTCCCGGTCACCGAATCAGTTTTCTTCAAGGCGCCCGGTGACCAGCGGCGGGAATCCTTGGGTTTCCACTGCGCGGCCTGAGCCGCCCCTTCGCCGACGAGCAGCGAAAGCGTGAGTAAGAGCGGAATCGCGATGCTCTTTTGTATCGCCGAGCGTTTTCTCGTCCTGCGAAGCCCAACTGGTGCCGACACGGCACGCCCCCCACGGTCGCCGAGTTGATCAATTGGCCCAGGATCCTAGCCTGTTGCTGGCAGTACAACACGACCCAATCGGGACAAGCCATCTACACCGAACCGGCCAGGCCTAAAAGAACGACCGAAATTCCATGATCCATTCACGTGATGACTTGAATTTGCCGATCGATTGATCCCGATTATTCAAATAGCTCCGCCGGAATGCGCGAATCCGAATCCTTGAACCTCGACGGTCCGACTTCCGGGGCTGTTAGCGTTCACGCCCAGTTGCCAGAAACGATCACACTGGGGAGTTTACTGTGGGGGGCATATTGAGAAAGCAGCGACCAGCCGGCCAGGCGGTCGCTGTCGCGGGGCTGGTCGCGCTGGCCCTGTCCGTCACTTCCGTCGGCGCGGCACCGGTTGCCGCGGCGGCACCAGCGGTGGACAGGCCGAACGCCGCGAGTGCTCAGACGCCGCCACCGCGGCCGAGCACCGAGCGGGAGCGTGCGGAGGACGCAGCGCTCGCGGAAGCCAAGCGCACCGGGAAGCCGGTACCCGTACCGGCGGCCACCACCGAGACGGACACGGTTGTTGCCAATCCGAACGGCACCCTCGGCCTGAGCCGCAGTGTCGTCCCGCTGCGCACCAAGCGCGACGGCACCTGGGCCGACCTGGACGCCACGTTGGTCAAGGGGGCCGACGGGACGCTCCGCCCCAAGGGGACAGTCAGCGGACTGGCCCTCTCCGGGGGAGGCACCGATCCGCTCGCCGTCCTGGAACAGGACGGCAAGAAGCTGCTCCTGAGCTGGCCGGATCCCCTTCCCGTCCCCGTTCTCGAGGGTGCCAGCGCGGTCTACCGCGAGGTGATCCCCGGCACCGATCTCAAGGTCACGGTTGACCAGGGTGGCGGCATCTCCCAGATCCTCGTCGTCAAGTCCCCCGAGGCCGCCAAACACCCGAAGCTCGCCAAGCTGACCACAGGTCTCAAGGGCCAAGGCGTCACCGTCTCCAGCGACGGGAACGGCAACTTGAAGGCCGCCGACGCCTCGGGCCGTACGGTCTTCCGGGCACCCACCCCCACCATGTGGGATTCCACCGCGCCTCTTCAGGCGCCACTCGCCAAGCCGCCCGGCACCGCCGCGTTCTCCCAAACGGTCAAGGGAGCCGGGACCGCGCAGGCCGGTTCTGGCGAAACGCCTGCCACGTCTGTCTCCGGCAGTGACGGCCCGGGGGACTTCGCGAAGATCACCCGCCTCCAGGCCGACCTCGGCAAGGACTCGCTCGCCCTGACCCCGGACCAGGCCTTTCTGGCCGATCCCGGCACCGCCTACCCGGTCTACATCGACCCTGCCTGGCAGCCCACCAACCGCGGTACCCAGCACTGGGCCTGGGTGCAGGAGGCCTACTCCACCACGGTCAGCTACGACGACTACGGCGACACCTACGATCCGGGCGTCGGCTACCAGCGCTGGCGGACCCGGACGGGCCTGGAGCGCTACTACGTGCAACTCGACACCAGTGACCTGCGCGACAAGAGCATCAAGAAGGCCTCCTTCTTCGCCACCCAGTCCTACGCGGCTGACGCCACCTGCTCCAGGACGTACGACGTGGACCTGCATTCCACCGAACCGCTGCTCTCCGACATCACCTGGAACACCCAGCCCCGCGACTGGGAAGTCCTGCGCACGACCGCGATCAACAGCGCAGGCGGCCCCGGCTGCCCGGGCTCGACCACCCGCGGCGAGTGGGACGTACGCGACCACCTCGCCGCGAACGAGTGGCGCGGCAGCATCACCTACGCCCTCTTCGCCTCGAACGAGTCCAAGAGCAGCAGTAACAGCTCCTTCAAGCGGTTCACCCGTGACAGGAACCACCTGCCGTTCCTCTACATCGAGTACAACCGGCCCCCGTACAACCCCTGGGGGCTCGGCATGCTCCCGGCGCCGCAGAACCCGAATGGCAACGGCTGCGGCTGGGTCGGCGCCACCGGATACGGCGGCTTCAACATCAGCGCCTGGATCGGCGACCCGGACGGCCAGCCCAACGACGCCAACTTCCACGTCTACGACGCAGCCGGCGATGTCCTTGCCTACGATGCCGGCTGGCGGGACCTGGCCACTGGCACTCACCTGGCCGCCGCCTACCCCGACAACCTCCAGGACGGCCACACCTACTACTGGCGTGTGCGCGGCGGTGACGGCGACATGGCATCCACTTGGGTGACCGGGTGTACCTTCTCCATGGACACCCAACCGCCATCCGTCCCGATCGTGAACTCAGCCGAGTACCCACCGTCGGGCACCCTGCCCGGCTCCACACAGCACATCGGACAGCGCGGCACGTTCACTGTTAAGTCCACCGACGCCACCAGCGGTGTCCTGTACTACGAGTGGGCCTTCAACTCGGCGATCCCGGCCGGCGGCGCCAACCGCCTCGACCCCGCATCGGACGGCAGCGCTTCCGTCCCGCTGACCCCCACGACCTGGGGTACCAACATCCTGCGCGTCCAGGCGGTGGACCGGGCCGGCAACCGCTCCCAGCAGCAGACCTACGCCTTCTACGTCCCCGACAACCCGAATGCCAAGACCACTCTCGGCGACATCACGGGCGACGAGCGCGTCGACTTCATCGCGCCCGGGGACAACGGCGATCTCATCGTCTACCCGACCGCCGTCGACCCGGCCGCCGGTGGCATCGTCGCCTCGAATGTGGCCAACAGCCCCGGCGGCAAGGGCTGGGGACCCGGCACTCTGACCAGTCACCGGGGCGGCAACGGCATCCGGATCGACGACCTGTGGGTCCACCGCGACGGACATCTCAAGCTCTACCGAAACTCCCTCACGCAAGGCGGACTCGCCGCCAATGGCGGCCTCTACTACCACGCGGCCAAGGCCGTGCCCGTCCAGCGGCCATACGCGGAGGACTGCAAGGTGGCCGCCACCGGTCAGCCGTGCGGCAACGAGTACGCCGAGAACTGGACCCGCGTCAAGCAGATCCTTGCCGTTGGTGACGCTCTGCCGGAAACAGGTGCCACGCCACGCAACGACCTTCTCACCGTGGAGAACGACGGCACGAACAGCTCTCTGGTCCTGTTCCAGGGCACCGGTGCGATCGGTGAGCTCCGCGATCCGCTCGTGCTCGTCCTGAGCCCCACGGGCTGGGGCAATCTCACCCTCGTCGCACCCGGTGACGCCACCGGAGACGGCCTCCCGGACCTGTGGGCACGGGACAACACCACCGGCGACCTCTACCAGTACGCCAACGTCGCCGGGAATCCCGCGGCTCTCGGAGACCACACCAAACGCACCAAGATCGGATCAGGCCTGAAGCCGGCCACCCACCCGGTCGTCGGCTCCTCGGGAGACACCAGCGCCGACGGCATCCCCGACCTCTGGGCCCTCGACAGCCTCCACCGGCTCCGCACCTGGGACGCCACCGCCACCGCCGGGAAAGTCACCGGCTTCCGCACCGCTCACACCATGGGCGACGCCCGGATCTCCACATCCCAATGGAAGCTGAACGAAGAGGCCGGCACCACCGCCACCGACCTGCGCGGCCGCAACAACGCCACGCTCAGCGCCACCGGCGCCACCCGGGCCAACGACACCGTCGCCGGCACCGCCACCAAGGTCGTCGCCCTTGATGGCAAGACGGGCAGCAGCGTCACCGCCGCCGGTCCCGGCGTCGACACCACTCGCAGCTTCACGGTGTCGGCCTGGGCCAAGTCGAACAAGCCGTCGGTCGTCCTCAGCCAGGACGGCCAGCGCTCCAGCGGCTTCATCCTCTGGCACGACGGCGACGGCACCTGGCGCTTCGCGATGTCGGTCAAGGACGACGACAACTGGGCCTATGACCAGACCATCACCATGAACGACGCTGCCAAGGCACAGACCGGCGTGTGGACCCAGCTGACCGCGACCTACGACGCCACCACCGGCCTGATCGCCCTCTACGTCAACGGCACCCTGGCCGGTACCGGCCACCACGCCAGGACCAATGTCTGGAACGCCATCGGCCCCCTGGTCCTGGGCCGCTACAAGAACCAGGGCCTGCCCGCCTCAAACTTCGAGGGCAGGATCAGCAACGTCGCGGTCTACCCTCACTCCACCGTCCCCACCACCGCAGGCACCGGCACCAAGCTCGTCTCGGCGTTGAGCTCAGCCAAGTGCGCGGACAACAACGCCGGCAACAACACCGACGGCAACCGCATCCAGATCTGGGACTGCAGCGGCACCAGCGAGGACACCGCTCAGAAGTTCGAGGTCACCGCGGACGGTGAACTCCGCATCGGCGGAAAGTGCGTGGACATCGCTGGAGGCGGCACGGCCAACGGCACCCCGGTCCTGCTGTGGACGTGCGCCATCGGCGCCTACAACCAGCAGTGGCTCCCCACGGCAACCGGCAGCCTCTACAACCCGGTCTCCAACCGCTGCCTCGACCTGCCATTCGGTCGCCTCGACAACGGAACACAACTCCAGCTCTGGGACTGCAACAACCGAAACAACCAACGCTGGTACACACCCGGCCTCGCCACACCCCTCGCCGGCTGACCACCGAGCCTGACCCACCGGCCCGTCTTACCGCAACCGCGGAGGAGGCGGGTCGGTGGTTTCGGATACGGACGTCAGCGCAGCGTGATCCACCCGTCCGGAATCCAGCCTTCGAGGTAGCCCTCCACGAACAGCCCGAGTTCGGAGATGCCGAGGTACGCCACTTCGCCGACGGCCTGCCGCCAGGGAACCCACAGCGTTGGCGGCCGGAGACCGCTTTCGACGTGCGCAGTGAACAATCGCGCACTGCGTCTCACATCGTCTCCGCACGACGGCAGGTCCAGCCGGGCCGCCGTTCCACCGAATCGGAAACCCGAACCAGCAGCGAGCCGACAAGCAGCGGCTTTGTACGACTCGCCGGGTGCACAGGCGGCCACGGGAAGGCTCGCAAGCCCGGATGAGCGCCGGACAAGACTTAGCCGGTGCCCCTCGTCAAAGCACACGAGGTACACCTCACGCAGCACCCTTGGTGCATACATAGCCACAAGAAAAAGAATGGCCCGCCGCGTTCGTGGCGCACGCCGGGCGGACCGAACGGGTGGGTAGCCGACGGGCTCAGGACTCGGACGGCGTCGGCGGCAACGCCGCCGGCCCCGGCCAGAGCTGAAAACCGAAGGCCGCTTCCAGGCGTGCGAGCGTACCCAGATCCGGCATGACCCGGCCGTTGAGGACCCTGCTGATCGTCGAGTGAGTCAGACCTGTCACTTCTGCGAGGCTGCGGAGCGTATGCCCAGTAGAAGCCATGGCTCGCGCGAGATTCCTGGAGAGGGACTGGCCGTAGTAGGCGCTGACCGGCGCGTCGGGAGCGAGAGCGGCATGGGGCCAAGCACCGTCCACGACATAGTCGCGCGGCTGCTTGTCGTTGCTGCTCCGGGGCATGCCGAGATCATCCCACGTACCCATGGGGCCGACCCTTCCCCTGCCTGGGAGCCCACTGCGGAGATCCAGCGCCTGTTGCAAGTACGGAACAGCATAGGGGTCCGCAGGTCCCCATGCGCGGCACTCACCCAGGGACCGGAGTGCCACATAGCGGTAGGCGGCACCTCCTGACCGACACCTCGGCCGGCCTTCCCGCCCGCACTCAGGGACTGAGTGCGTCAGGCACACCGCTCCCCCAAGCGCTTCTCAGGTGTACCGACAGGGGGGGCATCGAGAAGACCACAGAAACCCCGACCCCCAACTCGGTATTTCTCCTCAGGAGTTGCGTCCAGAGTCCAGAGAATCCGCACGCTCACATCTATGCATTCCCCTGCGGAGCGCGCGAAGGCTCGCTAGCTTGTGGATGGATCACCAGAGGGGAGCGGAGCGTGACCACAACAGGCACAGGGTCCATGCACCCTCTCGTCGAGCATCTGCGCGGGATCCAGGCCGGGGAACGCGACAAACGGGCAGCCGTGAACGCGGCGTTGACGAAGGCGCGACACGAGCTGGCCGACGTCCAGCGTCGTGTCACCGAAGCCGAACGCTCCCTGATGGCGGCCGACGCACGGCTGTCGGCCGTGACCGACACGGTTCGCCAGGCCGAAGAGTTCCTCGGGGTGGTCCCGTCCTCGCATTCGCAGGCGGAACCCGAGGGCCAGCCGGGTCCCCCGGCCCCGGAAAGTTCCGAATCCCGCGCCCCCGGTTCCGATGCGCCGCGGCAAGCAGCGGCCCAGCCGGGCGCTCGCGGCGCTGCAGAGCCGAAGACGCTTGAGAAGCTGGTCCTCGAAGCACTTGCAGGCGGCCTGGAGACGCCGGTTTCCGCGATCGTCGCCCATGCCGGGCTTGCCCGTCCGGGCACCACCGCCCGGCAGATCACCAACTGCGCCAGCCGCCTGCAGCGCAACGGGAAGATTTTGATCGTCAGCCGCGGGTTCTACCGGCTGACCGCTGAGGAGCCGCGTACGTAGCAATCGCCATCTGCCGCGCAGACAAAAAGGCGCCGCCCGGGTGGGAAGACCCTGGCGACGCCGTGACACGTCAGCTGAGGGCCCACGCGCCGCCTCCAGGCTAGGCCATGGAGCGGCGACACACCCGGCCCTCGGGATTTTTGTGCGTTCCGCACTTGATCACCAATGAGGGCCCACACCATGCACCTGGATGCATCCATGCACCACCACGACCCGCAGGCCAGCAGCAGCCAGACGCTTCCGCTGCCTCACGGGGGCGCCCGATGAGCGCCGCGAACACAGTCCGCAACATCCTGCCCAGCGGGGGCTTCACGAGCCTTCGCCAGCTGCAACTGCTCGATTTGATCGCCGAAATGGGCGGCAGCGAGCGCCGGAGCATCCCGGTCTCAGAGATCAGCGCCGCGGCGAAGATCAGCGCCACGACGGTCTCGTCCGCCCAGGGCTTCCTTCGTCAAGCCGGCCTGCTGGAGACGCATCACGGAGCCCTTGCCGTAACCCCTTCCGGCCTCCAGCTGACCCGGCTGCGCTCGGAAGACTCCGCCCGAGCCCGCCTCTTTCTGCGCGACCTTTGGCGATCCGCTTGGTTCGCCAAAGCGGCCACACGCTTCCTGCGGCAAGCGCCGCTGGAAAGGACCTCGCTCGCCGAGAAGCTCGGGCAGGGCTTGTCCTCGACGCGTGAGCGCGGGCTCTACCTCGTGGACTGGCTCGACTACGCCCTGATCGTCCAGGTCGGCGAGGGCGGGCTGGTACACCTCCAAGGCTCTTCCCCCACTGCCGAAGCCCCGGCATCAAATCTGCCGCTGACCTCCGTCGAGGAAGTCCTGGCGCTGCCCGACGACACCTTCGTGGCGGTCATGCGGGCGTACACGACCCTCCTCACCTCGCTCCGAGGGTCCGCAACCCGCGCCTAGCCGGGCCGGCTCGCCCCGCCGCACCGAATGACGCCCTGGGCCATCGAGCCCGGGGTGGTCTTCGGCGCGCTCTCATCCATTCGCCCACGCCGGGTTGCAGCGGAGATCACTCATGTCGAACGTTGTGGTGCAAGTACGGAACACAATGAATCATTCGAATCTTCCCCGTCCGGGAGTCAGGGGAGGGTTCGAACTGCTCTCCCCCACCCTCCGGAGGACCGTCATCATGGGAAGCGACCTGTCCCTCACTCACGCCATCGACCTCGTCAACGACGCATGGCGGGATATGACCGCCCGCGACGAGATGTCCGAGCAGACCTTCGACAAGTTCGGTCTCCTCATCAGGAGGTTCGGCCGGTACGCCGCCGTGCGGGGCGCCCTCCTGCTCTCCGACGTCAGCAGTGGCATCGCCGAGGACTTCGTCAACGCCAGGGGTCGAAGCCGCCACGGCCATGTCTCCGACTCCGCGGTGGCCACCCGCCTGATGCGGCGAAGCGTCGTACGGACCGCCTTCCGCACCCTGCGCGAGCTCGGGCTGAGCGACCAGGACCCGACCCGCGACATCGTCCTGCCGGCCCGCACCCACGAAGGGGTCCGGCCACTGACCGAGGACGAGGCCGTACTGCTGCGCCACCACGCCGCGTACGCGACCCGGCCGACCCGGCACGCCGCCGCGGCCGCGCTCGCGCTCGCCGGCGGGCACAGCGGCGAGATCGGGCACAGCGTCGTCGCCGACCTCGACCTGCCCCGCAACCGTGTCTGGATGCACGGTGCGCGCAAGTACAACCCCCGCTGGTGCCAGCTGGATGCCTGGAGCCGCCACGTACTGGCCGAACGAGCACGCCACGTCCTCGCTCAGCACCCGAACGAGAGCACCGCACGCCTCGCCGTGTCCTGCGCCCCCGCACCCGACCCGGCCCTGCAAGCACGCACGTGCGTGGCCCTCCGCGATCTGCTGCGCAGGATCGGCCTCGACGGGGAACCTGACGTCGCACCGGCTTCCGTCACCACCCGAGCCGCTGTCGAGACTTTCGAATCGACCGGCCTCATCGAGGAGTCCGCCCGAAGGCTCGGACTGCGCTCTCTGGACCGCGCCGCCGCCCTCGTCGGCTACGACTGGCAGAACGACCCCACCTACACCGACGGGGGCCCGGCCCGTGCCTGACGACATCTTCGGATCCCCCAAGCCCCAGCTCGAACGCCCAAACCGCAAACGCCAGCTCGCCGACCACGAACAGCGCAGCACCGCCGAGCGCGTCCGCGACTGTCTCGACTACCCGCTCCTCTACGAGATGGCTGAACTCCTGCCACCACCGAACGCCGTCGGCTGCCCCCGCGAATACCCGGGCATCGTCTATCTGATCATGGCCGCCCTCACCCCGGTGACGAGGTCCAAACGCTCCACCACAGGGCTCCTCGCGTCACCCCAGGACTGGCGCAGCGTACGGGCTCACATCCGCCGACACTTGGGCCGCAGGACGGCGGCAGCACTGCCCCTCACAGCCCCTTCCCGCGGCCAGTACCAGGACGCCTTGAACAGCCTCCTCGTACCGGCAGCCGACGCACTTGAGGAAGCGTTCCGCGGGTACGCCGCCCGGCAAGCCCTGAGCCAGGGGCTCCTCCCCTCGGACGCCCCCAAGGTGTGGAGCCGTCCCGAACGGCGGCAGCTCCTGGTCGGCGACGCCACGGTCCCCAAGGCGCCCTCGAAAGCCCGCGCCGTGGAGATCTACGACGAGGACACCGGCTTGATCCGAAGCCACCGCGTCGACCCGGCCGCCCGCATCTACTACGAGAACGGAGAGAAGGCGAAGCGGAAGGTGCGCGGCACCAAGTGGTTCTTCGCCTCAGCACGTGACACCGGCTACTGGACCCGCGTGATCCTCAGCTTCGCCCACGTCGCCGGTGGCGAGTACGAGGACGAAGCCGCAATCGCGGTAAGGCAGTTCCGCATGCTGAAGGAGGTGCTGCCCCACTGCATGGGCGTCGTCTACGACGGTGCCTTCCGCGGCGTCCACCGCGACGCCCTCGCGCGGAACGGGCTGCTGGCCATCAACAAGCAGCACGGATCCGTCGCCCCCGTCTTCTACGAACGGATCAACCCCTGCAGGAGCGGCCACGAGCTCTGGTGCGACCAAGGCCGCATCGCCGAGAGCATCCGCATCGACGACGGCACCCGCGTCCTGGAACCCGTCCCGATCATCAGACTTGAGCACCGGGCCGGAGCCACCAAGAGCCGCTGGTACCACCTCCTCAAGATTCCTTGCCGGCACGGAGATCACGACTACCGCGTCCCCGTAGGCATCACCACCACCCCCGACGACCGGTCCCTCCGCTCCACCGACACCGGCCAGCGCCTCAAGAGCGACACCGAACGCGGCTTCCACAGAGCCGAACACCTTCAGCAGATCCCTCAGGCCAGCCTCACCCACCAACTCCTCTACCCCTACCGCGCCGACTCCGAGTCCGTACACAGCCAGTTCGACCTCAGTCTCTGGAATCGCCGCATGATCGCCTACGGCGTCGACCGCCAGAAGATCTTCGTCCTGGGCTTCGCCCTCTCGCAGAACGCCACCAGCCACCGGATCCACCTCGAGGCCCGCAGCAACGCCCAGCAGAGGCTCCTCGTCTCCTGACGCACACCCCGACCTGGCGACGGCCGCACCCACCCCAGGGTGCGGCCGTCGCCCATTCACGCCTCCACAGGGGGCAAGCAGACAGAACGGACACCGCGGCTGTCTACCGCGCCCTCACCACGCACCCAGCCTCCGCGCCCAAGCCGCCCGGCCCCTCAGAACCCCCAGGTCACGACCATGCCCTCGCCCCGGACCCGCGCCTGCGGCAATCCGTGCGACCACTCCCAGCACGATCCGCTAGGCTGTCAGCGGTCAGACGGCTACCAGGCGTGTGCCGGGGAAAGTGTCCGCGAGGGCAGCTCCATCCGGGCGGACGCACGTCATCTGACCAGCACGCTTGCCGAAGCGGCTCGGGTGATCCCTCTGGGGTTTCCGGCAAGGTTTTCGACAAGCCCCCGCCTTCGTAGCTCAGGGGATAGAGCACGGCTCTCCTAAAGCCGGTGTCGCAGGTTCGAATCCTGCCGAGGGCACGGACGAGGCCCCTCAGTCGAAATCGGCTGGGGGGCCTCTTCGCGTTGTGGTTTCATGGCACGCGTGTCGCGTGACGCCGCCTACTGAGATGTGGGCCGGGCGGTGGTTGGGCAGGCACCTGTTTGTTGAAGGACCGGGTCATGGGCCATTGCGCCACCGGCTACGGGTGATCTCCCTCGGTTGTTTCGCTGCCGTCGCACGCACACACACCGTGAGGACATCCACACCCCATGTCATCGTTCAATCACACCGTCATCGAAGAGTTCAGGGCGAACGCCGGCCGCGTCGGCGGGCCCTTCGAGGGATCCGGGCTGATCCTGCTCACCACCACCGGAGCCAGGTCCGGGAAGCCGCACACCACCCCGCTCGGGTTTGCCCGTGAGGGCGGGGGGCTGCTCGTCGTCGGGTCCGCCGGCGGGGCCGACCGGCATCCCGACTGGTACCGCAACCTCCTCGCGCGGCCCCTCGTGCAGGTCGAGACCGGGACCGAGGAGTACGAGGCCGTCGCCGTGCCCGCCGAAGGCGCCCTGCGGGACGAGCTGTTCGCGCGGATCGTCCGTGCGGAGCCCGGGTACGGGGAGTACCAGGCGCGCACCCGGCGGGTCATTCCCGTCGTCGCACTCCAGCGCACGCACGAGGCGGCCCCCAAAGAGGGCGGGATCGCCGGGAAGCTGCTCGACGTGCACGGCTGGCTGCGGGCGCAGCTGGCCCTCGTACGGGATCTCGCGCGCAAGGAGCCGCAGGGCGGCGGGGCGGCCTCGCTCGGGCTGCAACTGCGGCAGCACTGCCTGGCGTTCTGCCATTCGCTGGAGTTCCACCACAAGAGCGAGGACGCGGGCCTCTTCCCGTACCTGGAGCAACAGCATCCGCACATGCGGGAGTTCTTCCGGCGGATCGGCGCCGAACACGCCGCCATCGCCCGGCTCCAGGAGGAACTGGTACGGGCACTCGATGCGCCCGGCGCCGGGTTCAGCGAGCGCGTGGAACGGATGAGCCGGGAGCTGGAGGCTCATCTGGACGGCGAGGAGGCGCAGTTGCTCCCGGTGCTGCGGGCCCTGGAAGCGTGACGCGGGCCTCGGCGCCGCCCGCCACCCCGTTGCGGAAGGTGAGGGTGGCGCCGAGGACCCGTGCCTGGCCGGCGGCGATGGTCAGGCCCAGCCCGTGGCCCTTGTTCGTGCCCTCCGTACGGAACCGCTGCGGGCCGCCGGTCAGCAGGTACTCCGGGTAGCCGGGACCCGAGTCCGTCACGGTCAGGGTCCGGCCGTCGACCGTGAGCGTGACCGGGGCAGCCCCGTGACGGTGCGCGTTGGCCACGAGGTTGCCCAGGATCCGCTCCAGGCGCCGGCGGTCGGTGTCCACCCGCAGGGAGCCGCGCACCTCCAGGGCGGTGTCGGTGCCGGAGGCCCGGATCGTGCGCGCCGCCAGGCCGGCCAGGTCGTGCGAGTCCAGTTCCACGCGTTCGCTGCGCGTCTCCAGCCGGGAGATCTCCAGCAGGTCCTCGGTCAGTGAGCGCATCGCCTGCACCCGGTCGCGTACGAGTTCGGCCGGGCGGCCGGGCGGCAGGAGCTCGGCGGCCGCGTTCAGGCCGGTCAGCGGGGTGCGCAGCTCGTGGGCGACGTCCGCCGTGAACCGCTGTTCCGCCTCGAGCTTGCCCTGCAGCGACGAGGCCATGGTGTCCAGGGCCCGGGAGACCGCCGCCACCTCGTCCTTGCTGCGGCTGCGGGTCCCGTCGTCGACCCGCGCGTCCAGGTCGCCGGCGCTGATCCGGCGGGCCACCTGCGCGGTCAGGTGGAGCCGCCGGGTGATCCGGGTGACGACGAACGCGCCGACGAGGAGGGTGCCGCCGATGGCGAGGCCGGAGGAGCCGAGGATGGCCCGGTCCAGTTCGGCGATGGTCCGCTCGCTGGCACGGAAGTCCACGGAGACGGCTATCGCGGTGCCCTGGGCGGCGGGCCCGGCCGCCCACATCACGGGGCGGCCCCGATGCCTGCCGACGGCCGTGCCGCGCTTGCCGCCGACGGCGAGGGCGCGCAGCTCCGGGGGCAGGCCCGCAGGGTCGATGCCCTCGCCGCGCGGCATGCGTGCGCCGGCCTCGTACGCCTCGATGGTCCGTTCCAGCCTGATCAGCGCCTTCTCGCGGGCCGTGCCCACGGTCTGGCGGGTCATGGCGCCGTGCACGAGGCAGCCCAGCAGTGCCGCGAGTCCGCAGCACATGAGGGTGATGAAGACCGTGGCCTTCCAGGTCAGTGTCGAGGTCCAGGCGGGCAGCCGCAGGCGCGGCCGCAGCCGCTCGCCGCGCTGCATGTCGTTCATGGTCAGCTCACGGTAATGCGGCGGCCCCGGCGTGCGACCGGCGGGATCCGGCCGGATCGCACTGGATCAGGCCAGATTGCGTCGTATACGGCATCAGGACGCACGAAGCCCTTCCGGCCGCGCCGGAAGGGCTGTGCCATCACGGTCAGCTCAGGTCAGCTCAGGCCACTGCTGCGTTCGCCGATGCGGTCCCCCTGGGGAGTGCCGGCCCGCTTGAGCGCGGCCTTCGTGTGCAGCCCGCCCTTGACCTTGCTCCGTACCGGACCGTCGAAGCCGTGACCCGCAGAGCGCGGCGGTTGCGCCTGCTCCTGCGCCTTCGCGATGGCCGCCCGGACGTCCCGCTTCTGCTCTTTGTTCATCCCGTCGTCAACTCCTTCGGGAAGCACCCAATCGGACTACTCGGATCGTATGCACATATACGGGCCATCGCACCCGGACCGATGTGCAAAGAATTCCGATCAAGAGCCGATCAAGAACCGGTCAGGAGTCCGGTCACGGAGTCCGGCCGGATCCTGGATCACGGACGCGGCGGAGCCGGACGGTTCGGCTGGCCCAGCGTCTGGTGCACCAGGTCCTCCGGGCAGGGCGTCCCCCGCGGCAGCTGGTACTTCGCCGCCACCCGGTACTCCCCCGGCGCCGGCGCCAGCAGCTCCGTCCACACGTCCCCGGTGTCGTCCGGAGCGGCCTTGAACAGGCATCCCGCCGTGTTCGCGTACTGCTTCCGCAGCGCGCCGCCGTCCCCGCTCCCGCCCCGCGCCTTCGAGGCGAAGGTCTCCTGCGGCGGCGCCACCGGCCTGCCCTCCGCGTCCACCAGCCCCAGCCACGGCGAGTGCGGGATCCGGACCAGCACCCGTCCGGCCCGCTTCACGTCGACGACCAGCCGGTCGGCGCTCGCCCGCACCACCGTCGCCGGCCCGGACACCAGGTCGGTGGGCTCCTGGACCTTGAAGAGCTGCCAGTTCGCGTCGCCCCACACCTGCTGGAGGTACGGGACCCCCTCGCGCACCAGCTTCGCCTCGTCCTCCCCGCCCGAGTCGGGTTTGTCTGCGGGCAGCACCACGTAGTGCACGGCCCAGCGGTCCAGCCAGGCCCGGTAGCTGTCGGCGGTGAGGGTGTCGTCGTAGAAGAGCGGGTTGCGCTCCAGGTCGGCCTGCCGGTTCCAGCCGCGCGCGAGGTTCACGTACGAGGGGAAGGCCGAGGACTCCCGGTGGCTGCTGGCGGGGACCACCTCGACCCGGCCGCGGTCGGCGCCCGCCTTCTGCAGCTGGTCGACGAGCGGGGCCAGCTCGCGGCTCCAGGCGGCCAGGGGGGTGGTGCGGACGATGTCCGTGATGCTGTTGGTGGTGATCCAGGCGTTCAGCCCGATGAAGGCGATCAGCACCGCGTACCGGCGCCGCGAGCGCGGGAGCTCGTACGGGAGGGCCGCGAGCAGCGCGACCCCGCCGAAGAGCATCACCATCCGGGTGACGTTCGAGCCGACCTGGGAGTCGATCGCCCAGGTGAGGAAGACCCCGAAGGCGTAGACGGCCGAGGCGATCCGGACGGTCTTCCACCGCCTCGGTACGAGGAACAGGATCAGCAGCGCGAACACGAACGGCAGCGCGGCCGAGCCCAGCTTCATCGGCTGTGTCCCGGAGAACGGGAACAGCCAGGCGGACAGCCCCACAACGGCCACGGGAGCCAGCCCCAGCGCGTACGCACCCGGGCGCCGCCGGCTCAGGAACAGCGCGGCCGCGATCACCCCGAGGAAAAGGCCGGCGACCGGGCTGGCGGCGGTCGCGAGGCCGGCCAGCGGGGCCGCCACCGCGGCCTTGGCCCAGCGCCGCTCCGCCCACTTGCGGGGCCAGCAGAACACGGCGGCGACGGCACCGAGCGCGAACATCACGCCGAGGCCGAAGGTGACGCGGCCCGAGAGGGCGTTGCAGAGCAGCCCGTAGACCCCGGCCAGGGCGGGCCACAGGGGCTCGCGCACGGCACCGCGGCAGCGGGTCAGGATCAGCGCGAGCAGCCCGGCCGAGACGGTCCCGGCGATCATCATCGTGGTCCGGACGCCGAGCATGTGCATGAGGTACGGCGAGACCACGCTGTACGAGACGGGGTGCATGCCCCCGTACCAGGCGAGGTTGTACGCCGAGTCGGGATGGCGGCCGACGAACTCGGCCCAGGCGTCCTGGGCGGCGAGGTCACCGCCGCTGTTGGCGAAGCTGAAGAACCAGACGACGTGCAGCAGCCCGGCGAGGACGGTGGCGACGGCCACGGGGTGGCGGCGGAGCGGGTCGAGGGCGCGGGACGGCCTGGTGCGGCCGGGCCCGGCGGAGGCGGATGCGGAGGACGCGGCGGACGCGGAAGCGGAGGCGGAAGCGGGCACGGAGACGGCGGAGACGGGCACGGCAAGGGTGGTCGCGGACGGCGTCGCAGGCCCCGGAGGCGCGGACACCCCGGAGGCGCCGCCGTTGCCGGAGCCCGGCGGGACGGCTTCCCCGCGTCGGCCCTGCTGCTCAGCGGTGGTCACTGCCGCACTCCCCAACACACATGAGTCCACACTTCCCGCGGGCCAAGACGCGGCCCGGCGCCCCGAGGTTGCCCGGGGCGCCGGATCCACGCTCTCACCGGATGTCAGCCGACGCGCGTCAGCTTGCTGCCGATTCCCGGCGCCGCGAGGTCGTCCTGCAGCGCCACCGGCACCTTGACCTGGCTGGCGCCCTCGCCGACGGTCAGCACGCCGACCTCGGTGCCGGCCGTCGCGGTCTGCGGCACCGTGCCGCCGCCGTTCGAGAGCTTGACGTCGACGGTCAGCGAGGCCCAGCCGACCGCCTGCACGTCGGCGGTGGCGACTACGGGCGTCCGGCCGCCGAGCCCGTCGTCGACGTAGCCCACGACGTCGCCCTTCTTCACGACCGTCGCGCCTTGGAGCGCCTTCTGGGTCCCGAGCATCAGCTGCTTGCTCGCGGCAATGACGGTGTCGATGATCGGCGCCTTGTGCTGTCCGAGGACCGCTCCGACGATCAGCTGATTGGTGTTGCCGACCTTCTTCTGCGCGGCGAAGAGGAGGTTTCCGCCCGCCTTGGTCGTCGTACCGGTCTTGATGCCGAGCGAGTCGTTGTACGGGACCAGGCGGTTCCAGTTCGGCCAGTTCTTGCCCGACGGGTCGACCCAGCTCGGCTTCTTGGTGATGTCCAGCAGCGTCTCGATCTCGACGAGCTTCAGGCCCAGCTTCACCTGGTCCTCGGCGGTGCTGACCGTGGTCGCGTCCAGGCCCGAGGGGTCCGTGTACGTGGTGTTGGTCATGCCGAGTTCCTTGGCGGTGTCGTTCATCTTCTTGACGAACGCCTCCTGCGAACCGGAGTCCCAGCGCGCGAGCAGCCGCGCGATGTTGTTGGCCGACGGGATCATGAGGGCGGCGATCGCGTCGTACTCGGAGATCTTGTCGCCCTCCTTGACCGTGTCGAGGGTGGACTCGTTGTTGACCGAGTCGTTCTTCTTGCCCTCGGTCTCGGCCGTCTTGTCGACGTCGATCATCTGGCCCTGCTCACCCTTCTTGATCGGGTGGTCGCGCAGGATGATGTACGCCGTCATCGACTTGGTGACGCTCGCGATCGGCACCGGCTTCTGCTCGCCCGACTGGCCGAGCGTGCCGAGGCCGGCGGCCGCCATGTACGCCTGGCCCTCGGAGGGCCAGGGCAGCTGGGGCTTGGTGCCGTCGAAGGTGTACGAGGACTTCGCGGTCATCACGAGCGTCGGCTCGGGCAGCGGGCGTACGAGCTGCACGACGGCGAGGATGATCGCCAGGAGCGCGACGAGCGGCGCGTAGATCTTGAACCGCCGGACGGCGGTGCGGATGGGGCTCGGCGGCGGAGGCGGGTTGTTCGTCAGGTCCGCCAGCATGTCGAGCGGCGGCTTGGGCGGCAGCGGCTGCTGCGTGGTCCGCTCGGCCTGGTCGATCCGGTCGAAACGCGAGGCGGGGAGCGGGGGCTTGGGCAGCTGCCCGGCGGCGGGCGTCGGCGCGATGCCCTCCGGGCGCAGCGGCACGAAGGTGCTGCCCTTGGACGCCTCGGCCGCGGGCCTGGACTCGGTGGGCTTGGACTCGGTGGGCTTGGCAGGGGTCGCCGGCTTGGCCGGGGTGGTCGGCGTGAACCTGGCCTCCGCCGGCTTCGCCAGGGACGGCTTCGCGGTGGCGGGCTTGGCCGTGGCCGGCTTGGCGGCGGCCGGCTTCGGGGTCTCCGCCTTGAGCGCATCCACCTTCGGGACACGGAAGACGGCGGTGCGCTCGCTGTCCGCGGGCTTGTCGGTCCCGGCGGCGGGCTTCGCCTCATCGGCCTGAGCGGGAGCCGAAGCGGGCTTCACGGCACGGAAGACGGCGGTGCGCTCGCTGTCCGCGGGCTCGTCGGTCCCGGCAGCGGGCTTGGCCGGGGGCGGGGTGGAAGCGGAGGCGGAACCGGAACCGGAACCGGAAGCAGGCTTCACGGCACGGAAGACGGCAGTGCGCTCGCTGTCCTCCGACTTCCCGGCCGCGGGCCCGGCTTCGGCGGGCTTCGGCCCCGGCCCCGGGGCGGGGGTCGAAGCGGAATCCAGCTTCACCGCACGGAAGACGGCAGTGCGCTCACTGTCCGCGGGCTCGTCGGCCTTCGGCTTCTCGGCCGCCGGCTTCGCCTCGGCAGGCTTCACTGCACGGAAGACGGCGGTGCGCTCACGGTCCGCGGGCTTCGCGGCCGCAGGCCCGGCTTCGGCGGGCTTCGCTTCGACGACCGGGGCCGGGGCGGCATCGGAACCAGAAGCGGAACCCAAATCGGCAGCGGAATCGGAGGTGGATTCGGAGGTGGATTCGGAGTCCGCCGCTTCGGTGCGGGCATCCGGCGCGCCGGACCCGGAGGCGTCGGCCTCGCCTGCGTCCACCTCGGCGTCCACCGAAGCGGAACCCTCGGCTTCGCCCTGCGTGTCTTCGGCGCCGTCGGCAGAAGCGACCCAAGCCGCCACCGCATCGCGCAGCGCATCCCGCCCGCCGGCCTCGCGCCCGGCTTCAGCGTCAGCCTCAGCCTCGGCCGCGGCTTCGGCCGCAGGCTCGACTTCACCCTCGGGCTCGACTGCGACCTCGGGCTCGGCCTCAGCCTCGGCTTCGGCCTTGGCCTCAACGTCGACACCAGCCACAGCACCGGAACCGGCACCCGCACCGGAACCGGCACGAGCGGCTGCCGCGCCGCCCTCGGGATCCCGCGGCCGGAACACCGACAGCCTCGGGTCACGCTCCGCGGACGACTCCGCCGCCCCCGGCGCTCCTTCATCTACCGACTTGTCGGGGGACTCGCCCGCCACCGTGCCTCCTCCATCGCCGCCACGTCCGGCTGTCCGAATGTCTAACAGTGTCCCGTCTAGGGAGCATCGCCCCCGTGCCAGACGAGAACGACATAGCTGCGGGTTCCCCCACAAAGCGGCCACGCGCTCTCGACAGATGAATGTGAGAGGCGTCACCCTGTCACTCATCCACGCGGGGAGGCATGGATGGGCAGGAGCCGCAGAACAATTCCGGAGGAGCTTCTGCTGCTCGCCTTGGACCCGGCCACGGGTACCACGGCGCAGCCGCAGTCGCTCGACCTCGGCCTGGCCGGGGCACAGCTAGTGGAGCTGGCTCTGGCAGGACGGATAGCCCCTGATGGGGATCGTATCGCCGTGGTGATGCCACGGCCGACAGGAGATCCGACTCTGGACTCCGCACTGGAACTGCTGCGCAGGCGCGGCAGCCCGGTTCGGGCCGTCCACTGGATCGGCGGACCCCGGCTGGGGCTCCGCCAGATTTACCTCGCTCATCTGGAGCGCTGCGGCATGGTTCATGCCGTCGCAGGACAGATGTGCGGAGTGTTGCCGACGACTCGCTACCAAGCGACGGACACGGAGATCAGCCGGGAGATCCGAGCCCGGCTCGACAGTGCGATCCGCACCGGCGTACCGCCGGACCCGCGGACCGCGGCGCTTGCCGCACTGGCCCACGCGGTCGGACTCGGCAAGCACCTGTACCCCGGCAACGAGGGGCGGTCGTCCAGGTCCCGGCTGCGGGATCTGATCCGGCACGACCCGATGGGCGGACTCGTGGCGCATGCCGTGATGGACGTCCAGAACGGTGTGGCCGCACAGCCACGCCGTGACCGCGCACCCGCACCGCCGGCCCGGGCCACGGCGAGCAGCGTCCCGCTGCAGCCGCGCCGGACGGGCGCGATGGCCCGCGCGGCCGCGCACTGATCCGTCCCGTTCCAACGGATCGCCCGTTCCACCGGATCACCTGATCCACCGGATCGCCCGGATCACCTGATCCATCGGTCCACCGCTTCATCGCAACGCCACCGCCAGGACCGACGTCCGCGAGGACGCGGTCCGGGAGCCACCAGCGCGCGGGGTGGCGGGGCCGGTTCGCCGGCCCCGCCACCCCGCGCGTCTGTGTTTCCGGGGTTCCCCAGCGGCACCGCCCGCTTCGGTGGCAGTCTGCTCAAGACCAGATACGCAGAGAGACAGCTGCAACGACAGAAGAAGGCGGAGGTGCCGTTCACGTGGCGTCCAATGTCAATCCCACCGTCCGACGCCGCCGACTGGGCATGGAGTTGCGCAAGCTCCGCGAGGACAAGGGCATGACGGCCGAACAGGTCGCCGAGCGCCTCCTCGTCTCCCAGTCGAAGATCAGCCGACTGGAGAACGGCCGCCGCTCCATCAGCCAGCGCGACGTCCGCGACCTGTGCGACGTCTACGAGGTCGAGGACCGCCGCCTCATCGACTCGCTCATGCAGATGGCGAAGGACTCCCGCCAGCAGGGCTGGTGGCACGCCTTCGGCGACATCCCGTACAGCGTCTACATCGGCCTGGAGACGGACGCCGCCAGCCTGCGCACGTACGAGCCCCTGGTCATCCCGGGGCTGCTCCAGACCACGGAGTACGCGCAGTCCCTCGTTCGCGGCGCCTGGCCGGAGACCGCCCCTGCCGACGTGGACAAGCGCGTCCAGGTCCGCATGCACCGCCAGAAGCGTCTCTCCGAGACGGACAACAACAACCCCGATCTGGGACCGCTGCGCCTGTGGGCGGTGATCGACGAGGCCGCGCTGCGCCGCCGGGTGGGCGACGCCCAGCTGATGATCCGGCAGCTCGAGTACTTGATAGAGCAGTCGGAGCAGCCGCACGTCACCGTGCAGGTGATGCCCTTCGACCTGGGCGCGCATCCGGGCGTCAACGGCCAGTACGCGATCCTGGAGTTCCCGGACGCGTCCGACTCGACCGTCGTCTACATCGAGGGCGTGACGAGCGACCTGTACCTGGAGAAGGCCAACGACGTGCAGAAGTACAGCGTGATGTACGAGCACCTGCGTGCGCAGGCCCTCAACGTCGACCAGACCCGCGAGTTCATCTCGGGGATCATCGACCAATATGCCGACAAGACCGCTTAGGCCCGGGATGTGAGCGAGATCCACCGGGCGGGCGACGAGCGGGTCGGTACGGTACACCGTCACTCCCCAGCCACATAAGGCTTGAATGGAATATGCCACCCGGTCGGGTGAATGGTCCCTTCACCTGTCAGGAGCTGCCGGTAGCGTCGATCAGGTCAGCCGGAAAATTGGCCGACAGGACACCGGAACCACCGGAACTACTCGCTCACCGGAGAGAAACATGGCTATTCGCCAGGGCGCCACGGACAACTGGATCAAGTCCTCCTACTCCGCCAACGGCGCCTGCGTCGAGGTCAAGTCGCCCGTCATGGAGGCCATCGCCGTCCGCGACTCGAAGGTGCAGGACGGACCGTCCCTCACCTTCGCGCCCGGCTCCTGGACCTCGTTCGTCGCCGACGTCACCGAGGGCCGGCTGGGACGCCTCGCCTGAAGATCACGGCGCGCCCCAACCGTCCGCCCCTTCGCTACCGTTCGGGCCCCGCAGCCGGCACCACCCCCGGCCGGACCGGCTTCTGCACCACCAGCAGCACCAGCAGCATTTGCATCACCAGAACTGCCTGCAGCACCAGCACCGCCTGCATCACCCGCTTCACCTGCACCACTGACTTGAGCCCTCTCGACCGACCCGCCGTCTTGGCCGAGGGGGCTCGGCCATGCCCGCCGCGCCGTCGGCTCTCTCAGCGCAGCTGATCGACGTACCGGTCGGTCCCCGGCACCGTCGGGACGAACGGCGCCACCAGCTCCACCCGCCCCAGCCCCGCCTCCGCGACCTCCGCGTCCAGCCCCAGGAAACGGTCCCAGCAGGTCCGGGGGTCCTCCTGGAGGAACCACAGCAGCGTGAGGCGGGTGTCAACCCCCTCCACCTGCTTGACGTACGTCATCCGGTCACCGGGCAGCGGCGTGGGCCGGAAGACCGTCACCATCGCGGCCGGACCGCCGTGCAGCCGCTTCGGCAGGGCGCGCGAGCGCAGCCACTCCAGCAACTCGGCCCGCTGCTCGGGGCCGTCGGCGTCGATGACCTGGAGGACGAGGCCGGCGTACGGGTGGTCCAGGGCGTGGTAGTCCCGTGGGCCGGCGGCGCCGTCGCGGTAGACGGTGGCCGCGTGGTCCTGGAAGGACGTGAACACGTGGGTGCGGTCCTGGTAGACCCGGCCGTCGCGGTTCAGCCGCTTGTTGATGCCGACGGTCCACTTCATGTGCTCGTCGTAGCGGCCCTCGGTGACCCAGTACGTCGATATGTAGCAGCCGGCGGTGACGGGCTGGGCGACGGCCGACTTCTCGGGGTAGCGCAGCTCCTGCAGTTCGCGGGTGGCCACCCAGCGACGGCCCGCGTACATCCACGGCATGGCCATGGCGCCGGCGTAGTAGTGGTCGTCCTCGTACCAGCGGTTGTACGCGTACTCGTGGCCCGGGTGCGGCTCCACCATGGTGATCAGCGCGTGGCCGGGGCGGACGCCGTAGGGGCCGACGGCCGCCAGCTCGGCGTAGTCGTCGACGCGGGTGCCGGGCTGGTCGTGCTCGCGGTCGCTGCCGCCGCTGTCGCGGTCCTGCTCTCCTGTCGTCATGGGAAACGGTCTAGCTGATGCAGCATCAGATGGGGAGGGGTCGCGGGGGTATCCGCTTCGACCGGGCGCCGGGGTCCACCACTTGATACATACATGCCGTCTACAACTTTCCCTCGCTACGATGCGCGCACCCGCCTCCTGAAGGAGCTGCCCGTGTCCTCTGCCGTGCCTGCCGCCGCCGCACCGCCGCCCGCGTTCGCCGCCCGCGCCACCTCCGTGGAGGGGTCCCCCGTGCGCGAGATCCTCGCGCTCACCGAACGGCCCGGGATCATCTCCCTCGCCGGGGGCCTCCCCGCCCCCGAGCTCTTCGACACCGAGGGCCTGCGGGCCGCGTACGACGCCGCCTTCGCGGTGTCCGCGCGGCGCGCGCTCCAGTACTCGACCACCGAGGGCGCACCCGAGCTCCGCGAGGCCGTCGCCGCCCGGGCCACGGCGCGCGGGCTGCCGACCGGCCCGGACGACGTACTCATCACCTCGGGCTCCCAGCAGGCCCTCACCCTCATCGCCGCCACCCTGATCGAACCCGGTGACGTCGTCCTGGTCGAGAACCCCACCTACCTCGCGGCGCTGCAGTGCTTCGGGCTGGCGGGAGCGCGGGTGGTGGCCGTGCCCTGCGACGCGGAGGGCATTCTCCCGGACGCGCTGGCGGACGTCGTCGCGCGCGAGCGGCCGAAGCTGCTGTACACCGTCCCCACCTTCCAGAACCCGACCGGACGCACCCTCCCGGCCGCCCGCCGGGCGGCGGTGGCGGACACCGCGGCACGGCTCGGGCTGTGGCTGGTGGAGGACGACCCGTACGGCGAACTCCGCTACGAGGGCTCCGACGTCCCGTGGCTCGCCGCGCACCCGGGGGCGGAGGACCGTACGGCCCTGCTCGGCAGCTTCTCCAAGGTCATGGCCCCCGGGCTGCGCCTGGGCTGGCTCCGCGCGCCGGCGGCGCTGCGGCGGGCCGCGGTGGTCGCGAAGCAGGCGGCCGACCTCCACACCTCGACGGTGGACCAGCTGGCCGCGGCGCACTACCTCCGGGCGGTGGACCTCGACGCGCACATAGCCACGGTCCGCACGGCCTACCGCGAGCGCCGTGACGCCCTGCAGACGGCACTGAGCCGGTCCCTGCCGGCCGACTGCGCGTGGAACCTGCCCGAGGGCGGCATGTTCCTCTGGGCCCGCCTGCCGGAGGGCCACGACGCGACGGCCCTCCTCAAGACGGCGGTCGCGCACGGCGTCGCCTTCGTCCCGGGCGCCCCCTTCTTCGCCGACGCCCCGGACCCCCGCACCCTGCGGCTGTCCTTCACGACGCACACCCCTGCCGAAATCACCGAGGGCGTGGGCCGTCTGCGCGTGGCGCTGAAGGAGTACGCAGGGGGGTTCAGTGCTGGAGCGCGACCTTGAGGAGCACGATGAGCAGCCCGAGGAACAGGTTGATCGCGCCGGCCAGCAGCATCAGGCGGCGTGAGGCGCCGGCACGGCTGGCGGCCACGGTGGCCCAGCCGACCTGTCCGATCAGGGCGACGGCGAGCGCCAGCCAGGCGATCCCCTGGGGCCCGAGGCCGAGCCAGGGGGCGACGGCCGCGGCAACGGCCGGCGGGACGGCCGCCTTGATGATCGGGAACTCTTCCCTGGACGTACGGCGCACCACGCCCCAGCTCAGGTGGTGCACCATGCGGGCCCCGAAGAGGCGGGCGAAGACGTGCGCGGCCCAGAACACCACACCGGTGCCCAGGAGCAGCAGGACGAGCTCCAGCCGCGGGAACTTGCCGAGCGTTCCGGCGCCGACCACGACGGAGGCGGCGAGCAGCGAGCCGTAGACGGCGCCGGTGTAGTCGCCGCGTCCCGCCTCCGGCTCCGGAACCTGCCCGGGAGCCTGCCCCGGCCCCGGCCCCGGGCCGTCCGCGGGCACTGTCACGCGGCCTCGGCCTGCGCGGTGGACCACTTCAGTTCGATCTCCATCTCGATCTCCCCGTCGCCGACCTCGACCTCGATCTCGGTGCGGAGTTCATCGGGGACCCGCAGGCTCATCGTCCCGGGGCCGAGTTCCAGTTCGGCGTTGCCGCCGTGCCGGAGCGCCTCCGCCAGTGCGGAGAGCTGATCGGCGGCCTCGAGGCGGGAAAGGGAACTCTTCTTCTCAAACTTGAGGTCCTTCACGGACGTCTCTCCAATCCGCTGCGAACACCGGGCACGACCGGGACGACGGGTGCGACGCGAACGACGGGACCGCCGCGGCACGACGCGAACGCCGGGTAAGGCTCATTGTGACGCCGCACGGCGGGTCGGGCATCCCGGGCCCCGGACCCCGCCGGGGCTTCAGCCGGACGGTGACGGGCCCGGCCCGGTCCGGTTGAAGGCCAGCGCGAGGACCTCGTTCCACTCCATGGGCGGAGCGGCCGCCGGGGCGCCCGGGCGGAGCCTGGGCACCAGTACGCGCAGCGCACCCGGGCGGACGGTGCAGGTCACGGGCGTGGGCATGGTCAGGGCCTCGCCGTCCACGGCGACCGCGATGCGCTCCGCGTCCGATCGGACGACGACCTGGCGGGAGGCCAGCACGTGGAGGCCCGCCGCCCGCGCCCCGCGGAGCGCGACGTCGGCGGCCTGGGCCGCGTTGTTCACCCGGATCCCGACGACACCCAGCACGCCGAGGTCGAGCCGGGACCTGCGGGCGCCCATCGGTTCGGGGGAGGAGTACGGATTGTTGCTGACCAGCAGTGCCTGCTGGGCCTCCAGACGCGTCTCGTCGGTGACCGCGTCGAGGGTGGTGCCGGCGTATCCGAGCAGGAGGTCGGGCAGCGCGGCCAGCGCCGAGTCCGCCTTGGCGTCCCGGTACTCCGGCCGCTGCACGATCTCGGCGTAGACGCCGAAGGAGGCCGTGTTGACGAAGGCCTGGCCGCCCACGAACCCCAGGTCGACCCTGAGCTCCTCCCCGTCGGCCAGCGCGTCCAGGCACCGGGCCGGGTCCTCACGGTCCAGTCCGAGGTCCATGGCGAAGTGGTTCCTGGTGCCCGCGGAGATGACGAGGAACGGCAGGTCGTGTTCGGCCGCCACCGCGGCCACCCGGGCCTGCGTGCCGTCGCCGCCCGCCACCCCGAGCAGGTCCGCCCCGTCGGCCACCGCCTGCCGGGCGATGGCGGCGACGTCCGTGACGACCTCGGTGTCCAGCAGCACCACGCGGGCGCCGAGCGCTTCGCTCTTCTCGACCAGGCCGAAGCGGCCGACCTTCCCGCCGCCGGACTTCGGATTCATGATCAGCACCGGATGCCGGGGGGCGTCGCGCGCGACCGCCCGCATGCCGTCGGGTCTGCGCACCGCACGCAGCGCGCTCCGCGCACACGCCACGGCGGCTGCCCACAGTGCGATGGCGAGCAGCGCGATGGGCCAGAGGTCCGCCCGGGCGTAGATGAGCAGGATCGCCACCGGCGCGCCCACCATCAGCAGCGTCCCGGCCAGCCGCACCGCACCGCGATGGGACACCACCCACCAGGTCCCCATGGCGGTGAGCGCGGCCCCGGCCACGCCGACGACGAGGACGAGCAGCCCGCCGATGATGCCCTCGGCCACCAGGGTCGCCGCGGCGAGCAGCGCGCACACCACGGCCAGCAGGGCCCACAGCCGCGCGTGCCGGGGCGGGCCGGAAGGGTGCGGGAGTGACATGGCCTCACGTCCTAGGCTCGTGCCGTGAATCCTCACCACGAGGCTGTGGTCATCTCCGATGATCCCCCGAACGACATCGGCCGTCGACGCGGAAGGGTCCGGGGCGGGGACGGGGCCGTGGCCGTGGCCGTGGCCGGGGAGAGGCGTGATTGCCGCTGCAACGCAGCCCGGCTCGACCACACCGGACCGGGCCGGACCAGGCCGGGCCAGGCCGATGACCCCGCACCGCGTTCTCGCATGGCGGGATGTGCGCGCCACTGAACAGTAGATTCCGCCCGCCCGCCCCGCCATAGGAAGGTGAGCACGTGAAGCGGCAGGTTGCGCTGCGTTCCAGGCCGATCCCTGAAAGCGGCATGCGCTGCAAGTACAGGTTCGTGAAGGGCGGGATCGGCCTCGCCGCCGATGTTTCGGCGCACACGGAAGAGTCCGGGTCCGCGCCGTCGAGAGCCATCCAGAGGGACCAACGTCTGCACTTGCGCCTTCCGGCAGGCCACATCCACCGGAAGGACGCCGCACGGCTTGCGTACGGACTTCCGCTCCACGCCGCAGAGCTTTCGCGCAATGCCGGAGGACACCTCCTCGTCGTCATCGATTCCTTCGCCTATCCCGGTGCCGACCACCAGGCGGAGGTGGCAGCGCCGGCAATCGACGGGTGGGTCCACCAAAATCCGACCACCAAAATCCGAACACTCCTCCCTGTGGAATCTCGGCAGGCTTCGACCGGTCACGCCGGAAGTCCTGCTTCGACCGGGGGCCCGGGATGGCTCCGTTTCGCGACGACCTTGCGGGCTGAGCCGCCCGATCTCCTCGGCCGCTGCTCGCCGGATCCGGAGAGAGGGCGTGAGCGGGCGCCGCGCGTCATGGCTCTTCACACCGGCGCGCCCGCGCCGTAGCCTGACGGGCCGTCAGATGTGTCGCGTCCCGGAGGTCCGTCGTGTTGCTGCAAGGGAAGACCGTCATCGTCTCCGGCGTCGGGGCCGGGCTCGGGCATCAGGTGGCCGCCGCCGTCGTGCGGGACGGGGGGAACGCCGTGCTCGGGGCGCGGACCGAGGCGAATCTCGCCAAGTCCGCCGCCGAGATCGACCCCGAGGGGACCCGCACCGCCCACCTGGCCACCGACATCACCGACGAGGCGCAGTGCGAGGCCCTCGCCGCGCTCGCGCGCGAGCGTTTCGGCCGGATCGACGCCGTCGTGCACGTCGCCGCCTGGGACTCGTACTTCGGGGGGCTGGAGGACGCCGACTTCGGGACCTGGCAGCAGATCATCGACGTCAACCTGCTGGGCACCCTGCGCATGACCCGGGCCTGCCTGCCCGGCCTCAAGGAGCGGGGCGGGGCCGTGGTGATCGTGGGGACGCAGTCCGCGGTCGCCGCGCCGAACGAGGTGCAGCAGGCCGCCTACGCCGCCTCCAAGGGGGCGCTGACCTCCGCCATGTACTCCATGGCCCGCGAGCTCGGTCCGCACCGGATCCGCGTCAACACCGTGCTGCCCGGCTGGATGTGGGGCCCGCCCGTCCAGGCCTTCGTCACCTTCACCGCCCACACCGAGGGCGTCCCGGAGGCCGAGGTGCACGCCCGCCTCACCGAGCGGATGGCGCTGCCGGACCTCGCCACCGACGGGGACGTCGCGGACTCCGCCGTGTTCCTCGCCTCGGACCGGGCCCGGGCGATAACCGGCCAGTCGCTGCTGGTCAACGCGGGTGAGTTGATGAGATGAGCCACTTCACAGCCGCCCCACCGCCGGAACGTCGGATCGTATGCTCGGCCCATGACCACTCCGAGTGACGCTCCGACCGAAAACGCGATGCGCCGCGCGCTCCGGCGGGCCCGCGACGGCGTCGCGCTCGACGCGACCGAGGCGGCCGTACTCCTCCAGGCGCGCGGCGAGGACCTGAGGGACCTCGCCGCCTCCGCCGCACGGGTGAGGGACGCCGGGCTCGCCGCCGCCGGGCGGCCCGGCGTCATCACGTACTCCCGCAAGGTCTTCATCCCCCTCACCCGCCTCTGCCGCGACAGGTGCCACTACTGCACCTTCGTCACCGTCCCCGGAAAGCTGCGCAAGAGCGGCCACGGGATGTACCTCTCCCCCGACGAGGTCCTCGACATCGCCCGCCAGGGCGCCGCGATGGGCTGCAAGGAAGCGCTCTTCACCCTCGGCGACCGCCCCGAGGACCGCTGGCCCGAGGCCCGCGAGTGGCTCGACGCGCACGGCTACGACGACACCCTCGCCTACGTGCGCGCCATGGCGATCCGCGTCCTGGAGGAGACCGGCCTGCTGCCGCACCTCAACCCGGGCGTCATGTCCTGGTCCGATCTCCAGCGCCTCAAGCCGGTCGCGCCGAGCATGGGCATGATGCTGGAGACCACCGCCACCCGCCTGTGGTCCGAGCCCGGTGGCCCCCACCACGGCTCCCCCGACAAGGATCCGGCCGTGCGGCTGCGGGTGCTGGAGGACGCCGGACGTTCCAACGTCCCCTTCACCACCGGTGTCCTCATCGGCATCGGCGAGTCCTACGGGGAGCGGGCCGAGGCCTTCTTCGAGCTGCGCCGGATCCAGCGCAGCTACCACGGCATCCAGGAGGTCATCGTCCAGAACTTCCGCGCCAAGCCGGACACCGCGATGCGCGGCATGCCGGACGCGGAGCTGGAGGAGCTGGCCGCCGCCATCGCCGTCGCCCGGCACATCCTGGGCCCGAGCGCGCGGATCCAGGCCCCGCCGAACCTGGTCGATGCCGAGTACGCACTGCTCATCGGCGCCGGCATCGACGACTGGGGCGGGGTCTCGCCGCTGACCCCCGACCACGTCAATCCCGAGCGTCCCTGGCCGCACATCGAGGAGCTGGCCGAGCGGACCGCTGCCGCCGGCTTCGAGCTGCGCGAACGCCTCACCATCTACCCGGAGTTCCTGCAGCGCGGCGAGCCCTGGCTGGACCCCCGGCTGCTGCCGCACGTACGGGCGCTGGCCGATGCCGGGACCGGGCTGGCCGACGAGGGCGCCGCGGTCGAGGGCCGGCCGTGGCAGGAGCCGGACGAGGGCTTCACGGCGTACGGGCGCACGGACCTGCACGCCACCATCGACACCGAGGGCCGCACCGGTGACCGCCGCGACGACTTCGACGACGTGTACGGCGACTGGGAGGCGCTGCGCGAGGCGGCCGCGCCCGGGATGGTGGCCGAGCGCATCGACACCGACGTACGGGGCGCCCTCGCGCAGGCCGCCGACGACCCGACGAGGCTGACGGACGCGCAGGCCCTCGCCCTGCTGCACGCGGACGGGCCGGCCCTCGACGCCCTGTGCCGGATCGCCGACGACCTGCGCAGGTCGGTGGTCGGCGACGAGGTCACCTACATCGTCACGCGGAACATCAACTTCACCAACGTCTGCTACACCGGCTGCCGCTTCTGCGCCTTCGCGCAGCGCCGCACGGACGCCGACGCCTACACCCTCTCCCTCGACCAGGTCGCCGACCGGGCCGCCCAGGCCTGGGACGTGGGCGCGGTCGAGGTGTGCATGCAGGGCGGCATCCACCCGGACCTGCCCGGGACGGCGTACTTCGACATCGCGCGCGCGGTGAAGCAGCGGGTCCCCGGCATGCACGTGCACGCCTTCTCGCCGATGGAGGTGGTCAACGGGGCCACCCGCACGGGGATGTCCGTACGGGACTGGCTGACCGCGGCCAAGGAAGCGGGACTGGACTCGATCCCGGGCACGGCGGCGGAGATCCTGGACGACGAGGTCCGCTGGGTCCTGACCAAGGGCAAGCTGCCCACGGCGGACTGGATCGAGGTGATCACCACTGCGCACGAGCTCGGAATCCGCTCCTCGTCCACGATGATGTACGGGCACGTGGACCAGCCGCGGCACTGGCTCGGCCACTTCCGCACGCTGGCCCGGATCCAGCAGCAGACCGGTGGTTTCACGGAGTTCGTGACCCTGCCGTTCATCCACACCAACGCGCCCGTGTACCTGGCGGGCATCGCGCGGCCGGGTCCGACGGTCCGCGACAACCGGGCGGTGACGGCGATGGCCCGGATCCTGCTGCACCCGCACATTCCCAACATCCAGACCAGTTGGGTGAAGCTGGGCGCGGAGGGCGCCGCCGAGATGCTCCGGTCCGGGGCGAACGACCTGGGCGGGACGCTGATGGAGGAGACCATCTCGCGGATGGCCGGGTCGAGTTACGGCTCGTACAAGTCGGTGCAGGACCTGATCGCCGTCGCGGAGGCGGCCGGGCGTCCCGCGAAGGCCCGTACGACGCTGTACGGGGAGGTGCCGCAGGAGCGGCAGGCCGCGGCCCGCGCCTCCGACGGGCACCTGCCGGAGCTGCTGCCCGTACTGGACTGAACGCGAACGGAGGGGTGCCGGCGGCCCGGCTCCCCTCCGTGGCGGCCCCTGCCCGGGATCAGCCGACGAGGAGGTCCACGGGTGGCAAAACGCGCCATCGGCCAGGTCGCGGCCGGAAGTGTTCGCATTCTGGTCGATCTCCGCCCACTTACCGGCCTCTTGGCGAACCAGTTCCGGATTCGATCGAACCTGTCCACTACAGTGCGGATTCGCGTGCGCGGCGGGTACGGGTAGGGACGCCGGGCATCGAGTGGGCTGGTCAGCGGGGGGCGCGGTGCCGGGGATGGACGCAGTGAACGGTACGAACGACACGGGCGGCGGCACGGGCCCCGCCCCGGCGGCCACCGCCCCGGGCCCCGTTCCGGCGGCCACCGCCCCGGGCCCCATTCCGGCAGGCAGCACCCCGGGACACTCCGCCGCGGGCAGCACCCCTGGCCACGTCACGGGAGGCAGCACCCCGGGCCCCGCCACCGCGGGCAGCGCCCCGGTTCACGCCGCCGGCGCCGCGGACGGCACCCCCGCGCCCGCCCCCGCCGGGGCGAACCGCACCTCCGGCCGGAGTGTCATCACCGGCCTCTGGGGCCGCATCGAGCAGCAGGACTTTCGCAGCCGCGTCCGCGGCGTCCTCCTCGGCTCCGCCCTCGGCGACGCCCTCGGCGCGCCGCTGGCCGGCCTCTCCCTCGACGCCGTCAGGGCGGCCCACGGCCCCGACGGCCTGAGCGGACCCGCGCCCGCCCACGGGCGCCGCGGCCGCGTCACCGCCGCCACCCAGCTCACCCTGTTCACCGTGGACGGGCTGATACGGGCCCACGTACGCCGGGACACCGGCGCCTGGCACCCGCCCACCGACCTCCACCGCGCATACCGGCGCTGGGCCGCCACCCAGCACGACTGGGGCCCGGACGAGCGCCGCAAGGACAACGGCTGGCTCGCGCAGGAGGAGTGGCTCTACGCCCGCCGCGGCCCGGAGCGCGCCTGCCTGACCGGCTTCGCCGACGAGGTCCTCGGCACGCTCGACGAGCCGAAGAACCCGACCGCCCGCGACGCGGCCGCCGCCTCCCGCTCGGCCCCCTTCGGGCTGCTGGTCGGCTGGGAGCCCTCCCTCGTCCTCCAGTTGTCCGTCGAATGCGCCGCGCAGAGCCACGGCCACCCCAGTGCCTCGCTCTCGGCCGGAGCCGTCGCCGTCATCGTCCACGGGCTGATCCGCGGTGACTCCCTCGACGCGGCCGTCCAGCGCGCCCTGGGCCTGCTGGGCGCCCGTCCCGGCCACCAGCCCGTCACGGACGCCCTCCAGCGCGCCCTGGCCGCCGTCACCCAGGGCCAGCCCGGCGCCGAGGCCGTCGAGGCCCTCGCCCCGGGCGAGGAGGGTGATGCCGAACACGCCCTGGCCGTCGCCGTCTACTGCGCCCTGGTCGCCGAGGACGTCTCGCACGGCCTGCGCCTGGCCGTCAACCACGGTGGCGACTCCGTCGCCGCGGGCGCCGTGTGCGGAGCCCTGCTCGGCGCGCTCCACGGCGAGACCGCCCTGCCGGCCGCCTGGATCGCCGAACTCGAGGGCCGGGCCACGCTGCTGGAGATCTCCGACGACTTCGCCCTGGAGATGACCCAGGGCCCGAGCCTCCACAACGCCACCCATTCCACCCCCGGCTGGCTCACGAGATATCCCCCGCTTTAACGGCGCCACCACCCAAGAGGGCCAATACCAGCCCTTTTCGAGAACTTACGGACTTCGGGGCGATTGCACGCATGCCGTCTCGCACGCGAGTTCGTGATAAAACGATCGGCATACAAGTGCGTCGATTCGCCGAAACGGGACGGTGAATGCGACCGCTGCATTCCTTGACAGAGAAACGCATGACCGGGCGGAGTTCATGACCACCTCCACACAGCACGTCGCGGCGCCCGGAACCCGACGCGCCGGCAGGCTGATGCAGCGTCAGGCCGCCTGGAAGCCCAGTCTGCTCCCGTTCTTCATAACGGGCATAGCCGCCTATGTATTTTCTTCCTGGCTCTATTACGACGAGAACACCCTTATGGGATGGGCCGTCACCATTCTCTGGACCCTCCCTGTCGCCAGCTCCGTCGTCGGCATCGCCGGAGCCGTGCTGACGCGCCGTCGCATCAAGCGCCAGCGCGACTGGGCCCCCGCGGAACCGGTGACCCAGGACCGCCTCATCGTGCTCGTGCCCACCATCGGACGCCACGACACCTATCCCGCCCTGGAACGCTCGGTCCTGTCGTACTGCGAGTTCATGCCCGCCTGGTTCCGCGACCTGCGCATCGAGGTGCTGACGGAGGAGGGCTGCGAGGCCGCCGAGCGCATCGACGCGCTCGCCGCCCAACACCCCCTGATCCGCGTGGTCACCGTCCCGAAGGCGTACAAGACGCCGAACGGCACCCGGTTCAAGGCCCGCGCCAACCACTACTCGCACGAACTGCGCATCGCCGAGGGCGAGGCCCTGGACGACATCTGGGTCCTGCACATGGACGACGACACCGGCGTGGGCCCCGACACCGCCCAGCAGGTCGCCCGGTTCATCAACGCCCAGCGCCGTGCGGGCGACGACGCCAAGCACCTGGCCCAGGGGATGCTCACCTATCCCCGCGAGAACGCCGTCAACCGCCTCACCTGGCTGGCCGACGCCATCCGTCCCGCCGACGACATCGCGCGCTTCGCTGTCCTCACCGGCGGAGGCACCCCGCTCGTCGGCCTCCACGGCGAGCTGCTGCTGATCCGCTCGTCCATCGAGGCGACCATCGGCTGGGACTTCGGCCCGGACTCCATCTGCGAGGACGCCCACCTCGCCCTGGTCTTCTCCAGCCGGTACAAGGGCCGCAGCGACTGGTTCTCCGGGCGTAGCTACGGCGCCTCGCCCTCCAACATGCGGGACTTCCTCAAGCAGCGCGAGCGGTGGTCCTGGGGCCTGGTCGGCCTCGCCTTCAACAAGACGCTGCCGCGCCACTCCCGCGCCCTGCTGATGTACAGCGTGACCACGTGGGTCATCGGCCCCTTCCAGCACGTCGCCGTGATCCTGGCGGCCGGAGCGCTGATGGGCGACATCAACACCTCGCCCGTCAGCCCCTGGATCCTGCCGCTGTGGGCCATCACCATGGGCTACGCCGTGTGGATGTACTGGGAGGGGCTGAAGATCAACGCCTCGGTGTCGGCCAACGGCCGCCGCCTGTGGTGGGAGCCGCCGGTCGTGCTCCTGCTCATGCCCTTCTTCGCCATCTGGGAGGCGTGCGGCTCGTTCAAGGGCCTGCTGCGCTACCTGCGCGGAACCGAGAACCAGTTCGTCGTCATCGCGAAGCCCGCCTGATGAGAGCAGCCATGCGTCCTTCCCCGCACGTCCGGTCCACCTCCCGCGTCGCCGGTCGCGTCGCCGGTCTCGTCACCGTCCTCGTCCTGGCCCTGTCCTCCTGCGGCCTGCTCGACGACCCGGCGGACGGGCCCGGTTCCGGGGACGGGGACTCCCCCCGGGCCTCGGGCTCCGCGTCCGCGCCCGCCTCCGTACCGCAGGTCACGAAGCCGTGGAAGGAGGGCGACCCGGAACTGGGCGTCCAGGTCCTCTGGTACGCGGATCCGGCCGAGAAGGACAGCACGGTACGGACCAAGGCCCGCCGGATCGTCGACTACATCGTCGGCCGGGACATGAACGCGGTCTCGGTCTCCTTCCCCTTCGTCAGCAAGGGCATCACCGCCAGCAAGGTCGAGGCCGGACCGATCACGCCGAGCACCGCCCACCTGGCCATCCTGCTCGACGAGGCCGCGGCCAGCGGCCTGCGCGTGACCCTGCGGCCGCTGCTCGACGAGAAGTCGCTGATGGCGCAGGACCCGCAGGCCTGGCGCGGCAAGATCAAGCCCGCCGACCCGGCCGCGTGGTTCGCCTCGTACCAGCAGTTCCTGGGGCCGTACCTGGAACTGTCGGCCCAGCACAAGGTGAAGACCTTCGTCATCGCGACGGAGCTCTCGTCCATGGAGAACGACGCCCGCTGGAAGGGCCTGCTCACCAGCGCCCGGCAGTCCTTCCCCGGTGAGATCAACTACGCGGTCAACTGGGACATGTTCGTCGAGCGGGACATCACCATGCCGGTGAAGACGGTCGGCGTGGACGCGTACTTCCCGCTCAAGGAACTCAAGGACGACGCGCCCGTCAGCGCGGTCGTCGCCGGCTGGCAGAAGTGGCTCGACAAGAAGGCCACCGGAAAGCTCGACAAGTTCATGCTCTACGAGGTGGGCGCACCGGCCGAGAACGGCGCCTACGGGCACCCCGGCGCCTGGGGAGGAAAGACCTCTCCCCTCAACCTCCAGGTCCAGAAGAACTGGTTCGACGCCGTCTGCCAGGTGGCCCGGGAACGCGGCATGTCCGGCCTGTACTGGTGGAAGCTCGACTTCCACCAGGACCCGGCGGCGGCCGACCCGCAGAACGACTCCCACGACTCCTTCCTGGGCCGTCCCGCCGAGGAATCGGTCACCACCTGCTTCCGGCAGTGGTCGGGCCTCAACTGAGCCGCCGCGCGCCGCGCCTTGCCGCCCCTGTCTGCCCTTCCCCTCTCCCTTTTCGCTCCATAGGAACAACTCAGCACATGAACGAAGCGATCCTTCTGGTCGGCGGCAAGGGCACCCGGCTCCAGCCGCTCACCCTGAGCCGGCCGAAGCCGATGGTGTCCGTCGCCGGTGTCCCGTTCCTGGCCCATCTCGTGGCCCGGGCCCGCGCGGCCGGCATCGAGCGCCTCGTCATGGCCACCTCCTACCTCCCCGAGACGTTCGGCGCGTACTTCGGCGACGGTTCCCGCTTCGGCCTGCAGCTCGAATACGTCACCGAGACCGAGCCCCTGGGCACCGGCGGCGCGATCCGCAACGCGGCGCGGCTGCTCACCGGCGGCCCGGACAGCCCGGTGGCGGTGCTCAACGGCGACATCCTGAGCGGCACGGACATCTCCCTGCTCGTCGGGCGGCACCGGGCGGCGGACGCCGACGTGACGCTGCACCTCACCCGCGTGGACGACCCGCGCGCCTACGGTCTGGTCCCGACCGACCCCGACGGCCGGGTCCTGCGCTTCCTGGAGAAGCCCACCACCACGGCCGACATCGTCACCGACCAGATCAACGCCGGCTGCTACGTCTTCCGCCGCTCCGTCATCGACTCCATCCCCGCCGGGCGGCCCGTCTCCGTCGAGCGCGAGACGTTCCCCGGCCTGCTGGCCGCGGACGCCCGGGTCCTCGGGGTCACCGACGACGCGTACTGGCTGGACCTGGGCACGCCCGCGGCCCTCGTACGCGGCTCCGCCGACCTCGTCCTCGGCAAGGTCGCCTCGCCCGCCCTGCCCGGCCCCTGCGGTGAGGCCCTGCTGCTCGAAGGGTGCCGGGTCGCCGCGGACGCAACGGTCTCCGGCGGCAGCACCATCGGTGCCGGCGCCGTCGTGCACGGCGGCGCGCACGTCAGCGGCAGCGTCCTGCTCGAAGGCGCCGTCGTGGAGGCCGGAGCGGTCGTGCGCGACAGCGTCATCGGAGCCGGAGCCGTCATCGGCGCGGGCACGGTGCTGGACTGCGCGGTCATCGGCGACCGGGCCCGCGTCGGCAGCGGCAACGAGCTGACGACCGGCCTGCGCCTGTGGAACGACGCCGTCCTCGCCCCGGACTCGGTCCGCTTCTCCCCGGACCCCCGGTCCTCGATGCCCGCCCGGAGCGGAGTGCGCCATGCAGCAGCCCTTTGACGGCCGCGCGCCGGACGAAACGTTCCAGCTGCGCGTCGTGCAGCAGCCTCACCGCTACGCCGACAACGAGTGGACCCGCCACGAGGCCCCGCAGCCCCCGGTCGCGGAGTGGTTCGACGATCAGTACGTCGAGCCCGCCGCGGTCCCCGCCGGACAGGCCGTACGTACGGCCCCCGCACCCGCCTCCGCCCCGGCGGCCGTCCCCGCTCCCGGCGCCGCTCCCGCTCCCGCGCGTCGCTTCGCCGCGGTCGACGGACTGCGCGGCATCGCCATCATCTCGATCCTGCTGTACCACACGAGCTGGTTCGCCAACGGGCTCTTCGGCGTCGACGCCTTCTTCGTCCTCTCCGGCTTCCTGGTCACCCTGCTCCTCGTGCGCGAGGTGGAGCACTCCGGCCGCATCCGCCTCTTGCGCTTCTACAAGCGGCGCTTCAAGCGGCTGATCCCCGGCCTCCTGGTGGTCCTCACCGCCGTGGTCGCGCTGACCTACCTGCTGGGCACCCTGCGGGAGGCGAAGACCGTCTCCCAGCAGGCGATCACCTCCCTGCTGCAGTACGCCAACTGGGCCCAGCTCGCGAACGGCAGCGCCTACTGGGAGGGCAACGGCACGATCGACCCGCTCGCCGCCATGTGGTCGTTGAGCGTCACCGAACAGTTCTACGTCGTCTGGCCGCTCGTGCTGGCCGCCCTCTTCCTCGTCTGCCGCCGCCGCATCGCGGCCGTGACCGTGCTCGTCGTCCTGCTCTTCGCCGGCTCCGCGGCCGTCGCCCCCCTGCTCTTCACCGGGACGAACACCGACGCGCTGTACCTGAGCACCCACTCCCGGGCCGTCGCCTTCATGGCGGGCGCCGCCGCCGCGTGCATCGTCCACCTCGTCCACCGCAGGGCCGGGCAGCGCAGGAGCGCGGCGGACGCACCCGGTGCTCCCGGCGCCTTTGCCCCGTCCGGCGTGCCCACCGCGCTCCTGACCGCGACCGGCATCCTCGCCCTGGTCGCGATCATCGCCCTGAGCGTCCTGGTCGACAGCTACCACAAGCCCTGGCTGTACCAGGGCGGACTGGCCGTCGTCGCCGCCCTGATCGCCCTGCTCGCGTCCGTGCTCTGCACGGACCGGGGACCCCTGGTCAAGCTGCTCTCCGGGAAGATCATCACCGAGATCGGCCAGCTCTCGTACAGCATCTACCTGCTGCACCTGCCGATCTACTGGCTGCTCCAGAAGGGCCAGCCCGACGTCAAGCCCTGGGCCCTGCTGATCGTGGGCGGCGGCCTGACCTGGTTCCTCTCCCTGCTGCTGCACTACGTCGTCACCGAACGCCTGCGGCTGCGCGACTGGCAGCCGCTGCGCGCCGTCCCCCTCCTCGCCGTCACCTGCCTGGCCGTCACCGCCGGCGCGTACTACCTGCCGGCCGTCACCGAGCAGGGCATGCGCCCCGACGGCAAGCCGCTCGTCATCACGGCCGGCGACTCGCTCGCCAACGACCTCGCCACCGCGCTGAGCCGCAACGGCAAGGGCTTCGCGGTCGTCGACGGCGGTGTCGCGGGCTGCGGCCTCATGGGCGCGGAGCGGGTGAAGGACCGCCAGAACCTCGTCGTCAAGAACTCCGACGAATGCCGCAGGTCCGTCGACACCTGGGCCGGCCTGCTCAGGGAGCACCAGCCGCAGAGCGTGGTCGTCCACGTCGGCTGGGACGCGACCCTGCAGGACATCGAGGGCGACGGTGTCTGGATGTCCCCCTGCGACGCGGGCTTCCGCAGCCGCTACACCGAGCGCCTCAAGGCGGCGGTCGACCAGTGGCGCGAGGCGGGTCCCGACGTCTCGATCCTGTTGATGAACGAGCGCACCGGAACCGGCGCCACCACCCCCGAGTGGGCGCGCTGCTTCAACGCCGTGGTGGGCCAGTACGTCGCCCGCGCCAACCTGCCGCAGCTCAAGCTGGTGGACTTCGCCGGATACCTGTGCCCCGAGGGCGCCTGCCGCCAGCAGACGCCGCGCGGCAAGCGGATGTACCCCAAGGGCGACGACGTCCACCTGACGCGCGACGGCATGGCGTACATCACCCCGTGGCTGGAGGAGGAGCTGCGCAAGGCCGCCGGCGGGGAGGCGAAGTCGTCCTGACGCCCCCTCAACATTCGCTGGTCCAGCCCGTACCGTGGCGGGTCCCACGTCTCGGAGGTGCCAGAAACCATGCGGATCGCCACGACCATCTTCCTCACCGACCGCACCATCTCCCCCGTCCGGCTGGCCCACAGTCTCGAGGAGCGCGGCTTCTCCGGCCTCTACCTCCCCGAGCACACCCACATCCCGGTCACCCGTGACACCGCCGCCCCCATGGGCGGCGAACTCCCCGAGATGTACGGGCGCACCCTCGATCCCTTCGTCGCGCTCGGCCAGGCCGCCGCCGTCACCGAGCGGCTCCACCTCGGCACCGGCATCACCCTGGTGGCCCAGCACGACCCGATCGGCCTCGCGAAGCAGGTGGCCACCCTGGACCACCTCTCCCACGGCCGTTTCACCCTGGGCATCGGCTACGGCTGGAACGTCGAGGAGGCCGCCGACCACGGCGTCGAGTGGCGCACCCGCCGCGACCTGGTCCGCGACCGGATGGCGCTGATGCGCGCCCTGTGGTCCCCCGAGCCCACCGCGCACGTGGGCCAGTACTGCTCCGTCCAGGCCAGCACCGCCTACCCCAAGCCGGTCCAGGCCCCGCGCGAACTCGGCCCCGGAGCGCCCCTGCACGGCCCGCGCACCATGATCGGCGGCGCGGCGGGGCCCAAGCTCTTCGCCGCCATCGCCGACCACGCCGACGGCTGGCTCCCCATCGGCGGTGGCGGCCTCACCGAGTCCCTGCCGGTGCTGCGCCAGGTGTGGGAGACCGCCGGGCGCGACCCGAAGTCCCTCCAGGTGGTTCCGTACGCCGTCCAGCCCAGCCCGGGCAAGATGAGCCACTACGCCGACCTCGGCATCGAGGAGGTCGTCCTCCAGCTCCCCTCGGCCCCGAAGCCGGAGGTCCTGCGCACCCTGGACCAGTTCGCCCAGTACCTCTGACCGGGCGTGCGGCTGCACGGCGGGCCGGGCGGGCGAGGCGCGCCCCGCGGCGGGTGCAGCCGAAACGCTGAGTGAACACGCGTGCGCGGGTCCGAGTCTGGCCGAAAGATGCGGTCATGGTGCCAACATCCCGCCTGACCTGGGCCGTTCACCACCAAGCGGACCCGCACAAACCCATTGCACGGGTCCACTCCCTGGACAGCGGGAATCACGGTGCGTGAACATTCCTGTCGAGGAGGTGACGACTCCCGACGTGCACCCCGAGTTACAGAGGGTGACCGCCATTGGGGTGAAACACCGTTTCCCGTGAACTCTCCGTGATGTTGAGCCGGTCGCGTGCCGTCCATCAGGCGCGACGATCGAGAATCTTAGGAGAGTGTCATGCGTATTCGCTCTGCCCTGACGGCGTCTGTCCTGGCTGCCGGCATCCTGCTGGGCGGCGCCGGTGCGGCCCTGGCCAACGACGGTGTCGACATCGACTACTTCTCCGGCGGCCACAAGGCCTTCGCGTCGAACTGCTCCTCCTTCGCCGGTGTCCCGGCGAAGATCGGCCCCCTGTACGCCGCGAACTGCGAGACCGAGGGCGAGAAGGAGTGGGCCGAGTACCACCACCTGGGCGCCTGACGACCGGCACTCGCCGGCCGGGACCCTGTCAGAAGGGCCCCGGCCGGCGAGTCGGCCGTCCGGACCACTGCTTGCTCGGGTCAAGGGGGGCAGGGGTCGGGCAGGCGAGGCCGTCTTCGGCGCTCGCGCGGGGCGAGGCGGCCGGGGCCGTTCAGCATGATCGATCCTAGGCAAGGACCTCTTGCCCGCGGAAACCCATTCCGCCCAGGTGAACTGCCAGTTGGCTGATAATCGCCCCCGCCCGAACGATGGGGAGGGCCGTCGGCACCCTCGTCCGTAGGCTGCCGGGCATGATCGATTCACGCATGCACGTCCGCGTCGCCCGCCCCTCCCTCGACCTGGCGGCCGCCGAGCGGTTCTACGTCGACGGACTCGGGCTGGAAGTGCAGTGGCGGAGCGCCGAGAGCGTGCCCGGGCAGCACGACCTGCTGATGGTCGGGCCGGCCGGGGGCGGCTGGCACTTCGAACTCACCCGTGACGCCTCGAACCCGGTCCTGCCCTCGCCCACCGTCGAAGACCTGTTCGTGGTCTACCTCGGCGAGGCCCCCGACGAAGCGCTCGTGCAGCGCCTCGTCGAGCACGGCGGGACCCGGGTCGCCGCCCACAACCCGTACTGGGACCAGTGGGGCGTCACCATCACCGACCCGGACGGCTACCGCCTGGTGCTGTCCTCCCGCACCTGGGGCTGAGACCCGCCCGCCGCGCTGCCGTTGCCGCCGCGGCCGCCGCCCGCGGGGGCCGCGGAGCCGTCAGCCGGCTGCCCAGAACTGGGCCAGGGCCGCTTCCTTGTACGGCGCCGGCGTCACGCTCAGGTCCCCCGCGAAGGGGCGGTCCAATGCCACCACCAGCAGCAGGCTGAAGCCGATCAGCCCGGCCACCGCCGATACGAAGAGCAGCTGCATCTTCAGGCTGCGCAGCCCGAAGAGGAAGGTGAGCGGGACGATCACGAACGCGCCCCCGTACACCAGCACCTGGAGCAGGATCGGCAGTGAGGTCTCGGCCATCGTGACGCGGGCCCGGCGCTGGGCGGCGACGTCGTTGAGGCGGGTGACCGCCTCGGCGTAGAAGGTCTCGGCGCGCGGGCCCTGAGGCTCGTACGCCTGGAGGGCCTGGTACAGGGCGTGTGTCTGCGGGCCGGTCGCTTCGTAGCTCGGCCGCCCCTCGCGCATCAGCGGCCACTGCACCTCGACCACGGCGTGCGTGTACGCGCCGACCGCTTGGTGCACCCGGGCCCGGTCGGCCGGCGGGAAGGCGTCGGCGCTGCGGACGACGAGGGCCAGGTCGGTGGCCTCGGTGGCGACGATGTTCTGGGTGTTCTCCAGCTGCGTCCACAGGGTGACGACGACGAAGGCGAGGATGATGCCGTAGATCGCGCCGAACATGCCGAGCGCGACCCCGACCATCTCGTTGTGGTCGCCCTGGGCCAGGTGCGGGAACCGGCGGCGGGCGGCCACGCTCCCGGCCACGGCGAGGCCGGTGAGGCCGCCGACCAGGAGGAAGGCGATGACGAAGGTGCTGAGATGGTTGAGCAGCCAGAGGATCATGCGCTGCTCAACGAGCGGCGCCGCCCGAGAGCGTGTCCCCCGGGGCCGTCGCCGGAGTCTTCCCGGCCACGGCCCGCGGGCTCCCCGCCGGTCCCGGTGCCGTTCACCCGCACCGGCGGCGACGTCCGGGTCACTCGACCTTGGGGGGCTTCGGGAGGCCCGCGGCCAGGGCCGACCCGGCGCCCTTGAGGGAGGAGTCCGTGGCCTGGGCGGCGGACCCGGCCGCCGAGGCGGTGGCGCCCACCGCGGTCTTGGTGTCCTGCACGGCCTGGCCGGGGTGGTCGACGATGTCGACGACGCGGCCGGCGACCGGGGGTGCCTGGGCGGCGGGCTCGTCGGCGTGCGCGGCGACGGGGGTGAGTGCGAGGGCGGCGCCGCCGGAGACGACCAGGGCGGTGAGGGTGCGCTTCAGGGCATTCATGCCCCGCACAACGACCCCGCCGCACCCCGGGTCACCGCCCGCGCTCCACTTGGGCCGTGAAACGGCCCGGAACGCCCGCGGCCCCGGATCGGGGGAATCGATCCGGGGCCGTGGGCATGACTCAGCGGGTGGGGCGCAGGGGGTGGGTCAGTCCTCGACCACCAGGGCCGGGGTGGACTTCGTCAGGACCTCGCCGCGGAAGAAGGCCGGGCTGCGGCGCTCGGTGACGAACATGATCACCAGGCCGAGGGCCAGCAGGCCGACGCCGATGATGAAGACGCTGCCGACGCCGAGGACGGTGGAGCCGGAGCCGTAGGCCGGGTCCCACATGTCGAAGAGGGTCTTGCAGAAGACCGCGGCCAGCAGCAGTCCGCCCAGGACCGGGAAGACGCCCTTGAAGAACAGGTCGCGGGAGGAGCGGCGCAGTTCGCCGCGGAAGTACCAGGCGCAGGCGAAGGCGGTCAGCGAGTAGTAGAAGCAGATCATCAGGCCGAGCGCGAAGATCGTGTCGGTCAGGACGTTCTCACTGACGAGGGTCATCACCGTGTAGAAGACGCCGGTCGCCACGCCCGCCATGACGGTGGCGCGCCCCGGGGTCTTGAAGCGCGGGTGGACCTTGGCGTAGGAGGGCGGCAGGGCCTCGTAGGTCGACATGGCGAGGACCGTGCGGGCCACCGGGATGAAGGTGGTCTGCAGGGAGGCGGCGGCGGAGGCCAGGACGGCCACGAAGAGCAGGATGCCGAGGACCGGGCCCATGACGGGGCCGGCGAGGGCCGCGAAGACGTTGTCGGAGGTCTCCTCGTTGGCGAGGCCGAGGCCTTCGCCGCCGGATCCGACGGCCATCTGGGCGGCGACGCCGGTGGCGAGGTAGGAGCCGACCAGGACGATCATCGCGATGAGCGAGGCGCGGCCGGGGGTCTTCGTGGAGCCGGTGGTCTCCTCGTTCGTGGCCAGGCACGCGTCCCAGCCCCAGTACATGAAGATCGAGAGCGAGAGTCCGGCGGTGAAGGCCGCCATGGACTCGACCGCGAAGGGGTTCATCCAGGACCAGGAGAAGTCCAGGCCGGTGTCGAAGGTGCCGGCGGAGGCCTTCTGGAAGGCCATCGCGACGAAGACGGCGAGCACGACGAGCTGGAGGCCGACCAGGGCGTACTGGACGCCCTTGGTGGCGGTCATGCCGCGGTAGCTGATGGCGGTCGCGACGGCGATCAGGGTGAGGCAGGTGGCGATGTGGACGAGCTTGTTGTCGTCCAGGGCTGCGATCGACGGATTGTTCGTGATCTCGCCGGCCAGCAGCCAGAAGTACGAGGTGGCGACGCCCGCGAGGTTGGAGAGCACGATGATCGTGGCGATCACCAGGCCCCAGCCGCACATCCAGCCGATCCGCGGGCCGAAGGCCTTGACGGTCCAGGTGAAGGAGGTGCCGCAGTCCGGCATGGCCTTGTTGAGCTCGCGGTAGGCGAAGGCGACCAGGAGCATCGGGAGGAAGCCGGCGAGGAAGATCGCGGGCATCTGCATGCCGACCTCACCGGCGGTGGAGCCGAGGGTCGAGGTCAGGCAGTAGACGGGGGCGACGGTGGAGATGCCGATGACGGCGCTTCCGGCCAGTCCGACGGACCCCTTGCCGAGGCCCTTGCCGCGAACGTCGCCCTCGGCGACGCCGCTTACCGTGTCTCCGGCCTGAGGCCGAACGTCCAGCTGAGTCATGGGTCAGGACGTTAGATGGTGCGTATTCCACATATGGACGAGTGAAGTCCGGAACGGAGAGCCCGTGAACGCCTTGGAATCGTGCCACCTGGACCGTTCGCGAGCGCTTAATACAAGGTTCACATTGAGACGGGCCCGCACTTCAGCAGGCTCCGCGAAGAGGCTTTCGGTATGCGGAAACCGCAGCCATGTCCGTTTTGCGAGTTTTTAAAGTTTCCTTCGTGACTTTGCGGTGACCTGCGGTAACGGGCGCATTGCCGGGTTTGCCGCGGACATGATCAGCGCTCTAGAGTCGCCGCCGTTCAAGGTCATTTACACGGGGGACGAACACGCACATGCGCACCACCACCTCACTCCTGGCGTCGGCCACGGCCGTCGCCGCCCTGCTCGCCCTCACCGCCTGCGGCGGAGGCGGCGAAGCGCCCGTCGTCGGGATCGGCTCCGGCACCGCCGCCGGCACCGACGGCGGCCCCCACGAGGGCACGCTGGAGAACCCGGCGAAGAACGGCGGCGTCAACGGGAACGCGCCCAAGGACGGGACGGCGTTCCAGAAGCTCCCCAAGGCGGCGACCATGGCCGCGGCCGCCCGCTTCATCGACCCGTTCATCGGCTGCGAACCGATCAAGGTCATCCCCCCGGGCAGCCAAGCGAGCACGGGCCCGGACGAGAAGTTCATCAAGTCCGCCACCGTCATCGAGCGCGGACGCTGCGGCGGAAGCCGCGCCACCATCTTCATGATCAAGGACCCGAAGGCCTTCCAGACGGTCTTCAAGGCCGAGACGGCCGCACAGCAGGGCGGGGACCCCAACGGCGGCATCGTCGTCGGGCAGGACTTCGCCATGGTGTCCGAGAGCTCGGACGAGATGAGCAAGATGCTGACCCCGCAGGCCGGACTCCTGATGCTGAACTGCCACGAGGGCTTCACCCCGCCGAGCGGCTACCGGAAGGAACCGGCCCTGGTGAAGGGCTGCGTCCTCACCGACTACTACGTGGACTGAGCGGGCGGCCCGGCCCGGAGCGCGGCGGCGACCGCCGCGCCCGGGAGCCCACCGGCCCGGCCCGGCCGGCCCTGCCGGGTCGGCATCGGCATCGGCATCGGCATCGGCATCGGCATCGGCATCGGCATCGGCAAGACTGTCCCCATGCCCACGGCCGATGAGCTCCTCAGCGCAGAAACCGTCACCACCCTGGCCCGGCTCCTCGCCCGCGCGGGCGGCCGCCGGTCCTCGCCCGCCCTGCGTGCCCGCGCCGACGCCCTCGACGGGCTGAGCTTCAGCGGCCGCGTCGCCGCCGTCCGCGACGCCGTGCTCGCCGACCTCCCCGAGGACTGGGCCGCCTTCGAGGCCGTCGTACGCACCGCCCTCGCCGACCCCGGCTTCGACGGGTGGATGACCTTCCCCGTCAACGAGGCCGTTGGCGTCCGCGGGCTGACGGTGTTCGAACCCGGGCTGGACCTGTTGCACGACCTCACCCCCCGGCTGACCGCCGAGTCCGCCGTACGGCCCTTCCTGCGCGCCGACCCGGCCCGCGCCCTGGCCGTCGTACAGAAGTGGACGGCCGACCCGGACCCGCACGTGCGCCGCCTCGCCAGCGAGGGCACCCGGCCCCGGCTGCCGTGGGCCGCGCAGCTGCCCGCCTTCGTCGCCGACCCGCGGCCGGCCGTACCAGTGCTGGACGCGCTCTACCGCGACCCGTCCGAGTATGTCCGCCGGTCCGTCTCCAACCACCTCAACGACATCAGCCGCGACCACCCCGCCCTCGCCGTCGACACCGCGGCCGGCTGGCTGGCCGCGCCGGAGGCCACGACCGACCGCGTCGTCCGCCACGGGCTGCGCACCCTGGTCAAGGCCGGCCGGCCCGAGGCCCTGACCCTGCTTGGCCACTCCCCCGATGTGCCGGTCGGCGTGAACGGCCCGGTCGTCACCACCCCGCAGGTCACCGTCGGCGAGTACCTCGTCTTCGACTGGGCTGTCACCAACACCGGCCCGCTCCCGGCCGAACTCGTCGTCGACTACGTCGTCCACCACGTGAAGGCGGGCGGCACCCGCACCCCGAAGGTGTTCAAGCTCGTCACCCGCGGCCTCGCCCCCGGCGAAACCCTCTCCGGCACCAAGCGCCACTCCTTCAAGCCGATCACCACCCGGCGCTACCACTCCGGCGAGCACCTGGTGCAGCTCCAGATCAACGGGCGGGTCCGCGGCGAGGCCGCTTTTTCACTGGACGCCACATGATCACGGCTGGCAGGCTCACCCCATGACCCATGGAATCGAGTCCCACCCCGCCCGTTGAGCGCCCGCGACGAGCGCGCGGCGCTCACTCCCGGAACCTCCCTCCACGACTACGCCCTCTTCCGGCACGGCATCGAGCCGGACGGCCGGATCCCTTTCGACGGCTACCCGCTGCCCGACGGCCACCCGCCGGAGCCCTCCCGCCCTCGCGCGGGGTGGAGCCAGGCACGCCTCGCACTGACCGCGGCACTCATGCCCGCACTGGCCGACCCCGACCCCCTACGGGCTTCCGAGGCCGTCCACCGGGAGACGGCCGCCCTGGCGATGCCCCACCGCACCCTGCGCTCGCACGTGTCACGGCTCGTACCTCCGGACGATGACGCCGCCCGGCGGACCGCCCGGCACCTGGTCCGCACCGGCACCACGACCGCCGCCGTGACCGTCGGCATGGCCCTGCTGATCCGCCTCGGCGAGGCCGAGGACACGGCGCACCTGAAGACCCTCGGCATGCTGCGGGGCCTGGCCTCCACGGCGTCGGCGGCCCTCGACCCCCTCGACCGGCAGGCCGCCGCCCTGCTGGAGCTCCGCGGCCGGGTCAGCTCCGACCCGGAACGGGCCCTGATCTCGGCGGCCACCACCGGCGCCCACGAGCACACCCGCAACGCGCTGCTCTCGATCCCCGGCCCGGTTCTCGCCGGCCGCCCCCGCCGGCTCGCCGAAGCCGCCGACCTGCCCGGTCTGCTGCGGGCCCACCCCGGGGATCCCGAACTGTCCGCCGTGTCACTCCGGTTGCTCCACGGGATGTGCGGGCAGGCCGACGACCGGACGGACATCCTCGACTACGGCCCTGCCGTGCCGCTGTACGAGCTGCTGCTCGCGCAACCGGACCTTCTGCCCCCGGCCCCTGACCACCACGTACTGCTGCTCTCTACCGCCCTCGACCTGCACAGCGGGCCCGCCGCCCTCCTCGACTGGGCCCCCGGCAGCCGGGAAGCCCTGCTCGGCACACTGGAACGGAGCCTGTCCGGGACGGCGGAGGGCGCCTCCCCGCTCCTCGCGGACTGGATCCGGCGCCACGCGCGCCTGCCCTTCGCCCGCACTCCGGCCGGGGCGTCCGCCGACGGCCCCCCGGCCCTGCAGGTGACCGCGGTCCAGCCCGGAGCGGACTCGTCCGCCGTCGAGACCCGCTTGCTGGTCGACGGACTCCCCCTGCTGCCGGCGCTGTTCCGCAGCGGGCGGGGCAACGTCCCCGAATACCTGGTCGACTACGCCGGCCTGCGCGCCGGACCCGAGCCGCGTGAGGTGCAGCTCGCCGGGGCGTACTGCGCCGAAAGCTGCTGCGGCGCCCTGTACGTGACGATCCGCCGGGACGGCGACGAGGTGGTGTGGGACGGCTGGCGCGGCATCGACACCGGACGGCTGCCGCCCGACTGCCGCTTCGACGCGGCCGCGTACGACGCCGAGGTCGAGCGCGCCGAGCAGGACCTCTCCTGGTGCTGGCCGGCCCGCCGCACCGCACGCCTGATCGCTGCGGCCCTGCGGGAACGGCCCGACCTGCTGGGCCGGTGGGGCCTGGCGCCCTCCGGGGTCGCGACCGCGCACGACGATCCGAACACCACGGTGATGAGGTTCGTCTTCCCCGCCCCTGACGGCGCCGAGGACCGGCACGGGCAGCCGCTGCGGCTGTACTTCGACTGGCGGCTGCCGGACGACGGCAGCCCGCCCGAGGAACGGGCGGCCGGCGCGCTGGAACGGATCGGGCGATCCGACCCGAAGGGCTTCGCCGACCTCCAGCGGGGCAGCAGCGAGCTCGCCGCGGCCCTCGGCTACAGCTGGGCGGACGGGTCCGACCGGGACACGTAGGAACGCGGCGGCCGGCCGGGGAGCTCCCCGGCCGGCCGCCGGTCAGCCCGGTCCGCCCGGTCAGCCCGTCCAGACGATCGACTGGATCTCGCTGTAGGCGTGCAGCGCGTACGAGCCCACGTCCCGGCCCACCCCGCTGCGCTTGAAACCGCCGAAAGGGGCCTCCATGTTGCGGCCGATGGTGTTCACGCCGACCCCGCCCGCCCGCAGCCGCCGCGCCACGCGGAACGCGCGCGCCGAGTCCCCGGACCACACGTAGCTCAGCAGCCCGAAGTCGCTGTCGTTGGCGAGGCGGACCGCCTCGTCCTCGTCTCCGTCGAAGGGGACGACCACGACCACCGGGCCGAAGATCTCCTCGCGGACCACCCGCATGTCGTTCGTGCAGTCGGTGAGGAGGGTCGGCGCCACGTAGAAGCCTCGGCCGTCACCGACCACCGGGCGCTCGCCGCCGTACGCGATCCGCGCGCCCTCCTTCTTGCCCAGCTCGACGTACGACTCCACGCGGTCGCGGTGCGCCGCCGAGATCACCGGGCCGACCACCGTGCCGGCCGCCGCCGGGTCGCCGACCTTCATGAAGGCCAGATAGCCGCTGAGCTTCTCGATCAGCCGGTCGTGGACCGACCGGTGCACGATCACCCGGGTCGGAGCCGTGCAGATCTGCCCGGAGTAGAAGGAGAAGGTCGTCCCGATCCCCATCACCGCCGCGTCCAGGTCGGCGTCCTCGAAGACGATCGCCGCGCCCTTGCCGCCCAGTTCCATCAGCTGCCGCTTCATGGACCGGCCGCAGACCTCCGCAATGCGCTGCCCGACGGCCGTGGAACCGGTGAAGGACACCATGTCCACGTACGGGGAGTCGACGGCGGCCTCGCCGACCTCCGTCGACAGGCCGCCCACGACGTTCACCACGCCGGCCGGCACTCCGGCCTCGTGCAGGGCGTCCGCCATCCGGAACACCGACAGCGGGTCCTGCGGCGCCGGCTTCACCACCACCGTGTTGCCCATGGCCAGGGCCGGGGCCACCTTGCCCGCCGGGTTCGCCCACGGGTTGTTGTAAGAGGTGATGCAGGTGACCACACCGACCGGCTGGCGTACTTCCAGCGCCCCCAGGATCGACGCCCTTCCCATCGGGCCGGCCTCGGTGACCTGCGGGGGAAGACCCTTCTCGACCGGTTCCAGGGCCCCCTTCGCGTACCGGCGGAAGCGGGCGACACCGACCCCGACCTGCATGCCGCGGGCGATCCCGGTCGGCGCGCCCGTCTCGGCCTGCGCCAGCGCCGTCCACGGCTCGAACTCCCGCTGCATGACGTCCGCGGCCCGGTCGAGGATCGCCGCGCGCTCCTCGGGCTTCGTACGGGACCAGCCCTCGAAGGCCTCGGCCGCGGCGCGCGCCGCCTCCTCGACCTGCGGGCGCGAGGCCTCGGGCGCGAGCCCGACCACCGACTCGTCGGCCGGGTTGATCACCTCGTAGTGGCCGCCGGCGGGCTCGACCCACTCCCCGCCGATGTAGAGCCGCTGCGGCGCCCCGGTCATCGGGTGCTCACCGTCCTCGTGTCCCGGCCGGACCGGAGCACGATGCCCGGCACGGCTCCCGTCACCTCGTCGTCGCGGATGGTCTCCACGCCGTTGACCCGTACCGAGACGATGCCGATGGCCCGCGCGTCTAGCCGCGGGCTGTCCCCGGGCAGGTCGTGGACGAGGGTCGCGGGGCCGGCCTCGATCCGCTCCGGGTCGAAGAGGACCAGGTCGGCGTGGAAGCCCTCGGCGAGGCGGCCGCGCCCGCGCAGCCCGAACAGCTGCGCCGGGTCGTCGGTGAGCATCCGTACCGCCTGCTCCAGCGGCACCAGCCTGCGGCCGCGCAGACAGTCGCCCAGGAACCGGGTCGTGTACGGGGCTCCGCACATCCGGTCCAGGTGCGCGCCGGCGTCGGAGCCGCCGAGCATGACGTCCTCGTGCTGCCAGGTCTCCTGGCGCAGGGCCCAGCTCGCCGGGTCGTTGTCGGTGGGCATCGGCCAGAGCACCGTGCGCAGGTCGTCGTTGGCGCAGATCTCCACCAGGCAGTGGAAGGGGTCCTGGCCGCGCTCGGCGGCGATGTCGTTCACGACCCGGCCGGAGAGGCCCTCGTTCTCCTTGCTGTACGTGTCCCCGATGACGTACCGCCCGAAGTTGGCGAGGCGCCGGAAGACTCCGGCCTCCTTGCTGTCGGCGCGGCGCAGCAGCTCGGCGCGTACGCCGGCGTCGCGGAGCTTCTCGATCCGCTCGGGGACGGGCAGGCCGAGGACCTCACCCCAGCCGGGGATGAGGTTGAGCGCGCAGAACGTCCCGAGGGACATGTTCATGGGGGTGAGGATCGGCATGGTCAGCGCGACGATCCGGCCGCCGGCCTTGCGGGCGCGCTCGCTGGGGATCAGCTGGCGCGGGACCCGTTCGGGGACGGAGGCGTCGATGGTGAGGACGTTCCAGTTGAGGGGGCGGCCGGCGGCGGCGCTCATCTCCACGAACAGGTCGATCTCGTCGTCCGAGAACTGGTCGAGGCAGCCGGCGACGATCGCCTCCAGCTGGGTGCCCTCGTGTTCGGCGACGGCCTTCGACAGCGCGAGGAGCTCGGCGGAGCGGGCGTGGCGGGAGGCGACGGGGGCGCCGGAGCCGTCGGAGTGGGTGGAGGACTGGGTGGTGGACAGTCCCCAGGCGCCGGCGTTCATGGCGTCGTGGAAGAGGTCGAGCATCTGCTGCATCTGCTCGGGGGTGGGCTGGCCGCCGACGGCGTCCTCGCCCATCACGTGCCGGCGCAGGGCGCAGTGGCCGACCATGAACCCGGCGTTGACGGCGATCCGGCCCTCCAGGGCGTCGAGGTACTCGCCGAAGGTGGACCAGGTCCAGTCGACGCCCTCCTCCAGGGCCTTGAGGGCCATGCCCTCGACCTTGCTCATCATGCGGCGGGTGTAGTCGGCGTCCTCGGGGCGGGCCGGGTTCAGCGGCGCGAGGGTGAAGCCGCAGTTGCCGCCGGCGACGGTGGTCACGCCGTGGTTCATGGAGGGCGTGGCGTAGGGGTCCCAGAAGAGCTGGGCGTCGTAGTGCGTGTGGGGGTCGATGAACCCGGGGGTGAGGACCAGCCCGGTGGCGTCCTCGGTGGTGCGGGCCTCTTCGGTGACGGTGCCGGGCTCGGCGATGACGGCGATGCGGCCGTCGCGTATGCCGAGGTCCGCGACGCGGGCGGGGGCGCCGGTGCCGTCCACGACGGTCGCGCCCTTGATCAGGTGGTCGAGCATGACGTCCCTTCGCACGTGGGCCTCGCCGGCACCTCGAGCGCGGGCGGGGCTGGATCTTGCAGACTCGCCGGCGCTCGAGGCACGGGGTCCGGGGCGGCGCCCCGGGGAACCCGGCTCCGCCGGGCACCGGGCTCTGCCCGGACCCGCGCCTCGAACGCGGGCGAGGCTGAATGTGGCCCCGGCCGGTGGCCGCCCGGCCGGGGCTGGTTCCGGGGCGGCGGTCCGGGAAGACGCCGTCCCCGTTCGTGCGCCGACAGGCCGCGGCAGGCGGGGCTCCGCCCCACGCACCGCGCCTCGAACGCCGGCGGGGCCGAAATCAGGCGGACTGACGGAAGCGGGTCGTGCGGTGGACCGGGTCCGTGTCGATGTGGGGGATCACATGCTCGCCGATCAGCTTGATCGTCGTCATCGTGTCCTCCGGCGAGACGCCGGTCGGCAGACCGAAGGACAGCTGGTCCGCGCCCGCCTGCTCCCAGCGCTTGCACTGCGCGCGGACCTCCGACGGGTCGCCGCAGATCAGCAGTTCCTCGGCGATCAGCAGCTCGATGATCTCCGCGTTGTACTCCGGCAGGGTCTCGGGCCACTCGGGAATCGCCTCGGGCCGCGGGAAGGTGTCGTGGTAGCGGAAGACCAGCGACTGGAAGCGGTTCATGTTCGCGTTGACGGCGATCTCGACGGCCTTGTCGTGGGTCTCGGCGCAGATCGCGGTGGACGTGACCATGACGTTGTCGTTGACGAAGGCACCGATGGCCTTCGCCTCCCGGATGGCCGTCTTGTACTGGTCGAGGACCCACTCCATGTCGGAGACCTTCTGCACGCTGAAGCCCAGCACACCGAGGCCCTTCTTGGCCGCCATCGCGTACGAGGAGGGCGACCCGGCGGCGTACCACATGGCCGGGTGGGCCTTGCCGTACGGCTTGGGGAAGACCTTGCGCGGCGGGAGGGACCAGTGCTTGCCCTGGAAGCCCTCGTACTCCTCCTGGAGGAACATCTTGGGGAATTCCGCGATGGTCTCCTCCCAGATCTCCTTGGTGCCGTTCATGTCCTCGATGCCCGGCAGGAAGCCGAGGATCTCGTGGCTGCCCGCGCCGCGGCCGGTGCCGAATTCGAAGCGGCCCTTGGAGAGGTGGTCGAGCATGGCGACCTTCTCGGCCACCTTGACCGGGTGGTTCACCGGGGCGAGCGGGTTGAAGATGCCGGAGCCGAGGTGGATTCGCTCGGTGGCGTGGGCGAGGTACCCGAGGAACACCTCGTTCGCCGACAGGTGGGAGTACTCCTCCAGGAAGTGGTGCTCGGAGGCCCAGGCGTATTTGAAGCCGGACTTGTCCGCCTGTATGACGTACTCGGTCTCCTCGATCAGCGCCTTGTGCTCTGCCTCGGGGTCGACCTTGGACCGCGCCTCAGGCACGTATCCCTGCACAAAGAGCCCGAATTCCAAGGGGTTCACCGTCCTTTGGTTTCTGACGTTGCGTCAGATTCGATGTCTCGACTGTTCCATCGCCGGGGCCGGAGCGTCAATAGCTGACGCTCCATCAGATGACTTGCCGTCTAGAGGATGCTGACGCCCGCCATCCAGCCGCCGTCGATCACGAACGGCTGGCCGGTGATGTACGAGGAGTCCTCGCCGGTCAGGAAGAGCGCCAGCTTCGCGATCTCCTCGGGCTGCCCCACCCGCCCCATCGGGACCACCCGCTTGTAGAGCTCCGCCATGGCGTCCCTGGCCTCGTCGGTCATGTTCGCCGGGTCCAGCAGGCCCGGATTGGCCATCGGGGTGTCCACCGCGCCCGGGCACATCGCGTTGACCCGGATGCCCTTGCCCGCCAGCTCCAGCGCGGCCACCCGCGTGAGGCCGAGGATCGCCGCCTTGGTCGCGGCGTAGGTGCCGACGTACGCCATGCCCGTCAGGCCCGTGTACGAAGAGGTGTTGACGATGGTGCCGCCGCCCGCCGCCTCGATCTCGGGGGCCACCGTCTTGATACCGAGGAAGGCGCCCACCTGGTTGACCTGGACCACCTGCTGGAACTCCTCCAGCGGGGTCGCGGTCAGCTCGTTGAAGCGCAGGATGCCCGCGTTGTTGACCAGGCCGTCGACCGGGCCGAAGGTCTCCTTCGCGACGGCGATCGCGGCCGCCCAGTCCTCCTCGCGGCTCACGTCCATCCGTACGTACCGCGCCCGGTCCTCGCCGATGTCCTTGGCCACCGCCGCGCCCTGCTCGTCCAGTACGTCCCCGAGGAGCACCGAGGCCCCCTCGGCCGCGAAGAGCCGGGCCTCCTGCTCGCCCTGACCGCGTGCCGCGCCCGTGATGATGACGACGCGCCCGTCCAGCTTGCCCATGGTCCGTCAGCCCCTAGTCGTTGAGGTGGGGGGCCACCTCGGCCCCGAAAGCGGTGATCTGGTCCACGAGTTCGGCGCGGTCGCGGCTGCGGAAGCGCACCTGGATCTGGTCGACGCCGAGCGCCCCGTACTCCCGGAGGGACTCGGCGAGCGCCTCCGCCTTGCCCGTGAGGGTGCGCCGGCCGGTGTCCCAGCCGGGCTCGCCGACGTACAGCGCCTCGGTGATCGCGCCGAACTCGATGGGGTCGGTGACCCCCGCCGCCTCGCGGAGCTCCTTGATCCGGGCGATCTGCGCCGGGAGCTTCTCGCGCGGGTCGCCCTGCGGCAGCCAGCCGTCCCCGCGGACGGCGGCGCGGCGCACGGCGGCCGGCGAGGAACCGCCGACCCAGACGGGGATCCGTTCCTGTGCGGGCCGCGGCAGCTGGCCGAGGTCCTTGAAGGAGAACAGCTCGCCCTCGAACTCCGGGTACTCCTCGGGCCCCAGCGCCGCCCGCAGCGCGTCCAGGGTCTCGTCCAGGACGGCCCCGCGGCGCGCGAAGTCCACGCCGAGGATCTCGAACTCCTCCTGGACGTGCCCGGCGCCCACCCCGAGGATTAGCCGGCCGCCGGAAAGGTGGTCGAGGGTGGCGTACTGCTTGGCGCTGAGCAGCGGGTGGCGCAGGCCCAGGATCGCGACGTGGCTCAGCAGCCGCACGTGCTCGGTGATGCCGGCGAGGAAGGACAGGGTCGCCACCGGGTCGTACCAGACGGTGCTCATGGGGCCGGCGAGCCGCCGCGGGATGGCCACGTGGTCGCAGGTGGCCACGTACCCGAAGCCGGCCCGGTCGGCGGCCCGCGCGATCGCGGCGAGATCGGCGGCGGTGGCCGAGGCCTCCCAGGGCTCGGCGTAGATGGTGCTCTGCGACTGGACCGGGAGCTGCATCCCGTGGACCAGCCGACCTTCGGGAAATACGCGCGCCATGGCGGGCCCGCCTCGCCTTCGTCTGCCGATTCGTCATATCGATGCCGGGCCATCGTCGTAGCTGACGAGTCGTCAGACAAGAGGGCCGACGCGGATCTCGCAGGTCTCGCGCATTTGCGGGTACGGGTGCGTACCCGTACCCTTGAAGGATGGGAAGGAGCGCCACGATGGCCGACGCCAACATCCGCATCCCCGAGGAAGCCAAGGACAGACTCGCCGCCATAGCTGCCGCCGAGGGCCTGTCGCTGCGCGCCTACCTCGCCCGGCTCGCCGAGACGCTGCTCACGCCGGCCGAGCGGGCCGAGCGGGCCGAGCAGGCCCGCACCGCGCTGCACTCGTGGACGGGCTACGCCCCGACCGACTCCGAACAGCGGGACCTGGACGCCGAATTGGACCGGCGCCTCGCGGAGTCGTGGGAGCGGTGAGGGAAACACACATTGTGCTGGACGAGACGGCCATGCTGGCAGCGGGCCGGGGCAACGTCCTGGTCTCCCGGCTCATCCACCGCGTGCATGCCGAAGCGGGCTGGTTCCTCTACGCCCCCTCCTGCGCACTGGTGGAAGCGGACCGGGCCCGGCCCGGTACGGCGGAGCACCTCGCAGCACTGCCGGGCATCACCATCCTCGACCTGGACCTGCCTGCCGCACTGGCCGTCGCACGCCAGGAGACCTGGGCCGCGGCGCACAGCCGGTACGCGGCCCAGCCCACGCCCGACCGGCCCGACGGAGCCGTCGTCGCCACCACGGACCCCGGGCGGTGGAAGGGCGAGCCGGTCCGCGTCCTGGACCTGGGCACCTGACCGGCCGCGCGCGTCAGAAGCCTTCCGGCCCCATCACGATGACCGGCTTCGCCGCCGGGTCGAGGGTCTCCAGGACCTTCTTCATGGCCTCCTTCGGGATGCCGACGCAGCCCTGCGAGGGGCCGTCGTGGTCCACGTGCAGCCAGATGTTGCCGCCCTTGTCCTCGCCGTCCGGCTTGACCGGGTCCAGCGGGGACCTGCCGGGCCTGCGGTTGAAGTCGATGGCGACGACGTAGTCGAAGGAGCCCGCCAGGGACTCGCCGTTCACCCCGAGGCCGGTGGCGACGAAGCCGCTGTCCCGGTCGTACGGGAGCCGGGTGCCGGGCGGCTTCGGCAGCAGGCCACCCGCGTCGGTGAGCGCGAAGACGCCCTGCGGCGAGGTCAGGTCGCCGTACGTGCGCTCGCCGGACCAGCCGTTGGCCCCGTTGCGGGCCGGCCAGCTGTCGGCCCGGACCCAGTCGGCGCCGGGCGCGGGGCGCGTGTAGAAGGTGGCGGTGGACTCCGAGGAGTCGGCGGCCCGGCCGGTGACCAGGATGAGCTGGAGCGACTCGGCCGGGATCCGGGCCCTGGTCTGCTCGCTGACACCGGTCAGGCCCTGCAGGGCGGCGGCGCGCTGGGCGGCCGCCCGCTGGACGTCACGCGCGGCACGGTCCTCGGCCTGCGGCCGGGCGTCCGCGCGGGCCTGCGGCCGGGCACCGGCGGCCTTGTCCGGGTCCTGGGCCACATACACCCAGCCGACCGTGAAGGCCGCCAGGCCGAGGACGGCGGCCACGGCCACGCGGCGGGTCGCACGGGTCCTGCGGGACGGGCGGGAGCGGGCTCGGGCGTGCTTGCTCATTCGACCGACCGTACATCAGCAGGCCCCCGGAGCCCGGGTGGTCAGGGCGTGCGCGCCTCATCGGGCCCCGGGAAGCGGACGCGGACCGTCAGCCCGCCCTCCGGGCCCGGATTGGCCTCGGCCGTCAGCTCCGCCCCGTGCGCCCGTGCGATCGACGCCACGATCGAGAGCCCCAGCCCCGCGCCCTCACCTGCGGTGTGCTGCCGCTCGGCGCGCCGGCGGAACGGCTCCAGCAGCCCCGGCACGTCCTTGGGGGCGATCACCGGGCCGGTGTTCGACACCGTCAGTTCCCCGTCGGCGGAGGTCGCCACGCTGATCCGGCCCCCGGCACGGTTGTGACGTACCGCATTGGCCAGCAGATTCCCCAGCAGGTGCCCCAGCAGGGTCCGGTCCCCCGTCACGGTCAGCGGTGCGAAGGTCCGTTCGACGGTCAGTCCCTGCTGCGGACAGGCCGCCAGCCCGGCCGCCGCGAGCGCCGCCAGGTCCACCGGACCGGTCGATTCCAGCCCCTGCTCCGAGACCGCGAGCAGCAGCAGCGACTCGATGAGGTGCTCGCTGGACTCGGCGACACCGATCAGCTTGGCGCGGATCCGGGCGACCTTCTCCGGCGACGGGTCACCGGCCAGCCCGATCTCCGCCGCCGCCCGCTGCACGGCGAGCGGGGTGCGCAGTTCGTGCGCCGCGTTCGCCGCGAACCGCCGCTGCGCGGAGACCAGCTGCTCCATCCGCCCCAGCATCGCGTCGAAGGTGTCGGCGAGCTGCTTGAGCTCGCCGGGCGGGGCCTCGAGGGAGATCCGCTCGTCCAGGTTCTCCCCGGACAGGCGGCGTGCGGTCTCGGTGATCACGCCGACGGGGCGCAGCACCCGGCCGGCCATCCACCACGCGAGCCAGATCGACAGCACGGCGAAGACGGCCAGCGCGAGGAGGGAGTACATCAGCAGCCGGTGCCGGGTCGCGTCGGTGACGGCGTCCGAGAGGTTCTGGGTGTACGCGTAGGTCTTGAGCTGCTCGGCGGTGGGGGGCCTGCCCGAGGGCAGCGCCTTCGCCGGTTCGCAGGCACAGCCCGGGGCGAGCGTCCGGCCGGGGACGGGCCCGGGCGACGGGACGGCGTAGGCCGGGCCGACGGTACGGACGGCCCCGCTCACGCTCGCGTAGAGGCCCTGGCCGACCAGGACGTAGACCAGCGCCACCAGGCCGCCGCCCGCGAGGAGCAGCAGCGAGCCGTACAGGGCGGTGAGGCGGCCGCGCTCGGTCCGCAGCAGTCTCCCCGGCGCGCGGCCCGTGCCGTGCGTGCCGGCCGTGCTGCCCCTGCTGCCCCTGCTGCCCCGCCCGGTGCGGACCCGCATCCGGCGCCCGCTCACCGGGCGGCGATCCGGTAGCCCGCGCCCGGCACGGTCTCGATCAGCGGCGGCTCGCCCAGCTTGGCGCGGAGCTTGCTGAGGGTGACCCGGACGGCATTGGTGGAGTAGCTGGTGTCCTGCTCCCACACCTGCTCGATCAGGTCGTCGTTGCTGACGACGGCGCCCTCGGCGCGCAGCAGCGCCTCCAGCACCGCGAACTCCTTGCGGGACAGCGCGAGCCGGTGCCCGTCGCGGGTGGCGCTGCGCCGGGCGGTGTCGACGGCGACCCCGGCGCGCTCCAGTACGGGCGGCAGTGCGGGGCGGGCCCGCCGGCCGAGGGCCAGGACGCGGGCGAGGAGCTCGTCGTAGGCGAAGGGCTTGGTGAGGTAGTCGTCGGCGCCGAGACCCAGGCCCTCGACGCGGTCCCGTACGGTCCCGGAGGCGGTCAGCATCAGGACGCGGGTCAGCAGCCGCTCACGCACGACCTGACGGCAGACCTCGTCGCCGTGCAGGCCGGGCAGGTCGCGGTCCAGGACGAGGACGTCGTACTCGCCCAGGCGCAGGCGGCGCAGGGCCTCCGGGCCGTCGCTCGCCTCGTCGACGGCGAGCGCGTCGCGGCGCAGCCCCTCGGCGATCATCTCCCGGAGGAATTCCTCGTCCTCCACCACCAGTACGCGCATGGCGTCCTCTTTACCCGAGATCGGCATTTCGCCGTTGTAAGCAGGGTGCGAGAGGGAAGCGAAAGGCCCCTTCACCGCAGGCTCGGGCCCATGAAGCGATCCCTGATCATGACCACGGCCGCGGTCGTCACCGGGCTGACCCTGTTCGCCACCGCCTGCGCCAACGACTCGTCGGCGGGGAAGAAGGACTCCTCCGCCGGCACGGGCGGCGGCAGTGCAGGCGGCAGCGACGGCTCGGTGGCCGACAACGCCGTGAAGATGCGCCAGTGCCTGCGCGAGCACGGCATAGACGTGCCCGACCCCGAGCCCGGCCAGGACCCGCGCGGGATGACGCTGGGCGGGGACGCCGACCCGCAGAAGATGCAGGAGGCCATGAAGTCCTGCGGCATGAGCACCGGCTCGGGCGCCGGACGGGAGCCCACGCAGGAGGAGAAGGACAAGGAGCTGGAGTGGATCCGGTGCATGCGCGAGAACGGGGTCGCCCTCAAGGACCCTGAGTACCACGAGGGCGGCATGAAGAGCGCCACCGAGATCCCCAAGGGGCAGGAGAAGGCCTTCGAGGAGGCCCAGAAGAAGTGCGACACGGCCCGATGAGGAAGCGGGCCAAGTGGCTGCTGGGCTCGCTGGCGGCCGTACTGGCCGTCTCGGGCGGCGGCTGGGCCGTCGTCGCGCAGCCGCAGCGCGACGCCGCCGGACAGGAACGGCGCGAGGCCGGCGGGCTGCCGCCCGCCACGGCGCCGGTCAAGCGCGGCGACCTCAGCTCGGGCCTCCAGGCGGAGGGCACCCTCGGCTACGCGCAGGAGCGCAAGCTGAACGCGGGCGGGCCCGGCGTGCTGACGTGGGTCGCGGGGCAGGGCTCGGCGGTGGAGCGGGACGGGAAGCTGTACGAGGTCAACGGCCGGGCGGTGCGGCTCATGTACGGGTCTACGCCGATGTACCGGCCGCTGCGGACCGGGGACAAGGGCGAGGACGTCAAGCAGCTCAAGCGCAATCTGCAGGCCCTCGGCCACGGCACCGGGCTCGACCCGCAGGACGGCGTCTTCACGGCGGGTACGGCCACGGCGGTCAAGCGGTGGCAGAAGGCGCACAGGGCGACGGAGACGGGCGAGGTCGGCAAGGAGGACGTCGCCTTCGCCTCGGGTCCGCAGCGGGTGCGCGGCAACGACGCGGCGGTCGGCGACGAGCTCGTGCCGGGCAAGCCGGTGCTGACGGTGACGGGCACCGAGCGGATCGTCCGCTTCCAGCTGGAGCCCGCGAAGGCGGGCACGGCCAAGCCCGGCGACCCGGTGACCGTACGGCTGCCGGGCGGCGCGAGCGCCACCGGGCGGATCGACTCGGTGGGCGGCTCCGCCGGGCCCGACGACAAGGGCGACGGCGGCGCGGGTGGCGGCGGCGGCGCGGGTGGCGGCGGTGGCGCGGGTGGCGGCGGTGGCGCGGGTGGCGGTGGCGGCGACAAGAAGGCCAAGGTCGAGGTGGTCGTCACCTTCGACAGCCCCGCCGAGGTCCGCGCACCGGACCAGTCCCCGGTGACCGTCGGCCTGACCGGCGAGACCCGCAAGGGCGTGCTCTCCGTACCGGTCAACGCGCTGCTCGCGCTCACGGGCGGCGGCTTCGGCGTCCAGGTCGTGGAGGACGGCCGGGCCCGCGAGGTCCCGGTCGAGCTGGGCATGTTCGGCAATGGCCGGGTCGAGGTGACCGGCGACGCCCTCAAGGAGGGCATGCAGGTGGGGATCCCGAAGCTGTGACGGCCACGACGCACCCCGAACCGGTCGTGGAACTGACCGGAGTCACCAAGGAGTACCCGGGCGGGGTCACGGCCCTGCGCGGGGTCGACCTGACCGTCACCCCCGGCGAACTGCTCGCCATCGTCGGCCCGTCGGGTTCCGGCAAGTCCACCCTGCTGCACATCGTCGGCACCCTGGACCGCCCGACGGCGGGCGGCGTACGGATCGCCGGGTACGACATCGCGGCCCTCTCGGACCGTTCGCTCTCGGCCCTGCGGTCCCGGCATGTCGGTTTCGTCTTCCAGTCCTTCCACCTGGTGGCGGGCATCAGCGCCCGGGCGAACGTCGCCGAGGGGCTGCTGTACAGCGGCCTCTCGCGGACCGAGCGCCTGCGCCGGGCGGCCGAGTCACTGGAACGGGTCGGCCTCGGGGACCGGATGGACCACCGGCCGCACGAGCTGTCCGGAGGTCAGAAGCAGCGGGTGGCCATCGCCCGGGCGGTCGCGGGAGCGCCGGACCTGCTGCTGGCCGACGAGCCGACGGGCGCGCTGGACACGGCGTCCGGGGAGTCCGTGATGGAGCTGCTGCGCGAGCTGAACCGGGACGGGGCCACCATCGCCGTGATCACCCACGACCAGGAGATCGCGGCGAGCCTGCCGCGGCAGGTGCGGATCCGCGACGGGGAGATCGTCGCGGACGTGCGCGGCCATGCGGGGGTGGCGTCATGAGCCGCACCACCAGCCGCACCACCTCCCGTACGGGAGCGGGTGCGCGGGCCCGCACCCGCGCCCGGCGGCTGAGCCCGCCGAGGCTGTCCCCGCGGGACGTCCTGCACGTCGGGTCGGCGGGCCTGCGCTCCCGCCCGATGCGAGTGTTCCTGTCCGCGCTCGGCATCGCCATCGGCATCGCGACGATGATCGCGGTGGTCGGGATCTCCTCCTCCAGCCAGGCGAAACTGCTGCGGGAGCTCGACAGGCTCGGCACCAACATGCTCGTGGCGAAGCCGGGCGAGGGGATGTTCACCGGCCAGGACACCAAGCTGCCCAAGGACGCCCCCGGCATGATCTCCCGGATCGCGGGGGTCGAGTCGGTCGGCACCACCGGGGATGTGGCCGAGTCCGTACGCCGGTCGGAGAACATCCCGAAGGGGGAGACGGGCGGCATCGTGCTCAAGGCGGCCAAGGACGACCTGCTGGGTACCCTGCGCGCGCGGATGGCGAGCGGCACCTGGCTCAACGCGGCCAACGGCCGCTACCCGTCGGTGGTCCTCGGGGACGTCTCCGCGCGCCGGCTCGGCATCACCGAACCGGGCCAGCAGGTCTTCATCGGCGGCCGGTACTTCACGGTGATCGGGATCCTGGAGCCGATCCCGCTGGCCCCGGAGATCGAGCGCTCCGCGCTCATCGGGTGGGACGCGGCCGAGCAGCTGCTGGGCTTCGGCGGTCACCCGACGGCGGTGTACGAGCGGTCGGCGGACGACCGGGTGGCGGCGGTCCGGAAGCTGATCCCCCCGACGGCCAACCCGCAGACCCCGAGCGCGGTGCAGGTCAGCGACCCTTCGGCGGCGCTCCAGGCGAAGGCGGCCACGGAGGGCGCGTTCAGCACGCTGCTGCTGGGGCTGGGCGGGATCGCCCTGCTGGTGGGCGGGGTCGGAGTGGCCAACACCATGATCATCTCGGTGCTGGAGCGGCGCCACGAGATCGGCCTGCGGCGGTCACTGGGCGGCACGAAGGGCCAGATCCGGATCCAGTTCGTGACGGAGTCCCTGCTGCTGTCCGGCCTCGGCGGCCTGGCGGGCATCGCCCTGGGCGGCGCGGCCACGGCGGTGTACGCCCGCGCCGGCGACCTGCCTTGGGTGGTCCCGCTCTGGGCGGTGACCGGCGGCTTCGCCTCGACGCTGGTGATCGGCACCCTGGCCGGGCTCTACCCGGCGGTGCGCGCGGCCGGACTGTCGCCGACGCTGGCGCTGGCGGCGGCGTAGCGGACCGGGGGCCGGGGTCGGCGGGTCGGCGGGTCGGCGGGTCGGCGGTCGGAGCTGATGCCCGGCGCCGACGGTCGGCACCGGCAGTCGGCACCCGGGCGGTTCCGGGGGACGGGGCGGGCAAACAGCGGTAAAAGCCCAGGTGCAAGCCCATCCCCCGGAACCGATCACCGGCGTACATTGAATCGATGATGCGAACTCCACGTCACGCAGCGCGCGTTGTCATCCTGTCCCCCGCCGGGTCCGTGTTCCTCTTCCGCGAGGACAACGTGGAGGTGGGCATCCACTGGCTGCCGCCCGGCGGCGGCATCGATCCCGGCGAGAGCCCCGAGGACTGCGTGCGGCGGGAGCTGCGCGAGGAGACCGGGTGGACCGACCTGGAGCCCGAGCGGCTGCTCTGCACCTGGGAGCACGACTTCACGCACCAGGGGATCCCCGTCCGCCAGCACGAGCACATCTACGTCACCACGGGCCCCCACCGCGAGCCGGTGCTCGAAGCCCCCGGCATCCACTGGCAGTGGCTCACCCCGCAGCGCCTGGCCACCCTGGGCGAACCCCTGTGGCCCCCGCGCCTGCCGGATCTCCTGGCCGACGCCCGGACGGAGCCGGTCCACCTGGGGCTGCTGGCCTAGGGGGCGGCCCCTGTCCTGGGCCGGTCGGCCCCTCTCCGGGGACTCCGCTCGGAGCAAGTGCCGGCGGCGGGGGCGGAGCCCCGCCCGCCTGCGCCCTATTCCAGACCGATCGCGTCGCAAGTGGCCTTGAGGGCCTCGGTGCAGATCTCGTCGACGGTGAAAACGTTGTCAAGGACCAGGGTGCTCCTGATGTTGTCGCGGGTCACGGACACGCCGAGGATGAGGACGGAGGGGACTCGCTTGGTGGTGGGGCTGCTGACCACCTGGTTGATGACTCCGTCGATCCTGTCGCCCTGGGCGAGAAGGACGGCGATCTCGGCCGCGGCCTCGGCCTCGCGGGAGTAGGGCTTGTAGACGCTCATGAACTGCTCGCCCGCCACGATCCGCTGCACGGCGGCGAGCTCGGTGTCCTGACCGGTGACCGGCGGCAGGGGGGAGACACCGGCGGCCTTGAGGGCGGAGATGATTCCGCCGGCCATGCCGTCGTTGGCGGAATAGACGCCAACGATCTTGTCCTTGCCGAGTGCGGAGATCGCCGCCGACATGTTGGCGCTCGCGTTCTCCCGCTTCCACTCGGCGGTGTCGTACTCCTTGCCGATGTTCACCTTGCCCTCGAGGACGGCGCGGGCGCCGTCCTTGTAGCGGGCGGCGTTCGGGTCCGTGAGGGCGCCGTGCATCATGACTATCTTCCCGCTCTTGGCTCTGTCGCCCAGGGAATCCAGCAGGGTCTTGCCCTGGAGGCGGCCGATGTCCTCGTTGTCGAAGGAGACGTACGCATCGACCGGGCCCTCGGCCAGGCGGTCGTAGGCGACGACCGGGATGCCCGCCGCCTTGGCCTTCGCCACCGCGCCGGCGATCGCCTTGGAGTCCACCGCGTCGACGACCAGGACATCGACCTTGCTCTCGATCATCGCGTCGGCCTGGGCGTTCTGCTTGGCCGCGTCCCCCATCGCGTTGGCGTAGACCACCTTGCCCTTGCCGAGGGTCAGCATGGAGACCTTCTTCTCCATCAGCGGCTTGTCGAACTTCTCGTACCGCGCGGTCTCGTTCTCGGGGAGCAGCAGGCCGATCGTGACGCTGTTGCTCCCGCTCGAGCTGACCTCCTCGGTGGTGCCGCAGGCGGTGAGGGTGGCGGCGAGCGCCAGCACGGTCAGAGCAGTAGGGGTGCGCAGATACGGGTTCATGCGGTGGGACCTCCCTGACGTGGCCGATTTCGTACGGCCGAGGTGGCGCGGAACGCCCTGCCCTTTCCGCTGAGCGGGAGGGTACCGTCCGCCCGCGGGAGCGTGGACGGCGGCCGGGACCGAACTCCACCGAGCACTGTCCCGGGGCGACGGGCCGGCCACTGCCAAGCCCTGGTCACCCTCGCCCGCCTACGACTCCGGCTCCCCACCTGACGTTGAAGACCGAGGACAACGCGGGCTCGGCCGACAGGATCCGGAAGGGACGGCCTAGCCCGCCTGAGCCTTGGTGGTTGCGGTCTTGGCGGTGGCCTTGGTGTACAGCTGGGCCGCGTACTCGCCGAGGACCGTGCTGGTCGACACGTCGTCCGTCTCCCCGCCCGTGAGGATGCCGACGATCTTCCCGTCGCGGGCGATCCACGCGCTGCCGCTGGTGCCGCCCGGGAAGTCGGCGCAGTCGAAGCGCTGCTGGGTCGCGCTCTCGCGGACGGCGACCGACGTGCAGGTGCGGGGGATCTTGCGGTCGGCGGGGTAACCGGTCACGGTCACCTCCTCGCCCGCGCGGCCGCTGGTGTCGAGCACGGCCGCGCCGGTCACGTCCTCGATGGTGCGGCCCTTGTCGTCCGGGGCGAGGCGCGCGAAGGCGAGGTCGTAGTCGTCGTCCGTGCCCTCGGCCCAGCGGTCGTCCTCGAAGACCTGCTCGATCTTCCATGTGCCGTACGGGGCGAAGCCGTTGGCGTAGGCGGGGGCGAAGACGGCGCTGCCGCCGCTCTGGTCCCCCTCGAGCAGGCAGTGCCCGGCAGTGATGATCAGGTTCCGGCCGGGGCTGCTCACCACGGTGGCGGTGCAGAAGTGGTCACTGTCCAGGCCGTCGGTGAACAGGGCCCCGGTGAAGGCTGCGGGCCCGCCGGGCGGCGGGGTGACGGCCGGCGGCAGGGTGGTGCCGGGGAGCGGGGTGAGCTGGGGCTTCGCGGCTTGCGATCGCGACGACGGTCCCGTCGGCGAAGCGGACGGCGCGGCTTTCGCGCGTACGGGCGGGACCCCTTCGGGTGGCGGCGCGAGCTTGGCCACCGCGGCCGACGCCCCCAGAGCCGCCATCGCGCACAGCACCGCCGTCACGACGGTCCGCTTGTCCACCGGCATGATCATCCTTCCGCTTCACCCTGGCGAAGCATGCCCCGGCGGCAGGTGCGGTTGCAAGAACGCGGACGGCTTCCGGCCCCCTCCTCACACGGGTCCGGCCTGCAGATCACATACGAGGCGCAGGCCCGGACGGCCGTCCAGATCGATCTCGCCGACGGGTACGAATCCGGTACGGGCCAGCACTGCGCGCGAAGCGGGGTTGTCGAGCGTGGTGACCGCGCGCAGCCCGGTCAGTCCGTACTGCGCGACCGCGAGGCCCCGGGCCTCGCGGACCGCGGCCGTCGCCAGGCCCCGGCCGGCGGCGCGCTCCGCGATCCGGTACCCGAGCTCGGCCGAACCGTCGGCCGCGTCGACGAGGTTGACCCGGCCCACGATCTCGCCGTCGTCCTCCACCAGCACGTGGAAGAAGCACAGCCCGGCGGCCTGCTCGGCCAGCAGCGAGGCGTGCCGCTCGTCGAAGCGGTCGAAGTACTGATCGCCGCGGTCGGGCACGGAGGCGGCGAAGTAGGCCCGGTTCTCCCGCTCGAACGCGAGCAGGGCCGGGGCGTGGTCGAGGCGGAGCAACTGGAGTCGGGGCACGGCCCGATGCTAGGCCGACTCCCGGCCGCGCGCCGGGACGAACCCTCGGGGCTGCCGCCGGCCGCGTGACCCGGCCAGGTGTGCGCGGGCGGGGTGGCGGCTGGACGGCGAGGTCTGCCGCGGGGGCGGCACGGGATCCTCCGGCGGGCTCGGTTCGGTGTGGCGGTCCCGGCCTCACCCGCCTGGACCCGGCCTCACCGAACCGGCTCCCTCCCCGGATCCGGCGTCGGCACGATCCCTCCCTCCCCCTGCGGGGGAAGCCCCTCGTCCTACGGGCGCGCGGTCACGCCCCCCGGCCCCGCCCACAGGCCGTCCGCCGTGAGGCCGAGCAGGTCGATCGCGTTGCCGCGCACGATGCGGTCCACCACGTCCGGCGCCAGGTGTCCCATCTGGGCCTCGCCGACCTCGCGGGACTTGGGCCAGGTCGAGTCCGAGTGGGGGTAGTCCGTCTCGTACAGGACGTTGGCGACACCGATCGAGTCGAGGTTCTTCAGGCCGAACGCGTCGTCGAAGAAGCAGCCGAAGACGTGCTCGGCGAAGAGCTCCGACGGCGGGCGCAGCACCTTGTCCGCGACCCCGCCCCAGCCCCGGTTCTCCTCCCAGACCACGTTCGCGCGCTCCAGGATGTACGGGATCCAGCCGATCTGGCCCTCCGCGTACATGATCTTCAGGTTGGGGAAGCGCTCGAACTTGCCGCTCATCAGCCAGTCGACCATCGAGAAGCAGCAGTTGGCGAAGGTGATGGTGGAGCCGACCGCGGGCGGGGCGTCCGCGGAGGTGGACGGCATGCGGGAGGAGGAGCCGATGTGCATGGCGATGACCGTGCCGGTCTCGTTGCACGCCTCCAGCAAGGGGTCCCAGTCGTCCGTGTGGATGGAGGGGAGGCCCAGGTGCGGGGGTATCTCGGAGAAGGCGACCGCGCGCACGCCGCGTGCGGCGTTGCGGCGGACCTCGGCGGCGGCCAGACGGGCGTCCCAGAGCGGGATCAGGGTGAGGGGGATCAGACGGCCGCGGGCGTCGGGGCCGCACCACTCCTCCACCATCCAGTCGTTGTAGGCCCGTACGCCGAGGAGGCCCAGCTCGCGGTCCTTGGCCTCGGTGAAGGTCTGGCCGCAGAAGCGGGGGAAGGTCGGGAAGCAGAGGGCGGACTGGACGTGGTTGACGTCCATGTCCGCGAGCCGGTCGGGAACCGAGAAGGACCCCGGGCGCATCTGCTCGTAGGTGATGACTTCCAGCTTGATCTCATCGCGGTCGTACCCGACAGCCGTGTCGAGTCGGGTGAGCGGCCGGTGCAGGTCCTCGTACACCCACCAGTCGCCGATGGGGCCGTCGTCGCCCTTGGCCCCCATGACGGGAGCGAACTTGCCGCCGAGGAAGGTCATTTCCTTCAACGGGGCGCGGACGACTCGGGGCCCGATGTCGCGGTACTTGGACGGGAGCCGGTCCCGCCAGACGTGGGGGGGCTCCACCGTGTGGTCGTCCACCGAGATGATCTTCGGGAAGGTCTCCATGACCCATACGGTAGCGCTGATCTGACGAACCGTCAGCTAGTTGGTCCGTGATCGGTCAACTACGGGCTGACGTGTACGCGCGAGACAGGGCAGACTGACCATGACACCGACGGAAGGCAGGGGGACGACAGATGGACGGCGTACCGGCCATCCCGAGCCCGCGGAAACACCCCGAGGCCCGTACGGCTGCCGCCGCACCCGAAACCGGGGCGCGCCCCGTCGCCCGTCCCGCCGGGACGCGGGGCGAGGCGGGTGACGATGCCGTGGCCAAGTCCGTGTCGCGGAGGGCAACCGCCGCCGCGGGCACCGCTGCAGGCACCTCCGCGGGCACCACCCCGGACGCTAGGACCGCGGCAGGCGCCAGAACCCGTACCGGAACCGATAGCGGAACCGGAAGCGGAACCACCACGCGCTCCACCCCGGCCTCCACCGCCTCCACCGCCTCCGCCCCGGACGCCGCGGCCGCCGCGGCCGCCGCCGTGGGTGCGGAGGCGGCCCCCGGCGAGTCCCGCTTCGCCGTCCTCGGCCCCGTCCGCGCCTGGCGCGGCGCCGAGGCCCTGCCCTCCGGCACCCCCCAGCAGCGCGCCCTGCTCGCGGTACTCCTGCTGCGCGACGGCCGCACCGCCACCGCGCCCGAGCTCATCGACGCCATCTGGGGCGAGGACCCGCCGCAGCAGGCCCTCGCCACCATCCGTACGTACGCCTCCCGCCTGCGCAAGGTCGTCGCCCCGGGCCTGCTCGTCACCGAGTCCGGCGGCTACGCCATACGGCTGCGCTCCGCCGCCACCCTCGACCTCGGCGTCGCCCGCAGCCTCGCAGCCGATGCCGAGACGGCCCGCGCCGCGGGCGACCGCTCCCTCGCCCGTACGCTCCTCGCCCGCGCCCTCGACCTCTGGGAGGGCGAGCCCCTCGCCGGGATCCCGGGACCCGCGGCCTCGACCGAGCGCACCCGGCTCGCCGAATGGCGCCTCCAGCTGCTGGAGACCCGTCTCGACCTCGACCTGGAGGTCGGCCACCACGCCGAGGCCGTCTCCGAGCTCACCGCCCTCACCGCCGCCCACCCGCTGCGCGAACGCCTGCGCGAGCTGCTGATGCTCGCCCTCTACCGCAGCGGCCGGCAGGCCGAGGCCCTCGCCGTCTACGCAGACACCCGCCGCCTCCTCGCCGACGAGCTCGGCGTCGACCCGCGCCCCGAGCTGTCCGCGCTCCAGCAGCGCATCCTGAACGCCGATGCCGATCTCGCCCGCGCCGAGGACCCGGCCCCGGCCGCCGCGACCGTTCACGTGAGGCCCGCCCAATTGCCTGCGACCGTCCCCGACTTCACCGGCCGCTCCAGTTTCGTCGCCGAGCTGGGCGCCATCCTCGGCGGCGGCGCCCACGACCAGGTCATGGCCGTCTCCGCGCTGGCCGGCATCGGCGGCGTCGGCAAGACCACCCTCGCCGTGCACGTCGCCCACGCCGCCCGCCCGCACTTCCCCGACGGCCAGCTCTACGTCGACCTCCAGGGCACCGAGGCCCGCCCCGCCGAGCCGGAGGCCGTCCTCGGCTCCTTCCTGCGCGCGCTGGGCACCCCCGACACCGCCATCCCCGACTCCCCCGCCGACCGGGCCGCGCTCTACCGCTCCACCCTCGACGGCCGACGCGTCCTGGTCCTCCTCGACAACGCCCGCGACGCCGCCCAGGTCCGCCCGCTGCTGCCAGGCACCGCAGGCTGCGCCGCCCTCGTCACCAGCCGGGTCCGCATGGCGGGCCTCGCCGGGGCCCATCTCGTCGACCTCGACGTGATGAGCCCCGATGAGGCCCTCCAGCTCTTCACCCGGATCGTCGGCGAGGAGCGCGTGCGCGCCGAACGGCAAGCCGCCCTCAACGTCGTCGGCGCCTGCGGCTTCCTGCCGCTCGCCATCCGCATCGCCGCCTCCCGGCTGGCCGCCCGCCGCACCTGGACGGTCTCCGTCCTCGCCGCCAAGCTCGCCGACGAGCGCCGCCGCCTCGACGAGCTCCAGGCCGGCGACCTCGCCGTCAAGGCCACCTTCGAGCTGGGCTACGGCCAGCTCGAGCCCGCCCAGCAGCGCGCCTTCCGCCTCCTCGGCCTCGCCGACGGCCCCGACATCTCGCTGTCCGCCGCAGCCGCCGTGCTCGACCTGCCCGAGTACGACACCGAGGACCTCCTCGAGGCCTTAGTCGACTGCTCCCTGCTCGAATCCGCCGCTCCCGGACGCTACCGCTTCCACGACCTCGTACGCCTCTACGCGCGTGCCTGCGCCGAACGCGACGAGCAGCCGCCGAGTGGGCGCGAGGCTGCCCTGGACCGGCTGCTGGACTTCTACCTGGCCACCGCCTCCGGCGTCTACGCCCTGGAGCGCCCCGGCGACCGGCTGCCCGCGCACCTGTCCGACACCCACTACCCGGGGCTGGTCTTCGCCGAACCGCGCACCGCCCTGGACTGGCTGTACGCCGAGGCCGACCCGCTGCTGGCGTGCGTACGGCAGGCCGCCGTACGGGGCGGCGAGACGCTGGTCCTGCGCCGGGCCGTGGACCTGCTGTGGGCGGCGAAGGACCTGGCCGAGTCCGGGGCCAACTCCCGGCAGTACGAGTCCGCCGCCGTCGCCCTGCGCGACGCGGCCCAGGCCGCCAAGGACCCGTACGCCGAGGGCCGCGCCCGCACCACCCTCACCAACGTCCACCTGGTCGCGGGCCGGTTCGCCGAGGCCGACGACGAGGCCGCCCGGGCCACCGTGCTCGCCCGCGAGGCCGGCGACCCGCTGCCCATGTGCTGGGCGCCCAACGACCGCGGGATCATCGCCCTCTACCAGGGCCGGCACACGGACGGCGAGCGCTACCTGCTGGAGGCCATCGAGAACTTCCGCGCCGACGGCAACAACGTCGGCGAGGCCAGCGCCCTGTGCAACCTCTCCCGCATCCACGTGGAACTGGGCCGTCTGCCCAGCGCCATAGACCTCGCCCAGCAGGGCATCGCCATCTACGACCGGATGGGGCTCAGCCTGCGCCTGGCCAACGGCCGCTACGCGCTCGGCATCGCCCTCACCCAGGCGGGCCGGCTCGGCGAGGCCCTCGCGCAGCTCGCGGAGGCGCTGTCGCTGTTCCACGACAACCGCCAGCCGCTGTGGGAGGGCGTGACCCACTTCCGGCTCGCCGAGGCCCACCTGGCGGCGCGCCGGCCCACGCTGGCCGCCTCGCACGCCGAGCAGGCGATCGCGCTGCGCGGCATCGGCGGGGAGTGGCGGCGGGCCACGGTCCTGACGGTGCTCGGCAAGGCGCTGCGGCGGCTGGGGCAGACGGACCGGGCGCGGGCGTGCTGGCGGGACGCGGAGAGCGTGTTCACGCAGCTGAGGTCGACCGAACTGGGCGAGGTCCAGGCCCTGCTGGCTTCGGAGATCGCCGCCTGAGCTGCGGGGACGCCGGCTGAACGCGGCGTTCATCGTTCGTTTATCACCGTCGGACACGATAGGTGCATCGACCCGGCGCGTCGGGGGGGCGCCCGGGCCGGTTGGTGGACTACCCGTTCGGCGGTCATCGGGGGAATCGCCGAACGGGCCCGGCCCTAACCATCCATCAGGAGAACCGATGACGACGAACGAGAACCTCAAGCCGCTCGACAACCACGCCTCGGGCGTCGAGATCGAGACTCTGGACAACCACGCTTCGGGCATCGAGATCAAGCCGCTCGAGAAGGACGCGGCTCCGGCCGCCGCCGCGGACGAGGAGATCCAGACGCTGGACAACCACGCGTCCGGTCCGCGCCCGTAGCGCTCGCAGGACATACGGGGGATTTCAACGGGGGAACGGCGGTCGCGGTGGCCCGGAGGGGGAGCCACCGCGACCGCCGTACACGTGCGTGGCGGCATAGGCTGGGGGTGTGTTCTCCTCCCACGGGCCGAGCGTCCGCGAACTGGCAGTGCAGGGCCTCTCCTCGGTCGAGCGGGGCTACGACCTCCTCGCGCCGAAGTTCGACCACACCCCCTTCCGCACCCCGGACCGCATGCTCGACGCCGTCGAGGAGACCCTCGCCCAGTACGAGGGCACCTTCGGTGCGGGCCTGGACGTGTGCTGCGGCACGGGCGCCGGGATCGCCATGCTGCACCGGCTGTGCCGGGGGCGCGTGACGGGCGTCGACCTCAGCGCGGGCATGCTCGCGGAGGCGGAGCGCCGGTACGGCTCGGACAGTGCGCGCGTGGACTTCGTACGGGCCGACGCGCGGGCCCTGCCGCCCGCCCTCGCGGACGGCTACGACCTGGCGGTCAGCTTCGGGGCCTTCGGGCACTTCCTCCCGTCGGAGCGCCCCGCGCTCTTCGCCGGGATCCACTCCGCCCTGCGCGAGGGCGGCCTCTTCGCGTTCCCGATCGGCGCCCCGCTCCCGCTCGGCTCACCGGTGTGGTGGGCGACGACGGGCTTCGACGCGGCGATGCGGGTGCGCAACGCGGTGTGGCGCCCCCCGTTCGTCATGTACTACCGCACCTTCCCGCTCGGCGGGGTCCGCACGGACCTCCGGGCGGCCGGCTTCACGGTCGAGACGGTCCCCCTGGACCACTTCGGCCGCCGCCCGGACGGCACCCCCCACTGGCGGCTCCTCCTGGCCCGCCGCCGGTAGCGCGCGGGCACCGCTCGGGCGGTTCCCTCGGCTCGCGAGCACCTCGATCAGCTCTCCCCACTCGACCGCGATGCACGACCAGGCAGTTCAAGGCGAGGCTCGGGTACACCCCGCGGAGCGTGGGCACGTCGGAGGCGGCCCGGAGCAGCGGCAGGAGCAAGGAGCCGAACCAGGTGTCCGCCGGAAGCGGAGGGTCGTATGCGGCGAGCAGCGCCGCCCACTCGCTTTCCGGTTCCGAGGAATTCCCGCCGCTGTCAACACGTCACGCTCCCCGGGAGTTCGACTTCGACCGCGGGACCATTCTTTGCATCCCTCGGGAGAGGGGCATCGCGGTCACCGGCCGGGCCCGCCCGCGCCGCCGTATCCCGGTGCGCGAGGGCGCTGCCGAGTAGGCTGAAGCAGCACCCCCTGGAGGACACCATGGCCGCCGAGCTCCCCGAATGGATGCTCCCGCCCCGCCCGAGCGGCTGGGAAGCGGATGACCTCGATCACCTGCCCCAGGCTCCCCGGCACACCGAGCTCATCGACGGAGCGCTGATCTTCATGATGTCCCCGCAGCGGTCCTGGCACTCCCGGCTCGTGGAGAACCTGACCTTCAGCCTGCGCCACGCCGCGCCGGACGGCGTCGAGATCGAACGGGAGATGACCGTCCGACTCGACAAGAAGAGCCGCCCCGAACCGGACATCCTGGCCGCGACGGTCGCGTACGACCCCGACCGCACCCGGTACCTCCCGGACGAAGTCGCCCTGGTGATCGAAGTCGTGTCGGAGGAGTCGGCGGACCGCGATCGCTCCATCAAGCCCTTCAAGTACGCCCAGGCGGGGATTCCCCACTTCTGGCGTGTCGAGGACGAGGAGAGCGGTCCCGCCGTCCACGTCTACGAGCTGGACACCGTCACCCGGAGCTACGTCGCCACGGGAATTCACCGGGAGTGGCTCAAGGTGGCGGTTCCGTTCCCCGCGACCATCGATCTGGGCGGCCTCGTCCCCTGAATCCGCCTCAGCCGGTGCGCAGTTCGCGCTTGAGGATCTTGCCGCTCGCGTTGCGGGGGAGTTCCGTCACGAACTCGACCGCGCGCGGGACCTTGTAGTTGGCCATCTCGCGGCGGGACCAGGCGATCAGGTCGTCCGCGGTGAGGGTGGAGCCGGAGCGGCGGACCGCGTAGGCCTTGCCGACCTCGCCCAGGCGGGGGTCCGGGATGCCGATCACCGCGACGTCCGCGATGTCGGGGTGCAGTCCGATGAGTTGTTCGATCTCGGCGGGGTAGGCGTTGAAACCGCCGACGATGAACATGTCCTTGATCCGGTCGGTGATGCGCAGGTTCCCGTCCCCGTCCATGAACCCCACGTCGCCGGTGTGCAGCCACCCGTCTGCGGTGATCGCCCTCGCGGTCTCCTCGGGGTCCTCGAAGTAGCCCTGCATGACGTGGTGGCCGCGGACCAGGATCTCGCCCGTGCGCCCGGCCGGCTGCGGCTGCCCGTCCGCGTCCACGATGGCCACCTCGGTGCCCGGGATGGCCCGGCCGGAGGTCGCGGAGATGATCTCCGCGGGGTCTCCGCGGCGGCACATGGTGACGATGCCGCTCGCCTCGGAGAGCCCGTAGGCGGTGAGGACCGTGGCGATGCGCAGCTCGCCGCGCAGCCGCTCGACGAGCCGGAGCGGGACCACGGCCGCGCCGGTGACGACCAGGCGCAGGGCGGAGAGGTCGTGGTGGGCGCGCTGGGGGTGGTCGAGGAGCGACTGGTGGAGGGTGGGCGGCCCGGGGAGTACGGAGATCCGCTCGGCGGCGACGTTCGCGAGGACGGTGTCCACGTTGAAGACGGGCTGCGGGACCATCGTGGCCCCGCGCATCAGGCAGGCGATGATCCCTGCCTTGTAGCCGAAGGTGTGGAAGAAGGGGTTCACGATCAGGTAGCGGTCGCCCTCGCGCAGTCCGGCGAGCTCGCTCCACACGTCGTAGCAGCGCAGCGACTGGGCATGGGTGATGACCGCGCCCTTGGGGCTGCCGGTGGTGCCGGAGGTGAAGATGATGTCGGAGGGGGATTCGGGGCGGATCGCGGCGGCGCGTTCGCGCACCGCCGCGGCCGGTACGCCGTCCCCGCCCGCGAGGAAGTCCTTCCAGGTGCGGAAGGAGTCGGGGGCGTCGTCGGAGAGGACGACGACCTGTTCCAGGTGCGGCAGTCCGGGCAGCGGGCCGGTGCCGGAGCCCTCGGCGGCGGCGCGGCGCAGGGAGGCGACGTAGGAGGTGCCGAGGAAGGTGCCGGTGACGAAGAGCAGCCGGGCCCGGCTGCGTTCCAGGACGTACGCGGCCTCCGCGCCCTTGAAACGGGTGTTGAGGGGGACGAGCACGGCGCCCGCCGAGACGGCGCCGAGGGCGGAGACGATCCACTCCAGGGTGTTGGGCGCCCAGACGGCGACCCGGTCGCCGGGCTCGGTCCCGGCGGCGATGCAGGCGGCCGCGGCGCGCTCGACGCGTTCGCCGAGCTGCGTGTAACTGATCCGGGCGCGCCCGTCGACGACGGCCTCGCGGTCGGCGTACTGTGCCGCTGCCGCCCGGACCAGCCCGGCGATGCTGCCCCAGCGCAGGTCTCCGCGTACGTCCTCGCGCCGGTCGCCGTGCCGGAGGTCGTTCCGGTCGTCGCGCCCGTAGTCGCCCATGCGTGCCACCTTCCCGCAGACCCAGTAGCTGACTATCCGTCAGATTAGCTGTAGCCTTCGCGGCTGTCAGTACTGGCGCACCCCGGAGGTGGCGATGGCTGCAACGCTCAAGGACGCGACGGCGATAGTCGGCATCGGCCAGACCGCCTTCGCGAAACAACTGCCCCAGTCCGAGAAGGAACTCGCCTGCCGGGCCATCCTGGCGGCCCTCGCCGACGCCGGCATAGAGCCGTCCGAGGTCGACGCCTTCTCCTCGTACACCATGGAGGAGACCGACGAGGTCGAGGTCGCCAAGGCCATAGGCGCCGGCGACGTGACCTTCTTCTCCAAGATCGGCTACGGCGGCGGCGGTTCCTGCGCCACCGTCGGCCACCTCGCCTCCGCCGTCGCCACCGGCCAGGCCACCGTCGGCGTCGCCTGGCGCTCCCGCAAGCGCGGCTCGGGCCCCCGCCCCTGGAAGAACACCGCCGTCCAGCTGCCCACCCCCGGCCAGTGGACCAGACCCTTCGGCCTGCTGCGCCCCGCCGACGAGATCGGCATGCTGGCCCGCCGCTACATGCACGAGTACGGCGCCACCCGCGACCACCTCTTCAACGTCGCCATGGCCTGCCGCAACCGGGCCAACGCCAACCCGGCCGCGATGATGTACGAACGCCCGCTGACCCGTGAGATGTACATGACCTCCCGCATGATCAGCGACCCGCTCTGCCTCTTCGACAACTGCCTGGAGACCGACGGCGCGCTCGCCTGCGTGATCGTCTCCGCCGAGCGTGCCCGCGACTGCCGCCAGAAGCCCGTCTACGTGCACTCCGTAGCCCAGGGCCTGCCCGCCCAGCACCACGGCATGGTCAACTACTGGAACGACGACCCCCTGTCCGGGCCCGCCTGGACCGCCGCCCGCCACCTGTGGAAGCAGGCCGACTTCGGACCCCAGGACGTGGACGTCGCCCAGATCTACGACGCCTTCACCCCGCTGATCCCGCTCTCGCTGGAGGGCTACGGATTCTGCGGACGCGGCGAGGGGGCAGCCTTCACCGAGGGCGGCGCCCTGGAGATGGGCGGCCGGCTCCCCATCAACACCGGGGGCGGCGGCCTGTCCGAGGCCTACGTGCACGGCTTCAACCTGATCAACGAGGGCGTCAAACAGCTGCGCGGCGTCTCCACCGCCCAGGTGCCCGACGCCGCGACCTGCCTGGTGACGGCGGGCGAGGGAGTCCCGACGTCCGCGATCCTGCTGAGGAGCTGACCCCATGACCACCACCTCCGCCGCGGCGGACGCGCTGCTGCTGCCCGTCCCCGACGAGGACGGCGCCCCCTTCTGGGAGTACGCCGCCCGGGGCGAGCTCCGCGTCCAGGCCTGCACCTCCTGCGGCCGGCTGCGCTTCCCGCCCCGCCCCTGCTGCCCGCACTGCCGGTCCTTCGACAGCGAGTGGCGCCGCATGAGCGGCCGCGGCCGCATCTGGTCGTACGTCCGGCCGCACCCGCCGCTGCTGCCGGCCTACGCCGCCCAGGCCCCGTACAACGTGATCCTCGTGGAGCTCGCCGACGCCCCGCACATCCGGCTCGCCGGGAACCTGGTGACCTCGGCCGACGCCCCGCTCGACTCGGTGGACCCAGGCCGGCTGCGCATCGGCGCCCGCGTCCAGGTGGTCTTCACCGAGACCGGCGGCATGGCCGTGCCCCGCTGGGTCCTGGAGAAGTCGTGACCGTGCGCGTGGAACGGGACAAGGCGACCGGGGTCGCGGTCGTCACCCTCGACCGGGAACACCGTCACAACGCCGTCGACCTGGCCACCGCGGCCGAACTGAGCGCGGTATGGCGGGAGTTCCGGTTCGCCGAGGAAGTGCGGGCGGTGGTGCTGACGGGCGCCGGCAGCGCCGCCTTCTGCACCGGCATCGACCGCGGCGTCGACGTTCCGCAGCCCGCCTCGCCCTACTCGGCCGACGACCCGCTGATCGCCATCGGCCCCAAGGCGGGCGACCTGTGGAAGCCGGTCGTCGCCGCCGTCAACGGCATGGCCTGCGGCGGGGCGTTCTACCTGCTGGGCGAGGCGGAGTTCCTGATCGCCTCCGACACCGCCACCTTCTTCGACCCGCACACCGCCTACGGGATGGTCAGCGCCTACGAGGCCGTCTACATGGCGCAGCGCATGCCCTTCGGCGAGGCGGCCCGGATGTCCCTCATGGGCACGGCCGAGCGGCTCTCCGCGCGCCGGGCCCACGAGATCGGGCTCGTCTCGGAACTGACCGCGCCGGACGCGCTGCTCCCGGCGGCCCTGCGGGCGGCGGAAACCCTGGCCGGCTTCCCGACAGAAGCCGTACAGGGCACCGTACGGGCCCTGTGGTCGGCGAAACAGGCCGCGCTCCAGCAGGCCCTGGCGCAGGCCCCGGCGCTGATCGCGCTGGGCAACCTGGCGCCGGAGCGGCAGGCGGAACTGTTCGCCTCGCGAAGGCCCGGTACGGAGCACAGGCTGCGCTGACCCGCCCGGCGGGCCGGGCCTCAGGGCTTGCGCGTGGACTTCGGGCCGGGCTTCTTCGGGGTGGACTTGGGCGTGGCCCTCGGCGTGGGCCCGGAGCCGTCCGACGTGGTCGACGCCGGGCCCGGCGTCCCGGTGCCGGACGATTCGACGGGCCGGTCGAGCCTGCACGTGGTGACCTCGCCCGCGCGCGAGGGCTCCTTGAGCGCCACCTCGACCGTACGGGTCTCACGGGCCTCCAGAGTCGCCCTGACCTCGGTCGACTCGACGACGGCGCCGCCCGCGCCCTCCCGGTACAGGTTCACCACGAAGGTCGCCCTGCGGTCCAGGTTCGAGGTGAGCCTGATCGTGGTGACCGGCGGGGTGCCGCCGACGCAGGTGACCACCACGGCCGTGGCCGGGGCACCGCTCGCACTCCGGGAGGGCGACGCGGCGGCCGTGGCCGTGCTGTTGCTGCTGCCGCTCCGGTGGCTCTTCTTCTTGCTCTTGGAGCTGGAGCACCCGCCGCCGCTGCTCTTGCTGCTGCTCTTGCTGCCGCTCTTGCCACCGCTCCCGCTGCTGCTGCTTCCGCCGTGCGAGGAGAAGCCGGTCAGTGCGAACACGACCGCCACCAGCACCGCGGTGAACCTGATACGACGTCCAGCCGCCATGGCCCGAACCTCTCCCCCGGGGACAACGGCGCGTCACGCTACCAGGCGCGTCGCACCCCGCATCGGGCGTACGGGGACCCGATCGGCCCCGGGTCCTGGCGTGCGGGCCGCGGGGGCCGGGCGTAGCGTCGGGACCGAGACCCCTATCCCGGAGGGCCGGGCATGCTCCGCAACGTACTCGGCTCCCTGATGGGTCTGATCGGAGCGGCGGCCGCCGTCTGGAGCCCCTTCCGTGCCTGGTACGACGGCCGTCTCGGACGCGACTACCGCGTCCAGGAGCTCTTCACCTCCGCCGGGATCACCGATCACGGCTCCGCCCTGCTGGCCTCGGTCCTGCTCCCGTACCTCTTCGCCGCGGTCCTCACGCTGTGCGCGGTGCTGCTCCGCTCGCGGCTGCTGATGGCGCTGGCGGGGGTGGTCGTGCTCGGCTTCACCATCCTGTGGATGGTCCGCCAGGGCCAGGCCGTCGGCAGCCTCTCGGTGGGCGGCGAAAGCTCGGGCCTCGGTGACGGCCTCGCCAACGCCCTCGGCGCGGGCGCGCTGATCCTCCTGGGCGCAGCCGTCATGCGCGGCCGCCCCGCCCGCACCAACCGCCCGCTCCCCCCGACGACGCCCGTCTGACGGCCGTCCGGGACCCGTCCCCCGGGACTCCGTGCCCGACGGGGACCCGGCCCGGACATGGCGGCGGCCCCGGCCCCCCGGAGGGGGCGGGGCCGACCGGCCTGACTGGCGGGTGGGGATCAGGCGGCGTCGACGACGCCGGAGGCCGCGATCTCGACCTTGCCCTTGGGGGCACCGGACTGGGAGCCCAGGGCCTCGATCTGGTCCACGAGCTCCTGGCCCGAGACGACCTCGCCGAAGACGACGTGCTTGCCGTCGAGCCACGAGGTGACGACCGTCGTGATGAAGAACTGCGAGCCGTTGGTGTTGCGGCCGGCGTTCGCCATCGACAGCAGGTACGGGCGGTCGTGCTTCAGCTGGAAGTTCTCGTCCTCGAACTTCTCGCCGTAGATGCTCTTGCCACCGGTGCCGTTGTGGTTGGTGAAGTCACCGCCCTGCAGCATGAACTGGGGGATGACGCGGTGGAAGCCCGAGCCGGCGTAGCCGTAGCCGTTCTGGCCGGTGCACAGCTCGCGGAAGTTGCGCGCCGTCTTCGGGACGACCTCGTCGAAGAGGGCGAAGACGATGCGGCCGGCGGGGGCGCCGTTGATGGTGATGTCGAAGTAGACGTTGCTCATGGGGTCCATCCTGTCACTCCCGGTGCAGTGCGCTACCCGGCGGGGCCGCAGCCCCGCCTCCGGGCAGGTCAGCCGCTCGTCCGGGTGCCCGTGCCCTTCGCCGCGTCCAGGGCGTACACGCAGCGGTCCTTGCTGCATGCGTAGACCACTCCGGCGTCCGCCACCGGGGCGCCCGTGATCTCGCCGCCGGTGGCCAGCTTCCAGCGCAGCTGGCCGCCCGCCGCGTCCAGCGTGTACAGGCAGTGGTCGGCCGAACCGAAGTGCACGCGGCCGTCCGCGACCGCCGGGAGGCCGGTGATCTCGCCGCCCGCCGCGAACCGCCACTTCGGAGTGCCGGTGACCGCGTCGAGCGTGTACAGCGCGCTGCCCGCGCCCAGGTGGACGTTGCCGTTCGCGACGACCACCGGGTCCGAGGACTGCCGTGCCTCCGTCGCGATCCGCCAGCGGTCCTGGCCGGTGGCCGCGTCGAGGGCGTAGACGGTGCCCAGGTAGTCGACGAGGTAGACCCCGCCGCCCGTGACGGCCGCGCCCGGCGCGAAGGCCGGGGGCGCCAGGAAGACCGCGGGGGCCTCGAAGTGCCAGCGGACCCGGCCCGAGGCCCGGTCCACCGAGATCACCCGGGTACCGGCGGCCACGTAGACGTTCCCGTCCGCCGCCGGGGTGACCCGGACCGGCACGTTGCCGCAGGAGGCCGCGTCACCGACCGGGTACGACCAGGACTCTCGGCCGGTCCGGGCGTCCAGCGCGCGCAGCCGCGCGTCCTGCCACACGTACACCGTGCCGTCGTGCAGGACGGGGGCCGCCTCCGCGGTCTCGAAGTCGCTCTGCGCGCCGGTCAGCTCCCACAGCTTGTGGCCGTTGGAGGCCTCACGGCCCTGTACGCCGCCCCCGCGCGTGGCGGTGACGACCGTGCCGCGCTCGGCGCGCAGCGCGTACACCCAGGCGTCGGTGGACAGCCGCCAGCGCTCGGAGCCGTCGCCGGCGTCGAGCGCGTACAGGGAGGGGCCGTCGGAGGCATGGATCCGGTTGTCGGCGACCGCCATCGACCAGGCGACGTCGCGGGTCTTGAACTGGCGGCGGCCGCTCGCCACGTCCAGCGCGTGGACCTCGAAGGAGGTCACGTAGAGCAGGTTCCCGGCGACGGTCGGGGTGCCCCAGACCTCGTTGGACATGCGGAAGCGCCACGGTCGCCAGCGGCCGCTGTCCGGGGACGGCCCGGGGCTCGGTACGGGCTGCACCGCGGAGGGGGTGGCCACCGACCCGCCGGGCGGGCGGATCCAGCCGGTCGCCGAATCCGCGGCGGAGGACGAGGCGTGCGCGGCCGGGGCCGCGGCGGTCGCGCGGGGACCGGGCCCGATCGGCACGGGCGAGCCGCCCAGTCGCACGGGCTCGCCCGAGGGCACCGGGGACATCGGCGGGTGGTGCGGGCGCTGCGGGACGGCCTGGCCGGTCCGCGGGTCCACCCAGGAGTCGACCCCGCGCGGGCGGCGGTGCGTGGCGGCCTCGGAGGCCGCTCCCCGGCCCCCGGAGCCCGGGCCGGGCGCCGGCACCACGGGGGCGGGCGGCGTACGGTGCCCCGCGCGCCGGGCCTCGATCATCGCGACGGCCCGCGCCGGCAGCCACGCGGAGGCGGTCCCGCTGTCGTCACCGCCGTCGAACAGGTGCGGGGCGAGCTGTGCCTGCAGGTCGGCCGGGGTGGGCCGGAGCGTGGCGTCCATCTGCATGCAGGAGTCGATCAGCGGCCGCAGCTCGGCCGGCAGCCCCTCCAGGTTCGGGCCCTCGCGCAGCAGCATGAAGACCGTCTCCACCGGGTTCGCCCCGTGGTACGGCGGGTGCCCGGTGGCGGCGAAGACGAGGGTGGAGCCGAGCGAGAAGACGTCGGACGCGCCCTTGACGCTGCGCGAGTCCTTCGCCTGCTCGGGCGACATGTAGGCGGGGGTGCCGACGGCGACGTTCGTCATGGTCAGGCGGGTGTTGGAGACCCCGCTCGCGATACCGAAGTCGATCACGCGCGGGCCGTCCTCGACGACGAGCACATTGGACGGCTTCAGGTCGCGGTGGACCAGGCCGGCGCCGTGGATGGACTGCAGGGCCTCGGCGATACCGGCCGCGAGCCACCGTACGGCCTGGGCGGGCATGGGCCCGCACTCGTTGACGATCTCCTCCAGGGAGGGCGCCGGGACGTACGCGGTCGCCAGCCACGGCACGGCGGCACGCGGGTCGGCGTCGACCACGGCCGCGGTGTAGAAGCCGGACACGGCGCGGGCGGCCTCCACCTCGCGCGTGAAGCGCACGCGGAAGAGCTGGTCCTCGGCGAGCTCGGTGCGCACCGTCTTGATCGCGACCCGCCGTCCGGAAGCGGACCGCGCGAGATAGACCAGCCCCATGCCGCCGGCGCCGAGCCGTCCCAGCACCTCGAAGGGGCCGATCCGTCTCGGGTCGTGCTGCGTCAGCTGCTCCACCACTCGCCTCCACACCCATCCCCGTACGGGCCACTCACCGGGCCCGCTTCCACCGGCACGGGGCCCTGCCCCGTGCAGCGTCTCACCCCGGGCGCCACCCGGGTCGAGCAACCCCGATTCTGTCAGGCCCGGACCCGGTCCGGCCCCGGCACGTCGAGGAGGGCGGTGTGATCTGCTCGGCGGTCCGTCCGGGAAGGCCTACGCGTCAGGCTTCGTCCGGGGTTCCGAGAGCAGTCCGAAGACCGCCCCCTGATTGTCGGCGACGACCGCGATCCGGCCGTAGGGGGTGTCGAAGGGGTCGGCGGTGACCCGGCCGCCGAGCCGCTGCACCGTGGCGACCGACTGATCGCAGTCCGGGACGGCGAAGTAGGCGAGGAAGTGCGCGGGCATGATCTCCGGGAAGGCGTCGGTGATCAGGCTGCGGCCCAGGACGGCGGTCTCCGTGCCGGGCGCGCGGCCGGGCGGGGACCAGATGCGGTACTCCACCCCGGCGTCGTCCTGGTCCTGGGGGACGTAGCCGAAGACCTTGGCGTAGAAGACGTCGACGGCGTCGCGGGCCCGTGTGTAGACCTCGCTCCAGCAGTACGAGTACGGCTCCTGCTGGACGTCGAAGCCGTGGTGGGTGCCGGGCTGCCACAGGCCGAACACGGCGCCGCCGGGGTCGGCTGCCATCGCGGCGGTGCCGTACGGGCCGACCGGCATCGGGTCCATGACCATCTGGCCGCCGGCGGCGCGGATGCGCTGCGCGCAGGCGTACGCGTCGGTGGTGTAGAGGTAGATCCCCCAGACGGTGGGCATGCGGCCGTCGGGCTTGGGGGCGAGGGCGGCGACGTTGCGGCCGCGGCTGTAGGCCTGGGTGTAGTGGCCGTACTCGGCGCCCGCCCCTTCGGTGAAGGTCCACCCGAAGAGCTCGCCGTAGAAGCGCTTGCCCGCCTCGATGTCCGGAAGCGAGGCGTCCACCCAGCAGGGTGCGCCTTCCGCGAATGCGGCCATGGGCCCGTTTCCTTCCGTTGTGCGGGGGTGTGTACCCTCCCACCTCTCCCAGCCATGATCTGCCCGAAAACTTGTCCACAGCCTGTTGATAAGACTATTCGGGGGAAACCTCGCGGAACCGGGCGACACGCCCGGGCCCGTGGCCCGGGGGCGACCGGTGCGGGGCTGCGGCTCGCCGACGACCGGACAGGGGGCGCGCAGGGGGCGCACAGGACCGGTCTCCCGGCCTGAATGCGCCTCCTTGATCACCCGACTCCGCCTTCCGCCCAGGCCAGGGACCCCGTAACCCCATTTGCAGGCGGCCGAATAGCGCGCCGATCACCCCTCGGTAAGCTGACGGCATGACAGGACAAGTACGCACCGTCGACGGGCGTGTCGCCGGCCGGCGCGGCCAGGCGACGCGGCAGAAGCTGCTCGACTGCCTCAGCGAGATGCTCAGCTCCTCGCCGTACCGCGACGTCAAGGTGATCGACGTCGCCCGCAAGGCCGGTACCTCCCCCGCGACCTTCTACCAGTACTTCCCGGACGTCGAGGGCGCCGTCCTGGAGATCGCCGAACAAATGGCCAGCGAGGGCGCGCAGCTGACGTCGCTCGTCGAGGGCCGGACCTGGGTCGGCAAGTCCGGGTGGGCCGCCGCCGAGGAACTCGTCGAAGGCTTCCTCGAGTTCTGGCGCCGCAACGACGCGATCCTGCGGGTCGTCGACCTCGGCGCGGCCGAGGGCGACAAGCGCTTCTACAAGATCCGCATGAAGATCCTGAACTCGGTCACCAACTCCCTCACGGAATCGATGAAGGAGCTCCAGGCCAAGGGCAAGGTCGACAAGGACGTGAGCCCCGCGGCGATGGCCGGTTCGCTGGTCGCGATGCTGGCCGCGGTCGCCTCGCACCAGAAGGGCTTCCAGGCCTGGGGCGTCAAGCAGGCCGAGCTCAGGCCGAACCTGGCGCTGCTCGTCCACCTCGGCATCACGGGCAAGAAGCCGACGAAGTAGCGGCGGACCCCCGGACGCTCTCCAGGGGCCCGCCGACCGTGCCCGACCCGTGCCCGCTCCTCCGCTCCCTGTGCCCGCCCCATGCCCGACCACACAAGACAACGTCCGACTACACCTGACAACGCCTGATCGCGCCTGCGATCAGCGACGCTCCAGGCGGAACAGCCGGATCTCGCGCTCGATGCGCGCCTGGTACGTCGCGTACGGCGGCCAGAACCTCAGCACCGCCTGCCACGCCTCCGCGCGTTCCTCACCCGCCAGCAGCCGGGCCCGGACGGGGATGTCCCGGCCTTGCCAACTCACGTCCGCGTCCGGGTGCTTGAGCAGGTTTCCGGTCCACGCCGGGTGCCCGGGCCGGCCGAAGTTGGAGCCGATCAGGATCCACGTCGTGCCGCCGTCCTCCGGCATGCAGGCGAGCGGGGTCGTGCGCGGTTCCCCGGTCCTGGCACCCTTGGCCGTGAGGATCACGCCCGGCAGCATCTGGGCGCTGAGGATGACCCTGCCGCGGGTCAGCCTGTGCACCGCCTTGTCCATGGCGGGGATGAAGTGCGGCGCGATCTTGGCGAAGAGCATGGTCGAGGAGACCTTCTGCATCAGCTTGACGCCGGGAGCCATCAGACGGCCACCTTCTCTTGTGCGGGCGGGGGTGTGGGGGTGGGCGCAGCCGAAGCGGGACGTTGCGGCTGCGGCGCGGCCGCGGCCGGATCCGCGAACAGGCCCGCACGGTCGGCGGCGTGCGCCCGCAGCCGGTGGACCGGGCCGAACAGCAGCTCGTCGGCCGCCGCCCGCTTGAAGTAGAGGTGCGCGTCGTGCTCCCAGGTGAAGCCGATGCCGCCGTGCAGCTGGATCGCCTCACCCGCGGTCACCCGCAGGGCCTCCAGGGCCTGGGCGAGCGCGAGACCGCCCTGATCCGGGTCCCAGGCGGCGTAGTAGGCCGCCGAGCGGGCCGCCTGTACCTGTACGTACAGGTCCGCGAGCCGGTGCTTGACCGCCTGGAAGGACCCGATCGCCCGGCCGAACTGCTCGCGCTGGCGTACGTACTCGACGGTCCTGGCGAGCGCCCGCCCGGCCGCGCCGACCGCCTCGGCGGCCAGGACGGCGGAGGCGGTACGCCCGGTGGCCGCGAGGGCGCCGAGCACATCGGCCCCTTCATCGCCGAGCAACTCCGCCGGAACGTCGCGCAGTTCTATCCTGGCCTGCGGGCGCGTCTCGTCGAGCACGGCCTGCCGGGTCCGTACGAGCCCGGGCGCGTCCTCGCGCACGAGGAACAGCAGCGTGCGGCTGCGCGCGAAGCCGCCGGTGTGTGCGGCGACCAGCAACAGCCCGGCACTGTGCCCGTCCAGCACCTGAACGGCCTCGCCGTACAGCCGCCAGCCGCCCCCGGCGGCGTCGGCGCGGGCCTGGACCCCGCCGGCGCGGCCGCCGCCGGACCACTGCCCGGAGGCGTCCTCGCCGGTCAGCGCGAGGGCGGTGGCCAGCGCCGGGCCACTGACGGCGAGGGCGGCGGTCAGCCCGCCCGTCGCCAGCGGCGGGAGCAGCGCGGAGCGCTGGGCGCCCGTACCGAGGGCGGTGACCAGCGGCACGCACAGCGCGGCGGTGGCCAGCAGCGGCGAGGGCAGCAGCGCCCGCCCGGTCTCCTCGCAGGCCAGGGCCAGATCGGCGGGGCCGCAGCCGACGCCTCCGTACTCCTCGGCGACGGCGATGCCCGGCAGCCCGAGCTCCCGGGCAAGCTGCTGCCACAGCTCACGGTCATGCCCGGCGGCGGTACGGACGGCAGCCTTGACCTCGTCGGGGCCGCAGCGTTTGCCCAGGATCTCGCGCAGGGTCCGGCGTATCTCGTCCTGCTCCGCGGTGAAGGCGGCATCCATCGTCTGGCTCCTCCTGGGGGCACCTCCCAGCAACAGCTGGGGGAATATCTGACGGGCCGTCATGTTAGGCCCGGCGGAAGCAGATGCACAGGGGGCGACGGGGGCGGGTTGCGCGGAGAGGCGGGGTGGGCCGCGGGGCGGGGTCTAGCATCTGACGTGCCGTCAGATATACCGTTCCCCCATGCCTGGACTCACACCTGGAGCCACGTCCCAACCCCGCCGGAGGGTCGCGGTGGTCGGCGTCGCCCTCTCGGACTGCGGCCGGGTCGACGGCCCCACCCCCTACGCCCTGCACGCACAGGCCGCCCGGCGCGCCCTCGCCGACTCCGGCCTGGACCGCTCCGTCATCGACGGCTTCGCCTCGGCCGGCCTCGGCACGCTCGCGCCGGTCGAGGTGGCCGAATACCTGGGGCTGCGCCCCACCTGGGTCGACTCCACCTCCGTGGGCGGCTCGACCTGGGAGGTCATGGCCGCCCACGCGGCGGACGCGATCGCCGCCGGGCACGCCAACGCCGTGCTCCTGGTCTACGGATCCACGGCCCGGGCGGACATCAAGGCGCGGCGCCGCACGTCCAACCTCTCCTTCGGAGCGCGGGGACCGCTGCAGTTCGAGGTCCCGTACGGCCACACGCTGATCTCCAAGTACGCCATGGCCGCCCGCCGCCACATGCACGAGTACGGGACGACGCTGGAACAGCTCGCCTCGGTGGCCGTACAGGCCCGCGCGAACGCGGCCACGAACCCGGACGCCATGTTCCGCGACCCCATCACCGTCGAGGACGTGCTCGGCGGCGACATGATCGCCGACCCCTTCACCAAGCTGCACTGCTGCATCCGCTCGGACGGCGGGTGCGCGGTGCTCCTGGCCGCGGAGGACTACGTCCCGGACACCGCCAAGGCCCCCGTCTGGATCCTGGGGGCGGGCACGTCCGTATCCCACACCACCATGTCGGAGTGGGAGGACTTCACGGTGTCCCCGGCGGCCGTATCGGGCCGCATCGCCTTCGAGCGGGCCGGCCTCACCCCGGCGGACGTGGACCTCGCGGAGATCTACGACGCCTTCACCTACATGACCCTGGTGACCCTGGAGGACCTTGGCTTCTGCGCGAAGGGCGAGGGCGGGGCGTTCGTGGAGAAGGGCCGCCTGCTGCGCGACGGGGAGCTCCCGGTCAACACCGACGGCGGCGGCCTGTCGGCCTGCCACCCCGGCATGCGCGGCCTGTTCCTCCTCGTGGAGGCGGTCCGCCAGCTCCGCGGCGAGGCGGGCCCGGGCCAGGTCACCAAACCCGGCGGCCGCCTCCCGCAGGTCGCCCTGGCCTCGGGCACGGGCGGCTGGTTCTGCTCGTCGGGAACGATCCTGCTGGGGCGGGGGTGACCGGACCCCGCCCGGGGGGCGGGGTCCGCTACTTCCCCTCGGCGAGGGTGTGGGCCACGAGGGCGTTGGCGTGACCGTGCCCCAGGCCGTGCTCCGTCTTGAGCCAGGAGACGAGCTCCATGTGCTTGGTCAGCGGCGAGGACCGGATGAGCTCCTGCCACTCCCCGATCGGACGTCCGTACTTCTTCTCGATGGACGGGAAGTAGCTGGCGGGGCCCTTGACGGTGTCGGCCATGGCGGGTCTCCTCGGGGTGGGTGCGTGGCGGGTGCGTGGTGGGTGGCGGGTGGTGCGTCGTTCGTGTCGTAGTGATGACTGCTGCGGCGCGGGCAACTCATCGGTGGGGCGGGAGATTTATTCGGCGGGGGTGGTGGGCGAGCGCGGCGGATGAGGTCGGTGGATGAGGTCGGTGGATGAGGTCGGCTGGTGGGGCGGGGGCTTCGGGGACGGCGGGAGCCGAGCAGTCGGGAGTCAGAGATGCGTATGGGGGTTTCCCGTCAGTCTCATCGTCTCTCCGTGTCGGGCCGGCCCCGAAGCCACCGCCGCACCAGCCGACCCCGCCCCCAATCCACTGGCCCGCCGCCCCGCCCCTGCTGTTCCATAGGCCGCATGACCAGCGAAGCCACCCCTGACGACTTCCGCTCCACCCTGCATTCCCTGCGCGTGTGGGACTCCCCGCTCCCCGGGTTCGACACCGACACCGCGCCCGGGGAGCCCCTGGCCCTCTTCCGGGAGTGGTTCGTGCATGCCGCGCGCGCGGGGCAGCTGGAGCCGCACACCATGAGTCTGGCGACCGTGGACGGCGACGGGCGGCCCGATGTGCGGATCCTGATGCTGCACGACGTCGATGCGCGCGGCTGGCACTTCGCCTCGCACGCCACCAGCGCCAAGGGCCTGCAGCTGGCCGCGCGGCCGGAGGCCGCGCTCGGGTTCTACTGGCCGTCCGTGGGACGCCAGGTCCGCGTCCGGGGCCGGGTCACCGCCTGCGGGCCCGAGGAGAGCCGGGCGGACCTGGCGGTCCGCTCGCGGGGTGCGCTCGCCGCCGCGCTGACGGGGCGGCAGAGCGAGGTGCTCGGCTCCCTCGAGGAGCTGGCGCGGGTCTCGGCGGCCTCCTGGGAGCGGGCCGGAGCCGAGCCCGATGCGCCTGCTCCGACCTGGACGCGGTACGTACTGGAGCCCGTCGAGGTGGAGTTCTTCCAGGGGGACGCCGCGCGTAGGCACGTCCGCCTGCGGTACTTCCGTACCGCCGACGGGTCCTGGGACCGCGAGCTGCTCTGGCCCTGACCGTCGGCGGCGGCCCGCACCTCACCCCGGCGGCGCCGGCCGGAAGACCGCCACCCACACGCCGTCCGCCGCCTCGCGGAAGGTGACCGTCAGCGGCATGCCGATGCGCAGGTCCGCCGCCCCCGAGTCCACCACCTCGGTCATCATCCGCGGGCCCTCGGCCAGGTCGACGACCGCCGCCGTGTACGGGACGCGCGTTCCGAACGGCGGGAGGTCGTTGCGGTGGATCACCGACCAGGTGTAGAGGGTCGCCCGGCCGCTCGCCGCCTCCCAGGTCACACGGTCCTCACCCGCCCAGCAGAACGGGCAGAACTCGCGCGGGTAGTGGTGCGCCCGTCCGCAGTCGGCGCAGCGCCGCAGCAGCAGCCGGCCCTCCGCTGCGGCGTCCCAGTAGGGCCGGGTGAACTCGTCCGCCTCGGGGAGGTCGTACCGCGCGGTGCCGGTCAAAGGAACAGTCCGATCGCCGCGTCGAGGGACCAGGTCTGCCAGGACATGGCGAGGAGCGCGACGAGCGAGATGAGCGCCATCATCGCGTTCTGCCCCTGCTCGGCCCAGTCGTGGATCATCAGCACCAGGTAGAGCAGGTTCAGCAGGAGCCCGCCGACCAGGGCGATCGGGGTCAGGAAGCCGAGTACGAGCCCCAGCCCGAGTGCGAGTTCCGCGTAGACGACGATGTACGCCATCACCTTCGGCCGCGGTGCGACGACGCGGTCGAAGCCGCCCTTGACGAAGGTCCAGCGGTGTTTGCCGGCGACGTCGGCGGCCCAGGCGATGCCGGTGCCCCGCTCGAACCAGCCCTTCTTGTCCTTGTGCCGCCAGCTCTCCAGCCACCACAGGCCGAGGCCTATCCGGAGCACGGCGAGCCATTCGGCCCCACTGAGCCAGATGGTCTGCATCGGCAGCCCCCACCCCTCTCGCGATCGACGCGCACGCTCTATCTGACGGTACGTCAGTTCAGCGGATCCGGAGCGATCGCGCAAGGGTCCGGCCGCCCGCGGGTGCGCGGCCTGCGCGGGCGGCCCGCACGCCGTGATCGATCCGCAATCGATTCCCCGCCCGACCGAGACCCATCAACCCAGCGTGGCGATACGATCACACCTCATGCCCGGAGACCCGACAGCACCCGACATGACCACCCAGCCCCGCCCCGTGTACGTCATCGGGGCCGGCCCCGGCGGCCTCGCCGCGGCCGCCGCGCTGCGCGCCCGCGGGGTCCGTGCGGTGGTCATCGAGAAGTCCGACGCGGTCGGTTCGTCCTGGCGGGGGCACTACGACCGGCTGCGCCTGCACACCACGCGCCGGCTCTCCGCCCTCCCGGGCCTGGCCATGCCGCGCCGCTTCGGGCGCTGGGTCCGCCGCGACGACGTCGTGCGCTACCTCGAGAAGTACGCCGAGTTCCACGAGCTCGAGCTGGTCACCGGCGTCGAGGTGACCCGGATCGAGCCCGCTCCCGAGGGGGACGGCTGGATCCTGCACGCCACCGGTGGGCGCGAGCTGGCCGCCGCGGCCGTCGTCGTCGCCACCGGCTACAACCACACGCCCGCGCTCCCCGACTGGCCGGGCCGGGACACGTACGAGGGCCGGCTGCTGCACGCCGCCGACTACCGCAACCCGCAGCCGTACGCCGGCCGGGACGTCCTCGTCGTCGGCGTCGGCAACACCGGCGCCGAGATAGCCGTCGACCTCGTCGAGGGCGGCGCGGCGCGCGTGCGGCTCGCCGTGCGCACCGCGCCGCACATCCTGCGCCGCTCCACCGCCGGCTGGCCGGCCCAGCGCAGCGGGATCCTCGTGCGCCGGCTGCCCAAACGCCTCGTGGACCGGCTGGGTGCGCTCGTCGCACGGGCCTCCGTGCCGGACCTGTCGGCGTACGGGCTTCCGCGCCCCGCGACCGGCCTGTACAGCAGGGTCGAGCAGGGGTCGATACCGGTTCAGGACGTCGGTCTGATCGACGCGGTGCGCAGCGGCAAGGTGGAGCCCGTGGCCGCGGTGGAGTCCTTCGACGGCGCCGAGGTGGTGCTCGCGGACGGCTCGCGGATCGCCCCGGACGCCGTGATCGCGGCGACCGGCTACCGCCGGGCCCTGGAGGGGCTGGTCGGACACCTCGGGGTGCTCGACGAGCGCGGCCGCCCCCGTACGCACGGCGCCCGCAGCCCCGGGCAGGCCCGCGACCTGTACTTCACCGGCTTCAGCAACCCCATCAGCGGGATGCTCCGGGAGATGGCCATGGACGCGGAGAAGATCGCCAAGGCGGTCGCCCGGCGGACGTCCGGCAGCTGAGCCGCCGCCCGCACCGCACCACGGAGGGGCGCCGTCGACGCCCGCCGCACCCGCCGGTGCCCGCCGACGCCCCTCGGCGGGTCACAGCAGGTGGTCCAGGTCGTAGAGGCGCCGGCGCCACCAGGCCCCCCTGCGGTGCGGCTGCCGGTGGGCGAACGGGTCGGGCACGGTCCGGCGCCACAGCTCCTCGTCCAGTCGGGCCAGCAGGGCCTCCAGTTCCCGGCGCGGCCGGGGCGGCAGCCTGTGGACGACCAGTTCGAGGAGGTCCCGGGCCACGGCGATGTCGTTGCGGAGGTCGCAGTGCTCGCAGCCGCAGTAGTCCCGCCGCAGGTACAGCCAGCGGCCCGGAAGGGCGAGGAAGGAGCGGCAGGTCGCGAGGGCCGTTGCCGTCGCCCCGGGCCAGAGCCCTTCGTCGTACGGGCGCCGGCACTCCTCGCGGTGGATCGCGGCGACCGTCCGGGAGGAGAGCCGGTCGATCCGGGTGGGCCACGGTCGGAGCGGCCGGAAGCCCCCGCAGTGACCGGCACCCGTGTACATCGGCTGGGGCAGGGCCGGTTCGGCGCGCAGTGCGCTCGGTCGCCTACGCGGCATGGGCCTTTCGGACAGCAGTCATGCGGTAGATGATCACACTGCCGCGGGCAGACATCCAGGGCCGCGGACGGTGCGCGTGCCGACCCGGGCCGCGGGCGGGTGATCTCGGCCGGAAGTGCACTCTGGACCCGCTCCGCGGGAATCTGTCACCGTTCACCACACCACCTCCACAGCTTTCCTGCGCAGCCCTGTTCCTGACGGCACGTCAGTTCAGTAATCTGACTACACGTCAGTTATTGAGTTCCATCGAGGTTCATCGAGCAGGAGTGGGCGGCAACGATGCTTGGATCTACTCACGGCACCCTCACCACCGACTTCCGCGCACGTGTCGAGGCCTGCGGGGAATCCCCCCGGACCGCCGTCCATTCGTCGGCGGCCCCCTCCCCCGACGACGCGGTTCCCCTGGACGTCAGCGGACGACCGCTGCACGCCGACGTGCCCGACCTGGACCGGTTCTTCCGGCCCGAGTCCGTCGCCGTCATCGGCGCCTCCGACGCCGAGGGCCGGCCCAACACCGGCATCACCCGCCAGCTCATCGCCTGGGCGGAGCGCGTCGGTGCCCGGCTCCACCCGGTACACCCCACCCGCCCCACCGTCTTCGGGCTGACCTGCCACGCCTCCGTGGCCGACCTGCCCGAACAGGTGGACCTCGCCGTCCTCCTCGTCGCCGACCCGCTCCCCGTCATCGAGGAACTGGCCGAGACCAAGGTCAAGTTCGCCGTCGCCTTCGCCTCCGGCTTCGCCGAGACAGGCGACGCGGGCGCCGCCGCCCAGGAGCGGCTCGGCGCCGCCGTCCGGCGCTCGGGCCTGCGCCTGCTGGGCCCCAACACCAACCTCAACGCCTTCGAGGAGTTCCGCGAGGACCTCGACGGCCCGGCGATCGCCCTGATCACCCAGTCCGGCCACCAGGGCCGGCCCGTCTACACCCTCCAGGAGCTGGGCATCCGGCTCTCCCACTGGGCGCCCACCGGCAACGAGGCGGACCTGGAGACCTCCGACTTCATCTCCTACTTCGCCGAGCAGCCCGAGGTCGGGGCCATCGCCTGCTACGTGGAGGGCCTGAAGGACGGCCGGTCCTTCCTGCTCGCCGCCGACCGGGCCGCGCGCAACGGGGTCCCCGTCGTCGCCGTCAAGGTCGGCCGCACCGAGACCGGCGCGCGCATGGCAGCCTCCCACACCGGGAAGCTGACCGGCGCCGACACCGTCGTGGACGCCGCCATGCGCCAGTTCGGCGTCATCCGCGTCGACGGTCTCGACGAGCTCCAGGACACCGCCGCGCTGCTCGCCCGGGCCCGCAGGCCCAAGGCCGAAGGCGTCGTCGTCTACTCCATCTCCGGCGGCACCGGGGCGCACTTCTCCGACCTGGCCACGGAGGCGGGCCTGACCCTGCCCGCCCTCTCGCGGGCCAAGCAGGACGAGCTCCACCAGTGGATCCCGGAGTACCTGAACGTCGCCAACCCCGTCGACAACGGCGGCCACCCGGTCGGCGACTGGCGCGGCCGGAAGATCATCGACGCGATCCTCGCCGACCCCGCGGTCGGCGTCCTGATCTGTCCGATCACCGGCCCCTTCCCGCCCATGAGCGACCGGCTCGCGCAGGACCTGGTGGACGCGGCCGAGCAGAGCGACAAGCTGATCTGCGTGATCTGGGGCTCCCCCGTCGGCACCGAGGAGGCCTACCGCACCACCCTCCTCGGCTCCTCCCGCGTGGCCACCTTCCGTACCTTCGGCAACTGCATCACCGCCGTACGCGCCTACCTCGGCCACCACCGCTTCACCACCGGATACCGCTCCCCCTTCGAGGACGCACCGCGGACGCCCTCGCCCTCGTACCGCAAGGCGCAGGCCCTCATGCGGCCGTCCCAGCAGCTCAGCGAGCACGCGGCAAAGCAGCTCCTGCGCGCCTACGGGATACGGGTCCCCCGCGAACAGCTGGTGACGAGCGCGGCGGCGGCCGTCCGCGCGGCCGGGCTGGTCGGCTACCCGGTGGTGATGAAGGCCTCGGGACCGCAGCTCGGGCACAAGACGGAGCTCGGCCTGGTGAAGATCGGCCTGACCTCGGCGAGCCAGATCCGCGACGCGTACCGGGAGCTGACCGACATCGCACGCTACGAGAACGTGCCGCTCGACGGGATCCTCGTCTGCCAGATGGTGGAGCGGGGCGTGGAGATGGTCGTCGGCGTCACCCAGGACGACCTCTTCGGCCCGACCGTGACGGTGGGACTGGGCGGGGTCCTGGTGGAGGTGCTCCACGACGCGGCGGTCCGTGTCCCGCCGTTCGGCGAGGACCAGGCGCGGGCCATGCTGAGGGAACTGCGCGGGCACGCGCTGCTGGAGGGCGTACGGGGGGCGCCCCCGGCCGATGTGGACGCCCTGGTGGAGGTCGTCCTGCGCATCCAGCGGATGGCCCTCGAACTGGGCGACGAGCTCTCCGAGCTGGACATCAACCCCCTGATGGTCCTCCCCCGGGGCCAGGGGGCGGTGGCCCTGGACGCCCTCGCCATCTGCCGTTGAGCGGCGCCCCCGCACCCCACACGAACGGAAGCCCGCCCATGACCGGCACCCCCGAGGACGAAGTCCTCCACCGCATCGACAACGGCGTCGCCTGGATCACCCTCAACCGCCCCGAGGCGATGAACGCCGTCACCTGGGACCAGCGCGAGCGCGTCATCGCACTGCTTGCCGAGGCCTCCGCCGACCCCGCCGTGCGGGCCGTCGTCATCACCGCCACCGGCAAGGGCTTCTGCGCGGGCGCCGACCTGCGCGGCAGCCCGGGCGGAGCCGCCGCCGGCGAGCGCATCGCCGGTGACGTCGCCCGCATGATCCGCCTCGGCGCGCAGCGCCTGATCACCGCCGTGCTCGACTGCGAGAAGCCGGTCCTCGCCGCCGTCAACGGCACGGCCGCCGGTATCGGCGCCCATCTCGCCCTCGCCTGCGACCTCGTCATCGCCGCCGAACCGGCCCGCTTCATCGAGGTGTTCGTCCGCCGCGGGCTGGTCCCCGACGGCGGGGGCGCGTACCTGTTGCCGCGGCTGGTGGGCCCGCAGAAGGCCAAGGAGCTGATGTTCTTCGGCGACGCCGTCCCGGCGGCCGAGGCCGAGCGCCTGGGCCTGGTCAACCGGGTGGTGCCCGCCGAGGAGCTGGAGGCGACCGTCCGCGCGTGGGCCGAGCGGCTCGCGCAGGGACCCACCCGGGCGCTCGCCATGACCAAGCAGCTGGTCAACGCCTCCCTGGACGGCGACCGGGCGGCCGCGCTGGCCGCCGAGGCCACCGCTCAGGAGATCAACATGACCACGGCCGACGCGAACGAGGGGGTGGCGAGCTTCGTGGAGCGCCGCACGCCCAAGTACCTCGGCCGCTGAATCCGTCCTACATCTGCGGGTCGGGCTTGAGCAGCGCGAACACCGCTCCGGCCGGGTCGGCCAGCCAGGCGATCCGGCCGACGTCCGGGAGGTCGGTGGCCGGCATGACGACCGACCCGCCGTTCGCCCTGGCCACCGCGACGGTGGCGTCGACGTCCGTCACGTGGAAGTACGGCGTCCAGCGCGCCCGGTCGCCCTCGCCGCCCATGTGCGGGGCGATCCCGCCGAAGGAGGCGTCCTCCTGGTCCCCGTCGGCGGTGCTCAGGACCTGGTACGTCATCCCGGGCGCGGGCATCTCGGCACTGCGCCATCCGAACAGGCCGGTGTAGAAGGCCAGGTCGGCGGCGGGGTCCCCGACGTGGAGTTCCGTCCAGACCAGCGAGTTCGGGGCGGACGTCAGCTGGAGTCCGGCGGTCTTCCCGGGCTGCCAGCAGGCGAACTCGGCGCCCTGCGGGTCGGTGTAGTGGGCCAGCCATCCCTCGCCCATGACGTCCCCGGGCTCCATCCGTACCTGCCCGCCGGCGGCACGGACGGCCTCGGTGGTGGCCTGGATGTCGGAGGTCATGAAGTGCTGCATCCAGGCGGACGTCGCCCCCTCCTCGGTGAGCGGTCCGAGCGCGGCGACGGTCTTCCCGTCCACCTGGAAGAAGCCGTAGCCGCCCGCCTCGGGACCGGCGGAGGCGAAGTCCCAGCCGAGGACGGCGCCGTAGAACGCGACCGCCGCCTCGGTGTCGGGGCTCCCCAGGTCGAGCCAGTTGGGTGATCCGGTGGTGAAGTCGGTGCCGAGCATGGGGTCCTCCCGGGACTACGGCGGCGGTACGAGGTCGCTGCCACGATGCCGAGCCTCCGCCCCCGCCCGGGCGTACGGACCCACGGAGGCGGGGGGTTTCACCCGCGTGGGGGTACGGGCACCCGGTCCGGTGCGTGCCGGAACTGGTCGTAGAAGGCCGTCTTGAGCCGGAGCGACTGCTCCTCGGCCTCCCTGAAGCAGGCCGCGGCCGCCGCTTCGTCGTCCGCGCCGGTGAGCAGCTCCCGTACCCGGGTGCCCAGGCGGTCGGAGTGGGTGGTGGACAGCAGGGACACGCTCTCCAGGGAACGCTTCTTGGCGTCGTGCACGTGGTGCGGGTAGTAGAAGCGCGAGCGGTTCTCGCCGTCGCCGGTGAGCTGTGGCCCCATGCGCTGCCACAGCCGCCCGTACTCGACGGAGACCAGGATCTCGCCCCAGAACCGCAGGATGGTGAGCAGCTTCAGGTCGGAGCGTTCGTGGCCGCCCGCGTCGGCGATCAGGGCGAAGGTGTCCTCGATGGCGCGCCTCGTCGCCGCGGTCGGCCTGGACCGGACGATGGCGGACCTGGGGATCCCGAGGCTGCCCATGTCGTACGTCATGTCCTCGCGGTGCGAGGGGGTGTGCCCGCGGCCGTCGGGGTACTCCTCGCGGAGGATGACCCGGGCGATCCGCAGCCCGGCCTCGTCCTGCAGCAGGTCGATGGCGAGGTCGTAGGCCGGGGTGAAGGCGAGGGAGAGGAAGCGCCGCTGGAGCAGGATCTCGGCGAATTCCTGGTCCGGTAGCCGCGTGATGTCCGCGAGCACCGGATGCCGCTCGTACTGCTCGATCAGTTCGTCCTCGAACCTGTCCAGGTCGCGCACGGCCGTGTCCCTTCTCTTGTCTCCCGGTCGTTCTGCTGATCAGTGGAGGTCGATCGATCTCATCGGGTCGCGGAGGTCGACCTCGCTGCCGATGCCCCAGAGGGTGTCCAGTTCCTTCTGGACCTGCCGGCCCATCACGGTGTCGGATCCGTCGATCTCGGTCTGGGGGGATTCGATGGCCAGCTGCCCGTGGAGGAACGAGCTGACCAGGTAGTGCTCGTCGGCCTTGTAGACGGCGATCGACGGCAGGGAGTTGTAGACGCGGACGCTGAGCCTGGTCCGGAGCTCCGGTGCGAGGCGGTCGTGGATCGTCTTGAGGATGTCCAGGCTCGCGCCGACGTCCACGGAGCTGCGGGTGGCGCGCAGGGCCTCGTCGCGCAGGTCCGCGACGGCGGACTTCGGGTGCAGCAGCAGGATGCGCACCTGGACGTTCCGCTCGGTGACGGCCCGCTCCAGCTCTCCTTCGAGGCGGCTCAGGTTGGGTATCCAGGTCTGGAGGATGGAGACGTCCTGGCGTGCGGCCCCCAGGAGCCTCTTGAACTCCTCGTCGGAGAAGACCCGGTGGACCCGGGTCACGCCGAGGTAGTGCTGGCGCCGGAGCTCGCCGGTCAGCCCGTCGAGGGTGAGGCCGGATATCTGGGTGTTGATGTTGTCGAGCACCTTCAGGCGGTCGAACTCCATCAGGAGGAAGAGCGTGACCGTGCTCAGGATCAGCAGCGTGATCTTCGGGAGCGTGCCGCCGGGCGCCATCTTGTCCAGCCAGCCGAAGAGGTCGGCGACCAGGACCAGGATGCCCGCCGCCGCCATCGCCCCGAGCGAGATCCGCTCGGCCCGGTACCGAAAGCCGTTGCCACTGCCCATGACCCACCCCAGCCCCGACGCCGTTGTCGTAGGCACCGACCTTACACACGAAGCCGGGTGATCTTGACGGCACCTCATGTTCGGTGCGCTGCAAGGGAGTTGCGCGTTGAACGACCGTCGAGCGGTCGAACCGCCGAGCCGTCGAGCCGTCCAGGTCCCGCAAGCACCTCCCCCTCCACCCCTTCCTATCTGACGCACCGTCAGCTTCAATCATTGCTGTGATGGGACATGCAGGGATGGCGGCCACCGTCGTCCGATACCTCAGGTCAGTCGGCTCCCCCACCTCCGCCTCGGCGCAGCGGGAACCCGAGTCCGTCGACGCCCTGCCGCGTCCCGACCTGCGGGCCGTCGGCGAGGACGAGCGCGCGCCGGTGTCCCCCGCCGAGTTCCGGGCCGTCCTCGGGAACTTCGCCAGCGGGGTCACCGTCATCACCGCGCCGCCCGGTAAGGACGAGGGCGGCCCGGCCGGCTTCGCCTGCCAGTCCTTCGCCTCGCTGTCCCTCGATCCGCCCCTGGTCACCTTCATGGTGGCCCGTACGTCGACCACCTGGCCGCGGATCGCGCGCGCCGGGGTGTTCTGCGTCAACATCCTCGGGGCCGAACAGGGCGAGCTGTGCCGGTCCTTCGCCGTCAGCGGCGCGGACAAGTTCGCCGGGGTGACCCACACCCCCGCCCCCGTCACGGGATCTCCGCAGCTCGACGCCGTACCCGCCTGGATCGACTGCCGGATCCAGGCCGTCCACACCGGCGGGGACCACCTCATCGTGGTGGGCCGGGTCGTGGCCATGGGCGCGGCCGGCGAGGGCGAACCTCTCCTCTTCCACAAGGGCCGCTTCGGCCGCCTGGCCGACTGACCCCGCCCACCTCCCCGGCCCCGTACGCAGAAGGGCGGCCCCGGGCCGTCCGGACCCCGGGGCCGCCCTTCCCGCGGATCAGAAGGTCAGCACCCCGCGCGCCACCCGCCCGTGATGGGCGTCGTCCGCGGCCTTGGCGAAGTCCTCGACCGGATAGACCTCGGTCACCAGCTCGTCCAGCAGCAGCCGGCCCTGCCGGTACAGCTCGGCGTACAGGGCGATGTCGCGCTGCGGGCGCGAGGAACCGTACCGGCAGCCCATGATCGTCTTGTCGAGGTACATGGACGACACGAGGAAGGACGCCTCCTCCCGGAAGCCGGGCACACCGAGCAGGACCGCCTGCCCGTGCCGGTCCAGGAGGTCGATCGCCTGGCGGATCAGCTTGACGCTGCCCACGCACTCGAAGGCGTGGTCGGCGCCGGTCGGCAGGATCTCGCGCACCGCCGCCGACGAGTCGGCCACCGCGGACGCGTCGATGAAGTGCGTGGCCCCGAACTGCCGGGCCACCGCCTCCTTCGCCGGGTTCGCGTCCACCGCCACGATCGTCGTGGCACCCGCGATCCGGGCCCCCTGCAGGACGTTCAGCCCGATGCCGCCGGTGCCGATGACGACCACCGTCTCACCACGGTCCACGCGCGCCCGGTTCAGTACCGCCCCCACCCCGGTGAGGACCCCGCAGCCGATGAGCGCCGCCGAGGTCAGCGGGATGTCGGCCGGTATCTTCACCGCCTGCACGGCGCGGACGATCGTCCGCTCCGCGAAGGAGGAGTTGGAGGCGAACTGGAAGAGCGGCTTCCCGCCCCGCGAGAACGGCTGCCCCGGCATCCCGATCGCCTTGCGGCACATCGTCGGCCGGCCCCGGTCGCAGTCCGCGCAGGCCCCGCAGTTGGCCAGCGTGGACAGCGCCACGTGATCGCCCGGCACCACGTGCGTGACGCCCGGACCCACCGCCTCCACGACGCCCGCGCCCTCGTGCCCCAGCACCACCGGCGGCGGGAACGGAATCGTCCCGTCTATCACCGACAGGTCGCTGTGGCACAGCCCGGCCGCCCCGATCGCCACCAGCACCTCCCCCGGCCCCGGGTCCCGGATCTCCAGGTCGTCGACCACCTGGGCCTGCTTGCCGTCGAACACGACGCCTCTCACCTGGACTCCTTAGGCAGGCCGAGCACACGCTCGGCGATGATGTTCCGCTGGATCTCGTCCGAGCCGCCGTAGATGGTGTCGGCACGGGTGAACAGGAACAGGCGCTGCTCCTCGTCGAGCCCGAGTTCGTACGGCAGCCCGGGCGCCCAGGCCGCCGGCCCGGCGGTGGCCGCAGCTCCTCGGACCTCCACCGCCAGCTCCCCGAGCCGCCGGTGCCAGCCGCCCCACAGCAGCTTGGCCACGCTGGGCGCGCCGGGGTCCCCCGCGGAGGAGGCCAGGGTCCGCAGCGCGTTCCACCGCATCGTGCGCAGCTCGGCCCACTGCCGGACCAGCCGGTCCCGCAGTACGGGGTCCCCGGCGCCGGAGGCGGCCCGCGCCGCGTAGGCGGCCAGGACCCGCTCCAGTTCCGCCGCGAACCCGATCTGCTGGACCAGGGTCGAGACCCCCCGCTCCAGGGCGAGCAGCCCCATGGCCACGGTCCAGCCGTCGCCCTCCGCGCCGACGACCCCGGCCGCGACCGCTCCGTCGAAGAAGACCTCGTTGAACTCGCTCGTCCCCGACATCTGCCGGATCGGCCGGACCTCGACGCGGCCGGGCTGGTCCATCCGTACGAGGAGGAACGACAGGCCCCGGTGGCGGCGCGAGCCGGGCTCGGTGCGGGCCAGGACGAAGCACCAGTCCGCGTCGCGGGCGAGCGAGGTCCAGATCTTCTGGCCCGTCACCCGGTACCGCCCGTCCGCCGCGTCCCGTACCGCGGCCGTACGGATCCCCGCGAGGTCGGACCCGGCGCCCGGCTCGCTGTAGCCCTGGCACCACAGCTCCTCGCCCCGCGCGATGCCGGGCAGGAAGCGGCCCTGCTGCTCGGGGGTCCCGTAGGCGATGAGCGTCGGGGCGAGGAGGTTCTCACCGATGTGGCCGACCCGGCCGGGCGCGCGCAGGGCCGCGTACTCCTCGGCCCACACCACCTGGCCGGTCAGCGACAGCCGGCGGTTGCCCCACCCGTCGGCCTGCCAGCCCTGCCCGATCCAGCCTCCCCGGCCCAGCTCGCGCTCCCACTCGCGCCGGGCTTCGATGCCCTCGTGCTCGCTGCCCGGCCCGCCCAGGCCGAGGACCCCCGCGTACGGGCCCACGAGGTGCTCCGCCAGCCACGCCCGGGCGCGCCCGCGCAGCTCCTCGTCCTCGGCCCCGAAGCTGAATTCCACGCCGCTCCCCCTTTGGTCCGGTCCGGTCCGCGTCTACGCGTTGGGGCGGTCCTTGGCGGCCGCCGCCTTGGCCATGGCCTCCAGCTGCGCGAGCATCGGCATCGGGTCGGTGCCGACCGTGCCGGGGAGGAAGTCGGCGATCTTCTCCGGCGTCCAGGCGCCCTCGGCGTAGCCGGCGCGCAGCTCGCGCGGCTGCGCCCAGACGGCGATCTTCGGGCCGGCGATCGTGTAGACCTGCCCGGTGATGTCCTCGGCCCTGGCCCGGTCGCTGAGCAGGTAGGTGACGAGCGCGGCCACGTCCTCGGGCTCGCCGATCTCCTTGAGCTCCATGGGGACGTTCGCGGACATGCGGGTGCGGGCGACGGGTGCGACGGCGTTGGCGGTGACCCCGTACTTGGCCAGGCCCAGCGCGGCGGAGCGGACGAGCGAGATGATCCCGCCCTTGGCCGCGCTGTAGTTGGCCTGGGCGACGGAGCCCTGGTGGTTGCCGCTGGTGAAGCCGATCAGGGTGCCCGAGCCCTGCCGGCGCATGACGGCGGAGGCGGCGCGGAACACGGTGAAGGTGCCCTTGAGGTGGGTGGCGATGACCGGGTCCCATTCCTCCTCGGCCATGTTGAACAGCATCCGTTCGCGCAGGATGCCGGCCACGCACACGACGCCGTCGATGCGGCCGTACTGCGCGAGTGCGGTGTCGACGAGGCGCTGGCCGCCCGCCATGGTGGAGATGTCGTCGGCGACGGCGACGGCCTCCCCGCCGACGGCCAGGATCTCCTTCACCACGCCGTCGGCGATCTCGCTGCTGGGCTCCGCGCCCTCGATCCCGACCCCGTAGTCGTTGACGACGACCTTGGCGCCCTCGGCGGCCGCGGCGAGTGCCACGGCCCGCCCGATGCCCCGGCCGGCGCCGGTGACGGCGACGACCTTGCCTGCCAAGAAGTTCCCCACGTCCGGCCCCTTCCCGCGATTTCTGACGGACCGTTAGATTCTATGGGTAGTCAGATGTGCGAGCACAAGCCCTCGTTGCCGTCGTAACCGCCACATCCACGCAAGGAGCTGTCGACGCCCATGACCCTGCCCGCCGAGTTCCACGACATCGCCAAGCGCGTCAACAACTGGGGACGATGGGGCGCCGCCGACGAGATCGGCACCCTGAACCTGATCACCGACGAGGTGGTCCGGGGCGCCGCGGCGGAGATCCGTACCGGCCGCCGGATCCCGCTCGCCCTCCCGCTCAAGGAGGACGGGGTCCAGGTCGGCATGATCCCGGGCCGGATCAACCCACTGCACACGATGGTGCAGATCAACCAGGAGCTCTTCGGGCCCGGCACGGTGGCGTGCAGCGACGACGCCGTGAGCATGGGCCTCCAGGCGGGCACCCACTGGGACGCCCTCACCCACGTCTCGCACTCGGGAAAGATCTACAACGGCCGCCCGGCCGGCACCATCACGGCGCACGGCCGCGCCGAGTTCAGCGGCATCGACAAGGCCGGCCACATCGTCTCGCGCGGAGTCCTCCTCGACGTGGCGCGCGCGAAGGGGCTGGACCGGCTGCCGGGCGGCCACGCGGTGACGCCCGGGGACCTCGCGGAGGCCGAGGAGTTCGGCGGGGTGACCGTCCGCCCCGGCGACATCGTCCTGGTCCGCACCGGCCAGATACAGGTCTACCTGGCGGGCGACAAGCACGGCTACGGCTTCCCCTCGCCCGGGCTGTCGGTCCGCACACCCGAGTGGTTCCACGCGCGGGACGTGGCGGCCGTCGCGAACGACACCCTGACCTTCGAGATCTTCCCGCCGGAGATCGAGAACCTGTGGCTGCCCGTGCACGCCCTCGACCTGGTCGAGATGGGCATGCACCAGGGCCAGAACTGGAATCTCGAAAAGTTGTCCACAGCCTGTGCAGAAGAAAACCGCTACGCGTTCCTTCTCTCCGCGATGCCGGAACCGTTCGTCGGCGGTACCGGCACTCCGGTGGCCCCGGTGGCCCTCCTCTGAGTCCGTCGGGGCGGGTGCGGGGCGGGCGGCGGCGGACCGGACGACCCCGGCCACCCGCGTGCCGTGCCCAGTGGAACCATGAGGTGGACATGACGCGTCACCGTACGCGCGTCACACCCCGTCCCCACCCCCTTCCCCGCAGGAGAAGCCCGCATGGCCAACCCGTACCAGGTAACGCCGCCACCTGCCCCCAGGCGCCGCTCGGGCGGCAACGTCGTCGCCGTCATCGTCCTCGCCGTGGTCATCATCGGCGGCTACTTCCTCATGCAGTCGCTCCGCAAGGACGACGGCAAGCCGACGGCGTCCACCTCGGCCTCCCCCTCGGCCAAGCCCACCGCCAAGGACCCCGGCTCCCCCGAGTCCTCCTCCGACACCTCCAGCGCGTGGAAGGTCGGCGACTGCGGCGGCCCCGACCCGGCGAAGGCCCCCGACGGGTTCAAGCGGACGGGCTGCTCCGACTCCGGCGCCACCTTCAAGGCCATCGACATCAAGGACGCCAGCATCCTTCCGGGCTCGATCCAGTGCCCGCCCGGCACCGACCTGATGATCGAAGTCAGCATCTCCTACAACGGCGGCAAGAGCAGCGGCATCCCCACCAACACGGTCTGCGGCCGCAACCTGTCGGGCGACCACCCCGGCGACGCGGGCGCCGGCGGCGGCCAGCTGGTCAAGGGTGACTGCGTGACCTCCCAGGCCAAGGAGGTCGCCTGCAGCGGCTCGGGCGCCCAGAAGGTCCTCGGCCTCGTCAAGTCGAAGTCCGAGTGCCCCTCCGGCACCACCGACCCGATCGAGCTGACCATCGCGATCGGCCGCCCGTACGACGTGATCTGCACCGACGGCTAGACAGCTGCCGAAAGGCCGTCCGCCCGCCGTCCCGGCACGACGCCCGGGACGGCGGGCGGCCGCAGGCGCCGAAAAGCGCGTGCCGCACCCTCCGCGAAGGCGCAGACTCACCCCATGGCGGACATGCGGGCATTGCGGGAAGCGGTCGACGAGTGGGCGGGCGGCGGCACCGGCGAGGCCGCGGGCGAGCTGGCCGCCCACTTGAACGTACGGACGGCGGTCCTGCTGGAGGGCCCCAGCGACCTCGCGGCCGTCGAGGCGCTCGCCGAACGGCGCGGCCGCGACCTCGCCGCCGAGGGCGTGTGCGTCGTGTCGATGGGCGGCGCGATGAGCGTGGCCCGCTACACCGGCCTCCTCGGCCCGCCCGGCCTGGGCCTGCGCCTGACCGGACTGTGCGACGAGAACGAACAGCCCTTCTACGACCGCGCCCTGGAGCGGGCCGGAGCTCCCCGCGAGGGCTTCTTCGTGTGCGTGGCGGACCTGGAGGACGAACTCATCCGCGCCCTGGGCACCCCGCGGATCGAGGACATCCTGCGGGCCGAGGGCGAGCTCCGCTCCTGGCAGACCTTCGTACGCCAGCCCGCCCAGCGCGGCCGGGCCCGGCCGCAGCAGTTGCGGCGCTTCCTGGGCACGACGAAGGGCCGCAAGATCCGCTACGGCCGCCTCCTCGCCGAGGCCCTCGCCCCCGAAGAGGTACCGGCCCCGCTCGACGGTCTCCTCGCGAGCGTGTGACCCGGTCCGGCCCCCTCCCCGGGAGGGGGCGCGGCGGGTTCTGCGGGTGGCGGCGGCGCGCATGCACGCCCCGAGCGCGGCACGGCAGCCGCCACCCCACGACCCGCACTCGTCAAGGCCTGTCCTTGGCGTCCCCTCGCGTCGAATCGCTCCACACCAGGGTGATCAAGATGTGACGAACCGTCAACACCTCGTTAGAGGTACACGCGCGGTTCCCGTACCGGGGAGTGACATTCCGGCGCGCCGTCCGAGTGGTGCTCGGACGCGCAGTCCGAGGCCGATTTCTCCGCACGGTCGATCTCGCACCAGATCTGTTTGCCCGCGCCCTCGCGCGACCAGCCCCAGCGGTCCGCCAGCCCGTCGACCAGCTCCAGGCCGCGCCCGCCCGTGTCCTCGCCGCAGGCCTGCCTGCGGGCCGGTGCCCGGTCGCTCGCGTCGGCCACCTCCACCCGGACCCCGGGCCCCCCGAACAGCATCCTCAGCACGGCCGGACAGCCCGTGTGCACGACCGCGTTCGTGACCAGTTCGGAGATCAGCAGGATCAGCGTCTCGGCGAGCGGCTCGTCATCCCCTATGCCCGACCCGGCCAAACGGGACCGGGCCCACCGGCGGGCCCGGCCGACCTCGGCGGGATCCGCTCCGACCTCCAGCTGAACCTGAAGCACCTGCACCGCTCACACCATCCGAACCGGCGGACACTTCGCCTCGCGACCGACGGGATCACCTGGGGGTACCTCCGGGCGGTAACCCGGGGGGAGTGATCCCCTTGCGGAGCAGCATGGTTGACGTACAGTCACCACAACAAGCGCTTCGGGCATATTCCCGCGCGAAGGAGTGGGCGTGGTGCATACTGTGCGACGCTCGCGCCGCTCAACCGCTCGCATTCGTGGGAGCGTACCGGAGCAGGCCCCTCCTTCCGGGCCGCAATCGGGCGTCGAAGGACACAAACCGATATCAACTCTCTGTAATCGGACATGCGTCCCGCGCCGTCCCTCCCGTGCCTCGACGTCACAGCGAGCGACGACCGCCGAGGCCTCCCGGCCCGCGCGCCGGTGTGCCCCGGGGCCAGCCCCGGGCCCGACCCGGCCGCCGCGCTACCCCGCCGAGCCCAGCAGTTCCTGCGCCAGCAGCTCCTCCGCCTGCGCCGCCGTACGCCACTGCTCCGCCCGCACCCAGGCCCGCTTGAGGTGCAGGTGCACGTCCGCCTCCCAGGTGAAGCCCATCCCGCCGTGCACCTGCAGACAGTCCCGCGCGCCCCGCACGGCCGCCCCGTCCGCGAGGAGCTTGGCCGCCGCCACCTCACCGGGATCCCCCGTCACCGCCGCCGCGTAGACCGCCGTACGGGCCACCTCCGCCCGCACCAGCATCTGCGCGCACAGGTGCTTGACCGCCTGGAACGCCCCGATCGGCTGCCCGAACTGCTCGCGCTCACCCGCGTACCGCACCGCCAGCTCCACCGTGCGCAGTGCGCTCCCGACCTGCAGCGCGGCCGTCAGCAGCGCCCCCGCCTCGCGGTACGGCGAGACGTCGCCCACCGCCACCGCCACCCGGTGCAGCGGCGTCAGCGGGTCCACCGAACGCACCGGCTCGCCGGCCGGCACCCCGGACGCCCCCAGCACCGCGTCCGCGTCCGCGAGGTGGGCCACCAGCGGCCCGTCCAGGTCGAAGGCGCTCACCACGGCCGTCCCGGCCGCCGCGCCCGGCACCACCCCGGCGGCCAGGTGCGTGGCCACCAGCGGCCCCGGCACGAGCGCCCGCCCGGCCTCCTCGAAGACCAGGACCGCCTCCGGCAGCCCCAGACCCACACCGCCCTCCGCCTCCGGCAGGCGCAGCGCGAAGAAGCCCGCCTCGCCCAGCTCCCGCCACAGCGCGCGGTCCACGCCGGCCCCGGTGTCGACCGAAGCCCGCAGTGCCTCGCGCCCGTACCGCCCCGCCAGCAGGTCCCGTACGCCCGCCCGCAGGTCCTTCTGGTCCTCGGTCGGCTGGAAGTCCATGCCCCTCACCGGCCCTTCGGGAGGCCGAGGATCCGCTCGGCGACGATGTTCTGCTGGATCTGCGAGGTGCCCGCGGCGATCGTGTACGAGAGGGACGACAGCCGGTCCAGGACCCACCCCTCCTCCAGGGAGAGGGACGAGGCCCCGAGGACCTCCGCGGCCGTGTCGTACAGCTCCTGGCGCGCGTGCGAGTAGGCGAGCTTGAAGACGGAACCGCCGATGCCCGGGACCCCGCCGGCCGACCGCTCGGCCTCGCTGACGTTCCACTGGGTGAGCCGCCACAGCGCGCCGAACTCCCCGTACAGCCGCCCCAGCCTGCGCCGCAGCACCGGATCGTCCCACCGGCCGTTGGCCTTCGCCGTCCGGGCCAGTTCCCCCAGGGTCCGGCGGCAGGCGACGACCTCGCCGACGAAGGCGGTGCCCCGCTCGAAGGACAGCGTGACCATGGTGACGCGCCAGCCGTCGTTCTCCGCACCGACCCGGTCGGCCACCGGGACCCGCACCTCGTCGAGGAACATCTCCGCGAACTCCGCCGAGCCGGCGAGCGTGCGCAGCGGCCGCACCGTCACCCCCGGCGCGTCCATCGGCATGGCCAGCCAGGAGATCCCCCGGTGCTTGGGGGCCGACGGATCGGTGCGCACCAGCAGCTCGCACCAGTCGGCGACCTCCGCGTGCGAGGTCCAGATCTTCGACCCAGTGATCACGTAGTCGTCGCCGTCGCGCACGGCCCGCGTCCGCAGGGAGGCCAGGTCCGACCCGGCGTCCGGCTCGCTGAATCCCTGGCACCACACCTCGTCGCCGCGCAGCACGGGCGGCAGCCAGCGCGCCCGCTGCTCGGCCGTGCCCTCGGCGGCGATGGTCGGACCGGCGTGCAGCAGCCCGACGAAGTTCGCGCCGACGTACGGTGCGCCGGCGCGCTCGGTCTCCTCCAGGAAGATCAGGTGCTGGGTCGGGGTGGCCCCGCGGCCGCCCGCGTCCAGCGGCCAGTGCAGGCCCGCGTACCCGGCCTCGTACAGCCGGCGCTGCCAGCCGAGATCGTACGCGCGCCGCCCCGGCCAGTCGTCGGGGGACGGCGCGGCCGGCAGCTCGGGGAGCACCTTGGCGAGCCATACGCGCAGCCGGGCGCGGAATTCCTGCTCCTCCTCGGTGTAGGTCAGGTCCATCAGCGGCGGCTCCTGTCCAGGTCGAGTCCGAGCATGCGGATGGCGTTGCCGCGCATGAGCTTGTAGATCGTCTCGTCGTCCAGTCCCTTCACGTGGTCGAGGGCGACCTCCTTGGTGTGCGGGAAGGTCGAGTCCACGTGCGGGTAGTCGGTCTCGAAGGTGGCGTTGTCGCGTCCGACGACGTCGAGGGAGGCGATCCCGTGCTTGTCGCGGAAGAAGCAGCAGAACATCTGCCGGTAGTAGTAGGTGGAGGGCGGTTCGGGGATCAGGTCGCGCACGCCGCCCCAGGCGCGGTGCTCCTCCCAGACGTCGTCGGCGCGTTCCAGGGCGTAGGGGATCCAGCCCATCTGACCTTCGCTGTAGGCGAGCTTCAGCGTCGGGAACTTCACCAGGACGCCGCTGAAGAGGAAGTCCATCATCGAGGCCATCGCGTTGTTGAAGCTGAGCGAGGCCTGGACGGCGGGGGGCGCGTCGGGGGAGGCGGCGGGCATCTGGGAACTGGACCCGATGTGCATGTTGACCACCGTGCCGGTCTCCTGGCAGACGGCGAAGAAGGGGTCCCAGTAGCCGGTGTGGATGGAGGGGAGCCCGAGGTAGGTGGGGATCTCGGAGAAGGTGACGGCCTTCACCCCGCGGGCCGCGTTGCGCCGGATCTCGGCGACGGCGAGGTCGATGTCCCACAGCGGGATGATGCACAGCGGGATCAGCCGGCCGCCGCTGTCGCCGCACCACTCCTCGACCATCCAGTCGTTGTAGGCGCGCACGCAGGCGAGGGCGACCTCCTTGTCGTGGGCCTCGGCGAAGGTCTGCCCGCAGAAGCGCGGGAAGGTCGGGAAGCACAGCGAGGCCTCGACGTGGTTGAGGTCCATGTCGGCGAGGCGGGCCTTGGGGTCCCAGCAGCCGCGGCGCATCTCCTCGCGGGTGATGCCCTCCAGGGTCATGTCGTCGCGGTCGAAGCCGACGGCGGCGATGTTGCGCTTGTACGGGAACTTCAGGTCCTCGTAGATCCACCAGTCGGTCGGCGGGCCGTCGGGGTCCATGGTGATGACGTACTTGCCGCCGGTGTAGGCGAGTTCGCCGATGCCTGCGGTGAGCGCCTTGGGGCCGCGGTCGCGGTACTTGGCGGGCAGCCAGACGTCGAACAGGTGCGCGGGCTCGATCACGTGGTCGTCGACGCTGATGATCCGAGGCAGTTCCATGGTCTCCCCAATCCGCGATCTGATGGATCGTCAGAAACAAGCTAGCCCCGCCACCCCTGGACCGACAAGCATCCGCGCTCTACGCTCTGCGCTTGATCTGACTATCCGTCAGCTATGGGGAGGTCTGGGATGACGGACACCGCGACCGCGACAGAACTGAGCCGGTCCCGCACCCTGTGGGAACTGATCACCAGGCGCGCCGCACTGACCCCGGACACCACCGTCCTCACCGAGGCCGCCGACGATCCCGCACACGACCGCCGGCTGACCTTCGGGGAGCTGCGCAACCGCTCCGAACGCGTCGCCGCCGGCCTGTACGACATGGGGGTACGCCCCGGCACGGTCGTCGCCTGGCAGCTCCCCACCCGCATCGAGACCGTGCTGCTGTCCATCGCGCTCGCCCGGATCGGCGCCGTACAGACCCCCGTCATCCCCTTCTACCGGGACCGCGAGGTCGGCTTCGCCCTCCGCGAGTCCAAGGCCGAGCACTTCGCCGTCCCCGGAACCTGGCGCGGCTTCGACCACACCGCCATGGCCGCCCGCCTCGGCGCGCGCGGCGTCTTCGAGGCCTACGCCTCCCTCCCCGACGGCGACCCCGCGGTCCTGCCCCCGCCGCCCGCGGACGGCACCACCGTCCGCTGGATCTACTGGACCTCCGGCACCACCTCCGACCCCAAAGGCGTCCTGCACACCGACCGCTCCCTGATCGCGGGCGGCTCCTGCCTCGCCCACGCCCTGCACCTGGGCCCGTCCGACGTCGGCTCGATGGCCTTCCCGTACGCGCACATAGGCGGCCCGGACTACCTGATCATGCTGCTCCTGTACGGCTTCCCCGCCGTGCTCTTCGAGAAGTTCGCGATGCCGGACGCGCTGGACGGGTACCGGCGCCACGGGGTCACCGTGGCCGGCGGATCGACGGCCTTCTACTCCATGTTCCTGACCGAGCAGCGCAAGGCCCCGGACGTCCCCCTCATCCCCACGCTCCGCCTCCTCGCGGGCGGCGGCGCCCCCAAACCGCCGGAGATCTACCACGCGGTCGTACGGGAACTGGGCTGCCGGCTCACCCACGGCTACGGCATGACCGAGGTCCCGATGATCACCATGGGCGCCCCGGACGACACCCCCGAGAACCTCGCCACCACCGAGGGCCGCCCGCCCGCGGGCATGTCCATCCGCATCACCGCCCCGGACGGCACCCCGCTTGCCCCCGGCACGGACGGGGAGGTCCGGCTGCGCGGCGAGGCCGTCTGCCAGGGCTACCTGAACCGCGACGCCTCGGCGGAGGTCTTCGACCCCGACGGCTACCTGATCACGGGCGACCTCGGGCACCTGACGCAGGACGGCTACCTGGTCCTCACCGGCCGCAGCAAGGACGTCATCATCCGCAAGGGCGAGAACATCTCGGCGAAGGAGATCGAGGACCTCCTCCACCGCCTCCCGGGCATCGCGGACGTGGCCGTCATCGGCCTCCCGGACCCCACCCGCGGCGAACGCGTCTGCGCGGTGGTCGAACAACCCCCGGGAGCCGCCCCCCTGACCCTCCCCCAGCTGACGTCCTACCTCCGCACGGAGGGCCTGGCCACCCACAAACTCCCGGAACAACTGGAACTCCTGGAGTCCCTCCCCCGCAACGAGGCCCTGCGCAAGGTCCTGAAGTACAAACTGCGGGAGCGGTACGCGTGAGCCCTGCGGGGCGGTCGCAGATGCCCGGCCCGGTCGGGCGCGAAGAGGCACGACCGGGAGGCGGGGCCCAGCCAGACCCGATCCCGAGTCGGGGGAAGCGCGTCCAATTGCTACGCGCTCCCCATCTCTCAGCGTCTCCAGCCCGTCCTGGGCCGGACATAGGCCGCCCACGATCCATAGGCGCTTCTCGATGACGCGTCTGCGATCCATCCGGGGTCGTCACTTCCACGACGACGAAGGAAGATCTTCTAGTGGTGCCTGGACCCCCGACGTCCTGCCCCCGTCCTTCGCCGCGGGGCTGAAGACGTCACATCAGATGGCGGCTTTCTCGATCGCCTCGAAGATGTCGGCGTCGGTCTCCTGCTGCCAGGACGGCAGATCGGGCCATTCAGCCACGTAGCCCGGCTTCGGTTCGTCGAAGTGCTTGAACATCTGGGCCGTCCAGCACGTCGCGACGAACCGGCTCTTCTGCTCGCGGGACAGCCTCGACGTGTGGCCGCCGCTGATCTCGATGAACTGCCGGACCTGGTCGTAGACCGACCCTGCTGCCTCGCGCTCCCAATCCGGGGTGTCCTCCCACGGAGTGACGTAGCCGGCCTTCGGCTCTCCGGGGTAGTGCTGGCGCACCCCGGCGATCCAGGTCTCACGGAACAGTCGTGCACCCTCGGTCTGCGACATGCCTACCCCTCTCGTCACGGCGTGCTCAGCTTGGTGATCTCCGCCCCCAGCTCCGCTACGCGGTGGTCGCGGCTCAAGGGACCGAACTCGTCGCACAGGGCTCGGAGTCTACGGGCGACGTACCCAGATGCTGAGGCTCGGGCCAGACTCACGGCCTCCCACCCGTATGCCAAGACCTGGTCGGGGTCACGCCGCTTCGCTCCGATGGCGGCCAGGCTGGTCAGCACCACGCTCCGGCGCCGGTACGACTGCCCCGACGCAAGGGCCGTCTGCGCCAGTGCCGTCTTCAACGTCGCCTCCGCCAGGTCCAGGCGGCCTAGCTGCACGTAGCGAGCTCCCCGCTCCTCGGCCAGGCGGGAGCCGTCGAAGCGGAGCCATCCGCCGTTCGTACTGCCATCGGTAAGGTCCCTGACCTTCTCGGCCTGGTCCAGCGCGCGTTCACACGCTGTGAGGTCCCCAAGTCCGGCGTAGGCCTCTGCTTGGACAGACGCGACCCAATACCGCGTCGAAAGGTCACTGTCCCCCCGCCCGGCCAGCCGCTCGGCCGCACCCAGCATCTGTGCCGCTTGGCAGTAGCGCTGCTCAGACATGTCCACGTAGGCGTGGCGTACGAGGGCACAGGCCCACAAGTCGTACGCACCCGCGTCTTTGCTGACCGAGGCGGCGAGCGAGTACGAGGCTGCAGCGTCGGTGTATCGGTTTCCGTCGAAGGCGACTTCGCCCGCCATCTGGAAGAGGTTGGCCGCTGCGCTCAGGAGGGGGCGGGAACCGCCTCGGCTGGCTGCCAACGCTTCATTCAGAGTCGACAGCTGGTCACGGATGACGGGGTAGACCGAACCTTTCGAGCGCGCAAGTTGGTAGACCTGCCACAAGTGGCTGTTCATCCGCTCGAAGTCGGCGGGAAGCCCCCTCAGCACCCCATCGGTGAAGGCGTCGGCCTCGTCGACCGGCAGGGCTGTCAGGGCTCCGCTGACCGTCAGGATGCGAAGGAATTCGCGGCGAATCATGTCGTCGGGGTCTCCCGCGCTCGGGTGGTTTTTGGACTGCGGCCCCGTGGCCTCCTGCCCTGCGGCTCGTAGCTCTGTCAGGAGGGCGTCAAGCTCTTGGAGGCTGACTTCGAGGGCGATGGCCAAACCTCGCCGCTGGGGTGGCTGCGGTTCGATCCTGCCACTCTCCCAGCGCCCGACCGTCGTACGGTCAACGCCGAGCAGCCCGGCCAATTTCTCCTGACTGTAGCCCAGGGTCTTACGCCGTTCGGCTAATCCCATGACGACCTCTTCCCGCGACCTCGAAGCCTGCGGTACCCGTGCACGGATCTGATCCAAGAATGCGGCATTCATGCCGTGGAGTCCCCCGACTTCCTCCGGTTCCATGGAGGTTGTCGCGAACCGGCAGGGCATGACACAGCGAAGGGTGCCGACATGGCAACGCAGAATGGCACAGAGGGACACGACCACGAATCACACTCGCGTCCTCTCGAACTCGCGGCGGAGCCTCGCCTCCTCATGACGCTTCGCGTGTCTCGCGACTCCGGTCGTACGTGGACCCGGACGACCAATGTCCAGGCGGGCGACTCGTACGTCATCCTCTCGGACCCGGGCCGCTACCCGCCGTGCGAATGCCCGCGCTGTGGTTTCCAGCTGGGATCTGCCCGTGCACAGAGCCTGCGCTCCAAGGGGTGAAGCCAGCGCATCCTCTTCAGGAGGGCAGGGAGCAGTGCGAAACGATCACGCAAGCAGCAGGCCGGCTTGGGTCGGCGATCTGGTCAAGGACGAGGACGGCCGGGTTGCGATCGTCACCGACGTCGCAGCCGGTGCCGTATGGATCCTTCGCCCCGTTGGCTGCCTCCTCGCAGACCTGTGGACCACCACCGACCCCGACAGCCTCTTCGTCCTCATGACACGAGCACAGCGCGTCGCCTCCCGATGACCTCGGTGCGGCAGAAAACGCCTCCAGAGCCGTCCGATGTCCAGACATGGAGAATGCGAATGTTCAATCACGCCGACCGAGTGCCCGCCGGCGACGCCCTGCCCACGGGGCGTCTCACACCCGTCCCATGGGGTGTCCAACGCATGATCCCGTACCCCGCCGTTGCTCTCGCCTACGGACGCGCCGAGATCGACGCAGACACACAGGCCGCCCGCTACTACGACACCGATGGGCAGCCGATGATGATGCCGGAGCACGGAACCAGCACCGGTACCAACCCTGCCACCAACACAGGAAACCCTTCCGACGGCAGCAGCGGAGGCGGTTCAGGCGGCGGTGACCAGGACACCGGCAACGACAACGACCAGTGAGCCGCTCCGGCCCGGTGCTGGTCGTCACCATGAAAGACGACCCCACGGCCGACCTGGTGATCCGCGAGCTGCACGGTCGGGAAGTCCCGGTCGTACGGCTCGATTCCGGGGACTTCCCAGCCACCTTGGCGTTCGCGGCATACGTCACGCCCGATGGCATCGAAGGGTCCTTGACCACCCCGACCCGAACCGCGGACCTTACTGGGATCCGGTCCCTCTACTACCATCGACCGTCCGGATTCGCCTTCCCCCACCTGTCCGGGCATGACGCCCGGTTCGCACTCACTCAAGCCCGGTACGGACTCGGTGGCGTCATCGCCTCCTTGCCCGGCTGCCTCTACGTCAACCATCCGCACCGCATCGGTGACGCCGAGTTCAAGCCTTCCGGCCTCGCAGCCGCCGTCACCTCCGGTTTCGACGTCCCCGCCACGCTCGTCACGTCCGACCCCGGTGCCGCCCGCACCTTCATCAAGGATCACTGTGGGCCGGTGATCTACAAACCTCTGTCGACACCGCTCTACCGGATCGGCGGTGTCTCCTGCACCGTCGAAGTGAAGACGGTGACGGCCGACGAGATCGACGACCGAGTCTCCGGTACAGCTCACCTGTTCCAGCACCTCGTACCCAAGTCGGCCGACGTACGAGTGACCGTGATCGGTGACCGAGTCTTCGCGGTCCGCATCGAATCTGCGCTATTGGACTGGCGGACCGACTACGAACAGCTGGTCTACAGCGTCGTACAACCCCCACCCCACATCACCGCATCGCTCTTCCGCTACCTGTCCCTGTTCGGGCTGGTCTTCGGCGCTTTCGACTTCGCCATCGACCATTCCGGAGGATGGTGGTTCCTCGAATGCAACCCCTCCGGACAGTGGGCATGGCTGGAGCCCGAAACCGGCTTGCCCATGGTGGCGGCCATGGCTGATCTCCTGGAAAGGAAATGCGCGTGACCGACGACGCCGAGAAGCTGCGGTTGCGGCTCGCCGGACAGCTCGCCGATGCCGGCCATCTGCGCACGGACCCGTGGCGCCAGGCGGTCGAAGCCGTGCCACGTCACGAGTTTCTGCGGGGTGGGTACTTCGAACGCATCGATGTGCCGGGCCGCCCTACAGCCTGGACACCCGTCATGCCTGAGAGCCCGTCATGGCTGGAGGCCTGCTACACGGACGACTCCCTCGTCACGCAGATCGCAGGCACGATCGTGCCTGGTGACCTGCGTGGTGAGATCACGCACCTGCCCACGTCGTCCGGCACCCTGCCGTCCTTGGTCGTGCGGATGCTCGAAGAGCTCCAGATCGATGAAGAACACCGGCTGCTCCTCATCGGCATCGGAACCGGCTACTCCAGCGGCCTGGCCTGTCACCGCCTCGGCGACGCTCACGTAACCGCTGTGGAGATCGATCCAGACGTCGCCGCCCGTGCCCGCAACGCGCTCGGCCGGTGCGGCTACGCACCAACGGTCGCCGTCGGCGATGGTCTGGCCGGGTGGAAAAACGGCAAGCCGCACGACCGGGTCATCGCCTACTGCGGAACAGTCACCATTCCGTACGAGTGGGTGGATCAGACCGCGCCCGGCGGAACCATCGTCACCACCGTCGGCGGATGGATGTACTCCTCCGAGCTCGCCCGCCTCACGGTCGCCGAAGACGGCACCGCGGCAGGCCGGTTCCTCCACGGCCGGAACTCCTTCATGCTGGCCCGCCCGCAGACGCCCCCTCCACTGGGGCTCCTCCCCGACCTCGACCAAGCCGACGAACAGCCCACAGAGCTCGCTGCCCCCATGCTCGACGACTGGGACACGCGGTTCGTCGCCCAGCTCGCCGCTCCGCGGACTCAGCGCATGACCTTGGACCGCGACGGCCGAACTGAGCACGTCCTCCTCGATGTCGAGGCGGGCGCATGGGCCGCGCTGCGGCAGGAGGGAAGTCGATGGCTCGTTCGGCAGGGAGGACCGGATCGTCTCTGGGACCGGATCACAGACCACGTCACCCGCTGGCGCCACGACGGATCGCCCACTCTCGACCGGTTCGACATCACGGTCACGCCTGAAGGGCAAACGATCACATGGCGACGCTGATCGCCCGCTCTGCACCCCAGACGGGGCACGGACGCGGTCCCTGGGCAGCGCGTAGCGATCTGGGGCGGCTTATGTCCGGCCCCTGACGGCTCGCGGACGCGGTCGGGCAGGAGCACGTAGCGATTGGGGGCGCTCCGGGCTCCCGCCCGGGCTCCTCCGGCGCCCCGATGGTCTCTTCACGCCCGGCCCGTTCCTTTGGGGTTTCCCGGCAGCCGTTTCGTTTCTCCGGGGCGGGTCGGTCGGTCAAGGGTGGCCGCAGGCCATCGCGCAGCGACGCGACGACGAAGGAGGAGCGCCCTTGAGGGACCGGCCCGACCCGGAGGGACGATGGGACTGACGGGAAACCCCCATACCCATCCCTGATGCCGCCCGGCCGGCTCCCGCTCCCCGAAGCCCCCGCCCGGCTTCCCGACCCCGGGCGACCGGCCCCGGAGCCGTCCCGCACCCGGGGGTGGGTGGGCAGCCGCCGCCCGGGTGGCGGGGCCGCGGGGGTGGAGGCCCCGCGCGCGCAGGGCCTCGTACCGCGCGCGCCCCCCTACAGCCTGCTCAGCGACGCCGCCGCGAAGAGGACGTCGCGGATCGCCTCACGGTCCCCGTGCTGGCCCACCGCCGCCTCTTCCGGCGAGATGTGGCCCGCGGCCAGCTGGCAGAACTCGATGCCGTCCAGGGCGATCTCCGCCACCGTCCGCTCCGGCGACGGTTTCGCGCCGGGCGAGTCCAGTGCGATGTCCCAGCCGCCGCCACCCGCTCCCTCGATCTCCAGGTGCAGCGTCCGGCCCGGCGCGCCCGCCGCGACCAGGCCCCGCGCCGGGGCCGCCAGTCCCGCCCGCCTGCGCTGCGCCAGGGCGCCCGGCAGGAGCCGCGCCGCCAGGTCGATCATCCCGTGCAGGTGCGGCCCCGACGGCGGCTCGTACGGATAGTCCACCGCCTCCGCAATGTCCCACGCGTGCACCCAGCACTCGAAGGCGCGCTCCAGGAACGCGTCGCCGAGCGGCAGCGCGAAGCCGCCGTAGTCCACGGCCAGCTCGGCGACTCCCCGGCCGGCGAAGGAGACCGTACGCACCAGCGTGTGGCCCTGTTCCCGCCACGGGTCGCGGACCTGGCGCGTGATCGGGTTCACCGACGCTCCCCAGAAGTGCTCCGTCCGTACGGTCGGCCCGCCCTTCGGCGCGTCCGGACCCAGCGGGTCGTCCAGCCCCAGCGCCGAGGCGATCAGCCCGTCCACCGTCAGCAGATGGCCGATCACCCCCGCCACCGTGGTCCGCTGCGACCGGCGCTGCTCCTCCTCGAACCACTTGAGCCGCACCGGGGTGTGCCACTCCGAGTCCCCGAAGTCCTGCAGCAGCGCGTCGAGCCGCGCGGTCTCGGTGTCGTACGGACTCGCCCACACCGGCACCGGAATGCGCGCCGGCCGCTTGCCCAGGCAGTCCTCCAAAACGCGCGAGCGCAGCAGCGGCTTCAGGTCGAGGCTCTCCTCGGGGTGCAGCAGCCCGACCGCGTCGCGCAGCCGCAGCGCCTCCTCCGCGCAGGGCGCGCACTCGGTGAGGTGGTCCTCCACCGCCTGGGTCTCCTCGGCCGAGCAGGCCGCCAGCGCCCACGCCCCGAGCAGGGACTTCAGCACCGCGTGCGAGGGCGGCGGAGGTGGATCGGCCGGCGGCGGCGGAGGCGGCGGGAGGGCCGGTGACAGCGGCGGGGGCGGCAGCGGCGGCAGCGACTGCGGCGCGTACCCCGGATCGAGATCGTCGGCGGCCCCGCGCGGACCCGGTATCCGCGCCTGGCCGCCGGGACGCTCGTATCCGTCATCGGGCGACTGGGCAGGGCCGTTCATCGATTGGTTCCATATCCGGACTGGGCGGTTTCCTCCTGCGGGAGGGCGTTGGCCGTCGACAGCAGCTGCAGGCCGAGCCGCAGCCGGCGCCGCGCCTCGTCCTCGCTGATCTGCAGGTCGGCGGCGGCCTGCCGGTAGTCGCGCCGTTTGAAGTACGCGAGTTCCAGCGCGGCGCGCAGGGGCGCGGGCATCGAGGTGACGATGTAGTCCGCGCGGGCCGCCGCGTTGGCGCTGCGCACCTTCTGCTCCAGCTCCTCGCGGGAGCCCCGGCCCAGTTCGGCCTGGCGCAGCCGGGCCACTGCCTGGCCCTGGGTGATCCGGGCGACCCAGGAGCGCATGGAGCCCTGCTTGGGGTCGTAGGCGTCCGGGTTCTCCCAGATGTAGCCGAACACCTCGCGGGTGATCCGGTCCGCCGCCTTCTCGTCGCCCAGCACCCGGTGCGCCAGGCTGTGCACGAGCGAGGCGAAGCGGTCGTACAGCTCTCCGAGCGCGGCGGCTTCGCCACGGGCGAGCCGCTGCTGCATGCGGCGGTCCCAGCGCGGTGGTGCGTCCTTCGGCATGAATGCCCCCAGCCGTGTGTCGACGCATCGAATGTAGTGGGCACATGGCGGATCGCGCCTGTTTTGGAAGAACCTCCCCCTGGAAGTGCGCCCTGCGTGATAGGCGGGTGGCAGGGTGTGAACGGTGGTACGCCCGAGGGCACATGGGGACAGGTGTACGCGCCCCACCGCGCTCCCCGTGCGCGGGTTCGATGCGGCCGCCTCCTTGACCGCTTCGCTTAACGCGCAGGCCACGTAGGCCTTACGCTCCTGCCTTGTCTTGATCTGAACCCCACTGCACAAGTGAAGGCGGAACGCCGAATATGGAAAGCGCAGAATACGAGCGCAAGATCGCCGCCCGATTCGCCACCTTCGACCAGGACGGGTCCGGCTATATCGACCGGGAGGACTTCAGCGCGGCCGCGAAGGCCGTCCTGGCCGAATTCGGCACCACGGCCCGGTCGGACAAGGGCCAGGCCGTCTTCGCGGGCGCCGAGGCCTTCTGGCAGGGCATGGCCGGCATCGCGGACGTCGACGGGGACCAGCGGGTGTCCCGCGAGGAGTTCATCACCGGGGCCGCGAAGCGGCTGCGCGACAACCCGGAGCGCTTCGCGGAGATCGCGCGGCCGTTCCTGCGGGCCGTGATCGCGGTGGCGGACGAGGACGGCGCCGGCGCGACCCCGCCGAACGCGGCCCGGGTGCTGCGCGTCCTCGGCACCGCTCCGGAGCTGGCCACGCAGGTGGCCGCAGCGCTGGACGCCGACGGCGACGGCCGCATCTCGGAGGACGAGATCCTGACGGCCTTCGCGGGCTACTGCGGCGTGGAAGCCCCCGACGCGTAACGCCTGCGGCGCGCTCGGCAGGTGACGGCGGGGCCACGGCCCCGCCCCCGCAGCCGGGCCACGAGCGGCCTGCGGCCGAGCGGCGGAGCCGAACCGCCCGGCGCCGCCCACCGGCCTGCCCGGCGCGGCCCACCGGCCTGCCCTGCGCCGCCCGCGCGGCCCGGGCGGCCCGGCCGACCGCCCGGTGCGGGGCGCGCGGTGCGAGGCGCGGTGCGGGGCGCGCGGTGCGAGGCGCCCGGTGCGGGGCGCGGTGCGGACCGGCATCCCGGGGCGCCGCCCCGGACCCCGCAGCTCAAAGCGCCGACGAGGGGTCTGTTCGCCGCGCGCCGGCGAGGCCGTACCGGCTACGCGAAGACGACCGTGCGGGCACCGTTCAGCAGCACGCGGTGCTCGCTGTGCCACTTCACCGCGCGCGCGAGCGCCTGGCACTCCACGTCGCGGCCGATCGCCACGAGCTGGTCCGGCGTCACTTCGTGGCCCACCCGCTCGACCTCCTGCTCGATGATCGGCCCCTCGTCGAGGTTCGCCGTCACGTAGTGGGCGGTCGCGCCGATCAGCTTCACACCGCGTGCGTGCGCCTGGTGGTAGGGCTTCGCGCCCTTGAAGCTCGGCAGGAACGAGTGGTGGATGTTGATGATCCGCCCGCTCAGTTCCGTGCACAGCTTGTCCGACAGCACCTGCATGTACCGCGCCAGGACCACCAGATCGACGTTCTCGGCGCGCACGAGCTCCAGGAGCTGCGCCTCCGCCTCCGCCTTCGTGTCCTTCGTCACCGGGATGTGCACGAACGGGATGTCGTACGAGCCGACCAGTTCGGCGAAGTCGGTGTGGTTGGAGACCACGGCCGCGATCTCGACGGGCAGGGCGCCGATGCTCGAGCGGAACAGCAGGTCGTTCAGGCAGTGCCCGAACTTGGACACCATGAGGATGATCCGCATGCGCTCCTCGGAGCGGTGGATCTGCCAGTCCATCCTGAACGAGTCGCCGATAGCGGCGAAGCTGGCCCGCAGCTTCTCGACGGTAACCGGCGGCTCGGCCTCGAAGTGCACCCGCATGAAGAAGAGCCCGGTCTCCCGGTCTCCGAACTGCTGGCTGTCCACGATGTTGCATCCGGTCATGAAGAGATAGCTCGACACGGCATGCACGATGCCCTGCTTGTCGGGGCAGGACATGGTCAGGACGTACTGGGGCTGGGGCTGGGCCGGGGCCTCGTTGTGCGGGTCGCTCATGACCGCACAGCCTTTCACACCGCGCGGGTGAGGATCTTCAACACATCGAGCGAGGTCGGCCGTACGTCCGGGTCGTCCCCGTCCGCCTCCGCCAGCCGTACGTGGGCCTCGCGCGCGGCGCGTACCGCCTCGGGCCACGCGTGGTGCTCCAGGTAGGCGGAGACAGGTGCGTCGGGCCCGACCTGGTGGAGGATCCGGAGCACGCGCAGTACGGCGAGGTCGACGAGGGTCGCCTCCTGGGAATCCCGGAAGATCGTGCCGACGTACTTCTCGGCGGACCAGCTGTCGAGCCAGGTGTCCTCGACGAGCCGGTACACGGCGTCGGTGACGTCGCCGTAGGCCTCGTCGCCGGTCAGCCAGGTGTCCTCGTGGAAGGCCGGGTCGGAAAGCATGTGCAGCGCCGAGCGCACGTTGCCGCGCCAGCGCCACCACGGCATGTCATTGAGGGGCATGCCGCCCATGGTGGAGGAGCGGCCGCCACGGCGGGAAGAGTTCTTCGAACCTTGGGCGAATGTCACGCTTTCGATCGTACGTTCCCGTTCGGCGCGATCTTGAGGCGCCCACGGGGGACGGCGCCCCCGTAATTCACCTGGGCGTCACCCGATGTTGTGTCCATCTCACTCGACAGTTACCGGCGGGGCGGAATGGTGCATGGACATGACCAACTCGCGACGCGCCGCATCCCTCTCCCGCACCGTCGTGGCCACGGCGATGGGTGCATGCCTCCTCGCCGGGTGCGGGACGCTCCCCGGGGGCTCGGGGGGGTCCGGGGACACCCTCACCGTCATGACCTTCGCCCCTGAGGACACCAAAGCGACCAACATGCCCGGAATGACCGGCATGGCCAAGGCCTACGAGCGCTGGGTGAACTCCAGGGGCGGCATCAACGGCCACAAACTGCGCGTTCTGACCTGCAACGAGAAGAACACGCCCAGCGGCGCCGCCGACTGCGCCCGCAAGGCCGTCGCCGAGAACGCGGTCGCCGTCGTCGGCTCCTACAGCCAGCACGGACGCGCCTTCATGGCCCCGCTGGAGGCGGAGGGCATCCCCTTCATCGGTGGCTACGGGGTCTCCTCCGAGGAGTTCCAGTCCCCCCTGTCCTACCCGGTCAACGGCGGCCAGCCCGTCCTCATCGCGGGCGCCGGCCACCAGCTGGGCCGCGCCTGCGACCAGGTCGCACTGGTCCGCCCCGACACCCTCGCCGGCGACACCCTGCCGGTCCTGCTGAACGCCGGGCTCAGGGCGAACAAGATGGCCGACGCCTCCGACATCCGAGCCGCCGAAGACTCCGCCGACTTCGTTCCCCAGGCCCGCGAGGCCCTCGCGCACACCAGCGGCACCGGCAAGGAGAAGGAAAAGGAGAAGGGCTGCGTGACCGCGGTCCTCGGAGAGCGCACCGAGACCTTCTTCGACGCCTTCCGCCGGACCGACGCCCAGCGCAAGAAGCCGCAGATCTCCTCCGTGCTGGGCAGTGTCAGCCAGTCCCTGGTGGACCGAACGGGCGGCAAGGAGAGCCCGTTCGAGGGCGCGTACCTGACCAGCTGGTACCCGGTCGCCGCCGATCCCCTCTGGGAGCCCATGCGCAAGGTGGTCTCCGATTTCGCGTTCGGCGACGACACGGTCGAACCCGACGACAGCGGGGCGCAGACCACCTGGATCGCGTACACCGTGCTCAGCGAGATCCTCAAGCGCTTCACGGCGGACGAGCCCGTCACCGCCCGCACGATCAAGCGGTCGCTGAACGAGGCGCAGCCGGTCAAGACCGGCGGCCTCACCCCGGACCTGAGCTGGCGCTACCAGGACATGCGCGCCGTCGCCGGCTTCCCCCGCATCGTCAACGGCCAGGTCACCTTCCAGATCGTGCAGGGCGGGCGGCTCGTGGCGCAGCCCGGCGAGCAGTCCCTGGACATGACCCCTACCCTGGTGCAGGCCCCGCGCACGGCCTGACGCGGCACGCGGCGAGGCAGCCGCGGCACGGCTGCCACGGCTGCCACGGCTGCGGCACGGCTGCCACGGCCCGGCTGCACCCCCGGCTCAGAGCTGGGACTTGTCCCGCTTGGTGAGGCCGTACTTGCCGGCGATCGCGTTCCACATCGTCGCGGCCGACTCCTTGGCCTTCGTCGCCTCGCCGCTCGCCTTGTTCCCCTCGGCGGCGTTCTTGGTGGCCTTCGCCTTGCCGTCCTTGCACTTGTCGTCGTCCACGTCGTCCGCCCAGGCCGCGTAGCTGTCATCGGCGTCTGCGGAGGACTGCCAGGCCTTGGTGAGGGCCGCGGACAGCTTCGCGTGGTCCGGGAGCTTGTCCATCTTCAGCTCCTGGAGGCGGGTGACGAGCTCCTCGCGCTGGCGGGCCGCGTCGCGCAGGTCGGCGGCCGCCTGATCGAGGTTGGCGCAGCCCTTGATGTCCTCCACGGCCTTGATCACCGAGGCCCTGCTGTCGTTGCTGTCCGCGAGGAGCTTGTCCAGCTGGACGGCCTGCGGGCGGGCCGGGTCGACCGGGGCCTCGCCGCCGGGGGCGGCGGAAGCGCCGCTCGCCGTCGGGGCGGCGGCGACCGCGCCGGGGTCGTTGTTCTGCGGCTTGCCGTCGGCGAGCAGCGAGCCGACGCCGAGACCGATGACGGCCAGGCCGACGACCACCGCGCCGATGATCGCGGGCGAGATCTTGCGCGCGGCCTCCGGGGGCGGCTGCGGCGGGGCGTACTGCTGCTGCGGGTACGGCTGCTGGGGCTGCTGCGGGTGCGGGTGCTGCTGCTGGTATTGGCGCTGCTGCGGCCGGGGCTGCTGGGAGCGCGGCGGCGGCTGCCGCAGCACCGGCTCCTGGACGGGCGGCATGTGCTGGGTGTGCCCGGCGGAGTCGTCGCCGCGGAAGAGCCCGTCGAACCCCTCGACTGCGGGGACCGGCGGTATGTACTGCGTCGCCGCCTCCTCGTGCGCGGGGGCGGCCGGCACGGGCGCGATGTACTGGGTCGCGGCCTCGTCGTGCGAGGAAGCCGCGGGCACGGGCGGTATGTACTGCGTCGCCGCCTCCTCGTGCGCGGGGGCGGCCGGCACGGGCGCGATGTACTGGGTCGCCGCCTCGGGCAGCGGCGGATAGCCGTAGCCGTGCGGATCCCCCGGCCCCTCGTAACCGGGCCCCACCACGTGCCCGGGCCTGTCGGCCTCCGGGGCGGGATAGGCCTGCGGGTAGCCGTACGCGGCCCCGGGATGCGGCGGCTGAGCCTGCGGCTGCTCGGGATACCCCTGCGCCTGCGGCTGCTCCGGGTAGGGCTGCTGCTGCTCCGGGTACGCCGGATATCCGGACGCCGGGTCCGGACCCCACGGGGCACCCGGCTGGGCGCCCCCTTGTCCGCTCTGCGTCACCGGGACTCCTTCTCCGACTCGCCCGACCCTACGGAACCGTCGGCCCACGCTACCCCGTCACGCACCGCCGCAGTGAGCCCGCCCCGAAGCCCGTCCGGCCCCGCCGGCCCGCAGGCGCCCGCCGTGCCGGGCCCGGGGGGTGTCTTGCCGATCAGCCTGGCGTGATCGGCAAGACGCCCCCTACGCCGTCACCTCCAGCCGCGCCGCGAACTCGCGTACCGCCGCCTCCTCCCGGTACGGATCCAGCCTCGCCCGGAAGTCCTCCAGGTACTCCACCCCCCGGTTCGAGCGGAGCCCCTCCAGGAGTTCCGCGGCCCTCGTCGCCGTCTGGCAGGCCTGTTCCACCTCCCGCTGCTGGACCTGCGCCGCCGCCAGCAGCAGGAGCCCGATGGCCCGGCGGCGCGCCTTGTCCGCCGGGAGGCCCCGCAGGGCCTCCTCCGCCCGCCGCGCCGCCGCGTCCGCCTGCCCCAGGTCGCGGTGACAGTGCGCCAGCTCGTCCGCGAGGTACGCCGCGTCGAAGTGGCGGATCCACACCGGGTCGTCGCCCGACTCCGGCTCCGCCCGTTCCAGCGCGCTCACCGCCCGCCCGGACAGCACGGCCGTCGCCCGGGTGTCCCCGAGCAGCGCGTGCCCGCGCGCCTCGGCCGCGTAGAACATCGCCTCGACCCGCGGGGTGACCTGCCCCCGCGTGCCCTCCTGGGCGGCGCGGGCCAGCTGCGCGATCTCCCGCGGGTTGCCCAGTTCGGCGGCGAGGTGGCTCATGGACGCCGCGAGCACGTAGCCCCCGTACGCCCGGTCGCCCGCGGCCTGGGCGAGGCGCAGCGCCTGGATGTAGTAGCGCTGGGCCAGGCCCGGCTGGCCCGTGTCCACCGCCATGTAGCCGGCGAGCTCGGTCAGCCGGGCCACGGCCGCGAACAGGGCTCGCCCGACGGGTTCCCGGTACGAGCCGCCGATCAGCCCGGACACCACCGAGTTGAGGTAGTGCACGACCACCGGCCGGACGTGCCCGCTGCCGAAGCGGTGGTCGAGGTCCTTGAGGGCCTCGGTGGTCGCGCGGACCGCCTCGACGTCGGGCATGCCGACCCGCGAGCCGCCGCTGCGGGCGACCTGGGTGTCGGCCCCCGTGATCAGCCAGTCCCGGCTCGGCTCCACGAGCGCGGACGCGGCCACGCTGGAGCCCGCCAGGAAGTCGCGGCGGCCCACGTCGCTGCGCCACAGCTCGCAGACCTGCTCGATCGCGCCGATGACGGTCGGGGAGAACTGCAGGCCGACGCCGGAGGCGAGGTTCTTGCCGTTGGCCATGCCGATCTCGTCGATGGTGACGGTCCGGCCGAGCTTGCGCCCGAGCGCCTCGGCGATGATTCCGGGAGCCCGGCCGCGCGGCTGCTGGCCGCGCAGCCACCGCGCCACGGAGGTCTTGTCGTAGCGGAGATCGAGGCCGTGTTCGGCCCCGCACATGTTCACGCGCCGGGCGAGCCCGGCGTTGGAGCACCCGGCTTCCTGGATGAGCGCCTGCAGCCGTTCGTTCGGCTGGCGGGCGACGAGAGGCCTGGCTGCCATGAAAACCCCCTGCTGACCGCGGGTGATCCGTTGGAATGATCACTTCCCGCCTGATGTGCGGAGAATCTTCCGCTCTGCGTCGTGTCGCTACCCAACTCCGGCGCCCCGGCCTCCTACGCGCCCCCACGCGTGCACCAGTGCGCCCCGTATGCAGGATCGATGCTCCGCCCGCCGCATGGTTTACGCCCGTAACCCCGGGTGACCCGGGGAGTTGTGATGGGCGTGGAAGAGACCATCGGAGTCACGGAGACCGCACCCATCCCCAAGCAGCGCGGCGAGCAGCTGCTGGACCATGCCGTGCGGTACGCGGAAGAACGGCACTGGGATGTCTTCGCCGGCACCTGGTTGGAGCCCGGGGACGGCCGCGAGCTGTGCTCCTGCGGGGCGGCGGAGTGCCCGGCGCCCGGCGCGCACCCGGCGGTGAAGGACTGGGCGGCGCAGGCCACCGGCAGCGCGGTGCAGGTCCGCAGGATCTGGGCGAAGCATCCGCAGGCCTCGATCCTGCTGCCGACCGGCCGGACGTTCGACGCGCTGGACGTACCCGAATCGGCCGGATTCCTCGCGCTGGCACGGCTGGAGCGGATGGAGCGCACCCTCGGCCCGGTCACCCTCACCCCCGACCACCGGATGCTGTTCTTCGTCCTGCCGGGAGCCGGTGTCAAGGTGCCCGACCTGGTGCGCAAGCTGGGCTGGCCGGCGGCCACGATCGACCTGGTCGCGCGCGGCGAGGGCGAGTACGTGGCGGCGCCGCCCACCCGCTTCGGCGGCCGGGGCTCGGTCCAGTGGGCGCGGCGGCCCACGCCCGCCAACCGGTGGCTGCCGGACACCGAGGAGCTCATCGACGCGCTCGCGTACGCGTGCGGGAGCGAGGCCGCGGCGGAACGCAAGCGCCGCCAGGGCTGACCGACACCGGAACGCGCCCCCGGAACGCGCTCCCCGGAATCCGCCCGCCGGACCTGCGAAATCAGGGCGAAAACTGATGACATAAGTAACTGCTCAAGCCTCTCCCCCTCCTCCTATGGTGAAGAAGGAACGACCAACGGGGACGTAATGAGAGGCAGGCGCATGCCGGACCAGGGCGATGCGACGGGTGGGACGTACGGCACGGGTGGCGCGCGATCCGCGCCGCCCGCCGTGCGGGTGGAAGGTCTGTGGAAGCGGTTCGGCGACCAGGTCGCCGTCGCCGGGATCGATCTGGAGCTGCCCGCGGGCCAGTTCATCGGCCTGGTGGGCCCGAACGGCGCGGGCAAGACGACGACGCTGTCGATGGTGACCGGCCTGCTGCGCCCCGACATGGGGCGCGTCCACGTCGCGGGACACGACGTGTGGGCGGACCCGGCCGAGGTGAAGGCGCGGATCGGCGTACTGCCCGAGGGCCTGCGCCTCTTCGAGCGGCTGTCGGGGCGCGAACTGCTCGGCTACATGGGCCGCCTGCGCGGGCTGCCGGGCGAGGAGACCGACAAGCGGGCGACGCAGCTGCTGGAGGTCCTCGACCTCGCGGGCTCGCAGCACAAGCTGGTCGTGGACTACTCGACCGGTATGCGCAAGAAGATCGGCCTGGCCGCCGCCCTGCTGCACAACCCGGAAGTGCTCTTCCTGGACGAGCCGTTCGAGGGCGTCGACCCGGTGTCCGCACAGACCATCCGCGGGGTGCTGGAGCGGTACACGGCCTCCGGTGCCACGGTCATCTTCTCCTCCCACGTGATGGAGCTCGTCGAGTCGCTGTGCGACTGGGTGGCCGTGATGGCCGCCGGGCGGATCCGCGCCGCGGGCCCGCTGACCGAGGTACGGGGCTCCGCGCCCTCCCTGCAGGCCGCCTTCCTCGAACTGGTCGGCGCGCACGGGCGCGACGCGGCCGGGGACTCGCTGGAGTGGCTCGGTGGCGGTGCCGGGGCGGGATCGCGATGACCTCGCCCGCCAGTCCTGCCGCCGGCCCGGCCGTGGTGGCCGCCGTCACCACCGGGTCCACCGGAACCTCCGGGGCCTCTTCCGTCGCATCGGTCCCGCTGACCCCGATCTTCGTCCGGCTCAAGCTGTCGCTGCTGCGCAACGGCCTGAAGGGCTCCTCGAAGCGCAAGGCCGCCTACTTCTCGTCGCTCGCCTTCGCACTGGTCGTCGGCTTCTTCATCACGCTCGGCCTGGCCCTGCTGCACGGGCACGCCCGCGCGGACACGGTCGTCGTCCTGCTGGCCGCGATCCTCGCCCTCGGCTGGGCCTTCGTGCCGCTGTTCTTCTCCGCCGGGGACGAGACGCTCGACCCGAGTCGGCTGGTGATGCTGCCGCTGCGCCCGCGTCCCCTCGTACGGGCGCTCCTCGCCTCCTCGCTGGTCGGCATCGGGCCGCTGTTCACGCTGTGCCTGGCCGTCGGCTCGGTCGTGGCCGTGGCGCGCGGCGCCGCCGGGGCGCTGGCCGCGGTGGTGGCCGCGCCCCTGCTCGTACTCGGCTGCGTGACCCTCGCACGGGCGGTGGCCACGGCCAACATCCAGCTGCTGACCAGCCGCAAGGGGCGCGACCTGGCCCTGCTGAGCGGCCTGGTCATCGCACTGGGCGCGCAGCTGGCCAACTTCGCCAGTCAGCGCCTGTTCGAGGCGGGCGGTCTGGCCACGCTGGAGCCCGCCGAGGCCGTGGTGCGCTGGCTGCCGCCGGCGACCGCCGTCGGCATGGTGGACTCCGTGAGCGACGGCGCGTACGGGGTGGCCGCCGCCCAGCTGGCGCTGACCCTGGCCGCCGTGGCCGCCCTCCTGTGGTCGTGGGAGCGGAGCCTGACGAAGCTGATGGTCGCCCCGGACGGCTCGACGATCGCGGCCTCCCGGCCGGCGAAGGACCGCACCGAGGGCGGGCTCTGGGCCCTGCTGCCCGCGGGCCGGACCGGCGCGGCCATGCAGCGCACGCTGCGCTACGTCGTACGCGACCCGAAGACCAAGGCCGCCTGGGTGAGCGCACTGGCGTTCGGCCTGATCGTGCCCGTCTTCAACGCCCTGCAGGGCACGGGATCGGTCTACCTCGGCTGCTTCGGCGCGGGCATGCTCGGCATCCAGATGTACAACCAGTTCGGGCAGGACACCTCGGCGTTCTGGATGGTCGCGCAGACCATCTCCACCACGCGCGACGCGTACGTGGAACTGCGCGCCCGGGCCGCCGCACTGGCCCTGGTCATGGTCCCGTACACGGTGGTCGTCACGGCGACCACGGCCGCCGTGCTCGGCGACTGGTCCAAGTTCTTCGCGGCCACTGGCCTGGCCCTGGCCCTGCTGGGCGCGATGATCTGCACGGGGGCGCTGGCCTCGGCCCGGTACCCGTACTCCATTCCCTCGGACGGCGCCTTCAAGAGCGTCGCCCCGGGGCAGGGCGGGCTCGCCTGGGCGGGCCTCATGGGCGGACTGCTGGTCTCGGCCGTGATCGCGGCCCCGGTGATCGTCCTCACGATCCTGCTCAACACGGGCGAACACCAGGGCATCTCGTGGATCGTCCTGCCGCTGGGAACGGCCTGGGGCGCCCTGGCCACGTGGGCGGGCCTGCGGCTCTCAGCGCCGACGGTGGCGCGCAAGCTCCCGGAGATCCTGTGGGCGGTCAGCAAGGGCTGACCTCGGACCACGACGGAAGCGGGCCGGCCTCCTCTCCCCTGCGGGAGCGGAGGCCGGCCCGTTCGCGTCGGTCCGCCGCCGGGCGACCCCACCTGCGTCAGCGGGCGGCGAGCAGGGCCAGTACGGCGATCGAGCCCGCGAAGACGATGACGTGGCGGAGGTTCTGCAGACCGGGCATCACCCAGTCGGGGAAGCCGTCCTCGGCGGCGCGGAGCATGGACCTGACGTCGATGCGCTGCAGTTCGGCGTCGCCGGACCGGGCGAAGGCGGCGGTCACGGACGACCGTCGTACGGACCCCCTGTCGCCCCAACTCGGCCTCGACGGCGGCCTGGGCGCGGGCGCCGTAGCGGCTGCGGACGACGGGGATGCTCAGGAAGGCGACGGCGATCAGGAGCTGCAGGGCGGCGACGGCTTTCATCGGGGTCCTCGTTTCTCGGTGCTTGCCTGGCGACGCCGTCACCATGAAGCCGCCCCCTGACAGCGCCCGGACACCCCGCCGACAGATCGCTGACACGGACCCGAGCGCCATGCCGAGCGGGCCCCGGGCCGGGCCCCGGGGCCCGATGCCCGTTGGCCCGGGGCTCGTTGTCCGGGGGGACAACAGGCCCCGGGGCCGGGCTCGTCAGGGGGCTTCGGCCTTGATGCCGTCGAGGAAGGGTTCCACGGCCGCCCGCCAGGCCGTGGGATGGTCGTAGTGGAGGTAGTGACCCGCGTCGGGGATTTCCGCGTACTGGCCGGCGGGGAGGACGCGGACCATCTCCTGGGCCTCGGCGCGGCCCAGTTCGCCGTCGAGGCCGCGGACCACCAGGGTCGGGCAGCGGACCTGGGCGAGCTCCTCCCAGTGGGCGTCGTGGACCCAGGTCTCGCGGGCCGTCAGCATCTGGCGGCGGGAGAAGACCGGGCGCCAGCCGTCCGACGCCTCGTGCATGACCTCGGCGAAGAAGGCGCCGCGGCCGGGGTCGGGGCGTTCCACCCGGGGGTCGTCCTCGCCGAACCATCGGCGGGCCGCGTCCTGGGTGGGGAAGGGCAGGGGCCAGTGGTGGAACCACTCCTCCCATTCCTGCTGGGAGGCGGCGCCGAGAGCGGAGGCGCGCATGTCGCAGATGACCAGGGCCTCGACCAGGTCCGGGCGGCGGGCCGCGAGCTGCCAGGCGGTGAGGGCGCCCATGGAGTGGCCGATCAGGGTCACGGGGGCGAGACCGAGCTGCTCCACGACCGCTTCCGCGTCGGCCACGAAAGCCTCGCGGCCCAGGGAGGTGGGGGTGCCGTCGGGGGCGGCGGGCGGGCGGGCGCTCTGGCCGTGTCCGCGCTGGTCCAGGGCCACGACGCGACGGCGCTCGCGGAGCCAGCGGGCAGTTCCGGCCCAGTGGAAGGCGCGGCCCATCAGGCCGTGCAGTAACAGGACCCCGGGGCGGGCATCGGGCTCGGGCTCTGCTTCGCGGAACTCCCAGGCGGCAAGGCGGACGCCTTCGGCTCCTGTCACATCGACGCGCTGTACCACCGCAGATGCACCCCCTTCGCTCCCCGCCAGACTATCGAACCCGTATTCGAAAACGGGTTTCTCGCCCACAACACCGCTCTTTCGAGTGACCTTGCTCAAGGATTGGCCGCCGCTGCCGATGGAGATCCTTTCAACAGGGAGGCGGGCCGCTCGGGGAAGACGGTCCGAGGGGACGACCTTGAGAGCTCGGGGCTCCAGGTCACAAGGGGAGGATCGGTCCCGGCGCCGAAAGGCGCCGGGACCGCCCGCACCACAAACTGATCGTCCGTACGGGTCAGGACCCTTCGGGTCCCGGCCCGAGCGGACGAGTCCACCGGACGGATCCGCGCCGGCACCAAGGCCGGCGCACCGAGCTCAGCGCTTCGCGACGAACACGTGAGAGGCGACCTCCACGTCCAGCTCGGCGGCCTCGCCGCCACTGCCGACGAGTACGCCGCCCGGGGATTCGGTCACGCTCACCACCGAGCCGGGCTGTACGCCCGCCCGCCGGAGCGTATACATCAGCTGGGCGTCCGTCTGGATCGGCTCGCCGATCCGGCGGACGACCACGGTCTTGCCCTCGGTGCCCGGGTCGAGCTCCGACAGGCTGACCATTCCGTCCTCGAGGAACGGGTCCGCCTCGGCCTTCTCACCCAGCTCCTCCAGACCCGGGATCGGGTTCCCGTACGGCGACTCGGTCGGGTGACGCAGGAGCTCCAGCACCCGCCGCTCCACCGCCTCGCTCATCACGTGCTCCCAGCGACAGGCCTCCGCGTGCACCTGCTCCCACTCCAGGCCGATGACATCGACGAGCAGGCACTCCGCGAGCCGGTGCTTGCGCATGACACGCGTGGCCAGTCGGCGCCCCTCCTCCGTCAGCTCGAGGTGCCGGTCGCTGGCGACGGCCACCAGGCCGTCCCGCTCCATGCGCGCCACTGTCTGGCTCACCGTCGGGCCGCTCTGGTCGAGCCGCTCGGCGATACGGGCGCGCATGGGGACCACGCCTTCCTCTTCCAGCTCGAGGATGGTGCGGAGATACATCTCCGTGGTATCGATCAGTCCGGACATTCGTGCCCCTCGGATTGCGTGCGCTGGCCCTGCCCCCAATTCTGACGCATCGGGCCGACAACCGTCCCGTACCGGGGGTCAAGAGCGCTCCCGGACATCTCCCGGACATCCGCGACAAGATCGCCCGGCCTCGCCCGGGCCCGCGACCAGACCTTTCGGACCGGGATTGACGTTCGTATTGACACGCCCTTGGTCCAGACCGCACGGTGAGCGGCGGACACGGACGCTCCCCCACCCCTGGAAGGGCCCTCGGCGTATGAGCGAGAGCAAGCTGGCCGGTCAGTTCTTCGATGCCGCCATCGGTCTGCTGGAGCGGGTACGGGACGAGGAGGCCCCGCACATCGCCGAGGCCGGCACCCTCATCGCCGACGCGGTCGCCACCGGCAACCGGCTCTTCGCCTTCGGCGCCGGCCACTCCTCGCTGCCGGCCCAGGACGTGGTCTACCGGGCCGGCGGCCTCGCCCTGATGAACTTCCTCGCCGTCCCCGGCACCGCCGGCATCGACGTCATGCCGGCGACCCTCGGCAGCGCCCTGGAGCGGGTCGACGGCCTGGCCGGCGCCGTCCTGGACAGCAGCCCCGCCTCCGACGGCGACGTCCTCGTGATCATCTCCCTCTCCGGGCGCAACGCCCTGCCCGTCGAGATGGCGATGAACGCCCGCGCCATCGGCCTCAAGGTCATCGGTGTGACCTCGGTGGCGTACGCGACCGGAACCAAGTCGCGGCACGTCTCCGGCACCTTCCTCAAGGACCACTGCGACGTCGTCCTCGACAGCAAGATCGCGATCGGCGACGCCGAGCTGAGCATCGACGGCATCGACGCGCCCTTCGCTCCCGCCTCCACCGTCGTGACCAGCGCGATCATGCAGGCGGTCATGGCGGCCGCGGCCGGCGAGCTCGCCGGCCGCGGGGTGGAACCCCCGCTGCTGCGCTCGGGCAACGTCGACGGCGGCCACGAGTGGAACGGCCGCGTGATGCAGGAGTACGGCGACCGGATCTTCTTCCGCCACTGAGCCCCCTCCCGCCCCGGCCCGCCCGCCCCGGCCCGCGCCCACTAGTGCTCGTCCGGGCCGGGGTCGTCGCGGCCCGCCGCCAGGTCCAGGTCGGCCGCGACCCGGGCCGCGACCTCCTCCGCGTACGCCGCGTCCGCGCGCTCGAAGGCCACCCGCGAGGGCCCGCGCAGGAACGTCAGCGCCCCCAGGGTCCGCCCCCGGCTCCGCAGCACCGTGCACAGCGCGTGCGCCGAGCCCTCGGGCCATTGCCGGGCCTGCGCCCACTGGGCGTCCGCCTCCCCGCGGGGGGCGCTGCTGCGCACCGAGCCGATCCGGTCCAGCGCCTGCAGCGCCGGATGCCCGGCCACGTACCGCACGGGGATCGACCCGGGGCCCGGCAGCACCGGCGGTGACGCGGCGGACCGTACGAGCCTCTGCCGCTCGGGGTCGGCCGTGGGGTCCAGTACGTCGAGCAGCGCCTGCTCGGCAAAGCCGGCGAGGGCGAAGTCCAGGCGTACGGCAGCGGCCTCGGCCGGGTCCTCGCACTCGGCGGCGGCCCGCCCGGCCCGGTGGAGCTGGTGCGAGCGGAACCTGAGCTGCGCGGTGTCCAGCTGCTCCTGACGGGCCTCGGTGACGTCCTGGAACAGCCAGCCGACGCCCAGGGGTACGGGCTCCTCCGCGAGCGGCGAGGCCAGCCGCAGGAACCCGCACCGCCAGCACCTGCGCCGCACCCCCTCGGGCGTGCGCACCGAGACCCACAGCTCCACCGGCGCGGGCGGGGCGCCCTCGGCGAGCACGTGCTGGAGTGCGCCCTCCAGCTCCTCGACGCCCTGGGTCAGCAGTTCCCCGAGGGGGCGGCCGAGCAGGGCGGTGCGGCCGGTCCCGAAGGCGCGTGCGGCGTGTGCGTTGACCACGGCGGGCCGCAGGTCGACGTCGACCAGGACGACGCCCCACGAGGCGTCCTCCATCAGGGCCTCGCTCAGCGCGATGGAGCGTTCGAGGTCGATCTGCGCGTGCACCTCGCTGAAGGCGCAGTACACGCCGGCGGGTTTGCCGTCCGAGCCCGGCACTCCGGCGGACTGGGTCCGTACGAGGACGCGCCCGCCGTCCTTGGTCAGCAGCGCGAACTCGTGCACCTGCCGGCCGGGCAGGTGCTGGGCGGCCATCAGCCGGTCCTGGACGTCGTGCGCGTCGGCGGCCCGCACCGCCCATCCCTCGAAGCCCTTGCGTCCCACGGCCTCGGTGGCGGTCCAGCCCAGGATCCGCTCGGCCTCACGGTTCCAGTGGGTGATCACCCCGTCGGAGTCGAACGCGCACAGGGCGGCGTCCATCCCGTCCAGCAGCGCGGCGAGCAGATCGTCGGCGGTCTCACCACGTCCGTAAGCACTCACCTGGCACCCCCTGCAGGTGTTCGCGTGTGCGGCACGTCAGATCATTCAACTGGAACGTGACCCAGCCCACACCTATTTCCGCGGATTGGGGGCGAGAAAGGTGCGGGGGACGCCCGGATCCCGGATCCCGGGTCCGGGCCGGGAACATCCCCGCCCGCGCCGGACCGCGAAAATAAAAGGTTGTGGCCCGGGCGGCGTGTGCCTAGGCTCGGCCGTACACGAGAAGGGAGGTGGTTCCCGAAATGTACGGAAACCGGACGCGTGAGGTGGCTGCGGGCTAAGCGCCCGTCGTCGCACGCACCCAGTGCGGTGCCCGGCGGGATCGCCAGGCGCCAAACCACAGCAGTCACCCGACCCGCGGGCTCGCCGGTACGTCCGGCCGGCCTCTCCCACTGCAGGGGAGAGACCCGAGCCCGCGGGTCGCCTGCGTTCGCCGCCACCGCGGCGGGTGAACACGCCCGGGCGGCTGCCGTCCCACCCGGCGCGGCGCTGCCGGGGGCTTGGCGCGATCGGCAGGACACCCCCTACGGGCAGAGCCGCTCCACGCGCCACTCGTCCCCGTCCCGGACGTAGCGCAGGCGGTCGTGCAGGCGGTTCTCGTGGCCCTGCCAGAACTCCACCGATTCCGGGACCACGCGCAGGCCGCCCCACTCCGGCGGGACCGGCACCTGCTCGCCCTCCGGGTAGCGGGCCTCCAGCTCGGCGTAGCGGCGGTCCAGCTCCGCACGGGACCCGATCACGCTGGACTGCTCGCTCGCCCAGGCGCCCAGCTGGGAGCCGTGCGGGCGCGAGCGGAAGTACGCGGCCGTCTCGTCGCGGCCGATCCGGGCCGCCGTACCGGTGACGATCACCTGACGGGCGATGGGGTGCCAGGGGAAGAGCAGCCCGACGTGCGGGTTCTCGGCCAGCTCGCGGCCCTTGCGGGAGGCGTAGTTGGTGAAGAAGACGAAGCCCCGGCCGTCGAACTGCTTCAGCAGTACCGTCCGCGAGCTGGGACGTCCGTCGGGAGTGGCCGTCGATACGACCATGGCGTTCGGTTCGAAGAGGTGCGAGTCGGCGGCCTGCTGGAACCAGAGGGCGAACTGGTCCATCGGGTTCTCGGCGAGAGTCCCCTCGTCGACGATCTCCGAGCGGTACTGCTTGCGCATCACGGCGGGGTCAATGTCCTGATCGGTCACGCTGGCCATCCTGCCGCAGCCGGACCTGTGACGGTGTGCCGTATGTCACGCTTCCGCAGTCGGGGTCGAGCGGCCAAAATCTTGGGGCCGGTCCGAAGGTCCCCGAGCGGGTGACCAACGGCCGTGCCGGGCATCAACGGGGATGACCGCGCCGGACCGCGAGTCACGCCGGGAGCCGCGCGTGTTCGCACTATCTGAGGAGCCGCCTGATGTCCGACTTCGTACCCGGGCTCGAAGGGGTCGTCGCGTTCGAGACGGAGATCGCCGAGCCCGACAAGGAAGGCGGATCGCTCCGCTACCGGGGCGTCGACATCGAAGACCTCGTCGGCCACGTCTCCTTCGGGAACGTCTGGGGCCTGCTGGTCGACGGTGCTTTCAACCCCGGCCTGCCGGCCGCCGAGCCCTTCCCCATTCCGGTCCACTCCGGTGACATCCGCGTCGACGTCCAGTCCGCGCTCGCGATGCTCGCCCCCGTGTGGGGTCTGAAACCGCTGCTGGACATCGACGCGCAGACCGCCCGTGACGACCTCGCGCGCGCGGCCGTGATGGCACTGTCGTACGTCGCCCAGTCCGCCCGCGGCCAGGGCCTGCCCATGGTGCCGCAGCGGGAGATCGACAAGGCCGAGTCCGTCGTCGAGCGGTTCATGATCCGCTGGCGGGGCGAGCCGGACCCGCGGCACGTCAAGGCCGTCGACGCCTACTGGACCTCCGCCGCCGAGCACGGCATGAACGCCTCCACCTTCACCGCGCGCGTCATCGCCTCGACCGGCGCGGACGTCGCCGCCGCGCTGTCCGGCGCGGTCGGCGCCATGTCGGGGCCGCTGCACGGCGGGGCGCCCTCCCGCGTGCTCGGCATGATCGAGGAGATCGAGCGCACCGGGGACGCCGTGGCCTACGTGAAGAAGGCCCTGGACAAGGGCGAGCGGCTGATGGGCTTCGGGCACCGCGTCTACCGCGCCGAGGACCCGCGCGCCAGGGTGCTGCGGCGCACGGCCAAGGAGCTGGACGCGCCGCGCTACGAGGTCGCCGCCGCGCTGGAGAAGGCCGCGCTGGAGGAACTGCACGCGCGCCGTCCCGACCGGGTGCTCGCCACCAACGTGGAGTTCTGGGCGGCGATCATGCTGGACTTCGCCGAGGTCCCCGCGCACATGTTCACCTCCATGTTCAGCTGCGCCCGCACCGCCGGCTGGTCGGCGCACATCCTGGAGCAGAAGCGCACCGGCCGCCTGGTGCGGCCGTCGGCCCGCTACACCGGGCCGGGGCGGCGCAACCCGCAGGAGATCGAGGGCTACGCGGACATCGCCGAGACCGCGTAGTACGCAGTAGTGCCGGGCGCCGTACCCCTGTGCCGGGGTGCGGCGCCCGTCGCGTTCCCGCCGGTTCAGCCCAGGGACGCGTCGAGGATGCGGGTCCACTGGGCCACCACACGGGACCGGCGGGCCGTGTCGTCGGTCAGGACATTGGCCAGGCCCAGGCCCCGGGCCATGTCCAGCAGGCCCTGCACGGTCTCCCGTACGCCCGGCACCGACTCGTCCGCACCCAGCAGCTCGACGGCGATGCGGTGGGTCTCGCGGCCGACCCGGGCCTCCAGCTCGGTGACCTGGGGACGCAGCTGCTCCTCGTTGGAGGCGGCCACCCACAGCTGGAGCGCGGCCCGGAACAGTGCGCCCGTGTACATGTCCACGAGCGCCTCCACCACGGCCGGGCGGGCGGCCGGACCGGCGTGGAAGAGCTCGCGCAGGGCCGTGGACCGCTCCTCGGCGACGTAGGCGACGGCCGCGGTGAACAGGTCCTCGCGGGTCGGGAAGTGGTGCTGGGCCGCTCCGCGCGAGACCCCTGCCCGTTCGGCGACGACCGCGACGGTGGAACCGGCCCAGCCGTGCTCCGCCAGGCAGGACACGGCCGCCTCCAGGAGGTGGCGGCGGGTGACGCGGCTGCGCGCCTGCTTGGGGCCGGACCCGGTCACAGTGCCCATGACGGGTCCCGGCGCTCGAAGCGGGCCGTGATGCCCTCGCGGGCCTCGGCGGAGGCGAAGAGTCCCGCGGACAGCTCGGTGAGACGGGAGCCGTCGCGGATGAGTGCCTCTCGTACGGCGGCCGCCGTCAGCGCCTTGGTCGCGGCCAGACCTTGCGGGGAGGCCTTGCGCAGGCCGGCGAGTACGGGCTCCAGCGCGGCGTCCACGTCCTCGGCGTGCAGGGTGAGCAGGCCGATCCGGGCGGCCTCGGCCGCGTCGAAGGCCTCGGCGGTGAGGAAGTAGCGGGCGGCGGCGCGGGGGTCGAGGCGCGGCAGCAGGGGCATGGAGATCACGGCAGGGGCGAGGCCCAGGTGGGTCTCGGTGAAGGCGTACGAGGACTTCGGTCCGGCGGCGGCGATGTCGCAGGCGCCGAGCAGGCCGAGGCCGCCGGCCCGGACATGGCCGGTGACGCGGGCGACGACGGGCTTGGGCAGCTCGGCGGTCTCGCGGAGCAGGGCCACGAAGTCGGCTGGATCGCAGGGCGACTTGAGGTCGGCCCCGGCGCAGAAGGTACTGCCGGTGTGGGTGAGGACGACGGCCCGGACGGCTCCGTCCGCCGCCGCCGCGGCGAGGGCGACGCGGAGCTCGGTGACGAGGGCGGCGGAGAGGGCGTTGCGGTTGGCCGGGGAGTCCAGGGTGAGCGTGGCAATGCCGGTCGCCTGGGCGGCGTGCACGAGTGGGGCCATGTCTCCTCCGGAGCGGTGTGCGGGTGGGGTTGTCCCCGGCGGCCCTGGTTCGGGTCCTCCGGGGAGAGTACGTGCGCGGTGGTCTGCGGCGTGGGCCACCCCTGCCGGGTGGACTGCCCGTCCCCTCCCGGGGTGGGCGACCGTGTGCGGCGCGGGCTGTCCCGGCCCGGGGGGCGCCTCTGCCCTGCGGGCGGGCGCGGCGGTGCCCGTCTGCTCGGGCCTGTCCGGCCCGGGGGGCGCCTCAAACGCCGGCGGGGCTGGGTGGTGTGGGGCGGTGCCCCGCACGAGAGTCTCCTCGGCTCGGTGCACGCGGGCCCGTCACGGACAGGCGGCCGCGGTCGCGCGCTCGTCCTCCGGGGACCCTCCTGCGTGTCCCCACCCCACGGCAGGACTCCGACCGTGCCAGCCGACAACCCCGCACACCCCAGTCCCGCCGGCGATTGAGGCGCGGCCCGAGGCAAGGGCGGCCCGAGCCGCACACCGCCGAGCAGCCCGCAGGGCACTCCGCAGGGGGTCAGTAGGACTTGGGGAGGCCCAGGGTTTGGTGGGAGATGAAGTTGAGGATCATCTCGCGGCTGACGGGGGCGATGCGGGCCACGCGGGAGGCGGTGATCAGGGCGGCCAGGCCGTATTCGCGGGTGAGGCCGTTGCCGCCGAGGGTGTGGACCGACTGGTCCACCGCCCGTACGCACGCCTCCCCCGCCGCGTACTTGGCCATGTTCGCCGCCTCGCCCGCCCCCATGTCGTCGCCCGCGTCGTACAGCTGGGCGGCCCTCTGCATCATCAGGCGGGCCAGTTCCAGTTCGATGTGCGCCTGGGCCAGCGGGTGGGCCACGGCCTGGTGCGCGCCGATGGGCTCCTTCCACACCTGGCGGGTCTTCGCGTAGTCGACGGCCTTGGCGAGGGCGTGGCGGCCCATCCCGATGGCGAAGGCGGCGGTCATGATCCGTTCGGGGTTGAGGCCGGCGAACAGCTGGAGCAGGCCCGCGTCCTCGTCGCCCACCAGGGCGGAGGAGGGCAGGCGTACCTCGTCCAGGGTCAGTTCGAACTGCTTCTCCGCCGCCTGGAGTTCCATCTCGATGACGGAGCGGGAGAAGCCGGGGGCGTCGCGGGGGACGATGAACAGGCACGGCTTGAGGCTGCCGGTACGGGCGTCCTCGGTGCGGCCGACGATGAGGGTGGCGTCGGCGATGTCGACGCCGGAGATGAAGACCTTGCGGCCGGTGAGGATCCAGTCGTCGCCGTCGCGGCGGGCCGTGGTGGTGATCCGGTGGGAGTTGGATCCGGCGTCGGGTTCGGTGATGCCGAAGGCCATGGTGCGGCTGCCGTCCGCGAGGCCGGGCAGCCAGGTCTGCTTCTGCTCCTCCGTGCCGAAGCGGGCGATGACCGTGCCGCAGATGGCGGGCGAGACGACCATCATGAGGAGCGGACAGCCGGCGGCGCCCAGTTCTTCGAGGACGATGGAGAGTTCGGCGATGCCGCCGCCTCCGCCGCCGTACTCCTCGGGGAGGTTGACCCCGAGGTAGCCGAGCTTCGCGGCGTCGGCCCACAGCTCGTCGGGGTGGCCGCCCTCGCGGGCGACGCGGGCGAGGTACTCGCGGCCGTAGCGCTTCCCGAGGGCGGCGACGGCGGAGCGCAGGTCCTTGTGCTCTTCGGTGCTGGTGGCGGGGCTCATGACAGCGATTCCTCCTGGACTACGGCGAGCAGGGCGCCGAATTCCACCTGTTGGCCGGTGGCGACGTGGAGCGCGGTGAGCGTGCCGGAGGCGGGAGCGAGGATGCGGTGCTCCATCTTCATGGCCTCCAGCCAGAGCAGGGGCTGGCCTGCGGTGACGGGGCTGCCGGGGGCGAGGCCCTCGGCGACGCGGACGACGGTGCCGGGCATGGGGGCGAGCAGCGAGCCCGGTTCCGTGCGGTCCTGGGGGTCCGGGAAGCGGGGGACGCGGGTGAAGGTGTGGGCGCCGAGGGCGGAGTCCACGTAGATCTCGTTCGATTTGTGTTTCACGTGGAACGCCCGTCGGATGCCCTCGATTTCGAGGGTGACGAGGGCGGGGGTCGCGGCCAGGACCCGGATTCCGGGGTGGTTCACCGGGTGGTACTGGACCTCGTACTCGGTGCCGGCCGTGGTGTAGCGGCGGGTCTGCGGCTGGGAGCGGACGTTGCGCCAGCCGCCGAGGCGGGCGGCGAGGGGGGCGTCCGGGGCGGGGGCGGCTTCGGCGAGGGCGGCGGCGAGGGCGGCCGCGGTGGCGTCCGGGGCGCCGTTGGTGAGGGTGTCGAGGTGGCGTTCGTAGAAGCCGGTGTCGAGCTGCCCGGCGGCGAACTCCGGGTGCCGCAGGGACCGTACGAGGAGCTCGCGGTTGGTGGTGAGCCCGTGGATGCGGGCTCCGGCGAGGGCGTGGGCGAGGGCCCGGACGGCCTCGGCGCGGGTCGGGGCGTGGGCGACGACCTTGGCGAGCATGGGGTCGTAGTGGATGCCGACGGTGTCCCCGTCGGTGAAGCCGGTGTCGACGCGGACCTCGCCGGGGATGGCGAGGGTGTGCAGGGCGCCGGTCTGCGGGCGCCAGTCCTGGGCGGGGTCCTCGGCGTAGAGGCGGGCCTCGACGGCGTGTCCGGTGGGTTCCGGGGGCGACAGGGGCAGGGCGGCGCCTTCGGCGACGCGCAGCTGGAGGGCGACGAGGTCGAGGCCGAAGACGGCTTCGGTGACGGGGTGTTCGACCTGGAGTCGGGTGTTCATCTCCAGGAAGTACGGGCGTCCGTCGGCGGTGACGAGGAACTCGACCGTGCCCGCGCCCCGGTAGGAGACGGCGCGGGCGGCCGCCACGGCGGCGGCGTGGAGGGTCGTGCGCAGGCCCTCGGGGAGGCCCGGTGCGGGGGCTTCCTCGATGACCTTCTGGTGGCGCCGCTGGAGGGAGCAGTCGCGGGTGCCCAGCGCCCAGACGGTGCCGTGGGCGTCGGCGAGGATCTGCACCTCGACGTGGCGGCCGCGCTCCACGTAGGGCTCGGCGAAGACCTCTCCGTCGCCGAAGGCCGAGCGGGCCTCGGCGGAGGCCGCGTCGAGGGCCTCCTTGAGCTGGTCGAGGTCGCGGACCACGCGCATTCCGCGGCCGCCGCCCCCGGCCGCGGCCTTGAGGAGCAGGGGCAGGTCGGCGGGGGTGGCGGTGGCCGGGTCGACGGGGTCGAGGAGCGGCACTCCGGCGGCGCGCATCAGGTCCTTGGCCCGGGTCTTGGATGCCATGGCCTCGATGGCCTCGGGGGGCGGGCCGATCCAGGTCAGGCCGGCGGCGAGGACCTCACGGGCGAAGCCGGCGTTCTCGGAGAGGAAGCCGTAGCCGGGGTGGACGGCGTCGGCGCCCGCGGCGAGGGCGGCCTTGATGACCAGGTCGCCGCGCAGGTAGGTGTCGGCGGGGGCGGCGCCGGGCAGCCGTACGGCCGCGTCGGCTTCGCGGACGTGCAGGGCGTCGGCGTCCGGGTCGGAGTGGACGGCGACGGTGGCCAGACCCAGGGCGCGGGCGGTGCGGAAGATCCGGACGGCGATCTCGCCGCGGTTGGCAACGAGGAGGGAGGTCAGGTTCGTCATGTGCGGGCTCACATCCGGAAGACGCCGAAGCCGCCACGGGCGCCCTCGACGGGAGCGTTGTGGACGGCCGAGAGGCACAGGCCGAGGACGGTACGGGTGTCGCGCGGGTCGATGACCCCGTCGTCGTACAGCCGCCCGGACAGGAACATGGGCAGGGACTCGGACTCGATCTGCGCTTCGACGAAGGCGCGCATCCCGGCGTCGGCCTCCTCGTCGTACGGGAGTCCCTTCGCGGCGGCGGACTGGCGGGAGACGATGGAGAGCACGCCGGCCAGTTGCTGGGGTCCCATGACGGCGGACTTGGCACTGGGCCAGGCGAAGAGGAAGCGGGGCTCGTAGGCGCGGCCGCACATGCCGTAGTGGCCGGCGCCGTAGCTCGCGCCGATGAGGACGGAGAGGTGGGGGACGCGGGAGTTGGAGACCGCGTTGATCATCATCGAGCCGTGCTTGATGATGCCGCCCTGCTCGTACTCCTTGCCGACCATGTAGCCGGTGGTGTTGTGGAGGAAGAGGAGGGGGATGTCGCGCTGGTTGGCGAGCTGGATGAACTGGGCGGCCTTCTGGGACTCGGCGCTGAACAGCACGCCCTGCGCGTTGGCGAGGATGCCGACCGGGTAGCCGTGCAGGGTGGCCCAGCCGGTGACGAGGCTGGGGCCGTAGAGGGGCTTGAACTCGTCGAAGTCGGAGGCGTCGACGATCCGGGCGATGACCTCGCGCGGGTCGAAGGGGGTCTTGAGGTCGGGCGGGACGATGCCGAGGAGTTCCTCGGGGTCGTGGAGGGGTTCCTCGGCCTTCGGCGGGTCCTGGTGCGGCTTGCGGTGGTTGAGCCGGGCGACGATGCGGCGGGCCTGGCGGATCGCGTCGTACTCGTCGAGGGCATAGTGGTCGGCGAGTCCGGAGGTGCGGGCGTGCATGTCGGCGCCGCCGAGGGACTCGTCGTCGCTCTCCTCGCCGGTGGCCATCTTGACCAGGGGCGGGCCGCCGAGGAACACCTTGGAACGGTCCTTGATCATGACGGTGTGGTCGGACATGCCGGGGACGTACGCGCCTCCGGCGGTGGAGTTGCCGAAGACGACCGCGACGGTGGGGATGCCCTCGGCCGAGAGCCGGGTGATGTCGCGGAAGATCGCGCCGCCCGGGATGAAGATCTCCTTCTGGGAGGGCAGGTCGGCGCCGCCGGACTCCACGAGGCTGATGACGGGGAGGCGGTTCCGGCGGGCGATCTCATTGGCCCGCAGTGCCTTCTTCAGCGTCCACGGGTTGGAGGCTCCGCCGCGGACGGTGGGGTCGTTGGCGGTGATCAGGCACTCGACGCCCTCGACCGTGCCGATGCCGGTGACCATGGAGGCGCCGACGGGATAGTCGCTGCCCCAGGCGGCGAGCGGGGACAGCTCCAGGAACGGGGTGTCCGGGTCGAGGAGCAGCTCGACGCGCTCGCGCGCCAGGAGCTTGCCGCGGGCCCGGTGGCGGGCCGTGTACTTCTCGCCGCCGCCCTCCAGGGCCTTGGCGTGCTCGGAGTCGAGGGCGGCGAGGCGCTCCAGCACGGCGGTACGGGCCTGCGCGTGCTCCGGAGCGTGGGGGTCGACGGTGGTGCCGAGGCGGGTCATGGGGTGGCCTCCGGGGCCGGCAGGAGTGCGACGGGAATGTCGAGGTGGCGGGCGCGGAGCCATTCGCCGAGGGCCTTGGCCTGGGGGTCGAAGCGGTGGCCGGAGGCGACGCCGTCGCCGAGGATGCCGGTGACGGTGAAGTTCAGGGCGCGCAGGTGCGGGAGTTCGTGGCGGGTGACGGTGTGCTGCGCGGTCTCGGGGAGCAGTTCCTGGAACACCTCGGCGGTGAGGGTGTGGAGCAGCCAGTCCCAGGCAGGGTCGGTCTCGGCCCAGACCCCGACGTTGGCGTCGCCGCCCTTGTCGCCGCTGCGGGCCCCTGCCAGCGCCCCGAGGGGGGCGCGGACGGTCTCCCGGGGCTCCGCCGGGGGGACTGGGGGTGCGGGGGGCCGGGCCGGCGGGGCTGGATGCGGCTCCGCCGCAGGGGTGGGGGGTGGAGCCGGGACTCGTACGCGGGTGCCGTCCGGGAGGACCGCCACGTGCGGGACCTGGTCCGACGGGATCAGGGTCGAGGTGAAGACGCCGTAGGGCTGGGCCGGTCCGGGCGGGGAGCCGACATGGAAGCCCGGATAGCTGCCGAGGGCCAGTTCGACCGCCGTCGAGGTCAGGGCGCGGCCCACCCGGTCGGGGGACGGGTCACGGACCACGAGCCTCAGCAGGGCGGCGGCCGTCTCCTGGGTGTCGGCGTCCTCGTGGTCGGTGCGCGACAGGGTCCAGGCGGCGTCCGCCACGCCCTCGAGCGCGTCGGCCAGCTGGGACCGGACGAGGTCCGCCTTCGCCTCGATGTCCAGGCCGGTCAGGACGAAGACGACCTCGTTGCGCCAGCCGCCGATCCGTGTGACGCCCACCTTGAGGTCGGCCGGCGGGGCCTCTCCGCGGACGCCGTCGATGCGTACCCGGTCGGCTCCCTCGTCGGTCAGCCGGACGGTGTCCAGGCGGGTGGTCACGTCGGGGCCGAGGTAGCGGACGCCCTGGGTCTCGTAGAGGAGCTGGGCGGTGACGGTGCCCGCGGTGACGGCTCCGCCCGTGCCGGGGTGCTTGGTGATGACCGCGGAGCCGTCCTCGGAGATCTCCGCCAGCGGGAAGCCGGGGCGGCGGACGTCGTGCCGGGCGAAGAAGGAGTAGTTGCCGCCGGTGGCCTGGGTGCCGCACTCCAGGACGTGGCCCGCGGCCACCGCTCCCGCGAGCCGGTCGTAGTCGTCCGGGGCCCAGTCGAACCACCAGGCCGCCGGGCCGCTGACCAGGGCCGCGTCCGTGACCCGGCCGGTCACCACGACGTCCGCGCCGGCGCTCAGGCAGGCCGCGATCCCGGCGCCGCCGAGATAGGCGTTGGCCGTCAGTGCCCCGTCCGTACGCGCGGTGAGGTCGTCGCCCTCGACGTGGGCCACCCGTACCGGTACGCCGGCCTTCGCCGCCAGTTGCCGTACCGCGTCGGCGAGTCCGGCCGGGTTGAGGCCGCCGGCGTTCGTGACGATCCGTACGCCCCGCTCGTGCGCGAGCCCGAGCCCCTCCTCCAGCTGGCGCAGGAAGGTCTTGGCGTAGCCGAGGTCCGGGTTCTTCAGGCGGTCGCGGCCCAGGATCAGCATGGTCAGCTCGGCCAGGTAGTCCCCGGTCACCACGTCCAGCGGGCCGCCGGTCAGCATCTCGCGCAGGGCGTCGAAGCGGTCCCCGTAGAAGCCCGAGGCGTTGCCGATGAGGAGCGGGCGCCGGGTCACCGCGAGGCTCCCGGTTCCCGGCCGGGTCCCGCGGGGCCCGCGAAGGCCTGGGCGATGTCGAGCCAGCGGTCCGCGTCGGGGCCGGTCGCGGTCAGGTCCAGGTCGGCGCGGTGGGCGCGCCGGGTGACCAGCAGGCAGAAGTCGAGCGCCGGGCCGGTGACCCGCTGCGGGGCGTCCGGCGGGCCGTAGGTCCACACCTGCGGACCGTCGGGAGCCGTCAACTCCACCCGGAACTCCGCGGCGGGCGCGGGCAGTCCGCGGACGGCGTAGGCGTAGTCGCGGGCCCGTACGCCGATCCGCGCCACGTGCCGCAGCCGCGCGGTCGGGGTGCGGCGCACGCCGAGTGCGTCGGCGACGTCCTGGCCGTGCGCCCAGGTCTCCATCAGCCGGGCGCTGGCCATCGAGGCGGCCTTCATCGGCGGTCCGTACCAGGGGAATCGGGTGTCGGGCGAGGCCGCGGCGAGCGCCGTGTCGAGGGCGCCGCGCGTGGCCCGCCAGCGGGCGAGCAGCTCGGCCGGCGCCAGCCCGGCGCCCTCCTGCGCGCCCTCGTCGACGAAGGTGTCGGGGGCCTTGAGGGCCTCCTCGACCATGGCGCCGAAGCCGGTGGCGTCGGTGAGGGAGAGCAGCGAGGCCCGGTCGGTCCAGTGCAGGTGGGCGATCTGGTGGGCGACGGTCCAGCCGGGCGCGGGGGTGGGCCGGGCCCAGTCGGGGGCGGCCAACTCCCCTACCAGAGAGTCCAGTTCACGGCCCTCCTCACGCAGATCTGCGAAGACGGCGACGGCTGCGTCGACGGCGGACGGATCGGGCACGGTGCGCTCCCCTTCTCGGCGTGAGGGGAACACTGGCAGCACCCGGCAAAACAATCAAGCACGCTTGCATGATTTTCTCGTAGGTCGGCGCCTTCCCGCCACGCGCACCAAACCGGTGCGCGGGAAGGGCAGTTGCCCTCGGGCTCGGTCGGCCGCAGGTCGCGCCGCACAGCGGCCCGCGGGACGGCGGGGGCGATTCAGGCCGTAAGCCGGAAACTCGCGATACGTCACCGGATGTCCCGTCGATACTGAACGTCCGCTCCGGGCCCGGGCGAGCGCACACCACGCACCACACCCACGTTCGTGTCACTCGACGAAGACGAAGACGACGAAGACGACGACGAAGAGGATGGACTGACGTGATGACCCCAGCCGCCCGCACCCCCTTCTCCCTGTATCCCGAGCTCGACGCGACCGCCCTCACCGCCTTCATCTCCGCCCTGGAGAGCGGCGACGTCACCGGCCTCGCCCCCGCCCGCGCCGCCGAGGTCGGCGAGGTCCGCTCCGTCGCCGTGTTCACCCGCGGCAAGGTGACCGGCGCCGACGGGGACCTGCTCGACGCCGCGCTCTGGCGGCACACCGGGACCCAGCCCCGCCCCGCGATCGTCATGCCCTCGCCGTGGTCGAGCCTGGGCTGGCTGCCGTACGCCGTCCAGGCCTCCCTCTTCGCGGCCCGCGGCTACAACGTCCTCGCCTACTCCACCCGCGGCTTCGCCGGCTCCGAGGGCCAGGTCGACGTGGCGGGCCCGCTCGACGTCGCCGACGGCAGCCGGGCCCTGGACCACCTGATCGAGCGCAGCACCGGCCCCGTGACGAAGGCCGGCTTCCTCGGGGACTCGTACGGCTCCGGCATCAGCCAGCTCGTCGCCGCGCACGACACCCGCGTCGACGCCGTGGTGGCGCTCAGCACCTGGGGCGATCTCGGGGAGGTCTTCTACGAGAACTCCACCCGGCACGTCGCGGCCGTACGGGCCCTGCTCGAAGCGGCCGCGAAGGCGCGGCTGAGCCCGCAGACGCAGAGCGTCTTCGACAACGTCCTCGCCGACCGCGACGTCCAGGGCACCCTGCGCTGGGCGGAGACGCGCTCGCCCTTCAGCCACATCAAGGAGCTCAACCGCCGCCAGGTGCCGGTCCTGTTCTCGCACGCCTGGCACGAGACGCTCTTCCCGCCCAACCAGATGCTGAAGATGTTCAACGAGCTGACCGGTCCGAAACGTCTCGCGGTCTCGATCGGCGACCACTCCGGACCGGAGACGACGGGCATGCTCGGCCTGCCCAACCGGATCTGGACGGATGCCCACCGCTGGTTCGACCGCCACCTGCGGGACATCGACAACGGCATCGACGCCGAGGGGCAGGTGCTCGGCGAGGTGATGTGGAGCAAGACCCTCGAACCCCGGCCCACCTGGCCCTCCCTCACCGAACAGGTGGAACGGCTGCACCTGGCGGACGACGGGGAACTCGGCGGGGAGCCGCAGGCCGGCTGGACGTCGACCGTGCTGTGCGGGATGGACACCCCGGCGACCGTCGCCGACCGGGTCGTCATGTCCGGCTACGCGGAGATCGCCGGCCGCCCGAAGGTCTACCGGACCCAGGACATCGACCGCACCGTCGCCGCCGTGTGGACCGCGGACCCGGCCGGGGAGATCACCCGGCTGCGCGGCATACCGCGGCTGCGCGTCACGTACCGCGCGGCGAACCCCGGTTCCACCTTCGTCGCGTACCTCCTCGACACGGCGCCCGACGGCACGGCCCACCTGATCACGCACGCCCCGTTCACCGACCTCGACTCCCCGCCCGACAGCCTGATCAGCGCCGACATGGACCTGCAGGCGACGGCGTACGACGTGCCGCGCGGCCACCGGCTGATGCTGGTGATCGACGCCCGCGATCCGTTCTACGGCGACGCCAACCTGCCGCGCGCGACGCTGGCCTTCACCTCCCCCGAGGCCACTCCGTCGTACCTGGACCTGCCGCTCGGCTGAGCCCGTGCGCGGGCGCCCGCCCGGCCGGTCCCCCGCGGCCGGCCGGGCGGGCCGCCGCGGGGACGGCCCTCACGGCGGGCGCAGCGCTCACGGCTCGGTCGGCCCGCTGTCGATGACGTGCCGGAAGGCCTTCACCGCGCGGGCCAGTGCGCGGGCATGGTTCCAGGCGCCCAGGGGAGAGTTCTCCGGGCCGCTGCCGATCAGCGCGCGCCAGTCCTCCAGGGCGGCGGTGGCCGCGTCCGCCCTGCCCAGGCGGACGACCTCCCCGCGCAGCTGCTCGCCGTGCCGGGCCAGGCCGGACCGGAGCACTTCGATCTCCCCGTCGGGCGGCTTGAGGTTGTAGGGAACGAGCGTCTTCGCAACCAGGACCGCCACGGTGTCCACAGGAATCCGGTGCACAGCAGATCACTCCTCGCGAGGGAACGGGAGATGCAGGTCCCCAGGGAACCAGAAGCTCCCTAGGGAGATCAAGCGGAGTGGCGGGCCAGTGAAAGCAGGACAGCGAAAAGGGCCCACCGAAGTGGGCCCCGTCCCGCACACCGGTGCGTCAGCTGCTGAAGTCGTACTGCATCACATACGACCCCGCGTCCAGGAGCATGTGGTTCACCTCGACCGGTCTGCCCTCCGCGGTCATCGCGGTCCGGCAGATCTCGACCACGGGAGTCGCCGGCAGGAGGGCGAGCAGCTCCGTCTCCTCCGGACTGGGCATCCGGGCGCGGAGTTCCTCCGTGAAGCCGACGGGAGCCATACCGAGGTCCGCCAGCCGGGCGTACACCCCGCCGGGGCCGGGATCGGGCCGGGCGATCGGGGTCCGGCGGACGAGTCCGGCGGCGAGGTACGAGGTCGCCTGCTGCACCGGGGAGCCGTCGACGACGTACCGGCGGCTGCGCACGAGGACGCTCTCGCCGTCGTCCAGACGCAGAGCGCCCGCCACCCAGCCGGGCGGCTCCGTCTCGTAGACCTCGATATCGACGACCCCCATCGCCCGGTCGCTCACGTCCGCGGCCCAGATCGAGGTGCCGGAGGACCACTGGGACCGGGACAGGCGCCGCGTCGCCACACGGCGGATCGGCTTGAACTCGCGGACGTAGGTGCCGGAGCCGGGCCGCGCGTGGGCCGCCCCCTCCGCGACCAGGAGCTTCAGCGCGTTCGCGGCGGTCATCTTGGCCACCCCGTACTGCTTGACGAGCGCGGGCTCTCCGGGCAGCCGGGCGCCGGGACCGAACTCACCGGAGTCGATGCGCGCCCGCAAGTCGTCGGCGATCTGTCGCGCCGTCTCGGGCATGACCGTCCTCCGTTTCTCCCTAGGGTGGTACCAACTTAGTCAACGGTCGGCGGCCGCGCACGCGGCGGGAGTGCCTCAGCAGACCTGCCCGGGGCCCGCCTTCGCCGTCGCCCGCAGGAGGTCGCGCAGCAGGTCGAAGTCCACCGTGGCGGGGTTGCGGAAGCGGAGGCAGGCCTTGCCCATGTCGTGGGGGGCCAGGCGGTCCGTGAAGGCGTCCCGGACGTCCGTGCGCATCAGGTAGAAGGAGATGTACTGCTTCTGGTTCGCCCAGGCGATCTCGCCGACGCTCTCGCCCTCCCGCACGTACGCCGGCATCCCGTACGCGATGGTCTCCTCGAAGCCCGTCAGTTCCGCCACGCACAGCTCCCGCAGGCGGACCAGGGCCTCCCGGCGGGCCTCGGGGACCGTGGTCAGGTAGGTGGCGACGTCCATCAGGCGGCCTGCTTCCGGATCTGCGAGCGGACCGCGCCCATACTGGCCGCGATCACGAGGGCGATGGCCAGGGCGTCCAGCGCGGACATGGCCTGGTTCAGGACGAGGAAGCCTGCGGTCGCGGCGATGGCCGGCTCCAGGCTCATCAGGATCGCGAAGGTCGGGGCCGGCATCCGCCGCAGGGCCAGCAGTTCCAGCGTGTACGGAAGCACGGAGGACAGCACGGCCACGCCCACGCCCAGCGCGATCGTGCTCGGGACCAGCAGGTCCGAGCCGGCTCCGGCGATGCCCAGCGGCAGCGAGATGACCGCGGCCACCGCCATCGCCAGGGCCAGGCCGTCCGCCTGCGGGAAACGACGGCCCGTACGCGCGCTGTACACGATGTACGCAGCCCACATCGCGCCCGCCCCGAGCGCGTAGGCCGCGCCCAGCGGGTCGAGGGAGCCGAAGCCGAGGCCGCCCCCGCCGTGGCCGGACAGCAGGACCACGCCGCCGAGCGCGAGGCCCGCCCACAGGACGTTGACCAGGCGCCGGGAGACGATGACGGAGAGCGCGAGCGGCCCGAGGACCTCCAGGGTGACGGCCGGGCCGAGCGGGATCCGGTCGATGGCCTGGTAGAAGAGGCCGTTCATCCCGGCCATGGCGACGCCGAACGCGAGCACCGTGCCCCAGTCGGAACGGGAGTAGCCGCGCACCTTCGGGCGGCACAGGAGCAACAGCACGATCGCGGCGGCCGCGAGGCGGAGGGTGACCACGCCCGCCGCGCCCGCCCTCGGCATGATCATGACCGCGAGGGCGGCGCCGAACTGCACCGAGACCCCGGCCGAGATGACCAGCGCGACGGGGCCGAGGCCGGACCCGGACGCGGGGCCGGAACCGGAACCGGCGCCCGGGGCGGGCGACGGGGCCGACGCGTTGGCCGCCGGCGAGGCCGTCGGGGACGAAGAGGAAGGTGCGGGCATTTATCCAGACTAAGGCTTGGTAAGGAGTGTCGCCGCATGTCCTGCCTTACAGTCCTGCTGCCTTACAGTCCTGCTGCCTCACGGTCCTGCTGCCTCACGGTCCTCCTGCCTCACAGGCCTCCTGCCTCACGGCCCCGCCTCCGGTTCCCTGCCCAGCCCCTCCGCCAGGAGTTCCGCCAGGTGCCGGGCGCGGGCCCCGCCCCCCAGCTGCGCGATCTGCGTACGGCAGGAGAATCCGTCCGCCTGGATCAGGGCGCCCGGCGGGGCCGCCCGCAGGGACGGGAGCAGCTGCTCCTGCGCACAGGCCACCGACACCTCGTGGTGGCCCGGCTCGAAGCCGAAGTTCCCCGCGAGACCGCAGCAGCCGCCGCTGAGCCCGCCGCTCAGCCCGGCGCGCTCGCGCAGCCGCCGGTCGGGGCCGTCGCCGAGGACCGCGTGCTGGTGGCAGTGGGTCTGGCCGACCACCGCCCGATCCAGCCGCGGCGGCCGCCAGGCCGGGGCGTACTCCTCCAGGGTCTCGGCGAAGGTCCGTACGGCCGCCGCGAGGCGGGCCGCACGGGGGTCGTCGGGGAGCAGGGCGGGCAGGTCGGCGCGCAAGGCCGCGGCGCAGCTCGGCTCCAGGACCACCAGCGGCGCGTCCACGTCCCCCAGCACGTCCAGCGTGCGGCGCAGGACCCTGCGGGCGCGGTCGAGGCGGCCGGTGGACACGTACGTCAGGCCGCAGCACACCGGGCCGGCGGGCAGCCCGACGCCGAGCCCGGCCGCCCGGAGCACCTGCACGGCCGCGCGGCCCGCCGCCGGGTTCAGGTACTCCGTGAACGTGTCGGGCCAGAGGGTGACGGACCGCCCCGGCCCCGCCGGTTCCGGGGACGGCCCGCCCGACGGCCGCCGCCCCCACCACCGGGTGAACGTCTCACGCGCCAGTTCCGGCAGGCGCCCGCCGCGCTCCCGGCCCAGCCCCGGCACGGGGACGCGCCGGGCCAGGGCGTTCGCGGCCCCCGCCGCCCGCAGGCCGGCGATCAGGCGCAGCCATCCCGGCAGGCCGCCCAGCGTGTAGTGGGACAGCGGGCGGATCCGGCCCGCCCAGTGCCGGTCGAGGAACTCCGCCTTGTACGCGGCCATGTCCACGCCCACCGGACAGTCGCTGCGGCACCCCTTGCAGCCCAGGCACAGGTCCAGCGCCTCGGCGACCTCCGCCGAGCGCCAGCCGTCCCGTACGACGTCCCCGGCGAGCATCTCGTGCAGCAGCCGGGCCCGGCCGCGCGTGGAGTGCCGTTCCTCGCCGGTGACCCGGTAGGAGGGGCACATCACCGACGCACCGCCCGTATCCGTGGAACGGCACTTGGCGACCCCGACGCACCGCGCGATCCCGCCCGCGAAGGAGGTGGCGGGCAGCACCGCGAAGCGGAGGTTCTCGTCCAGCCGGTCGGGCCGGACCAGCATCCCCGGGTTCATCCCGCCCGCCGGGTCCCACACGTCCTTGTACGCGCCGAAGAGCCGGACCACCTCGGGCCCGTACATCTTCGGGAGCAGTTCCGCCCGCGCCTGGCCGTCCCCGTGCTCCCCCGACAGGGACCCGCCGTGGGCGACGACCAGGTCGGCCACTTCCTCCGAGAAGTCCCGGAAGCGGGCCACCCCGGCCGCCGACACCAGGTCGAAGTCGATCCGTACGTGCACGCAGCCCTCGCCGAAGTGGCCGTACGGGGATCCACGCAGCCCGTGCGCCGCCAGCAGGGCCCGGAATTCCCGCAGGTACGCGCCCAGCCGGACCGGCGGCACCGCGCAGTCCTCCCACCCCGGCCAGGCCATGCCCCCTCCCCCGGACCCCGTCCGCGAGGTGCCCCCGGGCATCCGGGTCGCCGTGCCCGCCGCGTCCTCGCGGATCCGCCACAGTGCCCGCTGCGCCGCCGGGTCGGTGACCAGCAGGGAGTCCGCCGCGTCCGGCGCCGCCGCCCGCAGCAGAGCCCGCGCCGCCCCCTCGTCCCGCATCTCCACGAACAGCCAGGCGCCGCCCCGCGGCAGGTCCGCGGCCACGCCCCCCAGCAGGTCCTGCGCCATTCCCTCCACCGTCAGCGGCCCGTGCGGCAGCAGCCCCGCCGCCGCGTCCGCGGCCGCGCTCTCGTCCGCGTACCCGAGCACCGCGAGCACCGGTGCGGGCGGCGTCTCCACCAGGCGCACCACCGCCTCCGTCACCACCCCGAGCGTGCCCTCGCTCCCGCAGAACGCCCGCGCGAGCTGCACCCCGTGCTCGGGCAGCAGCGCGTCGAGGCCCCCGTAGCCGGAGATCCGCCGCGAGAAGCCGGGCGGCATCCCGGTGCGCAGCAGCCCGAGGTGCGCGGTGACCAGCTCGCGCAGCCCTGCGGGGGCCCCGTCCCAGCCGGTGCCGATCCGGTGGGTGGTGCCCGCGTACGCCGCGACCGTCAGCTCGCTCACGTTGTCCGCGGTGGTGCCCCAGGCCACCGAGTGGGCCCCGCACGCGTTGTTGCCGATCATGCCGCCGAGGGTGCAGCGGGAGTGCGTGGACGGGTCGGGGCCGAAGGTCAGCCCGTGGGGGCGCACCGCGTCCCGCAGCCGGTCGAGGACCAGGCCCGGCTGGACCACGGCCGTCCCGGCCGCCCGGTCCACCGACACCAGGGCGTTCATGTGCCGGGTGAGGTCGAGGACCACGCCCGTCCCCGTGGCCTGGCCGGCGATGGAGGTCCCGCCGCCCCGGGGGACGACCGGAACCCCGGCCGCGGCGCACACGGCGAGCGCGGCGGCCACGTCCTCGGCGTCGCGCGGGGCCACCACTCCCACCGGGACGCGGCGGTAGTTGGAGGCGTCCATGGTGGTCAGGGCCCGTGCGGCGGCGCCGAAGTCGACTTCCCCGCGCAGGTTCTCCCGCAATGTCCGTTCGAGTTCACCGGGTGACGTCACGACCCCACCCTCCCACCGGTGTGATGCGTCTCATCGGGTGGACGCGCTCCCGGATCGTGGACCGGGACCCGATACGCTCCGCTCGTGGCTGAGATCCAGATTCCCGCTGACATCAAGCCCGCCGACGGACGCTTCGGCGCGGGCCCCTCCAAGGTGCGGACCGAGGCGCTGGACGCCCTCGCCGCCACCGGTACCTCCCTGCTCGGAACCTCGCACCGCCAGGCCCCGGTCAAGAACCTGGTCGGCTCGGTGCGCCAGGGCCTCCGGGACCTCTTCTCCCTCCCCGAGGGGTACGAGGTGATCCTGGGCAACGGCGGCTCCACCGCCTTCTGGGACATCGCGACCGCCGGTCTGATCGAGCAGAAGTCCCAGCACCTCACCTTCGGCGAGTTCTCCTCGAAGTTCGCCACGGCCGCGAAGCTCGCGCCGTGGCTGGACGCGCCGTCCGTGATCTCCTCGGAGCCGGGCACGCACCCGGAGCCGGTGGCCGAGGCGGGCGTGGACGTGTACGCGTACACCCACAACGAGACCTCGACGGGTGTGGCGGCGCCGATCAAGCGCGTCGCGGGCGCCGACGCCGGGTCCCTCGTTCTGGTGGACGCAACCTCGGGCGCCGGCGGTCTGCCGGTGGACATCACCGAGACGGACGTCTACTACTTCGCCCCGCAGAAGTCCTTCGCCTCGGACGGCGGCCTGTGGCTGGCGGCGTTCTCCCCGGCTGCCCTGGAGCGCGCGGCCCGCGTGCACGCCTCCGGCCGGCACATCCCCGAGTTCTTCTCGCTGCCGACGGCGATCGACAACTCGCTGAAGAACCAGACGTACAACACCCCGGCGCTGTCCACGCTCTTCCTGCTGGACCAGCAGCTGCAGTGGATGAACAGCCAGGGCGGCCTGGAGTTCACCACCGGCCGTACGGCGGCCAGTGCGCGCAACCTGTACGGCTGGGCGGAGGCGTCGAAGTACGCGACCCCCTTCGTCGTGGACGCCGACAAGCGCTCCTCCGTCATCGGCACGATCGACTTCTCGGACGACATCGACGCGGCGGCCGTCGCCAAGGTGCTGCGCGCCAACGGCATCGTGGACACCGAGCCGTACCGCAAGCTCGGCCGCAACCAGCTGCGCATCGCGATGTTCCCGGCGATCGACCCGGCGGACGTGCAGGCGCTGACCGCCTGCATCGACCACGTGATCGAGAAGCTCTGACCACCACCCGTCCGGTATGACCTGAGCCCCCGGTGACCTGCGTTCGCCGGGGGCTCAGGCGTTTTCCGGGCGCCGCCCCGGCCCGACCGGCTCCGGAAGCCGGCGTCGTCGTGTTCGCGCACCTCACGGCCACGGCGTGGGGGGTCTCCCGCACGCGGTACCTTCAGGGTCCGGCGGCGAATCCTGGAGGCAGCGGCGTGAGCGTGCGAGTGACGGCGGCCCAGAGCGGTGTGGACCCCTTCGGCACGGCCCGGTTGCGGCGCGGGGTGCTCGACGCGTGGGGTGCGGGCCCGGCCCGGTTCCGCGAGGACGCCAACGCCGAGGAGGACCTCGCGCTCGGCGGCTACCGCGACCGGCTCGTCGTGGAGCTGGCGCAGAACGCCGCCGACGCCGCGGCCCGTGCCAAGGTGCCCGGCCGGCTGCGCCTGACCCTGCACGGGAGCGAGGGCGGGCACGCACTGCTCGCCGTCGCCAACACCGGTGCCCCGCTGGACGCGACGGGCGTGGAGTCGCTGAGCACCCTGCGCGCCTCCGCCAAGCGCGAGCCCTCCGGGGACAGCGTCGGCCGCTTCGGCGTCGGCTTCGCGGCCGTACTGGCCGTCTCCGACGAACCCGCGGTGCTCGGCCGCCACGGCGGCGTCCGCTGGTCCCTCGCCGAGGCCCGCGAGCTGGCCCGGGACGCCTCCGTCGGCAGCCCCGGCCTCGGCGACGAACTGCGCCGCCGCGACGGGCACGTCCCGCTGCTGCGCCTCCCGCTGCCCGCCGAGGGCACCGCCCCCGAGGGCTACGACACCGTCGTGGTCCTCCCGCTGCGCGACGCCGCCGCCGAGGACCTGGTGGAGCGGCTGCTGGCGGGCATCGACGACGCCCTGCTGCTCACCCTCCCCGGCCTGTGCGAGATCGTCGTCGAGACACCGGCGACCAGTACGTCCGGCGGCACGCGCACACTGCTGCGCCGCGACGAGGGCGCGTACACCGTCATCGAGGACACCACGGGCTCCGGCACGGTCACCCACCGCTGGCGCACCGTCCGCCACGGCGGCCCCATCGAGCGGGCGCTGCTCGCCGACCGGCCCGTCGAGGAGCGGCTGCGGCCCGCCTGGGCGGTGTCCTGGTCGGTGCCTGTCGACGCCGACGGCGCCCCGGTACACCCCGCCACGGCCCCCGTCGTGCACGCGCCGACCCCCACCGACGAGCCGCTGGGCATCCCGGCGCTGTTCATCGCGACCCTGCCGCTGGACACCACCCGCCGGCACCCCGCGCCGGGCCCGCTGACCGACTTCCTCGTGGAGCGCGCGGCCGACGCGTACGCCGAACTGCTCGGCTCCTGGGACCCGGTGAGCACCGCCCTCGTGGACCTGGTGCCCGGCCCGCTCGGCAAGGGCGAGCTGGACGGGGCCCTGCGCGCCGCCGTCCTGCAGCGCCTCCCCCGTACGTCCTTCCTCGCACCGGCCGCGCCGCCCGAGCACGCGGAGGAGCGCAATGCCCTGCGCCCCTTCGAGGCCGAGGTGGTGGAGGGCGCGGGCGCCGACACCGTACGCGTGCTCGCCGAGGTCCTGCCGACCCTGCTGCCGGCGGGCCTGGAGCGCCGCCCCGAGCTGCGCACCCTGGGCGTCGGCCGGCTGCCGCTGGGCGACGCCATCGAGCGGATCGCGGGCATCGAGCGGACCCCCGACTGGTGGCACCGGCTCTACGACAGCCTCGCCGGGGTGGACCCCGACCGGCTGTCCGGGCTGCCCGTGCCGCTCGCCGACGGCCGTACCGCGATCGGCCCCCGGCACATCCTGCTGCCCGGCGCGGACACGCCCGCGGGCCTGGCCCGGCTGGGGCTGAAGGTGGCCCACCCGGACGCGGCGCACCCGCTGCTGGAGAAGCTCGGAGCCCTCCCGGCCACGGCGCGGGCGGTCCTGACGACCCCGCAGGTGCGGGCCGCCGTCGCCGCCTCCCTCGACGCGGGGGAGATCTGGGACGAGGACGCGGACACCCTGGACGCCGACGAGCTGGCCGAGGTGGTCCTGGGGCTGGTCCGGGACGCCGACCTGGCGCCGGGCGACGAACCGTGGCTCGGGGCGCTGGCCCTGCCGGACGAGGACGGGGAACTGGTTCCGGCGGGCGAACTCCTGCTGCCGGGGAGCCCGCTGGCCTCCGTGATCCGCGAGGACGAGGTCCCGTACGTGGACGCGGACCTGGCCGAGCGGTGGGGCGCCGGCCCGCTCACCGCGTGCGGGGTGCTCGCCGCCTTCCAGCTGGTCCGCGCCGCCGACGTGGTCCTGGACCCGGACGAACTGGAGCCGCGCGAGGGGGACTTCGCCGAGCCCGACGACGCGGGGCTGCTGGACGCGGTGGACGTGTGGTGCGAGGACCTCCTGGACCAGCTGCCGGACACCCCGGTCCCGCCGGTGGCGACCGAGCTGATCGCCGTTCGGGACCTCGACCTGGTCGACGACGACTGCTGGCCGCAGGCCCTGGCCATGCTCGCGCAGCCGCCGCTGCGCGACGCGCTGACCCAGCCCGTACGGATCCTGCTGCCGGACGGCACCACGCAGTCCGTGCGCCCGTACACCGCGTGGTGGCTGCGCGACCACCCCGTGCTCGACGGCCGCCGCCCGGCGGGCCTGCGCGCGGCGGGCGGCGACCCGCTGCTGGAGGGCCTGTACACCTCGGCGGACGCCACGGGCTTCGAGGACGAGCAGGTCCTGCGGGCACTCGGCGTACGGACCACCGTGGCGGCCCTGCTGGACGAGCCCGGCGGCGCGGCCGAGCTGCTGGCCCGGCTCGCCGACCCGGAGCGCGAGGTCACCGGCCGCCAGCTGTACGGCCTGTACGGCGCGCTGGCCGATCTGGACCCCGAGCAGGTCACCCTGCCGGACGAGCTGCGCGCGGTGGTGGACGGCGAGGTCCTCGTGGTCGACGCGGCCGAAGCGGTGATCGCGGACGCCCCGGACCTGCTGCCCCTCACGGACGGGCTGCCGCTGCTGCCGGTCACCCCGTCGCGCGCGGCGGACCTCGCGGAGCTGCTCCAGGTCCGCCGCCTCTCGGAGACGGTCCCGGCGGAGGTGACCACGCCCGGCGAGGAGCACGAGGTCCCGGAGTCGGTGCTCCTGCTGCTGGGTCCGTCCACCCCGGCGACGTACATCGAGCACGAGGAACTGGTCGCGGGCGGCACGGAGCTCGACTGGCGCCGCACCCCCGACGGCACGCTCCACGCGTCCACCCTGGAGGGCGTGGCGGCCGGCCTGGCCTGGTCGGCGGGCCAGTGGCCCCGCCGCTTCGAGGTGGCCGCCCTCCTGGAGGACCCGTCCCGCACGGCAGAACTGGCCCGGGACCGCTGGTTCGACTAGAAGCTCCGGCGGGCCCGGTCGTCCGGGCCCGCCGTCCGGCTACACGGCGGGGCCGAAGCCGGTGACCGTCGGGTGCGGGGCGGTCGTGCCCGTGCCCGGGAGGACCGTGACCCTGCCGGTGGCGTCCGCGGACCACAGGTCCGGCAGGCCGTCACCCGTGAGGTCGCCGTCGGAGCCGAGGCGCGGATGCGCCGCCGGCGTCAGGGTCGACAGGACCGGCCCGGCTGCCGGGTTCGCGAAGGCGGAGAAGTCCGGTGCGTCCGCGGTGCCCTGGACCGAGAAGGCGCGGAGCGCGCCGTCGGCCCGGGAGCGGGCCCACAGGGTCGGGAAGTCCGTCCCCTGCGCCCGGCCCGGCGTGAGCAGGTCGTAGCCCGCCCAGTCGGTGTTGTTGCCGGAGAGGAGGGTGGCCGACCGCAGTCGGACACCGCCCAGCTTCGCGAGCCACAGCCGCCCGTTCTCGACGAACAGCAGGGAGCTGCGGGGCAGGAAGCCGTCGACCGCGCTGTCGCCGGTGGGCGATCCGTACGCGGCGATCTGCGTGACCTTCGACCAGTCGGTGCCGAAGCCGTGCTGCGCGCAGTCGATGGCCGAACCGGCGGTGTCCAGGCACCTGGTGGGCTTGTCCACGGCCGTCGGGGCCTGGTCCGTGAAGCGGCCCGCCCCGTCGTTGTCGAATCCGTAGACGTTGCTCTCGCCCGGGGCGTGGGCCAGCAGGTCGTCGACCGCTCGCTGACCGAGGGAGCCCCGGTGGGTGTACTGGACGCCGGCCCAGCTCTCGCCGTCGCCCGGGGCGGCCAGGCGATTGGCGTTCGCGGGGTCCAGCGGGTTCGCGCCCCACCGGCGGAGGTTGCCCGCGGCGTCGGGGACGAGGACGTCCGGCTTTCCGTCGGCGTCGATGTCCCCGAAGGCGGCGGGCTTGGTGGTGGGCTGCGCGTAGTAGTCCGCCTGCGCGCGGCCGAGGTTGCCCGCATTGTCCATCGTCTGCAGGTAGACGGACTGGCTGCCCCAGGTGGCGGGCTTGACCTTGATGTCGGCCGAGCCGTCCGTCAGCCGCACCACGCGGGAGTCGGTCGCCTCGTCCGCGCAGCTCCAGCCGACCGTGAAGACGGGGCTCGTCTGCCAGCGGGCGCAGGCGATTCCCGAGCCGTCATCGGTGCCCTTCAGGGTGAAGGTGGCCTCCTCGCCGACCTTCTTGGGGGTGTCGTCCGTGGTGACCTCGGCGGTCGGCTGGGTCCGGTCCACGCGGAAGTAGCACCAGGCCGTGTACGGGCTGGTCAGCTTCCCGTCGGTGGCGCGGGCCCGCCATGCGTACTGGCCGCCGTCCTTCACCAGGTCGCGGGAGAAGGTCGTATCGGCCTCGGGGAGGGTGGACCAGACGGCCGGGATATCGGTGCGCCCGCCCCCGTACGAGGTGTCCCAGAGCTGGAACGTCGTCTGCAACCGGGCACCGGACGCCGAGGTGGCGGTGGCCTTGGTGGTGATGACATCGCTCAGGCCGATCCAGCCGGCTCCGGATCCGGAGTGGGGGTCGGTGTAGCAGTCGGAGTACTGGGCCTCTCCGGCGTAACCGGGGACCGGGCTGGTGCGGGGCGCGGTGACCTTGGGCGTCGCCGGGTCGGCGGCGGCCGCGGCCGGCGCCGCGACGGCCAGGCCGAGCGCCAGCGACAGGGCCACCGCGGGCAGGGCGCGTAAGGGTGCCATGGGCGTCATGTGTACGGGATCCCCCTGGGACTAACACTGCTGACCGATTCGATCATTTGCAGTGTTGCCGAAAGGGTCGGCAGATCGCACTGACATTTGATGGAGCGGGCGCCCAAGCCGGGCCGAGGGGCCGCCCGCTGCCCTACGCCGGGAATTTGCGGTCGACCCACCTGAAGGTGAACTCGATCAGGAACGCGGCGCCCACCGCGACGCCCACCGCAATCCACGGCACCGTCACGCCCACCAGCTTGAGCTGGAAGAAGTCCTGCAGCCAGGGCACGACGAGGACGATCAGGAACGCCCCGCCCATCGCGCCGACGAGAGCCACCCGCCACCACGTGTACGGCCGGGCGATGATCGCCAGTACCCACATGGAGGTCAGGAACAGGGTCAGTGTGGCCGCGCTGGACTCGGCCTCGAGGGCGCCCTGGCCCGTGTAGTGGTGGCGGGCGATCAGGTACGACACGAAGGTGGCGACGGCCGCGATGACGCCGCCGGGGATCGCGTACCTCATGACCCGCTTCACGAAGTGCGGTTTCGCGCGTTCCTTGTTCGGGGCCAGGGCCAGGAAGAACGCCGGGATGCCGATGGTGAGGGTGGACAGCAGCGTCAGGTGGCGCGGCAGGAACGGGTACTCGACCTGGGAGCAGACCACCAGGATGGCCAGCAGCACCGAATAGACCGTCTTGGTGAGGAAGAGCGTGGCCACGCGGGTGATGTTGCCGATGACCCGGCGGCCTTCGGCGACCACCGAGGGCAGCGTCGAGAAGCTGTTGTTGAGGAGGACGATCTGGGCCACCGCCTTCGTCGCCTCCGAGCCGGAGCCCATGCTCACGCCGATGTCCGCGTCCTTGAGGGCGAGCACGTCGTTGACGCCGTCGCCCGTCATGGCGACCGTGTGGCCCTTGGACTGGAGGGCGCCGACCATGTCCCGCTTCTGCTGCGGGCTCACGCGTCCGAAGACGGAGTTCTCGTCGAGGACCTCGGCCATCTCGGCCCGGTCGGTGGGCAGCCCCCGGGCGTCCACGGTGTTCTCGGCGCCCGGCAGCCCCAGCTTGCCGGCGACCGCGCCGACGGAGACCGCGTTGTCGCCGGAGATGACCTTCGCCTTGACGTCCTGGTCCTCGAAGTAGCGCAGGGTGTCGGCGGCGTCGGGGCGCAGCCGCTGCTCCAGGACGACGAGGGCGGTCGGCCGTACGCCGCTGGCGACGGCCGCGTCGTCGAGTTCGCGGGCGGAGCGGGCCAGCAGGAGGACCCGCAGTCCCTGTTCGTTGAGGTCGTTGATCTCGTCGAGGGCCGGGTCCCCGGCGGGGAGCAGCACGTCGGGGGCGCCCAGCAGCCAGGTGTTGTTCTCTCCGTCGCCCTCGCTGAAGCTGGCGCCGCTGTACTTGCGGGCGGAGGAGAACGGCAGGGACTCGGTGCAGCGCCAGGCCGCGCTGTCGGGGTAGGCGTCGATGATCGCCTGAAGGCTGGCGTTGGGCCGGGGGTCGGACTCGCCGAGGGCGCCGAGCACCTTCTTGACGTACGAGGCCTCCGCGCCGCCGAGCGGGCGGAGCTCGGTGACGTCCATGCCGCCCTCGGTGAGGGTGCCGGTCTTGTCGAGGCAGACCACGTCGACGCGGGCGAGGCCTTCGATGGCGGGCAGTTCCTGGACCAGGCACTGTTGGCGGCCGAGCCGGATGACGCCGATCGCGAAGGCCACGGAGGTCAGCAGGACGAGCCCCTCGGGGATCATCGGGACGATGCCGCCGACGGTGCGGGCGATGGAGTCCTTGAGGTTGTTGTCCTTGACGAGCAGCTGGCTGATGATCAGGCCGATCGAGGTCGGGATCATCATCCAGGTGACGTATTTGAGGATGGTGGAGATGCCGGAGCGCAGCTCGGAGTGGACGAGCGTGAAGCGGGAGGCCTCTTCGGCCAGCTGGGCCGCGTAGGCCTCGCGGCCGACCTTGGTGGCGGTGAAGGCGCCGCCGCCGGCGACGACGAAGGACCCGGACATGACCAGGTCGCCGGGCTTCTTCAGGACGGGGTCGGCCTCGCCGGTGAGCAGGGACTCGTCGATCTCCAGGCCGTCGGCCTCGCCGACGGCCCCGTCGACGACGACCTTGTCGCCGGGGCCGAGTTCGATGACGTCTCCGAGGACGATCTCGGAGGTGGAGATCTCGGCGGTGCGGCCGTCGCGGCGGACGCTGGGTTTTGTCTCGCCGATGACGGCGAGGCCGTCGAGGGTCTTCTTGGCGCGCAGCTCCTGGATGATGCCGATGCCGGTGTTCGCGACGATCACGAAGCCGAAGAGGCTGTCCTGGATCGGTGCGACGATCAGCATGATCACCCAGAGCACGCCGATGATCGCGTTGAACCGGGTGAAGACGTTGGCGCGGACGATGTCGGTGGTGGAGCGGCTGCTCCGGACGGGAACGTCATTGACCTCGCCCCGCGCGACACGCTCGGCGACCTCGGCGGTGCTGAGCCCGGCCGGCTTGAAGCGGGGTGCGGGCGGTCGCACCGGGTGTACGGGGTCCAGCTCCGCTCCCGCGTCGATGGCGGGGGCGGCCGTCCCGCCACCCGGCTCCGGTCCCTCGGATTCGGTTCCAGCCCGCTGCGTCATGCCTTCGACGTTAAGCGGGCTCGTGACGCTTCACCCGCCGAGAAGTCCGAAGATCCGACTTCAGGATGACCCGAATCGTCCCTCGGTAGCGCCATGGGACGGGGACACTCAGGGATGTCCCCGCTAGACCTGCGGGCCCGGCCGCCCGTCCCGCCCGGCCTGCCCGTCCTGCCCGTCCTGCCCGGCCTGCCCGTCCTGCCCGGCCTGTCCGGCCTGTCCGGCAGCCTCCGCCTCGGCCTCGGCCGCCCGCTCGGCGGCATGGCGCTTGAGGGCAGCGTCCCGCCCCCGCACGTACCAGATGCCGATCAGGCCGAGGAATCCGCCGGCCGCGCAGGTCCAGACCCACCACAGCTGACCCCGGTCGGCGAACCACCCGTAGAAGGGCAGCTGGACGAGGAAGAGGGCGAACCACAGGATCGTGCCACCTGTGACGGTGGCGACGACAGGGCCCTCAAGGGGCTCGGGCGCCTCGTGCTTCGCAGTCCATTTCGCCATGCGGCAAGTCTAGGCGGCGCGAAACGCCATCTACGCGCGGAGATGGACGCCCTTTCGTTCATGTGTTCATACTGAAACGGTGTGGGCGCGGCCCATTTTATTCGTATGAATCACCCAATGAGGACCGTATGAGCACCCCGGCCCCCGCCCCCGCAGCCACCACCCCGGAGCCCTCCCCCAAGGAACCCTCCGGGGGGCTGGACCGCTACTTCAAGATCTCCCAGCGCGGCTCGACCGTCGCCCGCGAGGTCCGCGGCGGGTTCGCGACCTTCTTCGCCATGGCGTACATCATCGTGCTCAACCCGATCATCCTGGGCAGCGCGAAGGACATGTACGGGCACCAGCTCGACGCCGGCCAGCTGGTCACGGCCACCGTGCTGACGGCCGCCTTCACCACCCTCCTCATGGGTGTCATCGGCAATGTCCCGATCGCGCTCGCCGCCGGCCTCGGCGTGAACACGGTCGTCGCGCTCCAGCTCGCCCCGCGCATGAGCTGGCCCGACGCCATGGGCATGGTGGTCCTGGCCGGCTTCGTGGTGATGCTGCTGGTCGCCACCGGCCTGCGCGAGCGGGTCATGAGCGCCGTCCCGCTCGGCCTGCGCAAGGGCATCGCCATCGGCATCGGCCTGTTCATCATGCTGATCGGCCTGGTCGACGCCGGCTTCGTCTCCCGCATCCCGGACGCCGCGCACACCACGGTCCCGCTCCAGCTCGGCACCACCGGTCACCTGGACGGCTGGCCCGTCCTGATCTTCGTGATCGGCGTGCTGCTCACCCTCGCGCTGCTGATCCGCAGGACGCCGGGCGCGATCCTGATCTCCATCGTGGTCATGACCCTGGTCGCCGTCGTCGTCCAGCTGGTCGCGGAGGTCCCCGACTCGGGCTGGGGCCTCACCGTCCCCGAGTGGCCGGGCAACCCGGTGGCCGCGCCCGACTTCGGGCTCGTCGGCGAGGTCAGCCTGTTCGGCGGCTTCGGCAAGGTCGGGATGCTGACCGGCATCCTGTTCGTCTTCACCGTGCTGCTGTCCTGCTTCTTCGACGCCATGGGCACGATCCTCGGCGTCGGCGACGAGGCGAAGCTGATCGACCGGAAGACCGGCGAGTTCCCCGGGATCAACCGGGTCCTGCTGGTCGACGGCCTGGCCGTGGCCTCGGGCGGCGCCACCTCCTCCTCCGCGACCACCTGCTTCGTGGAGTCCACGGCCGGGGTCGGCGAGGGCGCCCGTACGGGTCTGGCGAACGTCGTGACGGGCGGCCTCTTCGCCGTGGCGCTGTTCCTCACCCCGCTCGCCACCATGGTGCCGTCGCAGGCGGCCACCCCGGCGCTCGTGGCGGTCGGCTTCCTGATCCTGGCGGGCTCGGTCAAGGACATCGACTGGAGCGACTTCACGATCGCCGTCCCGGCCTTCCTGGCCATGGTGATGATGCCGTTCACCTACTCGATCACCAACGGCATCGGCATCGGCTTCATCAGCTTCTGCGCGCTGCGCCTGGCGACCGGCCGGGGACGTGGGGTCCCGGTGGCCATGTACGTGGTGTCGGCGGTGTTCGTCTTCTACTACGCGATGCCCGCCCTGGGCCTCGCGCAGTAGCTCAGGTCAGCCCGTAGAACTTCTCTGTCTCGTCGACGGCCGCCTTGAAGCGCTCGTCGAAGTCATCGCGAATGAGCGTCCGGACCACGTAGTCCTGGACGCTCATTCCGCGTTTGGCGGCATGGATCCGGAGCCTGTCGAGGAGCTCCCCGTCTATGCGCATGCTCAGCACATGTGTCCCCATGCCGAAAGAGTCGGGGCACAGGGCGCGTACGCGTGTCGCTTTCAGCCGCCGACTCACCCGTATGAGTGACCCGGGGGGCAGGCGAAAAATGGTGTTCCTTAGCGAGGGTAATGAGTTACTCTAAATACATGCATGACCTTTCCCATGGCGACGATGCTGCCGCCGTGAACGACCTCCGCTCCGCCGTCATGCGGCTGGGGCGACGCCTGAAGCACCAGCGCGTCGACGAGTCGCTGAGCCCGACCGAGATGTCGGTCCTCGGCACCCTCGCCCGCTGCGGCCAGGCCACACCCGGTGAGCTCGCCCGGCGCGAGCACGTCCAGCCGCCGTCGATGACACGCATCGTCGCGTTGCTGGAAGCCAAGGGACTGGTCACGCTGGAACCGCACCCCGACGACCGCCGCCAGAAGGTGGTCCGCCAGACGGAGGAGGCCGAAGCGATGCTCGAAGAGAGCCGCCGCAAGCGCAACGCCTTCCTGGCCGGGCTCGCGGCCGGGCTGACCGAGGACGAATGGGCCAAGCTGCGCGCGGCCGCACCCGTCCTCGAGAAGCTCGCGCACCTGTAGGAACGACGCCAGGAGGCGAACGCTTTTGAGTACGGGAACCGGAGCAGACTCCGCACCCGGCCACATATCCACCCCCACTACCGCCGCGACCGCCCAGGCCGTCGCAGCACCCGCGGGCAAGAGCTCCATGTTCAGCTCGCTGAGGATCCGGAACTACCGGCTCTTCGCAACCGGCCAGGTCGTCTCCAACACGGGCACCTGGATGCAGCGCATCGCCCAGGACTGGCTGGTCCTCTCGCTGACCGGTTCCGCCTCCGCCGTCGGCATCACCATCGCCCTGCAGTTCCTGCCGATGCTGATGTTCGGCCTCTACGGCGGCGTACTCGCCGACCGGCTGCCCAAGCGGCCGCTGCTCCTCGCCACCCAGAGCGCGATGGGCCTGACCGGCATCGCCCTCGCCGCCCTCACCCTGGCCGGACACGTCCAGGTCTGGCACGTCTACCTCGCCGCCTTCGCCCTCGGCCTGGTCACGGTCGTCGACAACCCGGCGCGGCAGACCTTCGTCCCCGAGATGGTCGGCAAGGACCAGGTGGCCAACGCCGTCAGCCTGAACTCCGCCAACTTCCAGTCCGCGCGGCTGGTCGGCCCGGCGATCGCCGGTGTACTGATCACCGCCTTCGGCTCCGGCTGGGCCTTCCTGCTGAACGGACTGTCCTTCGCCGCGCCCGTCGCCGGCCTGCTGATGATGCGCACGCACGAGCTGCACCCGGTCGAACCCAGGCCCCGCGCCAAGGGACAGCTGCGCGAAGGCCTGCGCTACGTCGCCGGCCGCCCGGAGCTGATCTGGCCCATCGCCCTCGTCGGCTTCATCGGCACCTTCGGGTTCAACTTCCCGATCTGGCTCTCCGCCTACGTCAGCGACGTCTTCCACGGGGACGCGGGCACCTACGGGCTCTTCAACACCCTGATCGCGGTCGGCTCCCTGGCGGGCGCCCTGCTCGCCGCCCGGCGCGGACAGTCCCGGCTTCGGGTGCTGGTGGCCGCGGCCGTGCTGTTCTCGGTCCTGCTCCTGGTGACCGCCTTCGCGCCCGGCTTCTGGCTGTTCGCCGCCCTGCTCGTGCCCATCGGGATCTTCGGCCTGACGGTCAACGTCACCGCCAACTCCAGCGTGCAGATAGCGACCGACCCCGAGATGCGGGGCCGGGTCATGGCCCTGTTCATGATGGTCTTCACCGGTGGCACCCCGCTGGGCGCCCCGCTGCTGGGCTGGATCACGGACACCTACGGCGCGCGGATCGGCATGGCCGCGGGCGGTGCGATCTCCCTGGCCGCCTCCGTCGCGATCGCGGTCGTCCTCGCCCGGGTCGGCAACCTCCGGCTGAGCGTGAACCGGCACGGCGTGACCTTCGTCCCCGCCGCGATCGAGCACCGGCGGCCCTCGGAGGACGAGGAGCCGCAGGCGCAGGCCCCGGCCGGCGCACCGCACCCGGCTACGCTCGCCGCATGAGACTGTTCGCAGCCGTCCTCCCGCCGGACGGGGCCGTCACCGAGCTGGCCCGGGCCGTCGACGCGGTGCACGACGACCGGCTGACGTGGACCGGCCGGGCTGGCTGGCACTTCACCCTCGCCTTCATGGGCGAGGTACGGGACGAGGTGCTCCCCGAACTGCACACCCGCCTGGAGCGGGCCGCCCACCGCACGGCCCCCTTCACCCTGCGGCTGCACGGCTGCGGCCACTTCGGGGAACGCGCCCTGTGGGCCGGCGCCGCCGGCGATCTCCCCGCCCTGCGGATGCTCGCCGAACGGGCCGACGCCGCCGCCCGGCGGGCCGGTGTACCGATGGACCAGCACCACCGGTACACCGCGCACCTCACCCTGGCGCGCAACCGCAGCACCGCCACCCCGCTGCGCCCCTACCTGGACGCCCTCGCGGACTTCGAGGGCACGCCCTGGCAGGTCGGCACGCTCAGCCTGGTCCGCAGCAACCTCCCCGTCAGCGGGGTGCCGGGCGAGCAGCCCCGCTACGAGACCGTCGGGGCCTGGCCGCTGGGCGGCTGAACCGCGTACGCGCGTACGCGGTGCGACGCAGCACCGTGGGGCTGCCCGTCCTGCAGGGACGGACCGCCTCACGGTGTTCTCACACCCGCATCCTCCGGGCCGCCGCCGTCGCCTCGGCCGCCCCACGGGCGGCGGGCCCGTGACCCACGCCACGGCCGGCAGCCCACCCGAGCACGGCACAGCCCCTGCGTCCACGATGCAGGGGCTGCCGCGTTAGGCTCGACGGGTGGATCCCAAGACCAGAAACCGTGTGATGGCCGGTGTACTCGTGCTGATGTTCGTCGTCGTGGCCGTGGCGGCTGCCGTCGGCCAGTAGCCCCGGTCGCCTACCAGGCGAAGGCCTCCGGCGACGCCCCGGGACCGGGGAAGATCTCGTCCAGGCCCGTCAGGACCTCCTCCGGGAGCTCCAGCTCCACCGCGCGCAGCGCCGAGTCGAGCTGCTCCTGCGTGCGCGGCCCGACGATGGGACCGGTGACCCCGGGACGCGTCAGCAGCCAGGCCAGTCCGACCTCGCCCGGCTCCAGGCCGTGCTTGTCCAGCAGGTCCTCGTACGCCTGCACCTGCGCCCTTACGGCGGTGTTCGCCAGCGCCTCCGCCGAGCGGCCGGAGGCGCGGCGGCCGCCCTCGACCTCCTTCTTGATGACCCCGCCCAGCAGGCCCCCGTGGAGCGGGGACCACGGGATGACGCCGAGCCCGTACGCCTGGGCGGCCGGGATGACCTCCATCTCGGCGCGGCGCTCGGCGAGGTTGTAGATGCACTGCTCGCTGACCAGGCCGAGCCGGCCGGTGCGGGCCGCGGTCTCGTTGGCCTGGGCGATCTTCCAGCCGGGGAAGTTGGAGGAGCCCGCGTAGAGGATCTTGCCCTGCTGGACCAGGACCTCGACGGCCTGCCAGATCTCCTCGAAGGGGGTCAGCCGGTCCACGTGGTGGAACTGGTAGACGTCGATGTAGTCGGTCTGGAGCCGCTTGAGGCTGGCGTCGACGGCCCGCCGGATGTTCAGCGCCGACAGACGATCGTAGTTGGGCCAGGTGTCGGCCTCGCGGTACATGGAGCCGTACACCTTGGTGGCGAGGACCGTCTTCTCGCGGCGGTCGCCGCCCTGGGCGAACCAGGTGCCGATGATCTCCTCGGTGCGGCCCTTGTTCTCGCCCCACCCGTACACATTGGCTGTGTCGAAGAAGTTGATGCCCGCGTCGAGGGCGGAGTCCATGATCGAGTGACTTTCGGGCTCCCCGGTCTGGGGGCCGAAGTTCATGGTGCCGAGAACGAGTCGGCTGACCTTGAGGCCGGTGCGTCCGAGCTGCGTGTACTTCATGGTGCACTAGCCAACTGCTTCGAGTGCGCTCGAAGCAAGACCCCGCCGTGAAGGGCGTGTTACGGCCCCGGCTCCCGCCGGTAGGGGCCGCCGATCCCCCACGCCTGGTGCAGGACGGCCGCGAACTCGCCCGCCAGCCGGTGCTCGCCGGAGGCGTTGGGGTGAGTGCCGTCGTAAGTGTCGTGGTGAATGTCGTACGCCTCCGGGCGCGCGGCCAGCAGGATCGGCGAGGCCTCGGTCGTCAGGTCGGCGACGGCCTTCGCGAGGAGCTCGTTGAAGCGGGCCACCTCGGCCGCGAAGGGGGCGTCCTCCTCGGCCCGGCTGTTCGGGATGACCGGCAGCAGGACCATCCGGACACCGGGGCGGGCGGCGCGGGCCTCCGCGACGAACCGGCGGGCGTTGGCGGCGGTCTGCTCGGCGTCGGTGTAGAAGCCGAGGTCGATCAGCCCGAGGGAGACCAGCAGCACGTCGGCACCGGTGGCGGCGAGCGCGGGGCCGATGAGGGGGGCCATGTGCTGCCAGCCCTCGCCCCAGCCGGCCAGGTGGCGGCGGGCGTGCTCCGGGAAGCCCGGGTCGGCGTACGCGTGACTGGTGGGCGCATCGGTGGCGGTGTCGTACAGCTCGCAGCGCGGACCGACGATCCGGTGGGGGCCGTCGAAGGTCGAGCCGAGGTGCTGCCACATCCGGTAGCGCCAGGTGCAGTCGCCGGCGCGTCCGATGGTCATGGAGTCGCCGACGAACATGAAACGCATCCGGTCATCATCGCGGATCGCGCGACAGAAACTCCTGTGACGCCGGACACGCGGCACGTACTGGCAGGCTGGGGGAATGCGCCTGCCCATGCCGCCCGCCGCCGCGTCCGCCGCCGTCGCCGTGACCGCCGCCCTCGCCGCCGCCCTCGCCGTGCTGCCGGGCCCGGCCCTGGCGGCGGAGACCCCCACCGCGTCCTCCTTCACCCTCTCCGACCCGCGGATCAAGGAGTCGAGCGGCCTGGCCGCCAGCCGGATCCACCCCGGTGTGTACTGGACGCACAACGACAGCGACGACGGCCCGTACATCTACGCGGTGGACTCGGCCACGGGCAGGACGGTGGCCAGGGTGACGCTGACGGGCATCGGCAAGCCGCGCGACGTCGAGGCGATCTCGCTCGGTCCGGACGGGCAGCTCTACGTCGGGGACATCGGCGACAACCGCGGCGGCACCTGGGACCACGTGTGGATCTACCGCTTCCCGGAACCGAAGCAACTGGGCGACGCGACCGTCAAGGCCACGCAGTTCACCGTGAAGTACGCGGAGGGGGCGCGCAACGCGGAGGCTCTGATGGTGCATCCGGTGACGGGGCGGGTGTACATCGCGAGCAAGGACGAGAACAAGGGCGGCCTGTACGAGGGCCCGGCCGAGCTGTCGACGGGCGGCACGAACGTGTTCCGGCGGGTCGCCGACGTGCCGTGGGTGACGGACGGGGCGTTCTCCCCGGACGGCACCCGGCTGACCCTGCGGGGCTACTTCACGGCCCGCACCTACCCGTGGAAGGACGGCCTGCCGGTGGGTGAGGGCGAGCGGGTGGACGCGCCGTGGCAGGGCCAGGCGGAGTCGGTGACGTACACGGCGGACGGCTCCACGCTGATGTTCGGCGCGGAGGGCGAGGGCAGCCGGGTCATCGCGGTCCCGGTGGCCGCGGCCGCCGCCCCGTCGGCGTCGCCGCAGCCGGGCTCCCCGTCGGGCGCGTCCCCGGCGACGGAGCCGACGGGTGGCTTCGGCAAGGGCGCGCTCGTCCTGGCGGCCTGCCTGATCCTGGTCTTCGGAGCCAAACGCCTCCTCCGCCGACGCGGCGGCAACTGACCCGACCGCCCGACATACATCCGGCTCCGCCGCCCCATCCGGCCTCGCCGCCCCATCCAGCCTCGCCGGCGTTTGAGGCGCGGGGGTCCGGGGGCGGCGCCCCCGGCGACGGCGCCGCGCCGGAACACGACGGTTCGGCGCCCGCGCCGTTGCCGGGGCTCCGCCCCGGACCCCGCTCCTCAAACGCCGGAGGGGCTGAGATGGGCCCGAGGGTCTGAATCGGCGGCCCGAGAGGGTTACTCCTCGCGGATCGGGATGCGGCCGTTCACCGGCGGGGTGGCCGGGGACGGAGTTCCCGGGGCAGGGGCCTGGCCCATCGAGGCCAGGAGCTGGCGGGCCACGCCCAGCCCCGTGCCGCCCATCGTGAGGGCCTTGGCGAACATCTCCGACATGCCCTCGGCCCCGTTCAGCAGGACCATGTGCTCCACGTTCCCGAAGGCGCCCGCGCCCGCCTCCACGATCGCCGGCCAGTTCTCGGCCAGCTGCTGCGCGACCACCGCCTCCTGGTTCTCCGCCAGCGCGGCGGCCCGCGCCTTGATCGCTTCCGCCTCGGCCAGACCGCGGGCCTTCGCAGACTCCGCCTCCGCCAGGCCCCGCGCCTGCGTGGCCGCGGCCTCCGCCTCGCCCGTCGCCCGCGTGGCCTTCGCCGACGCGATGCCCCGCGCCTCCACGGCCTGCGCGTCCGCGGTCGCCGCCGTCGTCACCCGCGTCGCCTCGGCGCCGGCCGCGAGCTCCGTCTCCCGTGCCTTCGCCTGCGCCGCCGAGATCCGGGCGTCGCGCTCGGCCTCGGCCCGGGTGCGGGTCTCGTACGCCGCCGCGTCCGCGGGCTTGCGTACGTCCGCCTGCAGCTGCTGCTCGCGCCGGTGCGCCTCCAGCTCCGCGACCCGGGTCTCCTGGACGACGACCTCCTGGCGGGCGGCCGCCTCGGACAGCGGGCCCGCCTGACGGGCCGTCGCCGCCGCCTTGTCCCGCTCGGCCTGGTAGCCGGCCTGCAGGATCTCGCTGTCGCGCGTCGCCTCGGCCATCCGGGCGAAGGCGGCCTGCTCGGCCTCCGTGGCCAGCCGGTTCGCCTCGGCCTGGGCGATCCGCGCGTCCCGCTGCACGGCCGCCGCGTGCGGCATCGCCAGGTTCTTGATGTAACCGGTCGGGTCCTCGATCTCGTGGATCTGCAGCGAGTCGACGATCAGGCCGAGCTTCTCCATCTCGGTGCCGCAGGCCATCCGGGTCTGGCCCGTCAGCTTCTCCCGGTCGCGGATCATGTCCTCGACCGTCAACCCGCCGACGATGGACCGCAGATGGCCCGCGAAGACGATGTGCACGCGCTCCGGCATCATCTTCTGCTGGTCCAGGAAGCGGCGGGCCGCGTTGGCGATCGACACGAGGTCGTCGCCGACCTTGAAGATGACCACGCCCTTCACCCGCAGCGGGATGCCCTGGTGGGTGACGCAGTCCACCGACAGCTGCGTCTCGTTGAGGTCGAGGGACAGTTTCCGTACCGCTTGCACGCCCGGGAGCACGAGCGTCCCCCGCCCGGTGACGATCCGGAACCCCATGCCCTGACCGACACCCTCGGTCTTGTGCGTGGAGCCGGAGATGACGAGTGCCTCGTTCGGTTCGGCCACCCGCCACATGAGCTTGAACAGGCCGATCAGAGCCACGATTGCGGCGAGAACAATTCCCGCCACGACGCCGATAGCCATCGGCAACGCCCCCTTAGCGCGGTGCCGTTCGGCACCGACGAGGGGAGTCTGCGCCCACCGGGGCCGCGCCGGAAGACATGGGCCGCGTCTTGTCGCCATCCTGATACGTACAGGTGGGACGGGGCGTCAGTTGTCGTAGGCCGCCATCACGTACACGGTGCGCGGCGGCAGGTACTCGACCACCGTCACCACCGTCCCGACGGCGATCCGGCCGGTCCCCGCGACCGGGTGGGCGAGGAAGTGCTCCGCCCCGCCCCTGATCCGGACGATGACCTCGCCCACCAGGCCCGGCCCGACCGTCCCGGTCACCCGGCCGGTCATTCCCACCATGTCCGTGTCCGCGTCCCTGTCCCCCATGGGGCGAGGGTACGCCGCAAGGCCCCCGGACGGGGGCCTGCCGGGCGGGCTACGAGTGGCCGAGGTCCGCGGCCGGCAGGTCGGACTCCGAGACCGGGACCGATCCGCTGTCGGGGGCCGGCCGCAGGGTGAACTCGTCCGAGGCCATCGAGTCGAGCACCGGCGGCGCCGGCCGCAGCGGCGCCGGCATGACCGCGGCCTCCGAGTGGCCGCCGCAGCCGTAGGACAGCGACACCAGACGGCCGTCCGCCGGGCTGAACTCGTTCGCGCACACGCCGAAGGCCTGGCCGAGCGAGCCGCCGATGGCCACCAGGAAGCCGCAGGAGACGCAGGAGGCGGGCGCGGCCTGCGCCATCGGGGTCTTGGCGCCGAAGGACTCGTCCCAGCGGTCGGCGGCGGTGTGCAGTCCGTACCGCGACAGCACGCGCGCCCGGCGCATGCCCAGTTCCTCGGCGACCGAGGTGATGGAGCCCCGTACGGGGACCACCGCGCGGTCGGTGACGTCCGCGTCCTCGGCCTCGACCAGTTCGGCCATTTCGGTGGAGACCACGGAGTTCGGCGGCGGGGTGTCCTCACCCGACCAGCCCGGCTCCAGGCGCAGGTCCTCGGCGTCGGTGGGCAGCAGGTCGCCGGGGCCCATGTCGCCGGGGCGCAGCCGCTCGCTCCACGGCACCCATTCGGGGGCCAGCAGTGCGTCGTCGCCCGGAAGCAGCACCGTTTCGTCGAGGGTGACGTTCTTCGCGCGGGAGGCGCGGGTCACGGTGACGGCCCAGCGCCAGCCGCGGTAGCCGGGCTCCTTGGACTCGAAGAAGTGGGTGACGACGCGGTCGCCCTCCGCCACGGCGGAGACGTGGGCGCCCACCACTCCGGGGAAGGCGGCCTCCTCGGCCGCCGCACGGGCGAGTTCTACCGCCTCGACGCACAGGCGGTCGGGGGTACGCGGGGTACGGCTTCGCGTCGTCGCAGCACTCACTGGTCTCGTTCTCTCCTACGCCGTCTCACGTGTGCGCCGTCCGTACTGTCGTCCACAACGACCCGTCGGTGCTGTCCGTACGTGGCACGGGCGGAGCGGACCAGAGGGCCGCGTCGACGTCCGCACCCGATCGGACTCCGGGCGCACCTCACTGCAACCCATTCTGCGGGATCACGAAGAGGCGCGCGGCCAGGAGCAACCGCCGGTGGCGCGCTACGCACGCTACCTCGTCTTAAGCCTCGGGCACACATGCAAGGTCCGATTCGCGGACAAGCCACCGACGTCGCGACGCGCCGGGAGGCGCCCCGGGAGGGCCGGGTGGGGCACTATGTCGAGTGTGGCACCCGTACGGTCGTCCGACGACGGCTCGGGACCGGCCAGGCGGGCCGGCCGGGCTGTCGGGCGTGCGCTGCACCTTCCGGCGCGCGGGATCCGGCGGGCCACTCATGCGCACGGGGCCGGCGAATCGGGCCTCGGCAAGCTGATCGAACTGCACGCCATCAACGGCGCCGGCGACATGATGATCACGGTGGCGCTGGCCTCGACGGTGTTCTTCTCCGTTCCCACGGACGAGGCACGGGGCCGGGTGGCCCTGTACCTCGGCATCACGATGGCCCCCTTCACGGTGCTGGCCCCGGTGATCGGCCCGCTCCTGGACCGGCTGCCGCACGGGCGCCGGGCCTCGATGGCGGCGGCAATGCTGGCCCGCGCGCTGCTGGCGCTGCTGATGTCGGGCGCGGTGGCCACGGGGGGCATCCAGCTGTACCCGGCGGCGCTGGGCGTGCTGGTGGCGTCGAAGTCGTACGGGGTGGTGCGCAGTGCGGTGGTGCCCCGGCTGCTGCCGCCGAAATTCTCACTCGTCAAGGCGAACTCCCGGGTCACGCTGGCCGGTCTGCTGGCCACGGGCGTGGCGGCGCCACTGGGTGCCGCGCTGAATCTCATCGGGCCGCAGTGGCCGCTGTACGGCGCCTGCCTGATCTTCGTGTGGGGCACGGTCGCGGCGTTCACGCTGCCGCACAAGGTGGACGAGGCCAAGGGGGAACGCCGGGCGCGGCTGTCCACGCACGAGGCGCACTCGAAGCGGCCGGGCCTGCGGACGGTCAGCAGGTCTGTGCTGTGCGGGCTGCTGGCGAACGCCTCGATGCGTGCGCTGTCCGGGTTCCTGATCTTCTTCCTGGCGTTCCTGCTGCGCGAGCATCCCCTGGCGGGGCAGAGCGCGGCGGTGTCGCTGGGCATCGTGGGCGTCTCCGCGGGCGTGGGCAACGCCTGCGGCACGGCGGCGGGCGCGTGGCTGCGGGCGCGGGCGCCGGAGGCGATCATCGCGGCGGTGCTGTGCCTGACGCTGGCCGTGGCGGTGCTCGCGGCGGTGTTCTTCAGCGGGCCGTTCATGGCCGTGCTGGCCGCGACGGCGGGCTTCTGCCAGGCGCTGGCGAAGCTGTCGCTGGACGCGATGATCCAGCGGGACGTGCCGGAGTCGGTACGGACCTCCGCGTTCGCCCGTTCGGAGACCTTGCTCCAAGTCGCGTGGGTACTGGGCGGCGCGATCGGCATCGTGCTGCCGCTGAACGGCGTACTGGGGATGTCGGTCGCCGCGGCGATCGTCGCCCTGGGCACGACGATGGCGCTGCGCGGTGTCCTCTCCTCCCCCCGCCACCGCGCGGGCACCTCCCGCCCCCGGGTGGCGTGACACCCCAGCCCCCACGGGCCAAGCCGCCCCGCCGGCCAATCCAGCCCCGCCTGCGCTTGAGGCGCGGGGTCTGGGGCGGAGCCCCAGGAAGCCCGGGCGGAGCCCCGGGCGGCGCCGCACCCGGCCGAACCGGCGGAGCCGAACCGCGCCTCGCCGCGCCGCGCCGCAGGCCACCGGTACCCCATGCAGCGGCGCGGCCCAGGGGCCCGATAGCCTTCGGCTCATGACCGCACCGCTTTTCTCGGGTAGGGCCCGCCGCAGCGTCGCAGCCCTCGGAGCCGTGTCCGCCGGGCTCCTCCTCCTCTCCGCCTGCGGCGAGAAGCCGACACCGCTGGCGACCGTGACGGTCGGCACCTCGTCGGTGTCCGCCGAAGCCTCCTGCCACAACGACGGCAAGGAGCTCTCCATGGACCAGGTCCAGGAGTGCCTCACCAACCTCAAGAACCCCAAGACCGTCGAGTACGCCCGGGGCGACACGCTGCGTCTCGGTGTCGAGCCCGAGATCGTCGAGGACGGCAGGCGCTGGTCGGCGGTCCTGGACGGCCAGCCGATCACCGAGCCCTCCTCGAACACCTACCGCAGCTTCCCCGGCGCCGACGTCTTCGCCACCGGCGGCCAGGGCGAGGCCCCCTCCTCGAAGAAGCTGGCGTTCCTGCAGATCGCCGAGGACGGCAAGCCGCTCGCCGTCTGGTCCTTCAACCTCAAGCTCAAGTAACCGGGCGGCACCCGTGCGCGCGCTCGTCGTGACCGCGGTGGCGGCGGAGGCAGACTCCGTCACCACCGGTCTCACCCCTCATCCGGACACTCCCGGTCCTGAGCCGCGCACTCTTCCCGGCGGTTACCTCATCCACCGTCGGGACCTTCCGGGCATCGCCCTCGACGTGCTCGTCGCAGGTGTCGGGCCCGCGGCCGCCGCCGCGGCGGCTGCCACCGCCCTGGCCCTCGCCGACTACTCGCTCGTCGTCTCCGCCGGCATCGGCGGCGGGTTCGCGCCCGCCGCCCCGCTCGGCTCCCTCGTGGTCGCCGACGCCATCGTCGCCGCCGACCTGGGGGCCGAGACCCCCGACGGCTTCCTCGACGTGGCGGAGCTCGGCTTCGGGCACAGCGTGCACCTGCCGCCCGCCGAGCTCGCCGCCCGCGCCGCCGAGGCGACCGGGGCGCTGCTCGCGCCCGTGCTGACCGTCTCCACCGTCACCGGCACCGCCGAACGGGCCGCCGTGCTAGCCGCCCGGCACCCGATGGCCGGGGCCGAGGCCATGGAGGGGTTCGGGGTCGCGGAGGCGGCCGCCGCCCACGGGCTGCCCGTACTGGAGATCCGCGCCGTGTCCAACGCCGTGGGCCCGCGGGACCGCGCCGCCTGGCGGATCGGGGACGCGCTCACCGCGCTCACCGACGGCTTCCGCGTGCTGGGGCCCGTACTCGCGAACTGGGGAGAACGCCATGAGCACGACCACCGGTGAACCGCTGAGGATCGCCTATTCGCCCTGCCCGAACGACACCTTCGTCTTCGACGCGTGGGCGCACGGCAGGGTCCCGGGCGCGCCCGACCTCGACGTCACCTTCGCGGACATCGACATCACCAACGGCATGGCCGAGCGCGGCGAGCTGGACGTGCTGAAGGTGTCGTACGCCATTCTGCCGTGGGTGCTGGAGGAGTACGCGCTGCTGCCCTGCGGCGGTGCGCTGGGGCGCGGCTGCGGCCCGCTCGTGCTTGTGAAGGATCCCAGCCTGACCCGCGGGCCGGGGCTCGACCTCGCCGGGCGTACGGTCGCCGTGCCGAGCGAGCGTTCCACCGCCTACCTGCTGTTCCGGCTGTGGGCGGCGGACGTGCTGCCGGAGGGTGTCGGCAAGGTGGTCGTCCTGCCGTTCCACGAGATCATGCCGGCGGTCCGCGACGGCCGGGTGGACGCCGGCCTGGTGATCCACGAGGCCCGGTTCACCTATCAGGACTACGGGCTGCACTGCCTGGCCGACATGGGTCAGCACTGGGAGTCCACGACCGGTCTGCCGATCCCGCTCGGCGCGATCATCGCCAAGCGCTCGCTGGGCGCCGAGCGGCTGCGCACGCTGGCCGAGTCGGCGCGTACGTCGGTCCGGATGGCCTGGGACGACCCGGAGGCCTCCCGCCCGTACGTCCGCGCGCACGCCCAGGAGCTGGACCCGGCCGTCGCCGACCAGCACATCGGGCTCTACGTGAACGAGTTCACCGCCGCCCTCGGCGAACCCGGCTACGCGGCGGTGCGCGGGCTGCTGACCCGGGCGGCGGCCGAGGGGCTGGTACCGGCCATCGCGCCCGGCTCGCTGGACTTCCCGCAGGACTGACGGCCGCCGACACGACCGCGCCCCGCCGCTCTTTCGAGTGGCGGGGCGCAGTCGCAACGCGTGACGGGGCGCCGGTCAGACGTCGAGCTGGTCGGCCACCGCGCGCAGCAGGCCGGCGATCTTCGTACCGTGCACCTTGTCGGGGTAGCGGCCGCGCTCGAGCATCGGGGTGATGTTCTCCAGGAGGGTCGTGAGGTCCTGCACGATCGAGGCGAGCTCGTCGGGCTTGCGCCGCTGCGCCGCCGCGACGGAGGGTGCCGGGTCCAGTACTGTCACAGAAAGTGCCTGGTCACCGCGCTGACCCGCGACGACACCGAACTCGACGCGCTGGCCGGGCTTGAGTGCGTCCACCCCGGCGGGGAGCACCGACGAGTGGACGAAGACGTCGCCGCCGTCGTCACGGGAGAGAAAGCCGAAGCCCTTCTCACTGTTGAACCACTTGACCTTGCCGGTAGGCACGTCCGTCCTCTGTCCTTGTGCTCGTCGGGGTCCGAAGTGCCGTGAACGGCTCCGGACAACAGCGCAGCGGGCCATGTGTGACCCGCCATCTCAAGGCTAATGGTCAGGGGCCGGGTGACAAGACGTTCCCCGGTCCTTCGCCGTCGGCTGCCTTCGGCCAGGCAACTACCCTGGTGGGGTGACTGTTACTCCTCATTCCGACGAAGCGCGGCCCGGCGACGGACTCGTCAAGGCCGGCGGCATCGTGTTCATCGCCGGGGCCGTGGCGACGCTGGCGACCATGGCTCCGCTCTTCCTCGACATCGACCCGTTCCCGCCGTACGCGTGGGCGGTGTGCATGCTCATGGGCGTCGGCTTCGCGATCTCCGCGGCGGGCGTGCTCCGCTCGGCCTCGGCGCAGCGCAGGGCGGCCCGGGCCTCACAGGCGTAGCCGGAGCCCCGCTCAGACGGGCTGCGCGGCGACGTACTGCGCGAGCCACTGCGGCAGCGCGGTGAGGTCGGGCAGCACCACGTCCGCCCCCGCTTCGCGCAGCTCCTCCTCGCGGCACGGGCCGGTCGGCACCGCCACGGAGAGCGCGCCGGCCGTACGGGCCCCGCGTACGTCGCCGACGTGGTCGCCGACGTAGACCTGCGCGCCGTACTCGCGCAGCGCACCGGCCTTGGCCTCCGCCCAGAGCCAGCCGATGACCGCGTCGGCCTCGATGCCGAGGTGCGCCAGGTGCAGGCGGGCGTTCGGCTCGTGCTTGGCCGTGACGACGATCGCGCGGCCGCCGAGCGCCTGGACGGCCTCGATCGCCTCGCGGGCACCCGGCATCGCGGGCGTCGGCCCGATGGCGTGGGTGGGGTAGATCTCCCGGTAGCGGTCGGCCATCGCAGGGATCCGGGACTCCGGGAACCAGTGCGCGAGCTCCTCGTCCAGCGGCGGCCCCAGCCGGGTGACCGCGGCGTCGGCGTCGATGAACGTCCCCGTTTCGGCCGACAGGGCCCGGTAGGCGGCCCTGATGCCCGGGCGGGAATCGATGAGGGTCATGTCGAGGTCGAAGCCGACGGTGAGGTTCATACCTGCCATTGTGCCGAGCCGTCCGTACGGGACGCCGACAGCGGGCCTCCCGCAGGTGAACGACCGGCCCGGACGCGGCCCGGCCCCGCTTCCCCCCGCCCGGCCCCGCTTCTCCCCGCCCCTCCCGCATCCGGTGAAATTCGTTCTCAACCTTTTCCCCGTGGCAGCGCTCAGGACAGGGGTGAGAGACACGATGTGAAGGGGAGGGCGGATGCCACCAGGCTCCGAGCACGAATTCGAGGCCTTTGCCCGGGCCAGTCAGCGCAAGCTGTACCGGACCGCTTACCTGCTGTGCGGGAACGCCGACGGCGCACGCGATCTGACCCAGACGACCCTCGCGAAGCTGTTCCAGCACTGGCGGCGGGTGTCCGCCGCCGACCACCCCGACGCGTACGCCAGAACCGTGCTGACCCGCACCTTCCTCGCCGAGCGGCGGCGGCGCCTGCGCGACCTCCTGGCCCACACGCGCGCCGACGCGCCGCCCCGGCCCGAGCACGCCGAGCTCCGCATCACCCTGCTCGCCGCGCTCGCCGAACTCCCGCCGCGGGCCCGGGCCATGGTCGTCCTGCGCTACTGGGAGGACCTGAGCGTCGAGACCGTCGCCCAGCTGCTGCGCTGCAGCGAGGGCACCGTCAAGAGCCAGTGTTCGCGCGCCTTGGTGAAGCTGCGTGCGCAGCTCGGCGAGGCCCACATGTACGCCACCGAGAGCTGAGGAGACGCCATGGTCACCCATGAGGACCACACGGACGACCGGGCCGCGGCCCTGCTCGTCCGCGATGCGATGGACCGCGCGACCGCGGAACTGCCCGCCATGACGGACCTGGTGGGCCCGGCCCGCGCCCAGGGCCTGCGCCGCAGGGCGCGCGTCCGGGCGGCGATCGGCGGTGCGGTGCTGGCCGTCGCCGGCCTCGGCCTGGCCGGGGCCTTCGTCCTGCCGGGCGACGACGACGAGGGCGCGACCGGAAGTCCCGGGGTGATCGACGTGGCCGCGCCGCCGACGAGCTCCGGACCGCCGCCGCCGATCCACCTCGAACCCAGTCCGGGCGAATCGTCGATGGCCGACCTGCCGCCCGCCGAGCGGGCCCGGCAGGAGAACTTCCAGAACCAGGCCGTCGGTGTGCTCCAGCAGCTGCTGCCCCCGTCGGTCGGCACCGTGCAGCGGATCGACCTGAACGTGCGGCACTACCAGGGCACCAAGGACGGCAAGGCCTTCCACATCCTCTTCTCGGTGCGTCCCTTCGAACCGGGCACCGCGCACCAGGCCTGCCGCGAGATCAAGGGCACGGTCTGCTCGAAGGCCACCCTGCCCGGCGGCATCGAGGCCGACGCGTGGACCTCGCCGATCAACAACGGCAATGTCACCGAGTCCCGGGTCTGGTTCCGCTACGGCACCAGCAGCGTCTCGCTGAGCGTCGGCCCGCACGACGAGTCGAACACCTCGGCGCCCGTCACCGCCCAGCAGCTCCTCGACCTCGCCAAGTCCACCGCCTTCCTCGACCTGGTCAAGGCGGCCGACCGGGACCCGGTGGAAGAGATGCAGCGCACGGTCCCGGCCGGCTGACCCCTCCCCGGCTACCGCCGCCGCGCCCGCCACACCAGGTACAGGACGGACGCCAGCGCCGCCCCCCTCAGCACCCACGGCCACATCCCGTGCAACGCCCCGCTCAGCTGGTCGTCGGCCAGGGTCTCCCCCCACTTGCCGTTCATCCGGCCCCACAGCCACACCACCGCCCCCGCGAGCACCGCACCGGGCGGGCCGAAGACGGCCCACTTGCGCTCGGCCGGCCGCAGCACGCGGGACGCGTACGGCAGGGCCCAGCCGATGATCAGGAGCAGCCAGTACCCGGTGACCGCGCCGACGACCAGGACGGCCGCCGCCAGCAGCAGGAACGCGTTCGGCCGCGGGCGGCCGCCCGCCGCCTCCGGGGCCGCTGCCCCGGGGTCGGCGGCCGCGGCCTCCTTCTTCGCGCGCCGCCGCTCGCGCAGGAACCGTACGAGGCTTCGTGCGCGCCCCTCGTCCTCCCCGGGCGGGGGCGCCGTCTTCCCGGCCTTCCCGGCCTCCGTCCGCCCCGGCTCGCCGTCCTCCGGTCCCTCCTCGAAAAGGTCCGGGATCTCGATGCCGCCCGCGAAGCCCTCGACCTGCGGGCCCTTCCCGTACGCCCCCGGGCCGACCCGCCACCAGTCGGGCTCGGCCCCGCCCGAGGGGCCGAGTTCGTCCAGCCCGGCCAGGTGCGGCGGTACGTTCTCCGGCTCCGCCGGGCGCGCCGGGGGCACGTTCTGGCGGCGCAGCCGGCCCGGCGCGCGCTGGACGGGCACCGACAGGCCCGCGTCGGAGGGCTCGGCGGGGGCGGCGCCTGCGGCCTGCCGGGACCCAAGGGTGTCCAGGACCTCCTCGGGCGTGCCGATCCGCTCCAGGATGCGGCGTACGGCGGCCGGGGTGTCCGGGTCGTACTTGGCGCGCCGACGGTCGATCTCGTCCCGCAGCCCCGACACCAGCCGCATCCGGTCGCCGGAGGACAGCTGCCGTCGTTGCGCCAAGTCCCCGACGCGGCTCAGATATTCGTAGACCAGTTGGTCGCTCTCGATCCCCACGCCCAGGCTCCTCCCTTACCCCCTGCCCCGAAGGTAGCGCGTGCGCCCGTGGAGCTGCTGCGGGCGCAGCGGATACCGTTGACCGGATGGGGACCGGCCGACTGACCGGCCGACGCGACCAGGAGGCGACTGTGCCCGAGGCAAGCACTGCGGCGGGATCCGCCGGCGGGAGCCCGGCGGGAAGCTCCCCGCGCTCACTCGCCGAGGCGCTGCGCGCCCGTGACGACGCGGCGCTCGCGGCCCTGTTGCGCGCCCGCCCGGACCTGCTCGGCCCGGTGCCGGGCGATGTGACCCAGCTGGCCACGCGCGCCGGGACCCGGGCCTCGGTGGTGCGCGCCCTGGACCGGCTGGACCGGTTCGCCCTGCAGACGGCGGAGGCCCTCGCGGTGGCCCCGGACCCGTGCCCGTACCCGGTGCTGGAGGGGCTGCTGACGGGCGGCGAGGACGAACGGGCCCGCGACGCGCTCCCCGGCGCCCTGGCCACCCTGCGCGACCAGGCCCTGGTGTGGGGCGACGAGGACCGGCTGCGGCTGGTGCGCACCGCGCGGGAGCTGCTCGCCCCGTCCGCCTCCCGCCCCTCCCCGACCGGCCTGGGCCCGACCGTCGCCGAGGCCACCGCCGGGATGTCGCCGACCCGGGTGCAGGAGATCGTCGCGGCCGTCGGACTGCCCGCCACCCACGACCCGGTGTCCGCGGTGACCGCGCTGACCGGGCTTTTCACCGACCCGGAGCGGATGTCCGCGCTGCTGGACGAGGCTCCCGCGGAGGCCCACCAGGTGCTGGGCCGGCTCGTGTGGGGGCCGCCGTACGGGGAGGTGACGCCGAACCCGACCCCGCCGGTGCGCTGGCTGCGCGACCGGGGGCTGCTGCTGCCCGCGACGGCGCGGACCGTCGTACTGCCCCGCGAGGTGGCGCTGCACCTGCGCGGCGGGCTCGCGCACCGGGACACCGCGCCGCAGGCCCCGACGGTGCCCGCGCACCGCGAGCACCGTCCACAGCTTGTGGACGCGAACGCCGCCGGGCAGGCGCTGGCCGCGCTGGCCACCGTCGAGGAGCTGGTGAAGTCCTGGGAGCACGCCGGTCCGCCGGTGCTGCGGGCGGGCGGGCTCTCCGTACGGGACCTGAAGCGGACCGCGGCCCTCCTGGACGCGAGCGAGCCGCAGGCGGCCTTCTGGATCGAACTGGCCTACGCGGCCGGTCTGCTGGCCAGCGACGGGGAGGCGGACGAGCGGTACGCGCCCACGCCGGCCTTCGACGACTGGGTGGACCTGCCGCCCGCCGAGCGCTGGTCGCACCTCGCGGCGGCCTGGCTGCCCGCCACCCGCACCGCACCGCTGATCGGCGAGCAGGATGCCAAGGGGCGCACGCTGTCCGCGCTCGGCCCCGAACTCGACCGCTCCGCCGCCCCCGAGGTGCGCCGACGCGTCCTGGAGCTCCTCGGGGCCCTGCCCGAGGGCGGGTCCCCCGACCCGGAGACCCTGCTGGCGCGGCTCGCCTGGGAGCGGCCCGTACGCGGTGCGAGCGACCTGCGGGCCCGTCTCGCGCACTGGGTGCTGGAGGAGGCGGAGGTCCTCGGCGTGACCGGGCGGGGCGCCCTGTCCGGGCCCGGCCGGGCCCTGCTGGAACACCGCGATCCGTCGCCGCTGCTGGCCCCGCTGCTGCCGGAGCCGGTGGACCACATACTGCTGCAGGCCGACCTGACGGCGGTGGCCCCCGGCCCGCTGCGCCGCCCGCTGGGCGACACGCTGGCCGTGCTCGCGGACGTCGAGTCCAAGGGCGGGGCGACGGTGTACCGGTTCACGCCCGGCTCGGTGCGCCGGGCCCTGGACGCCGGCCACGCGGCCGCGGACCTGCACGCCTTCCTCAAGGAGCACAGCCGCACCCCGGTCCCGCAGCCGCTGGCCTACCTGATCGACGACGTGGCCCGGCGGCACGGGCACCTGCGGGTCGGCGCGGCCTCCTCGTACGTGCGCTGCGACGACGACGCGATGCTGGGCGAGATCCTGGCCGACAAGCGCTCGGCCGGGCTGGGGCTGCGCCGCCTCGCACCGACGGTGCTGGCCGCGCAGGCCGAACCGACCGTCCTGCTGGAGGGGTTGCGGACGATGGGCTACGCGCCGGCCGCGGAGTCCCGCACCGGCGACGTGCTGGTGGCGCGGGCCGATGCCCACCGCACCCCGGCCCGCTCGGCGCCCGTACCGGTGCCGGAGGGCCCGCCGGTGCCGGATGCGACGCTGCTGGCGGCTGCCGTACGGGCGATCCGCGCGGGCGACGTGGCGGCGACGGCGGTGCGCAAGGAGCCCGCGACGCCGTCGGCCGCCGCCGTACCGGGCGAACTCCCGCGCACGAGCGCGGCGGAGACCCTGGCGACGGTGCAGGCGGCCGCGCTGACCGGGTCGGCGGTGTGGATCGGCTATGTGAACGCGGAGGGCGCGGCGAGCCAGCGGGTCATCGCGCCGGTCCGGGTGGAGGGCGGCTTCGTCACCGGGTACGACCACACGGCGGACGAGGTACGGACGTACGCGCTGCACCGGATCACCGGTGTCGCGGAGTTGGCGGACGACCAGGTGTAGGAGAAAACCGATGGCCGTCGGGATGGCGGGCCATCATCCTGAGCCCATGTCCGACCACGTACCGAACCGCCAGATCCGCGCTGCGCACAATGCGGCCACGATCACCGTCTACCAGGCCTACTCCCCCGCGCTCGGGGTGCCGGCCGCCCGTGACGGCCGCTTCCCGCCGGCCTGGAAGCGGGAGCGGATGACGTGGATCAAGCCGTCGTTCCTGTGGATGATGTACCGCTGCGGCTGGGGCACCAAGGACGGCCAGGAGACGGTGCTGGCGGTCGAGATCACCCGCGAGGGCTTCGACGGGGCGCTGCGTGACGCCTGCCTGTCGCACTACAGGCCGGGCGTGCACGCGGACCGGGCGGCCTGGAAGGAATCCCTGCGCGGGGCGCCCACCCGGGTCCAGTGGGACCCGGAGCGCGACCTGCGGCTGAACCCGCTGCCGTACCGCTCGCTGCAGCTGGGCCTGTCCGGTCCGGCCTCCCGGGCCTACGCGGACGAGTGGACGGTCGGCATCCGTGACGTGACCGGGCTGGCCCGGGAGATCCGCGGCCTGCTCGGTTCCGGGGACGAGGCGGCCGCGCGGGCGTTGCTGCCGGTTGAGACCCCGTATCCGTCGGGCCCGCTGCCGCACCTGGGCGCGTAGCGGGCCGGTTCGGGACGGTCCGGTGCGGTCCGGTGCGGTCCGGTCCGGTCCCGGATCAGTCCCGGACGAGCACGACGATGAACCCCGCGACGACGCCCACGAGCAGGGCCAGCAGGGAGTAGCGGGGGCGGGATTCGCGCAGCACCGGAAGGTAGTGGTCGGCGGCGAAGCGGCCCGGCCCGGTGAGGGTGAGGGCGACGACCGCGGCGAACAGCACCACTTCCAGTTCCACGCCCTTGGGCGGGAAGTAGGCGCTGAGGCCCCGGACATCGAGGACGTTGATGAAGATGCCGGTCAGGGCCGCTCCGGCGAGCGGGGTGAGCAGACCGAGGGCCAGGGCGAGGCCGCCCAGGGTCTCGGAGAGACCGGCGATGACGGCCATGGCGTCCCCGGCGGGGTAGCCGGCCATGGTGAAGCCCTTGCCGGTCGCGGTGAGGCCCGGGCCGCCGAACCAGCCGAAGAGCTTCATCGTGCCGTGGCCGGCCATGCTGAGGCCGACGACGAGCCGGAGGAGCAGCAGGCCGGTGTCGTGGGTGACGGTGGTGGCAGGGGCCGAGGAGGTGCTGAAGAGCGTGCGGTCCCAGCTTGTTTGCATCATGAGGGTCCGTTCCGAGGTCGCCTGGCAGCGACCGCCACCGTATGACGCCCACCCCCGACGGCCCGCCCGCAACATCGACGGCCGCCCCATCGGCCCCTTCCGTCTACCCGTTCGGCCCTGGAACACCTGCCCTACGTCGCGCCGGGAACGAAGCGGGTATCAGTGCCGGGCCGTGCGGGCCCGTTCCGCCAGGGTCAGGAGCTTCTCCACGGGCCACTGGTCGTCCGCATGCTCCCCGTACCCGGCGGCCAGCACGCGCCCGTCCGGTGCGATGAGGAAGTCCGCGGGGAGCCCGAGGCGTCCGCCCTCCTGGACGAGCGCCGGCGGCTTCGCCCGGCCGCGCAGGATGTCGAGGGTGCCCACGGCGATCGCCCGCCAGGCGCGCGCGGCCAGCAGGGCGCGGTGGGACGACTCGACGCCGAACTCCGCGTACAGCCGCTTGCGGGGGTCCGCGATCACCGCGAAGGGCAGCTCGGCCACGTGCTCGCGCAGTTCGTCGGCGCCGGAGTGGAAGACCACGACCTCCCGGATCCCCGCGGCCTCTATCTCGGCGTGCCGCCGCACGATCGAGCGCAGGTGCAGATGGCAGATGGGGCAGCCGGCGAACCGGCGGAACTGGAGGTGCACGAGGTGCTCGGGGTCCGGCACGGCGACGGGTGCACCGTCCGCGACGGCGGTCAGGGTGCGGGTACGGACGACGGAACCGGTGTCGAGCTGCACTGAGGTCTCCTTCGTAAGCGTATGACGTACACCTACAGCGTAAGCGTATGTCGTACGCTGTCAATCACCATGCCGCGCCCACGCTCACTCACACCGGACCAACTGGCCACCGCGGCCCTCGCCGTGATCGACCGCGAGGGTCTGCCCGGACTGTCCATGCGCGCCGTCGCCGTCGAACTCGGCATCAGCACCATGGCCCTGTACCGGTACGTCGCGGACCGCGGGGAACTCGAAGCCCTCGTCGTCGAACTCGTCCTCGGCGCCGTCGACAGCACCCCGCCGCCCCTGACCTCCGGGCCCTGGCGCGCCCGCGTCACGCTCCTCGTCGACCGGATGCGGGACACCGTCGGCGCGCACCCCGCCGTGCTGCCGCTCACCATGAGCCACCGGCACCGCTCCCTGGGCGTGATGCGCTGGGGCGAGACCGTCCTCGGCGTGCTCGGCGAGGCGGGGCTCGGGCCCGAGGAGCGGATCATCGCGCTGCGGGCCCTGCTCGCCTACGCGATCGGCGCGATCCAGCAGGAACACCTGGGCGCCCTCTCGGGTGCCGGCACCGCCGCGATCGCCGAACTCCCGGCGGAGGAGTTCCCGTACATGACCGAGGCCGCCCTCGGCGCCCGCTCGCTCACCCCGGACCGCGAGTTCCACGGCGGCCTCGCCCTGCTCCTGGACGGCCTGGGCCGCTGACCCGCCGAAGCGCCGTGTTCCCAGCCTCCGCGCCGTACGGCACACTGGAGGTTTGACCTGAATGAAACGGGGCGCCGCGCGTGAATGGTCCACTCATCGTCCAGAGCGACAAGACCCTCCTTCTCGAAGTCGACCACGAGCTCGCCGGAGCCGCCCGGCGGGCCATCGCTCCCTTCGCAGAGCTGGAGCGGGCCCCCGAGCACATCCACACCTACCGGATCACCCCGCTCGGCCTGTGGAACGCCCGCGCCGCCGGCCACGACGCCGAGCAGGTCGTCGACGCGCTCGTCGAGTACTCCCGCTACCCCGTCCCGCACGCGCTCCTCGTCGACGTCGCCGAGACCATGGCGCGCTACGGCCGCCTGACCCTCTCCAAGCACCCCGTACACGGACTGGTGCTGACGAGCACCGACCGTCCGGTGCTGGAGGAGATCCTGCGGTCCAAGAAGGTCGCCCCGCTCGTCGGCGCGCGGCTCGACGCCGACACCGTGGCCGTGCACCCCTCCGAACGCGGCCAGATCAAGCAGACCCTGCTCAAGCTGGGCTGGCCGGCCGAGGACCTCGCCGGGTACGTGGACGGCGAGGCCCACCCGATCGAACTGGCCGAGGACGGCTGGGCACTGCGCCCGTACCAGCAGCAGGCCGTCGAGGGCTTCTGGCACGGCGGCTCCGGTGTGGTCGTACTGCCCTGCGGCGCCGGCAAGACGCTGGTCGGTGCCGGGGCCATGGCGATGGCCAAGGCGACGACGCTGATCCTGGTGACGAACACCGTCTCGGCCCGCCAGTGGAAGCACGAGCTGGTCAAGCGGACCTCCCTGACCGAGGACGAGATCGGTGAGTACTCCGGCACCCGCAAGGAGATCCGGCCCGTCACCATCGCCACGTACCAGGTCCTGACGACCAAGCGGAAGGGCGTCTACCCGCACCTGGAGCTCTTCGACTCCCGGGACTGGGGCCTGATCGTCTACGACGAGGTGCACCTGCTGCCCGCGCCGGTCTTCAAGTTCACCGCCGACCTGCAGGCGCGGCGCCGGCTCGGCCTGACCGCGACGCTGGTGCGCGAGGACGGGCGGGAGTCGGACGTGTTCTCGCTCATCGGGCCGAAGCGGTTCGACGCCCCGTGGAAGGAGATCGAGGCGCAGGGCTACATCGCGCCCGCCGACTGCGTGGAGGTCCGGGTCAATCTGACCGAGTCGGAGCGGCTCGCCTACGCGACCGCCGAGACCGAGGAGAAGTACCGCTTCTGCGCGACGACGGCGACCAAGCGCAAGGTCACCGAGGCGCTCGTCGCCAAGCACCGCGGCGAGCAGACCCTGGTCATCGGGCAGTACATCGACCAGCTCGACGAGCTGGGCGAGCACCTGGACGCCCCCGTCATCAAGGGCGAGACCTCCAACGCACAGCGCGAGAAGCTCTTCAACGCCTTCCGCGAGGGCGAGATCAGCGTGCTGGTCGTCTCGAAGGTCGCGAACTTCTCCATCGACCTGCCCGAGGCCACCGTCGCCATCCAGGTGTCGGGCACCTTCGGCTCCCGCCAGGAGGAGGCCCAGCGTCTGGGCCGCGTGCTGCGGCCGAAGGCGGACGGCCACGAGGCGCGCTTCTACTCGGTCGTCGCGCGCGACACGATCGACCAGGACTTCGCGGCGCACCGCCAGCGGTTCCTCGCCGAGCAGGGGTACGCCTACCGGATCATGGACGCCGACGAGCTGCTGGCGAGCGACTGACCGCGGCAGGCCCTGGCCGTCAGGACGGCGAGTAAGGGAGCGCACCAGACCCACAGGGGCGGCCAGTCCAGCACGAGGACCCGGGCCGCCTCGGGCAGGTGCCGGGTCCAGAACTCTGCGGAGGCCTCCGGGAGGACCAGCAGCCCGAGCAGGGCGGTACCGGCCGAGGCCGCCAGCGCCGTGAGCCCGGCGCGGACGCGGCGGGTCAGCAGGAGATAGGCGGCGATGGCCGCCGGGGCGAGGGTGATCCCGGCGGCGATGCCCAGCGCGAAGCCCTTGCCGAGCGCCGAACGGGGCCGGGCGAGGTCCCACAGGACCAGGCAGGCGAGCGCCAGGTTGATCTGGCCGGCGAGCGGCCCCTGGAACAGCGGTTGCAGCCACAGTCCGGCGATGGTCGCGGCCAGCACGGGCCCGGGCCGGGACCGCAGTCCCGCGAGGCGGCAGGACAGCGTGATCAGCAGGGCGAGCAGGCCGGCGTTGCCGAGGACGAGGACGGCCTTCAGCGCGCCCGTCGGCAGCCATGCGGCCGGTGTGAACAGGATCGCCGCGAAGGGCGGGTACGTGGCGGTCGGCTCCCACTCGGCGGCGGAGAACCCCTGGACCAGAGCGTCGGCCACCGGGATGCGCAGGGCAATGCAGAGCACGCCCAGCATCAGCAGCGAGCCGGTCAGCAGCGCACCGGCGAGGAACGACGGCGAGCGGCTGGGAACGGGGCTCCGGGTCACCCGCGTGACCCTAGTGGATCAGTGGATGCGCTGTGCGGGCCCGGCGGTTCAGTGACGTATGACGCCGGCGTCCTCGGCGTAGTCACCGAGGACGACGACGCTGACGGCGGTCGCCGCGAAGATCTTGACCGCGCGCAGCATGCCGCTGAGGCCGGGGCGCGGGCGTGAGTCGGAGTCGGCGCCGCTGGGACGGCTGCCCTGGATCGGGTCGAAGGTTGCGGGGCTCATGAATCCATGGTGCGTTTTCGCGCCGGGCCCGCACATCGCTCCCGGGAGGGAACTTCACGGCCTCCCGGGTCCTCCTCCCGTCGCATGACGCCCCCTAAGGGCCGTACTGAGGTCTGACGCTCCGCGGTATGACACCCGTCCGGATGCATGCGGGCCGAACGGGACCGACGCTGGGAAGGTCCGCGGTACAGGCGACCACGCCAGGGAGTGATCCGCATGACCCACCGTTCCCGGACGCGGCGCCTCGCACTGCTCTGCGCGTCGACAGCCCTGGTCACAGCGGGTCTGCTGCCGTCCGCCGGTGCGTCCGCCGCCCCGGCCCCCGCCTGCGCGGCCGCCAGGCACGGGCTCGCGCTCGCGCCCCCGCCGCCCACGGAACCCGCCGGGAACTGGGTGAAGACCACCGATCCCCCCAGCGGCATCACGACCAACCTCCCCGGAACGGCCCGGGTCCACAGGTCCTCCGTCCCCGTCGGCGACGAGACGGTCGATTTCCGCGCCTACGGCGTGGAGGTCCCGCAGGACGGCGCCGCCGGCTTCACCGTCCACGACATGCCGGGCGACCGGTTCGCCCTGGAGGACAACCTCAAGGGCTTCCTCATCGCCTACAACCAGCCCGAGGACGACGACGGCACTTTGACCAGCAGCCAGGTCCGCAGGACGACGGCCGACGGCCGCCCGGCCCTCGACGCACGCCTCTCCAGCAGCGGCGGCGCCGCCCCCGAGGCCGGCTTCATCCGCATCGTCTCCGACGACGACCATCTCGTCATGGCGATCACCATCGGTCCCGCGGAGAACCGGAAGACCGTGGAGGAGATGCACGAGCGGCTCGTCTCCTCCCTGCACGTCCCGTGATCCGCGCCGCGTAATGCGTTAGCGCGGCCCCGCCCCGGTGGCTAGAATCTCCGCTCTTGCCGCCTCCCACCGCCTCACCGGGGAGAGCCGCCCTCCGGCCGGAAACCGGCGGGCCATCTGTTCCGCACCCAGCAGCTGGAGGCAGTCCCGTGCCCGCGCACGCCCCCGAGACCACGCACGACGACCCGACCGCGCCCGCCGATCCGCTGGGCCGCGAACGCGCCCACCTGACCGCCTCCCGCTCCGCCCTGCGCGCCATGCGCGAGGACGTCGAGGCCCTCGACATCCGCGACGTCACCGCGAACTGGGTCAACGCGATCGTCCTCCAGGCCCAGATCGACGACCGCATCAAGGCTCTCGCCGACCTCGCCCACACCCCGCTCTTCTTCGGCCGTCTGAACTACCTGCACGCACCCGGCGCGGAACTCGCCGAGGGCGCGGAGGGCGAGCAGTTCTACATCGGCCGCCGCCACGTCCACGACGCCGACGGCGACCCGATGGTCATCGACTGGCGCGCGCCCGTCTCCCAGCCGTTCTACCGCGCCTCCAAGACCGACCCGCAGGACATCGCGCTGCGCCGCCGCTTCGGCTACACGGGCGGCGAGCTGACGGCGTACGAGGACGAGCACCTGTCCGACCCGGCCGAGGCGGCCGCGGTCAGCAAGCTGCTCCAGCAGGAGATCGAGCGCCCGCGCGTGGGCCCCATGCGGGACATCGTCGCGACGATCCAGCCCGAGCAGGACGAGATCGTGCGTTCCGGCCTGTCCGGTTCCGTCTGCGTGCAGGGCGGCCCCGGCACCGGCAAGACCGCGGTCGGCCTGCACCGCGTCGCGTACCTGCTCTACGCGCACCGCGACCGCCTCGCCCGCACGGGCACGCTCGTCATCGGGCCGAACCGTTCCTTCCTGCACTACATCGAGCAGGTCCTGCCGGCCCTGGGCGAGCTGGAGGTCAAGCAGGCCACCGTCGACGACCTGGTGGCCCAGGACGGCCTGGAGGTACGCGGCACGGACGCCGCCGAAACCGCCGTGGTCAAGGGCGACGCCCGGATGGCGGAGGTACTCGGCCGCGCGGTCCGCTCGCACGTCAGCCGTCCGACGGAGCCGCTGATGGTGGTCCGCGGCTCGCGCCGCTGGCGGGTGCCCGCGTACGAGCTGGAGGAGATGGTCGAGGAACTGCAGAAGCGCGACATCCGCTACGGCGCCGCCCGCGCGGCCCTGCCGCAGCGCATCGCGCACGCGGTGCTCGTACGGATGGAGCAGGCGGGCGAGGCTCCGGACGACCGGGTGCAGGACGCGGTGGCCCGCAACGCGGCGGTGAAGGCGGCGGTCAAGGCGATCTGGCCGGCCGTCGAACCGGCGAAGCTGGTGCTGCGCCTGCTGTCCGACCCCGAGTTCCTCGCGCTGCACGCGGCGGATGTGCTCACCGAGGACGAGCAGAAGCTCCTGCTGTGGCCGAAGCCGTTCCGCAGCGTGAAGTCGGCGAAGTGGTCGGCGGCGGACCTGGTCCTGATCGACGAGGCCACGGACCTGGTGGAGCGGACGCATTCGCTGGGCCACGTGGTCCTCGACGAGGCGCAGGACCTGTCGCCGATGCAGTACCGGGCGGTGGGGCGGCGCTGCACCACCGGCTCGGCGACGGTCCTCGGCGACCTCGCGCAGGGCACCACCCCGTGGGCCACGCGCAGCTGGGACGAGGCCCTCACGCACCTGGGCAAGCCGCAGGCGGTGCTGGAGGAGCTGACGGCGGGCTTCCGCGTGCCGCGCGAGGTGATCGCGTACGCCTCGCGGCTGCTGCCGTCGATCTCCCCGGGCCTGGCGCCGGTCTCCTCGGTCCGCGAGACGCCGGGCTCCCTGCGGATCGCGAAGGCCCGGGCGGACGGCCTGACGGCGGCGGTGGTCGCCGCGTGCCGTGACTCCTTGGCGCACGAGGGATCGATCGGGCTGATCGCGGCGGACGCGCGGATCCCGGTGCTGGCGGATGCCCTGCTGGCAGCCGGGCTGCCGTACCTGTCGCCCGGTGAGGAGACGACCGCGAAGTCCCGGCTGACGCTGGTGCCGGCGTCGCTGGCGAAGGGTCTGGAGTACGACTACGTGGTCCTGGACGAGCCCGCGGCGATCGTGGACGGCGAGCCGGACGAGCGGACGGGCCTGCGCCGCCTCTACGTCTGCCTCACCCGCGCGGTCTCGGGCCTGACGGCCCTCCACTCGGCCCCGCTCCCGACCGCCCTGTCCTGACCTGCGGCCCGCCCTCCTGGGGCTCCGCCCCAGACCCCGCGCCTCAAACGCCGGCGGGGCTGGATTTTCCAGCCCCGCCGGCGTTTGAGGCGCGGGGGTCCGGGGGCGGAGCCCCCGGCAGCGGCGGCGGCGCCGGCCGACAGCCGGACCCCCGTCAGGACAGCGCGGCTCGCCAGTCGGCGACGGCCGCCGCCGAGACCGGTCCGCCCCACCCGGAGGGACGCGCCGCGCCGCCGATGTGGAACGCGTCGATGCCACCGGCGACCAGCACCGGCAGGTGCGACAGCGTCAGCCCGCCGCCCACCAGGATCCGCGCCCCGTACCCCGGCTCACCCCGCCGCGCCGCCTCCGCGAGCAGCACCGGAAGCCCCGCCTCCACCCCGTCCGCCGCGCCCGCCGTCAGGTACGTGTCCAGCCCGGGCAGATCGGCCAGCGCCTTGCGCAGCTGGTCCCGGTCCGCCGCGCGGTCGATCGCCCGGTGGAAGGTCCACCGGCAGCCGTCCAGCTCCGCGACGACCGCCTCGACCGCGGCCAGGTCGGGGGTGCCGTCCGCGTGCAGGAAGCCGAGCACGAACTCCTGCGCGCCCTCCGCCCGCAGCTCCCGCGCCACCCGGACCAGCTCGGACACGTCCCCGGCCGCGAACCCGTCCGTCCTGCGGAGCATCACGCGCAGCGGGATGTCGACCGCCGCCCTGATCGCCGCGAAGGTCTCGCGCGGCGGGGTGAGCCCGTCGGCGGCCATGTCGGTGACCAGCTCGAGTCGGTCCGCCCCACCGGCCTGGGCCGCGACCGCATCCTCCACGTCGAGGGCGATCACCTCCAGGAGCGCACGGTTGCTCATTCGATCCCATCCTTCGAAAACCAGCTCGGGAAAACTGTGGTGAAATAGGTCTAGTCCAATATTCAGAATACGGGGCTCCACCCGCCCTTCACCAGCACAATCACGCCACCCCACAATGTGCCCATGGACACAGGCACCCACCGCAGCGACACCGCCGACCTCCGGGCCCGCTGGCGGGCGACCGTCACCGCCGCCGGCGCCCCCGCCGACCGCGATCCCGCCCCCTACGCCGAGCGCCTCCTCACCGCCTGGGCGGAGCCGCAGCGCCGCTACCACACCACCGCTCACCTGGCCGACGTACTCGCGCGGGTCGACGTACTGGCCCCGCACGCCGCCGATCCCGCCGCCGTGCAGCTCGCCGCCTGGTTCCACGACGCCGTCTACCGCCCCGACCGCTCCGAGAACGAGGAGCGCAGCGCCGCCATGGCCGAGCGCGCCCTCCCCGAGCTCGGCATCGGCCCGGCGCGCACCGCCGAGGTGGCCCGGCTGGTCCGGCTCACCGTCACCCACGACCCCGCCCCCGGTGACACCGACGGCGAGGCGCTCTGCGACGCCGACCTGGCGGTACTGGCCGGGGCCCCCGACGCCTACGCCGCGTACGTCGCCGCCGTCCGCGCCGAGTACGGCTTCGTCCCGGACGACGCCTTCCGCACCGGCCGCGCCGCCGTCCTGCGCCAGCTCCTCGACCTGCCGCGGCTCTTCCGCACCCCCTACGGAGCCGCGCACTGGGAGGCCCCGGCCCGCGCCAACCTGGCCGCCGAGCTCGCCGAGCTCACGCAACACGAATGACACACCCCGGGGAATTTGATCGCGTTCGCGCTGGTTGGTGACAGTCATGCCCGCAGTCGCAGCACGCCCCCGCATGCCCGTCGCCGTCTACGTCCTCGGACTGTCCGTGTTCGCGCTCGGCACCAGCGAATTCATGCTCTCCGGGCTGCTGCCACCCATCGCCGAGGACATGGGCGTCACCATTCCGCAGGCGGGCCTGCTCATATCCGCCTTCGCGATCGGCATGGTCGTCGGAGCCCCGCTGCTGGCCGTAGCCACCTTGCGCCTCCCCCGCCGCACCACCCTCATCTCCCTCATCAGCCTCTTCGGCCTCGGGCAGGTCGCGGGCGCGCTGGCCCCCTCCTACGAGCTCCTCTTCGCCTCCCGCGTGGTCTCCGCACTCGCCTGCGCCGGCTTCTGGGCCGTGGGCGCGGCCGTCGCCATCGCCATGGTCGACAAGGACCAGCGGGCCCGCGCGATGGCCGTCATGATCGGCGGCCTGTCGATCGCGAACGTCCTCGGCGTCCCCGCCGGCGCCTTCCTCGGCGAGCACCTGGGCTGGCGCTCCGCCTTCTGGTCGGTCGGCGCCGCCTCCGCGATCGCGCTCGTCGGCATCCTGGCGCTCATCCCGAAGATCCCGCTGCCCGCCGAGAAGCCCTCGCTCGGGCGCGAGCTGCGCATCTACCGCGACCGCCAGGTATGGCTCGCCATCGGCATCACGGCGCTGGCCGCGGGGGGCGTCTTCTGTGCCTTCAGCTACCTCTCCCCGCTGCTCACGGACGTGGCCGGGCTGGATTCGCAGTGGGTCCCGTGGATCCTCGGCCTCTTCGGCATCGGCGCGCTGGCCGGCACCACCGTCGGCGGCCGGGTCGCCGACGCGCACCTGTTCGGCGTGATGATCTGGGGCGTCACCGCCTCCACCGTCTTCCTCGCCGCGCTCGCCCTGCTGGCCTCCAGCGCCACCGCGGCGGTCGCCCTGGCCTTCCTGCTCGGCTTCTCGGCGTTCTTCACCGCCCCGGCGCTCAACGCCCGCATGTTCAACGTGGCCGGCGCCGCCCCGACCCTGGCCGGTGCCACCACCACGGCCGCGTTCAACCTCGGCAACACCGGTGGTCCCTGGCTCGGCGGCACCGTCATCGACGCGGACCTGGGCTTCGGCGCCACCGCCTGGGCGGGCGCCGCCATGACGGTCACCGCGATCGCCCTCACCGTGATCGCCCTGCGCCTGGACCGCCGTACGCCGCAGCCGGCCACCCGCGTGGTCGCCGCGGGAGGCGCCGCCGCGACCCCCGCCGGGGAACCCGCACGCGCCTGACCCCGGTCCCGGGCCCCGGTCCCGGGCCCCGGTCGCCGCCCCGGACCCGGCTTCCTACGATGGGAACGTCAGCTCGGGGACCGGGGACCGCTCGGGGAAGCGCGTCAGGGGTGATCCTTCATGGGCCGGTACCGGACGCCCACCGTCTTGGCAGCCGCCTCCCTGCTGCTGACCGCGCTGTGCGCGGGCCAGGCCCCCCCGGCCGCCCCGCCGGGCCGGGTCGACATCGACCCGGCGACCGCCGAGCAGCTCGACGACGCGATCACCGCGGCCATGCGCAAGGCCGACATCCCCGGCGTGGGTGTCGGCCTGTGGATCGACGGCGAGGACCCCTACGTGCGCGCCTTCGGCACCGCCGACAAGGCCACCGGCGTCCCCATCAAGACCGACACGCACACCCGCATCGGCAGTGTCACCAAGACCTTCACCGTCACCGCCGTCCTGCAGCTCGTCGACGACGGGAAGGTACGGCTCGACGCGCCGGTCTCGACGTACCTCGACGGCGTGCCCGGCGGCGACAAGATCACCGTCCGGCAGCTCGCCGACATGCGCAGCGGCCTCTACAACTACACCGAGGACCCGCGCCTGCTGGCCACCTACAAGGCCGACCCGCACCGCACCTGGACCCCGCAGGAGCTGCTGGACACCGCTTTCCGGCACCCTGCCAACTTCCCGGCGGGCACGCGCTGGGAGTACTCCAACACCAACACCGTCCTGCTCGGCCTGCTCGTCGAGAAGGTCGGCGGGCAGCCCCTGCACACCTACCTGCAGCAGCACGTCTTCGAACCGGCGGACCTGGGCGCGACCTCGCTGCCGACCGGCGCGGAGATCGCGTCCCCGTACGTGCACGGCTACACGAACTTCACCCCGAACGGCGCGACCGTCGACGCCTCCACCTGGAACCCGTCCTGGGCATGGGCGGCCGGAGCGACGATCTCCACCATGGACGACCTGCACTCCTGGGTCCCGACCCTGGTCACCGGGAAGCTGCCCGACGGCGACCGCCTGCTGGAGCCGGGCACCCAGGCCCAGCGGATGCGCATGCTGCCCACCGGGCACCCCGACATCGGCTACGGGCTCGGCATCGCCGAGCTCGACGGCTGGATCGGCCACAACGGCGAGCTGCCCGGCTACGAGACCATCGCCGTCCGGCTCCCGCAGGAGCGCGCCACGATGGTGATCGTGGTGAACTCCGACGTCGACGGGAAGTTCGGCAGCCTGAGCTCCCTCATCGCCAACACGGTCACCAAGATCGCGACCCCCGAGCACGTCTGGTCGCTCCCGCCTGCGGCCCAGCCCAACGCCGTCCCGGAGTCGTCCGCACCACCGACCCCGGCCCCGAGCCCCGCCCCGAGCTCCTAGGTCCTGTCGTCGAAGTAGCGCCGGTTGGGCGCCACGGGCCAAGCGGGACTCTGACGACAGGACCACCTAGGTCGTCTCTTTCGGATCTTGTCGGGCCCGCGCTGCCCGGCACCGCACCTCGCTGCGTTGTCGGGGCTCCCGAGTACGTCCAGTACAAGGGAGCTCCTCCGCCTTGCGATGCACGGCACCGGACAACGCGGGCTCGGCCGACAAGATCCGAAAGAGGCGGCCTAGGCCGCCGGCCGGCCCTTGGGGCGGCGCAGGCCCGCCGCGGTGAGGCGGCGGACGAGTTCCTTGCTGCCGATCTCCACAGCCCCCGCGCCGACCGCGTCCGCGTACCGGTAGGACGGCACGTCGTAGTGGTCCCGTTCGAAGGCCCTCGGCGGGCAGCCGATGCCCGCCGCGAAGGCGTGCAGCTCCTCGTACGACACGTCGCTGACCAGGTGCGACCACATGCGGCCGTGGCCCGGCCAGGTCGGCGGGTCGATGTATACGGTCACCGGCGGCTCACCGGAGGCCGAAGACGGGACCCAGGCCGCCGATCGCGGCCACCTTCACACCCGCCTCCGAGCACACCCAGTGCGGGTCGGGTCCCAGCTCCGGCTCCACGTCGAGCGCGTGCGGCTCGCCGTGGTTGCAGACCGGGCAGAGCGGCCATCGTCCGTACTTCTCCAGCAGCGCGTCCTTCACGTCCTGGGCGACAAGTCCGGCAAGGTAGTCGACCCCCTCCGGCCACTGCTCCACCCACCACCGGCGGTGCGTGACCGAGTCCTCGACGAGGGAGACGACATCGGCATCGGCGACCTCACCGGCAGCGAGATCGGCGAGAACGAGGGCACGGGCGACGTGCAGCGCCTGTTCCAGGGGGGTCGCGTGGTCCATGCGCCCATTGTGGACCCGCAGGGGCCCGGTGATGAAGGCCCTCTTTCCGGAGGCCCAATGGCGTATTGACCGGAGCCGGCGCTGAAAATAAATTTCAGATGTGAGCCAGAACACGAAGGAAACTTCCAGCCCCGTCAACGGCCCCACCGACGGCCCCGCCCCGGCTCCCCCGCCGCACGCCCTCCGGGCCCGGATCCGCAGCCTCGCCCCGTCCCTGCCCCGCTCCGTGCAGGCCGTCGCCGAAGCCGTCGCCGCCGACCCCGCCGCCTGTGCCCGGCTCACCGTCTCCGCCCTCGCCGAGCACACCGGCACCAGCGAGGCCACCGTCGTCCGCACCGCACGCCTCCTCGGCTACCCCGGCTACCGCGACCTGCGCCTCGCGCTCGCCGCCCTCGCCGCCCAGCAGGAATCCGGCACCGCCCCCGCAGTCACCGTCGACATAGCCGTCGACGACCCCCTCGCGGACGTCGTCGCCAAGCTGGCCCACGAGGAGGCGCAGACCCTCACCGACACCGCCGCCGCACTCGACCTCACCCAGCTCGCCGCCGCCGTCACCGCCCTCGCCACCGCCCGCCGCATCGACATCTACGGCGTCGGCGCCTCCGCCCTCGTCGGCCAGGACCTCGCCCAGAAGCTGCTGCGCATCGGCCTCCTCGCCCACGCGCACAGCGACCCGCACCTGGCCGTCACGGGCGCCGTCCAGCTTCGCCCCGGCGATGTCGCCGTCGCGATCACCCACTCCGGCACCACCGGCGACGTGATCGAGCCGCTGCGCGTCGCGTTCGAGCGCGGCGCCACCACCCTCGCCCTCACCGGCCGCCCCACCAGCCCCGTCACCCGCCACGCCGATCTCGTCCTGACCACCTCCGCCGCCCGCGAGACCCACCTGCGCCCGGCCGCCATGTCCAGCAGGACCAGCCAGCTGCTCGTCGTCGACTGCCTCTTCGTCGGCATCGCGCAGCAGACCTACGAGACCGCCGCACCCGCCCTCACCGCCTCCTACGAAGCCCTCGCCCACCGCCGCACGCGCCACCCGCCAGGGAGTCACCGATGACCGCCTACGCAGAACTCCGCGCCCAGCTGGAAACGCTCACCACCGAGGCCTTCCGCCCGGAGCTCGCCGAGATCGACCGGCTGTCCACCCTCGACATCGCCCGCACCATGAACGCCGAGGACGCCACCGTCCCGGCCGCCGTCGCCGGCCAGCTGCCGCAGATCGCCGCCGCCGTCGACGCGATCGCCGAGCGCATGGCCCGCGGCGGCCGGCTCGTCTACGCGGGCGCCGGCACGGCCGGCCGGATGGGCGTCCTGGACGCCAGCGAATGCCCGCCCACCTTCAACACCGACCCGTCCGAGGTCGTCGGCCTGATCGCCGGCGGCCCCTCCGCCATGGTCAAGGCCGTTGAGGGCGCCGAGGACTCCAAGGAGCTGGCCGCCGAGGACCTCACCGCACTGCGGATCGGGCCGGACGACACGGTCGTCGGCATCTCCGCCTCCGGCCGCACCCCGTACGCGATCGGCGCCGTCGAGTCCGCCCGTACCCGCGGCGCGCTCACCGTCGGGCTCTCCTGCAACGCCGGTTCCGCCCTCGCCGCGGCCGCCGACCACGGCATCGAGGTGGTCGTCGGACCCGAACTCCTCACCGGATCCACCCGCCTGAAGGCCGGCACCGCGCAGAAGCTCGTCCTCAACCTCATCTCGACCATCACGATGATCCGCCTCGGGAAGACCTACGGGAACCTCATGGTCGACATGCGCTCCTCGAACGAGAAGCTGCGCGCCCGTGCCCGACGCATCGTGGCGCTGGCCACCGGAGCGCCCGACGAGGAGATCGAGGCGGCCCTCACCGCCACCGGCGGCGAGGTCAAGAACGCCGTCCTCGTCGTCCTCGGCGGAGTCGACGGCCCCACGGCCGCCGAGCTGCTCGCCGCATCGCAGGGCCACCTGCGCGCCGCCCTCGCCCGTACTCGCTGACCCCCGACCCAAGGCGATCCCACATGTCCACTGACAAGAACCGCGCCACCGCCGCCGCGATCCTTCCGCTGGTCGGCGGCCCGGACAACATCATCTCGATCGCGCACTGCATGACCCGCCTGCGCATCTCACTGCGCGACCGCTCGCTGGTCCAGGACGAGGCCCTGCGCGCCCTGCCCGCGGTGCTCGGCGTGGTCGAGGACGACACATACCAGATCGTGCTGGGCCCAGGCGCCGTTGCCCGCGTGACCCCGGAGTTCGAGGCACTCGTCGAGGAGGCCCGTGCCGCCGCACCGGCCGCACCCCCCGCCGGCGGCACCACCGGCCCCACCCCGGCCGGGGCGATCACCGCGGACGGCCTCGCCGCCCACGGCGCGGCGCTGAAGGAGGCTCAGAAGGCGAGGAACGCGACCCCCTTCAAGCTGTTCCTGCGCCGGATCGCGAACATCTTCGTGCCGCTGATCCCGGCACTCATCGGCTGCGGCATCATCGCCGGCCTGAACGGGCTGCTGAACAATCTCGGCTGGGTGCCCGCCGTCGTACCGGCGTTGGCCGCGATCTCGGCGGGCTTCATGTCCCTGATCGCGGTCTTCGTCGGATACAACACGGCCAAGGAGTTCGGCGGCACGCCCATCCTCGGCGGCGCCGTCGCCGCCGTCATCGTCTTCCCCGGCGTCGCGAAGATCGACGCCTTCGGGCTGGAGCTGAAACCCGGCCAGGGCGGCGTGCTCGGCGCGCTCGCCGCCGCCCTCCTCGCCGTGTACGTGGAGAAGTGGTGCCGCACCTGGGTCCCCGAGGCCCTGGACGTCCTCGTCACCCCCACCCTCACCGTGCTGATCTCGGGCCTGGTCACCCTCTTCGGCCTGATGTATCTCGCCGGCGAGGCCTCCGCCGCCATCGGCACCTTCGCGAACTGGCTCCTCACCGGCGGCGGCGCCTTTGCCGGCCTGGTCCTCGGCGGCCTCTTCCTCCCCCTCGTGATGCTCGGCCTGCACCAGGCCCTGATCCCCATCCACACCACCCTCATCGAGCAGGACGGCTACACCGTCCTGCTGCCCATCCTCGCCATGGCGGGCGCGGGCCAGGTCGGCGCGGCCATCGCCGTCCACTACCGGCTCCCGCGCAACGGCTCGCTCCGCGCCACCATCAGGTCCGCCCTCCCGGCCGGCTTCCTGGGCATCGGCGAACCGCTGATCTACGGCGTCTCCCTGCCGCTCGGCCGCCCCTTCGTCACCGCCTGCATCGGCGGCGCGGCCGGCGGCGCCTTCGTCGGCCTCTTCCACCAACTGGGCGTCGCCTTCGGCTCCACCGCCATCGGCCCCTCCGGCTGGGCCCTGTTCCCGCTGCTGGACGGCCGGTCGAGCGCCGGTGTCACCCTCGCGATCTACGCGGGCGGCCTGCTGGTCGGCTACCTGGTGGGCTTCGTCGCCACCTACTTCTTCGGCTTCACCCGCCGGATGCTGGCCGACCTCGACACCGACCCGGACACGGACACCGCCCCGGAGACCGCCAGCTCTCCCGAAGCGCCCCCGAAGGAACACGTCCCGGCCTAGGTCGGCCGCCGCGCGGAGCGCCGGGGTGGGCGGGGCGGCCGCCGCGCGGAGCGCCGGGGTGGGCGGGGCGGCCGCCGCGCGGAGCGCCGGGGTGGGCGGGGCGGCTGCCGGGCCGGTGCCGCCCACCCCCGTGGTCACTGGGCCACGATCTCGTTCACGATCCACTCCCCGAGTTCCACGGTCATGGTGGTGTGGCCCTCGTTGCGGCCGGCGCACAGGAAGGCGTCGAGCGCGCTGTCGTCCGCGGCGATCGGGCGGTACAGCGCCTTCGGGTCGTTGATGTCGCCGGACGCGACGGCGCTGATGGCGGGGATGAAACAGGACGTGGTGATGACGTCCGGGTCGACAGCGTTGCCGAGCAGGGTCATGAGGAGGGCGGCGAGGCCGAAGCTGCCGGTGTCGCCGACCGGGGACTGCATGGTGAACAGACCGCCGGGAGCGCCGTCGATGTCGGGCAGCCCGCTGGTGCGCACCATGGTCGCCTCCTCGCCGGCCTTCTGCAGCCTGGCGACGATCTGGTCACCCTGGGCCTGGATCTTCAGCCAGGTGTCCTTCAGCGTTTCACCGTCGCCCCGCACCGCGATCGCGTCGGCCTCGGCGCCGTTTCCGGCACCGGTGTCCACGCCGTTGGCGACACCGATCTTGCGGACGTTCCGCGGCCACTCCCCGATGTCGTCGAGCTTGCGGAGGAACGCGAGCCGCTCCGATGCCTGCTTCGGCTCGGCGTCGACCTTGCCGATGTGCCACCGGGCCATTTCCTTCGCCGCGGGGCTGTTGAGCAGCCCGGAGAGCTGGCGCAGCACGGGGCCCAGCGTGGGGTTGTCTCCCCACTTGTCCGTCGCGTAGTGGGTGAAGGCCTGGAGGGAGACCGGGAACCACGCTCCCTGGTGGGGGGTGTCGTAGGAGAGGTAGGTGCCGGTCTCGTGGTCCGGGAGGCCGGGGTCGTTCTCCATCCTGGCCAGCGCGTAGCGGGTGATGAGCCCACCCATGCTGAAGCCGCCCACGACCAGCTTCGCGCGACCCACCCGCTCGGCGACGGCCCTGCTGATGCACTCGATCGCGGTCTCGGCGTTGGCCGTGATCGAGGCCGTCCGGTCGTGGTAGCCGAGGATGATCACATCGCGGCCGGTGGCGTGCAGCTCACTGATGAAGCGGTAGTTCCCGTTCTCCTCCAGCCCGTGCCAGAGCTGGTCGATGTTGGTCGATCCACCCGAGAAGCCGTCGGAGAGGATGACGGGCCGAATGAGCTGCCGGCGGTTCAGCGGGCTGTAGTACACCCAGGCCGTGCCGCCCTCCAGGGGCCACTCGTCGTGCGCTTCCGGCGCGGGAGGAAAGGAGGAACGGGCGTGCGGGGAGGCAGGCCCCCAGATGTCAACGACGGTGTTGGACATACTCGGTCGGCTCCTTGCGTAGTCATGGAACCACCGCACGCAGGCACGGTGATCCGGGGCGGGCCGGGAGTTCCTGAGGCCCAGCAGCTCCCTGCCGCCCGGCATCCTCACACCAGGTCACCGACCGCTCCCCGCGCCTCTGACCAGGGAAACCATCCCTCCGAGTGATCATCTTCAGCATTCGGGCGAGGCCCAGAGCACCAAAATCGTTTCGCCATCGGGGAGTTGCCGACCGCCGGAGAGACCCCGAACCCCGGCTGCCATGCTGTGCGGATGCTGCTCCCCGCCGAAGCCGTCGCCGCCACGACCCGCATCGACGTCGTACGCATCACCGCCGGTCCCGAGCACCACGGCGGCCCGATGACCGGGCCCGTCGTCGGGTACTGGGAGGGGCCCGCCGTCGCGGAGATGCTCACGGCCGTACGGAAGATCCCCGCCGCCGACCTCACCCTGTGCGGGTTCGCCCCCGGCTGGGGCCTGCGCGCGTACGCCGACCCGGCCGAGCCGCCCCTGTACGAAGCGGCGTTCTGCTACGGCTGCGACATGGCCTGGCTCTGGGGCCCCCGGGTCCCGGAGCCGCTGCACCGCCAGACCTTCGCCTCGGACTCGCCGTACGCCTTGTTCCTGCGCATGCGCATGCGCGCCGCGGGTCCGCAATGATGCCGACATGATCAACTCCATACCTCCCGTGGTCCCCGCCGGTCGGATGCGCGCCCTGCCGCAGCCCGAGTTCGAGTTGCCGGGCGGCATGCTGCTGCGCCCCTGGGCGGCGTACGACATTCCCGCGCTCGTCGAGTCCTGCCTCGACCCTGACATCCGGCACTGGAACCGGCCCGCCCTCCTCACCCCCGCCGAGGCCGAGGAACGGATCGCCCGCTGGCACGCCCGCTGGCAGGCCGAGGAGGCCGCGATCTGGGCCGTCGCCCCCGCCGCCGGAGGCCCGGCGGTCGGCCTCATCGGCGTCGGCGACCTCGACCTCGCGGGCGGCAGCGGCGAGATCCTCTACTGGCTGCTGCCCGCCGGACGCGGCCGCGGGGTCATGGTGCCGGCCACCGAACGCGTCAGCCGCTGGGCCTTCGAGGACCTGGGCCTGCAGCGCGTACGGATCACCCATTCCGTGGCCAACCCGGCCTCCTGCGCCATCGCGACCAAGGCCGGCTTCCCCCTGGAGGGCACCATGCGCGGAGCCCTCCTGCACGCGGACGGCTGGCACGACGAGCACCTGCACGCCCGCCTGCGCACCGACGCTCCGGCGTAGACCGGTCACTTGGGCGGACTCACGGTCTTCACCGTGGCGCGGGCCTTCTCCAGCAGCTCCTGATAGGGCGTCTGCGCCATGATTCCGCGCACCTGCGAGAGGCCGTACCGCTTGATGGCGTCTTCGTTCGAGAAGGGTTCGTTCGGGTCGAACTCGATCCGCTGCCCGGGTGGCGACACATCCACATTGATGCGCGGCCATTCCTTGTTGGCGACCCTCCACACGGTCACACGCTGCGGACCGCGGGTCGCGTTCAGGATTTCGCTGCTGTTCTCGATCTGCGACCGGTACCGGTACTTCGCACCCGCCGGAGTCCCCTTCTCCGCATCCTTCCTGATCGTCTCGGCTCCCACCCTGGTACGCGCGAAGCCGGCGGACATCGTCATCCTGTCCTTTCTGATCACGTACACCTCGGTCTGGGCCCTGAGCGCCTCGTAGGGACGCTTCTCGGCATTTTCGGGATCCGTGATCTCGACCACGGCGTCCTGCGCCACTTCCTCCCCCGGATTCAGCACTCGGCCGACAGGTGTGACGAACTCTCCGTCGTAGATCAGGTCGAAGGCGGTGGGCTTGATTTCGGGCGGACTGGCCGGCGCACCATGAATCCAGTAGATGCTGCCGAGAACGTAGACGGGCACCTGGCCGGCGTTCTTCACGTACAGATGTACCGTCACGTACATCGGCGCTCCGCTCCTGGCCAGATTCGCCTCCCTGAACTCGGCCCCGCTCTGTATCAGAGGGGTCGTCATATAGGGAACGTAGACTTGCGAATACGCCAGGTTGGAGGCGGCGAGAAGGCTGGAGACGATCACCCCGATCGCGATCGACCTGGGAATGGAGAGGCCCATCCACGCCCGGCACACGTGGAGTTCGGACAGGGCCGCCAAGGACCAGACGCAGAGGGCTATCCCGATCGTGGTGTACCGGTTGAAGTGCTCGCCGATCTGCAGCAGCAGGAGGGAGACGCTGCAGAAGAGGGCGATCAGGACGCCGACCAGAACGGCCACCCCCGAGTAGCACCACCGCCGCTTGCCCCAGTAGTCGACAGCGGCGACGGCGGTACCCAGCTCCACCAACGCCACCGCAACAATGGTGCATCCCGCGATGCGTCCGCCGTAGGTCAGAGCATCGCCGCTGTCCGCGTATCCGATCTTGAAGAGCGGATACGCGGTGGCGAGGAGACCGAGGACCATGAAGAGGCCGGTCGCCCTCCGCAACCCCGCTCGATCCGGCCAGACGGTTCCGTCCTCACCGAGCCAGCGGACGGGATGTCCGTCGGGCACGCCATCACGCCTCAGCACTCTTCGGAGTTCCTTGTCCGACCAGACCTTGCCCGCGAAAATGCCGTCGATCAGAACCTTCCGCAGACCACGGTCATCAGGCGCCCCCACGGTGACCACGGGTGTGTTCGCCATGACACCAGCCTGCCGCTCCTGCGCGGGAAGTGCCTCCGGAGCGCGGACCCGTGAGCACCGCCGCGCCGGGGTGCGCCCCACGCGGCGCAGGGTGAAGCTGGAATCGAGGTGTCGGTGCCCCTCGTCCCCACGGGAGCTTTCATGCGTACACGACTTCTCGGCTTCACCACCGCGGTCGTACTGGCCGTTTTCGGGGCCGCGGTCCCCGCCGCGCAGGCCGCCGCCGTACCGGCTGTCACCGGACCCACTTGCATAAAAGGCCAAGGAACGGTGGAGTACGACTCCACCACGGGCCTGTACACCTGCATAGGCGGCACCTACGACAGCGAGCTCATCACGGCGAAGTGAACACGGGCCGGCCGCGCCTGCGCAGAGGGGATGTCGTCCCCGACCGGGAGCCTCAGGATCCCGCCGACGTGTCCGCCCGGGTCCAGAACTGACGCGGCGCGAACCCGTCGCGCCGCAGCCAGTGCTCGGTATAGACGATCCGCTCGGCCTCGATCACGACGAGCGGCCCCGACTGCGGTTCGTCGAGAGAACGCGACCGCTCGACATGGTCGGACTGCCAGCGGAAGGCCGGCCAGTAGTGCTCGAAATCCGCGTCGCTCTCGGACAGGACGCGAGCCCGGCCGAAGAGCTGGGCGCCTCGGCTGCTGGCCTGCCCGACCAGCGGAGCGAAGATCCCCACCGACACCCTGGGATCCGCGGCAAGGTTCCTCATCTTCGGCGAACCTGCGGCCGTGGAGAACATCACCGCGAAGTCGAGGTGGAAGTACCGCACGGGCGTCGCGAGCGGCCCCTCCGGTCCCGCCGTCGCGAGCACGCACATGTTCTGCGACGACAGCAGGTTGAGTATGCGCTCTTCCAGCCGCTCGCGATCGAGCCGCTGCTTCGGTGACGGGCCGGCCAGCCACGGATTGGCCACAGGCATGATCAATTGTTCCACGCCCTGCTCCGGGGCCCCCGAGCCGGGCGGCCGTGACCGTCGGCAGTGCCGTCGGAACCCGGCGACGAGCACTGCCACGTGAGGTCGGCGAGGTCCCGCCTCCCGCACCGGCTCAGCCGGCGGCGGTCCGCAAGAACCCCTCCAGGTCATCGACGCCGTAGCCGAGCCTCGGCCCCCGCTCGGCGGCCATCAGCAGCAGCTGACCCACGATCTCGGCGCCCCAGCCGTCGGTACCGTCCTCGGACCACTCCCACAGCTTGTCGATGCCGAGGCCGGTCATGAGCAGGCCGTGTCCAGTACGGATCTCCGCGCACAGCTCCGCCACCGCGTCGAGCAGCCGCCCGCCCGGCCGCTCGCACCGCAGCCCGAAGCACCCGCCGAAGTCCTCGACCGTGCACCCCTGCGGGGGGCTCGCCCGGAGCCCCTCGTACCGCGGATCGTCGAACCCCGGATACCCCTCCAGCGGGCAGTGCACCAGCGTGAACCGCTGCCGCCCGGGCGGTGGAGGAGGCTTCGGATCGCCCGCCTCCGGCCCGCACACCCCGCGCGGCGCGAGTGCCGTCTCCAGGCCCCGCAGCTTCCAGCCGAGCTCGAAGGCGAACTCCGCGGCCGCAACCGACTCGCTCACGCGCCCGCCGCCCGCTCGTGCAGCACGGCGGCGAGCCGGAGCGCGGTGTCCAGGTTGCAGCGGCCGAGGTCGACCAGCGGCAGGCCGTAGGTACCGGCCGCCGAGACCCGCTCCACGTCCAGCGAGGGGAACAGCACCCCGACCCCGGCGAGCGATTCCCGCAGCTGCCGGACGGCCTCCTCGGCCGCCTGCATGCGCTCCTGTGGGGAGAGCACCATGACATGTCACCTTTCCACTCTGAGTACTCAACTTCTCCACACAGAGTGGCGACGCGCTCACTAGCCTTTCAAGTGCGGACCCCGCAACAACCGCACATGTTGCTCAGGGAGTTGCCATGCCACGAAAGAACCTCGACCCCTCCTCGTCACCCCGCGCCCTGTTGGGCGCGGAGCTGCGCGTAGCGCGCGAACGCGTGGGCCTGAGCCAGGCCGAACTCGGCGAACGCCTCTTCGTGAGCGGCTCGTTCATCGGCCAGCTCGAAGCGGGCACCCGACGGATGCACCTCGACTTCGCCCGCCAGATCGACGAGATCCTCGATACGGGAGGCTTCTTCCTCCGCAACTGCGAGGCAGCGGCCGAGTCGAAGTACCCGGACCACTTCGCGGAGGCAGCCGAAGCTGAGGCTCGGGCAAGGGAAATCCGGGAGTACGCCCCGCAGCTGATCCCTGGACTGCTCCAGACGGAGGCTTACGCGCGGGAGGTGTTCCAGGCCGGGCATCCGACTGCAACAGAGGAGAAGATCGACGAACTCGTCACGAACCGACTGGCCCGCGCAGCACTGCTCAACCAGCCAACAACCCCTTTGTTGTGGTGCGTCCTCGACGAGGCGGTGCTGCGCCGCGCCGGGGGCAACCCAGCCGTCCGGGTCGAGGCCCTGCGCCACATCGCAAGTCTGATGCGGGCCCGCCGCATCATCGTTCAGGTATTGCCCTTCAGTGCTGGCTTGCATGCGGCCATGGGGGGCGCCATCAAGTTGATGTCGTTCGACGACGCTCCCCCGCTCTCCTACGTCGAAGGCATGGGAACAGGGCTCCTTTTCGACGATCCGGCGACAGTCGCTCATCACACGCTGACCTACGATCTCCTCACGGCCAACGCGCTTTCCCCGCGGAAGTCCCTGGCCTTGATCGAGTCCGTGGCGGAGGATTACGAACATGACCAGCACGCCTGACTACGACCTGACGACGGCCATCTGGCGCAAATCCAGCTACAGCGACGCAAGCGGCGGCAACTGCCTCGAGGTGGCCGAGGGCCACCCCGGCCTCGTGCCCGTCCGGGACTCCAAGCAGCCCGAAGGCCCGCACGTGGTGTTCCACGCGCAGGCCTGGGCCCGGTTCGTCGGGTCGCTCAGAGACCGTTGGTGAACAGCAGCTTGTCGGGGCCGTTGTCGCTGAGGTTCTGGATGACGTCCTCCGTGGCCTCGTTCTTCAGGAAGTTCGTCACCTCGGTCGGGCTCGCCGTGGGGTGCGCGGCCTTGTAGAGGGCCGCCACCCCGGCGACGTGCGGCGCGGCCATGGAGGTGCCGCTCAGCGATACGCTGCCGCCGCCCATCCGCGCGGAGATGATGTCCTGGCCGGGGGCGTAGAGGTCGAGGACCTCGCCCCAGTTGGAGAAGTCGGTCTCCTGGTCGAAGCGGTTGGTCGCACCGACCGTCACGGCGTTGGAGGTGGACGCCGGCGAGACGCGGCGGGCGTCGATGTTGTCGTTCCCCGCCGCGACGATCGGCAGCACACCCCGGTTGAACAGCGCGTTCGTGACGGTGTTGACCGGCTCGAACCGGTCGCCGCCGAGCGAGGCGTTCAGGACGGCCGGCTGCCGGGCGTTGTCGGCCACCCACTCCAGACCCGCGATGATCCCCGACCACGGGCCCCGGCCGTCGCAGCCGAGCACCCGGACGCTGACCAGGCTCACCTTGTGCGCCACACCGAAGGTCTCGCCGCCGACCGTACCCGCGACGTGCGTGCCGTGGCCGTTGCAGTCCGCGCCGTTGCGGCCGTCGCCGATCGCGTCGAAGCCGGCACGTGCGCGGCCCCCGAACTCGGTGTGCCTGAAGTCGATGCCGCTGTCGAGGATGTACGCCGTCACGCCCTGGCCGTTGGTGTTGGTGTTGGTGTTGGGGGCTGAACTCGTTGTCGAGCGGCAGGAAGTTCTGGTCGATCCGGTCCAGTCCCCAGGAGTTCGAGGGCGCCTTGGTCGCAACGCCGCTCGCGGGTACCGGCGGGGCGGTCACCAGCACGTCCTGTGCCACGGACTGCACGCCGGCCGTCTGCCGGGCGACCTGCAGCTGCTTCTCGGTGAGCTTCGCGTCGAAGCCGTTCAGCGTCGTCCTGTAGGTGAACTTCGCCTTCACACCGATGGCCGCCGCGACCCTCGCCGGGCTCGCGGTCCTGTCGAGGGTGACGATGCAGCTCTCGGGGATCGCGTTGGAGGACGTGAGCAGCGGCGCCGGGGTCGGTTCCGGGGTGAGGCGAAGGCGGAGGCGGAGGCGGCCGCGACAGGGGTGACGGTGAGGAGAACGCCCGTGGCCGGACGGGCGAGCAGACGCATGGAAGGAGCTCCCTGACGTCCTTCTTGAAAGTCGGCGTGGAGGAGCCGCCCCCGCGACCTGGATTCCTCCGCGGGTGCGGCCCTCCCGTACATCGGATCCGTCCCGGAGAGAACTTGAGCCGCCCGCCCCCGCCTGGCGGACAGTGCGTTGCTTCCGTCGGGGGCGCGTCTCGGACGCTGCAGAAAGGGTCATTCCGTGCCGCCGCCGGGGGTGACGTCCCGAACGGACGACCGCAGGAAGAGCACCCGTACGGGCGGCCCGGGGCCGCCCGTACGGAAGCGGGTCAGAGACCGGCGGTGTAGAGCAGCTTGTTCGGGCTGGCCGGGCTGAGCTTGCTCAGGACGTCCTTGCTGGACTCCTGCTCGATGAACTCGTTGATGTCCTCGGGCGTCGCGGCCGGGTTCTTGGCCTTGTAGAGGACCGCGACACCGGTGACGTGCGGGGCAGCCATCGAGGTGCCGTCGAGGGCCACGCTGCCGCCGCCGAGCTTCGCGGAGACGATGGCGCCGCCGGGCGCGTAGAGGGTCAGGCAACTGCCGTAGTTGGAGAAGTCGCTCTCCTCGTCGTACCGGGTGACCGCCCCGACGGTCAGGACGCGCGAGGCGGACGCCGGCGAGACGTTGCAGGCGTCGCTGGCGGAATTGCCCGCCGCGACGACCGGCAGCACGCCCGCGTCCGTGACCGCGTCGGCGGCGGCGTTCACCGCATCGGACCTTTCACCGCCCAGGGAGGCGTTCAGCACGGCCGGCTGCTTGGCGTTCTTGGCCACCCAGTCCAGCCCCGCGATGATGCCCGACCAGGTGCCCTTGCCGTCACAGCCGAGGACGCGGACGCTGACGAGCTTCGCCTTGCTCGCGACCCCGTACGTCTTGCCCGCGACCGTGCCCGCGACGTGCGTGCCGTGGCCTTGGCAGTCCTGGCCGTTGCGGCCGTCGCCCACGGCGTCGAAGCCCAAGGAGGCACGGCTGGCGTCGGGCCCGCCGAACTCGGTGTGGGCGTAGTCGATGCCCGTGTCGAGGATGTACGCGGTCACCCCGGCGCCATTCCCCTCGGGGGTGAAGTTGTCGTCGAGCGGCAGTTCCTTCTGGTCGATGCGGTCCAGCCCCCACGAGTTCGAGGGTGCACGGGTACCCGGCGCGGTGGCCGGACGCGGCACCGACTGCACCTTCGCGTCCTCCTCGACCGACTTCACCCCCAGGCTGTTGCGGACGATCGTCAGCTGGAGCGGGGTCAGCGGGACGGCGAAGCCGTTGAGCGCCGCGGTGTAGATGAACGTCGCCTTCAGACCCAGCCGCTGGACGACCTTCGCCGCGTCCTGACCCTTCTCCAAGGTCACGATGTACTGACCGGGCACCGCGTTGGCGGCCGTCTTCAGCGGGGCCGGGGTCGGCTCCGGGGCGGCGGCCGAGGCACGACCCGCCGCGATCGGAGTGACGGTGAGGAGCGCGGCGGCGGCCACACGTGCGAGCAGGCGCATGGAGAGAACTCCCTGACGGGGTGGAGGTTCGGCATGGGGGAGCCGCCCCCGCGGCAACGAATGCTCCTGCGGAAGCGGCCCTCACCTCCCATCGGTGCCACCGCTCGGCGGGTTGAATCCCCGGCTTCACCTGGATGCCCGTCCGGCAGGCGTCGACGCGCCGTGGCGCGCGCACGGCGCAGAAAGGGTTATCCCGCTGTGCCGTACAGGGCCCGCGCGGCCGACGGCCCGGTCAGCAAGATCACCCGTACGGTCCGCCCCCGGATCAGGGGGCGCACGGCCGGTGCGCCGCCCGTACCCCCGCCACACCCGCGGGCGTCGTTGACCCGCCCTGCCGCGCGTGATGGCCTCGGGCCATGCGCATCCGTCTGAGCCGAACCCTGACCGTGGCCGTCGCCGTACTGGCCGCCGTCGCCGCCCTGCCGGTGGCCGCGGCCACCGCCGACGTACCGGAACCCGTACCGCACACGGCTCCCGCCGACCACGCCACGTACATCGTCACCGTGCGGGAGGAGGTCGACCCGGCCGAGGTGGCGGACCGGGTCGGTGCCACCCCCGTACACGTCTACCGCATCGTCCTGCACGGCTTCTCCGCCCGGCTGAGCCACGCCCAGGTCAAGGCCCTGCGGGAGATGCAGGACGTCGAGTCCGTGGAGGAGGACGGCCGGGCCATCGGCTTCGGCACCGGCTTCTGAGTCCCCCGCCCTCCTCGCCCGCTTCCCCGCCACGGGTCCGTGACCGGGGCCGACCCGAAGGGCGTACTGATGGTCCTGGAGGTGACCTCCCACGACGCGGACACCGACCGGCGGGACCGGGAGGGGAAGCGGGAGGGGTATGCGGCGGCCGGGATCCCGGTCCACCTGCTGATCGACCGGGAGAACTGCACGCTGACGGTCCACAGCGATCCCGACGCCGGCTCGTACCGCCACGGTCCCTCCCTGCCGTACGGGGCCTCCGTGAGCATCCCCGACCCGGTGGGCATCACCCTCGACACCGAGCCCCTCAAGGAATTCGCCCGGTGATGGCGCCCGCGAGCAGCGCCGGCCTGCTCACGGAGTCCCGTCAAGCCCCGAATATCCGCGCCGTGACGCGGGCGCCCGCGCGGGGCGCAATGGAGGTCGGCCCCTTCCCCGAAACCGCCAAGGACCGCCCTCATGACCCTCGCCAGGACCCGTCGCATGGCCTTCGTGATCGTCGCCCTGTTCGCCGGTGGACGCGTGGCCGCGTACGCCGACGGCTCGTCGTCAGCCGCCCCGGAACAGAGGGTGTCCGGCTAGGCCGTCTCTTTCGGCTCTTGCTCCCCCAGCTACCGCTGGGAGGTGCCCCCAGGCCTGCGTCGCCCGGCACCGCACCTCGCCGCGTTGTCGGAGCACCGCAGTACGTCCAGTACAACGGCGCTCCTCCGCCTTGCGATGCACGGCACCGGACGACGCGGGCCCGACCGACAAGATCCGAAAGAGACGACCTAGCCCCTGGCCGCCTCGATGAAGGCGCGGATCAGCTCCGGCGACTTCACGCCGCGCTCCCGCTCCACCCCGCTGGACACGTCCACGCCCCAGGCGCCGGTCACCTGGACCGCCTCCCGCACGTTGCCCGGGTTCAGCCCGCCGGCCAGCAGCCAGCGCCCCTCGGGGGCGGTGAAGTCGGCCGATCCCCAGTTCCACGGCTTGCCGGAGCCCGGGTCGGGCGCGTCCAGCAGCAGCAGGTCCTCGCCGTACTCACCGCAGCGCTTCACGTGCTCGGCGGTGGCCCGCAGCAGGGTCCGGCCCCCGGCGCGCAGCGCCGCGAAGTCCTCGGGGCCCTCCTCGCCGTGCAGCTGGACGCCCCGCACCCCGCTCTCCTCGGTGAACCGCCGCACCTCGTCGACGGCCTGCCCCCGGAACACCCCGACGGTGAGCACCCCTTCGGGCACCCGCGCGGCCAGCTCACGCGCGGTGGCGGCGTCGACCGTCCGCGGACTCCCGGGCGCGAAGACGAACCCGACGGCATCGGCCCCGGCGGCCACGGCCACGTCGACGTCGTGCGCGGTCTTCAGACCGCAGATCTTGATGAACACGCCAGCCGCATCAGTCATGCGACCAGTCAACCACCCGGGTCACCGTCAATGGCACGGGCTCTTTCATCCCATGGTGTGCAACACGCACCATGCTCGCATTATGTCGTTGACGACATAATGCGGTCCGCCATATGACCGATCTGTACGCCATTGAGGTGGAGCCTGAAGTGCGCACCTGGCTGGAAGGCCTGACCGACAAGCAAAGGTGGAGGAGTACGCGGAACTCCTGGCCAGCTGCGGGACCCGCACTCCCATGCCATTCGCTCGCCCACTCCGCGACGGGGTGTACGAGCTACGGCCCACGCTCGACGGGGTAGCAACACGCATCACCTATTGGTTCGCGCCCGGGCGCCGAATCGTACTGCTCACCGTCCTACAGCCGCGGCAAGGAAGGGAACGCGTCATGAACCACACCCGCTGGAAGCTGGCCCGCGAGAGGACGGCCGCAAACGGGTACGTCGAGTCGGCCGAGGTGCGGGCCGAGCGGGCGGAGATCCGGCTCGCCATGGCCTTCGCCAGGGCCGTGTACGAGCGGCGCAAGGCCTTGGGGCTGTCCCAGGCACAACTGGCCGAACGGGCCGGGCTCACCCAGGCAAAGATCTCCCGGGTGGAGGGCGCCGACGGGGTGCCGACACTGCCCCTGCTGCGCCGCCTCGCGCACGCACTGGACGCCGGCCTGAGCATCGCCCTCGACGAGGACCACGAAGAGGTCACCTTCGTCGCACGCCCCGCCGCCTGAGCACGCGCCGCGGAAACGCCCGAGGGCGGCACCCCCGTCGGGGTGCCGCCCTCGTTCGAGAACAGCCGATCAACCAGTGGCCGGAGCCGGGGTCGATCAGAAGTCCATGTCACCACCCGGCATGCCGCCGCCCGCGGGGGCACCGGCCTTCTCGGGCTTGTCGGCGATGACGGCCTCGGTCGTCAGGAACAGCGCGGCGATCGACGCGGCGTTCTGCAGCGCGGAGCGCGTGACCTTCGCCGGGTCGATGATGCCCTCGGCGATCATGTCGACGTACTCGCCGGTCGCGGCGTTGAGGCCGTGACCGATCGGCAGGTTGCGCACCTTCTCGACGACGACGCCACCCTCGAGACCACCGTTGACGGCGATCTGCTTGAGCGGGGCCTCCAGCGCGAGCTTCACGGCGTTGGCGCCGGTCGCCTCGTCACCCTCGAGCTCCAGCTTCTCGAAGACCGCGGAGGCCTGCAGCAGCGCCACGCCACCACCGGCGACGATGCCCTCCTCGACGGCCGCCTTCGCGTTGCGAACGGCGTCCTCGATGCGGTGCTTGCGCTCCTTGAGCTCGACCTCGGTCGCGGCGCCGGCCTTGATGACGGCCACGCCGCCGGCCAGCTTCGCGAGGCGCTCCTGGAGCTTCTCGCGGTCGTAGTCCGAGTCGGAGTTCTCGATCTCGGCGCGGATCTGGTTCACGCGACCGGCGACCTGGTCGCTGTCACCGGCACCGTCGACGATGGTGGTCTCGTCCTTGGTGATGACGACCTTGCGGGCGCGGCCGAGCAGGTCGAGACCGGCGTTCTCCAGCTTGAGGCCGACCTCCTCGGAGATGACCGTGCCGCCCGTGAGGATGGCGATGTCGCCGAGCATGGCCTTGCGGCGGTCACCGAAGCCCGGGGCCTTGACGGCGACGGACTTGAAGGTGCCACGGATCTTGTTGACGACGAGGGTGGAGAGCGCCTCGCCCTCGACGTCCTCGGCGATGATCAGCAGCGGCTTGCCGGACTGCATGACCTTCTCCAGGAGCGGCAGCAGGTCCTTGACCGAGCCGATCTTGGAGTTGACGATCAGGATGTACGGGTCGTCGAGGGACGACTCCATGCGCTCCATGTCGGTGGCGAAGTACGCCGAGATGTAGCCCTTGTCGAAGCGCATGCCCTCGGTGAGCTCGAGCTCCAGACCGAAGGTCTGCGACTCCTCGACGGTGATGACGCCTTCCTTGCCGACCTTGTCCATGGCCTCGGCGATGAGCTCGCCGATCTGGGTGTCGGCGGCGGAGATGGAGGCCGTCGAAGCGATCTGCTCCTTGGTCTCGACATCCTTGGCCTGCGCCAGCAGGGCGGCGGAGACGGCCTCGACGGCCTTCTCGATACCACGCTTGAGGGCCATCGGGTTGGCACCGGCGGCCACGTTGCGCAGGCCCTCGCGGACGAGCGCCTGGGCCAGCACGGTGGCGGTGGTCGTACCGTCGCCGGCGACGTCGTCCGTCTTCTTGGCGACTTCCTTGACCAGCTCGGCGCCGATCTTCTCGTACGGGTCCTCGAGCTCGATCTCCTTGGCGATGGAGACACCATCGTTGGTGATCGTGGGGGCGCCCCACTTCTTCTCAAGGACGACGTTGCGACCCTTGGGGCCAAGGGTGACCTTGACGGCGTCGGCGAGCTGGTTCATCCCACGCTCGAGGCCGCGGCGGGCCTCCTCGTCGAACGCAATGATCTTGGCCATCTGAAGTGGTCCTCCCGGACAGCGGTGGATTGCTCCGGACCGCGCCCGCGCCCGCGACGGACGGCCTGCGTGCCCGGCGGTTCCTTCCCACCGGACCCTGCGGGCCTCACCGACCCGGTCCTCGTTCAGTAGCACTCTCACCGGGAGAGTGCTAACGCCAATGATTAGCACTCGACCCCTCCGAGTGCAAGCGGCTTGGGGCAACGCCCCGCCACTACCGGGCAGACGCACGAGGGGCCCCCATCCCGTGTCCAGGATGTGGGCCCCTCGTGCCGTGCCAGGTCTTCAATGAACTCTGTGCGTCGGTGGTCGATCGCTCCAGGACTAGCCGAGTGCGAGCTTGACCATGTCCGCCTGCGGACCCTTCTGGCCCTGCGAGATCTCGAACTCGACCCGCTGACCCTCTTCAAGGGTGCGGTACCCGTCCATCTGGATGGCGCTGTAGTGGACGAACACATCCGCACCACCGTCGACCGCGATGAAGCCGTAGCCCTTCTCCGCGTTGAACCACTTGACGGTGCCCTGAGCCATGCCTAACTCCCCTATTACTGGCCCTTGCGCAGGAACGCACTTCGCGATCCCGGGTCAGAACTTGCGTCGGAACGCGTCGACCGAGGCTGAATGTATCTGCGCGGATGCTGTCTGCAACAGGTCAATCCGATGAGAATTCTGGACACCGAGAAACATTGAAATAGAGTGAAAATTTGCCATACTCCAGGGCAACTCGGGCCTGACATATCTCGCCAAAGCCCCATACCGCACTTGCACATTGGCCCGATGTCGACCCTCACGCGGCCCGTTCATATGCGGCGGGCAAGAACAGCGGAGGGGACTTCCCCAACCCTACCGTGCCCAATCAAGCAGAATTGCCCCCTCCGCTTTTAGCGGAGGGGGCAATTTCGGTTTGCGCGTGTCACCTAGGAGGTGATCCCGGGGATCCGGGGAATCAGCAACCGCCCGCGACGGCCGGGATGATCGAGACACCGGAGCCGTCCGGCGTCGCCGCCTGCAGCCCGCCCTCGAAGCGCACGTCGTCGTCGTTGACGTAGACGTTCACGAAACGGCGCAGCTTGCCCTGGTCGTCCAGGACGCGCGCGGCGATGCCCGGGTGGCTCTTCTCCAGGGACTCGATGACCTCGGCGAGGTTCGCGCCCTCGGCCGGGACCTCGGCGGCGCCGCCGGTGTAGGTGCGCAGGATGGTGGGGATGCGGACGTTGACGCTCATGGCGCTACTGCCTTTCCGGTAGGGCGGAGGAGAGGGTGTCGGACGGACCCGGTCAGACCAGGCCGGCGGCGCGGAACGCGTCCAGGCTCGGGCGGATGGTGGCGGTCTGCCCGCTGTCCGCGGCCACCGCCTCCAGGGTCTTGAGGCCGTCACCGGTGTTGAGGACCACGGTGGTCAGCGTCGGGTCGAGCTGCCCGTTCTCGATCAGCTTCTTCGTCACGCCGACGGTCACGCCGCCCGCGGTCTCGGCGAAGATGCCCTCGGTCTGCGCGAGGATCTTGATCGCCTCGACGACCTGCTCGTCGTTGACGTCCTCGACGAAGCCACCGGTGCGGCGCGCGATGTCCAGGACGTACGGGCCGTCCGCCGGGTTGCCGATCGCGAGGGACTTGGCGATGGTGTTCGGCTTCTGCGGGCGGACCACGTCGTGACCGGCCTTGAAGGCGGTGGACACCGGGGAGCAGCCCTCGGCCTGGGCGCCGAAGATCTTGTACGGCTTGTCCTCGACGAGACCGAGCTTGATCAGCTCCTGCAGACCCTTGTCGATCTTCGTCAGCTGCGAGCCGGACGCGATCGGGATCACCAGCTGGTCGGGCAGCTGCCAGCCGAGCTGCTCGCAGATCTCGTACGCCAGGGTCTTGGAACCCTCGCCGTAGTACGGGCGGAGGTTCACGTTGACGAAGCCCCAGCCCTCGCCCAGCGGGTCGCCGATGAGCTCGGAGCAGAAGCGGTTGACGTCGTCGTAGTTGCCCTCGATGCCGACCAGGTCGCCGCCGTACACGCCGGCCATGACGACCTTGCCCTGCTCCAGGTCGTGCGGGATGAACACGCAGGAGCGGAAGCCGGCCCGGGCGGCCGCGGCGCCGACGGCGCCGGCCAGGTTGCCGGTCGAGGAGCAGGAGAGGGTGGTGAAGCCGAAGGCGCGGGCGGCCTCGACGGCGATGGCCACGACGCGGTCCTTGAAGGAGTGCGTCGGGTTGCCGGAGTCGTCCTTGACGTACAGCTTGCCGGTGACACCCAGCTCCTTGGCCAGGTTCTGGGCGTCCACGAGCTTGGTGAAGCCCGGGTTCAGGCTCGGCTTGGAGGCGACGTCCGCGGGGACGGGCAGCAGCGGCGCGTAGCGCCAGATGTTGTTCGGGCCGGCCTCGATCGCGGCACGCAGGGCATCGGGGTCACCGGTCGGAAGGTCGTAGGCGACTTCCAGCGGTCCGAAGCACTCGGCGCACGCGAAGATGGGGCCGAGCTCGAAGCGGGTACCGCACTCACGACAGGAAAGGCCGGTGGCAGGTCCGAGATCAACAGAGGTGGCGACAGTCTGTGCAGCCATGATGGCGAGGCCCTTTCTCCTCATCTTCCCCATGGCGCACTTCGCCATGAGACGGAATTGGCACCTTCCCTAGCCGGGGACCTCGCTGACGAGCGCTGCTGCGCGATCGCGAGAACCGACTGGAGGGTTGCCGGGGCTTCAACGGGCCGTGTCCCTCTGCCCCTCTGGATGAGCGGTATGGCACCGGGCGGCGCGCTCTTCGGCGCGCCCGGGCGTTTGTCGCGGGGACCCCCGGCATGCGGTGGTCCTTCGCGTTGTTCAAGACTGTAACCGAAGGGCCGGGCGGTTGAGACAGGCGTCCGAACCTCGAGATGGATCACATACCGGCGAATATCGCCGACACGCAGGGAGTGCTGAGGGTGCTGGAAGAGGTGGAGCGATGGCTGGCCGACCGCTCCTGGTCCGCCGCCGACCGACCGCTCGACCAGCTGCTCGACCGGAAACGGGCGGCCGGGACGACGGTCAGCGTCGTGCTGCCCGCGCTCGACGAGGAGGCGACGGTCGGCGCGATCGTCGAGGTGATCCGGCGTGAGCTGATCGAGTCACTGCCCGTCCCCCTGGTGGACGAGCTGGTCGTCATCGACTCGGGGTCCACCGACCGCACCGCGGAGGTCGCGGCGAAGGCCGGGGCCCGGGTGGTGCACCGCGACGAGGTGCTGCCGCGCATCCCGGCGCTGCCCGGCAAGGGCGAGGTCCTGTGGCGCTCGCTGCTGGCCACCGGCGGGGACATCGTCTGCTTCGTCGACGCCGATCTGCGGGACTTCTCCGCCTCCTTCGTCTCCGGGATCGTCGGCCCGCTGCTGACCGACCCGGACGTGCAGTTCGTCAAGGCGATGTACGACCGCCCGCTCGGCGACGCTCCCGGCCAGGGCGGCCGGGTCACCGAGCTCGTCGCCCGCCCGCTCCTGAACCTGCACTGGCCGCAGCTGGCCGGCTTCGTCCAGCCGCTGGGCGGCGAGTACGCCGTACGCCGCTCCCTGCTGGAACGGCTGCCGTTCCCCGTCGGGTACGGCGTCGAGCTGGGCCTGCTGGTCGACGCCCTGCACACGGTCGGTCTGGACGCGCTGGCCCAGGTGGACGTCGGCGTACGGGTCCACCGCCACCAGGACGGGCAGGCGCTGGGCCGGATGGCCGCGGCGATCTACCGCACCGCCCAGGTACGCCTCTCGCGCGGGCATCTCGTACGGCCCGAGCTGACGCAGTTCGAGCGCGGGCCGGAGGGGTTCGTGCCGCGGACGTACCCGGTGGACACCGAGGAGCGGCCGCCGATGGCGGGCATCAAGGAGTACGCACTGCGGCGCGTGGCGTGAGGAAACGTACGGTTTGAGCAGGGGTGGGCCGGGCTAGGTTGGCCGCATGGCTTCCCAGGTGCTCGTTGCAGCGAACCGCGGCCCCCTCTCCTACGCCCTGGCCGAGGACGGAGCGCTCAGCGCCCGGCGCGGCGGGGGCGGTCTCGTCTCCGGACTCTCCACGGCCCTTGCGGAGCAGCCGGAGGCATTGTGGATCTGTGCGGCACTGTCGGACGCGGACCGTGAGGCGGTCCGCCGGGGTGTGGCCGAGCCGGGCGTCCGGATGCTGGACATCGATCCCAGCATGTACGACGACGCGTACAACGGCATCGCCAACTCCGTGCTCTGGTTCACCCACCACCACCTGTACGACGTCCCGCGCGAGCCGGTCTTCGACGCGGAGTTCCGCCGCCGGTGGGAGTCGTACGAGCGCTACAACCAGGCCTTCGCCGAAGCCCTGGCCGAGGAGGCCGCGCAGGGCGCGTCGGTCCTGGTCCAGGACTACCACCTGGCCCTGGTGCCCGGACTGCTGCGGGTGCTCCGGCCCGACCTGCGGATCGCGCACTTCACGCACACTCCGTGGGCCTCGCCCGGCTACCTCGCCATGCTGCCTGACCAGGTGCGCGAGACCCTGCTCTGGGGCATGCTCGGCGCGGACGTGCTCGGCTTCCACACCGAGGCCTGGGCGGCCGAGTTCCTGGGATCGGCGCAGCTGGACGACGCGTGGGGCCGGTCCACGGTGCAGGACGGCTCGGTGGTGGAACACCAGCGGTACTCGGTGTGGCCGGCCCGCACCACCCGGGTGTGCGCGTACCCGCTGGGCGTGGACGGCGACGAGCTGCGGGCGCTGGCGAACCGGCCGGAGGTGAACGACAAGCTGGCGGAGCTGCGGGCGGAGGTCGACGGACTGCGGACGATCGTCCGCGTGGACCGCACCGAACTGTCGAAGAACATCCTGCGCGGCCTGCTGGCCTACCGGGAACTGCTGACCGCGCGCCCCCAGTGGCGCGGCCGGGTGGTCCACCTGGCATCGGCCTACCCGTCGCGGCAGGACCTGCGGGTCTACCGGGAGTACACGGCGGCGGTGGCGGAGCTGGCGGCGGAGATCAACGCGGAGTTCGGCACGGAGGACTGGCAGCCGGTGCTGGTGTCGGTGAAGGACGACTTCGCGCGCTCACTGGCGGCGTACCGGCTGGCGGACGTGGCGCTGGTGAATCCGGTGCGGGACGGGATGAACCTGGTGGCGAAGGAGATCCCGGTGGTGTCGGAGGCGGGCTGCGTGCTGGTGCTGTCCACCGGGGCGGGGGCGTACGAGGAACTCCGCCGGGACGCGGTGACGGTGAACCCGTACGACGTGACGCAGACGGCGGAGGCGCTGCACACGGCACTGTCGATGCCGGTGCCGGAGCGCGCGGAACGCTGCAAGCGCCTCGCGGCGGCGGCGACGTCCCTTCCCCCGGCCCAGTGGTTCACGGCCCAGCTCTCGGCCCTGACCGACTGACCACCCTGCGGCGCCGCTGCCGGGGCTCCGCCCCGGTCCCCGCTCTTCAAACGCCGGACGGGCTGAATGTTCCAGCCTCGCCGGCGTCTGAGGCACGGGGGTCCGGGGGGGGGCAGCGACCCCGTCGACGGAAGGTCAGCCCCGGAGGGCCGCGGCCAGGGTGGCCAGGAAGGCGGCGACCGGGCCCGGGCCGGGGAGGACCAGGTCGGCCCGCGCGGCGAGCTCGGGGACCTCCGCGGAGCCACTGCACACCAGCAGCCCCGGCAGGCCGTCCGTACGGCCCTTCTCCACCGCCGCGAACGCCGCCAGGTCACCCAGGTCGTCGCCCGCGTACAGCACCGCCTCCGCGTCCCGCTCCGCCAGGAACTCCGTCAGGGCGACGCCCTTGTCCATGCCGGGCGGCCTCAGCTCCAGCACCGCCCGCCCCGGCTCGACCATCAGCCCGTGCCGCGCCGCCAGCTCGGCCAGGGGTTCGCGCAGCGCCGCGAAGGCCGCCGCCGGATCCTCCGCCCGCCGGGTGTGCACGGCCAGGGCGCGGCCCTTCTCCTCGATCCAGGTGCCGCGCCAGGCCCCGATGGAGTCCAGGAACCCCGGCAGCTCGGCCCGGACCGCCGCCACCCCGGGGTGCTCGGCGGGCGCGTGGACGATGCCGCTGACGGCGTCCCAGCGTTCGGCCCCGTAGTGGCCGAGGACGACCAGGTGCTGCAGGCCGGGGACCCCGGCGAAGCCTCCGTAGCGGACGGCGACGCCCGCAGGCCGTCCGGTGATCACTGCCACCGAGTCGACCTCGGGTGCGAGTGCGGACAGGGCCGGGACGGCTCCGGGGTGGGCTCGGGCCTGGTCCGGGTCCGGGACGATGTCGGCGAGAGTGCCGTCGAAGTCCAGGGCGACCACGGACCGGCGGGGTGCGCGGAGCAGGGCTTCGAGTCCCTCGCGTCCGGCTGCGGTGACGGGCATCGGCAAGTCGTGCGGATGGCTCCCCATACGCACGACCCTAACGGCCCAACGGTGGGACGGCTACGGCTATCGCCGGGCCCGCTGCGCCTCGCGGATCCTGCGCAGCCGGTTCACCGTGCCGGGCGCGTGGGCCAGCGCCCGCGGGTCGTCCATCAGCGCGTTGAGCAGCTGGTAGTAGCGGACGGGGGTCATCCCCAGCCCTTCCCGGATGGCCCGTTCCTTGGCTCCGGGCCCGGGCCAGGTGCGTCCCTCGTACCCGAGCACCGCGGCCTCCGTGGCCGTCAGCTGCCCGTCGTCCGTCATACCGCCAGATTAACGCCGGGCTCTGACACCCGGCCCGCCGGCACCGACCGTGCGCCCAGGCCGGACGCACCGGTCAGCAGTCCCGGCCCGCGCGCCCGGCCCGCGCGCCCCGGTCAGCGCGGCTCCGCCGTCCGGGCCGACGTGGCGATCTCCTCCAGCACCTTCGCCGGCTGTCCGCCCGGCTGGACGGTCTTGCCGATGTTCTGCTTGATGTCCTCGCTGACGCCCGCCCAGGACTTCTTGCCGACCGGGTAGAGCCGCGAGCCGGGCAGCGCCGTCAGAAACGGCTTCAGCTGCGGCGCCGAGCCGCCCGTCGCCGCCTGCTTGGCCTGGTAGCCGCTGGTGGTGGCGGGCAGCAGGTCGTACTTCTCGGTGAAGGCCGTCACGTTCTTCGGCTGGTACAGGAAGTCCAGGAACTTGCCGGACTGCGCGCGGTGGCCGGTCTTGAAGGCCATGACCCAGTCCGCGACGCCCATCGCGGGCTGATCGCTGCCGTCGGAGGTCGGCAGCGGCACCATGCCGAACTTCACGCCCTTGGCTTCGGCCTGCTTGAGCAGCGTCGGGTGCCCGTTGAGCATGCCGACCTCGCCCTTGGTGAAGGCGTCGAAGGCGGCCTGCCGGTCCAGCTTGCCGGGCTCCACGGGGCCGGTCAGCCCCTGGCCGACCATCTTGTCCCGCAGGAACTCCAGCGCCTTGACGTTGGGGGCGGAGTCGATCGCGTACGACTCCTCGTTGTCGGTGTAGCCGCCACCGCCCGCGAGCATCCACATCATGGTCTCGGCCTGCGCCTCCTCGCGGCCCAGCGGCACCGCGAAGGGGGTGGGCACGTTCGCGGCCTTGAGCTTCTTGGCGGCGGCTTCCAGGTCCGCCCAGCTCTTCGGCTGCCAGCCCTTGGCGTCCTTGGCGATCACTCCGGCCTCGGCCAGCAGCTTCTCGTTGTAGAAGAGCAGCCGGGTGCTGGCCACGAAGGGCATGCCGTACTGGACCTGCTTGACCTTGCCGGCGTCGGCGAGCGGGCCGAGGAAGTCGGCCTCGGTCTTCACGGAGAGCAGCTCTTCCGCCGAGTACAGCTTTCCGGCGGCCGCGTAGTCGGAGTAGGCGCCGATCTGGGCGATGTCGGGGGCCTTGCCGGCCTTGACCATGTCGGCGACCTTGGCGTCGACCTCGGACCAGGAGTAGACGCTGACCTCGACGTTTATGCCCGGGTGGTCCTTCTCGAAGGCTTCGGCGAGGCCCTTCCAGTAGGCCTGGGAGGAGTTCTGCGGATTGTCCCCGTAGTCGGCCGCCACGACCCGCAGGGTCACCTCGTTGTCTCCGGTGAGTCCGCCGAGGGCTCCGCAGCCGGTCAGCGTCACGGCGGTCAGGCACAGCACGGCACCGGACGCGGCCAGGCTCAGGTAACGGCCCTTCACAGTTCTCCATCCACCCCTTGTTGTACGTACGATCCACGTAAGGTCTACACCACTTTGGCGGCTCGTCCACATCGGGCTCCCCACCTGGGTTCCGAATTTGTATGGCCGGTCAACAATCTCCCTCATTGGACTAGACCTTTCCCCGCCGAACACGCGAGACTGTCTCTGTGAAATCCGTGAAACACGTCATCGCCCTCGATGTGGGCGGCACCGGGATGAAGGCCGCCCTCGTCGCCGACGACGGCACCCTGCTCCACGAAGCGCGCCGGGCCACCGGCCGCGAGCGGGGCCCCGACGCCGTCGTCGAGACGATCCAGGACTTCGCCGCCGAGCTGCTCGACACCGGCCGGGAGCGCTTCGGACGGCCCGCCTCGGCCGCCGGTGTCGCCGTCCCGGGCATCGTCGACGCCGAGAACGGGATCGCCGTCTACGCGGCGAACCTGGGCTGGCGCGACGTACCGATGCGCGACCTGCTCAGCAGACGCCTCGGCGGCATCCCGGTGGCCCTCGGCCACGACGTGCGCACGGGCGGACTCGCCGAGGGCCGCATCGGCGCAGGCCGCGGCGCCGACCGCTTCCTCTTCGTCCCGCTGGGCACCGGCATCGCCGGAGCCATCGGCATCGCCGGCCGCATCGAGGCCGGTGCCCACGGCTACGCGGGCGAGATCGGGCACATCGTGGTGCGCCCGGGCGGCCCCGCCTGCGGCTGCGGCCAGCACGGCTGCCTGGAGACCCTCGCCTCCGCGGCGGCCGTCAGCCGCGCCTGGGCGGAGGCCTCCGGCGACCCCGCGGCCGACGCCGCGGACTGCGCCAAGGCCGTCGAATCCGGTGACGCGCGCGCCCGGGAGGTCTGGCTCGCCGCCGTCGGCGCCCTCGCCGACGGACTGGTCACCGCCATCACCCTGCTGGACCCCCGCACGCTGATCATCGGTGGCGGGCTGGCGGAGGCCGGGGAAACCTTGTTCACACCACTACGGACGGCCGTGGAGGAGCGCGTGACGTTCCAGCGGCTCCCCCACATCGTTCCGGCTGCCCTCGGGGACACCGCCGGATGCCTGGGCGCAGGGCTGCTCGCCTGGGACCTACTCGCCACGGAGGTACCTGCCTGATGTCCGGAAGCGCACACAGCACTGTTCTTTCCGGCGCCAGGGTGGTGCTGCCCACCGGGACGGTGGCGAGCGGCAGGGTCATCGTCGACGGCGACCGCATCGCCGGCAGCGCCGACGCGGGCACGCGCACCGTCGACCTGTCCGGGCACTGGATCGTCCCCGGCTTCGTCGACATCCACAACCACGGCGGCGGCGGCGCCTCGTTCACCTCCGGCACCGCCGAGGACGTCCTCAAGGGCGTCCGCACCCACCGCGAGCACGGCACCACCACCCTCGTCGCCTCCACCGTCACCGGCGACCTGGACGAACTGGCCCGCCGCGCCGCCCTGCTCGCCGAACTGACGCAAGCGGGCGAGATCGCCGGCATCCACTTCGAGGGGCCGTTCATCAACCCCTGCCGCAAGGGCGCGCACAAGGAGGACCTGCTCCGCGACCCCGACCCGGCCGAGGTCCGCAAGCTGATCGACGCCGCGCACGGCGCCGCCCGCATGTTCACCCTGGCCACCGAACTGCCGGGCGGCCTGGACTCCGTACGGCTGCTCGCCGAGCACGGGGTCATCGCGGCGATCGGCCACACGGACGCCACCTACGAGCAGACGCGCGCCGCCATCGACGCGGGCGCGACCGTGGCCACCCACCTCTTCAACGCGATGCCGCCCCTCGCCCACCGCGAGCCCGGCCCGATCGCCGCGCTGCTGGAGGACGAGCGGATCACCGTCGAGCTCATCAACGACGGCACCCACCTGCACCCGGCGGCCCTCGAACTCGCCTTCCACCACGCGGGCGCGCACCGCGTCGCGCTGATCACCGACGCGATGGACGCGGCCGGCTTCGGCGACGGGACCTACCACCTCGGCCCGCTGGAGGTCGAGGTCAGGCACGGCGTGGCACGGCTGGTGGAGGGCGGCTCCATCGCCGGCTCGACCCTCACCCTGGACACCGCCTTCAAGCGCTCGGTGACCCTCGACAAGCTGCCGGTGGAGTCCGTGGTCCAGGCGATCTCGGCCAATCCCGCCAAGCTGATCGGCCTGTACGACGAGATCGGCTCGCTGGAGCCCGGCAAGTACGCGGACCTCGTCGTCCTGGACGCCGCCTTCGACGTCAAGGGCGTCATGCGCCGCGGCGAATGGATCGTCAGCCCGCCCTCCTGACCGCACATCTGACGGCCGACCGGCCGTCAGCAGGGAGAACGGTCGGCCCGAGGGCTGGGCCGACCGGCTTCCGTTTGGCATGATCCCGGCAGCAACAGACCCGGGAGTGCCCATGATCCTTACCGTGACGCTCAACACCGCGCTCGACGTCACGTACCAAGTGCCACGGCTGCTTCCGCACGCCTCGCACCGGGTCTCCACCGTCTCCGAACGCCCCGGCGGCAAGGGCCTCAACGTCGCGCACGTGCTGGCCGCGATCGGCCACGAGGTGACGGCGACGGGCTTCGCGGGCGGCCCGGTCGGCTCCGTCGTACGGGGTCTGCTGGAGCGGTCCCCGGGCGTGGTGGACGCCCTGGTGCCCTGCGCGGGCAACACCCGCCGCACGGTCGCCGTGGCCGACGCGGCCTCCGGCGACACCACGCAGTTCAACGAGCCCGGCCCGCTGATCACGGCCGCGGAGTGGTCGCGGTTCCTCGCCCGGTACGAGGACCTCGTGTACGGCGCCGACGCCGTCGCCCTGTGCGGCAGCCTCCCGCCCGGAGTGCCGGTGGGCGCGTACGCCCTGCTCGTCCGCTCGGCCCGGGCGGCCGGAGTGCCCGTCCTGCTGGACGCCAGTGGCGAGGCCCTGCGCCGCGGGGTCGCCGCCCGCCCCGAGATCATCAAGCCGAACGCCGCCGAACTGGCCGAGCTCACCGGATCCCGCGACCCGCTCCCCGCCACCCGCGACGCCCGCCGCCGGGGCGCCCACGCGGTGGTCACCTCGCTCGGCCCGGCCGGCCTGCTGGCCGCCACCGCCGAGGGCACCTGGCAGGCGTCCCCGCCGCGCGCCCTGTCCGGCAACCCCACCGGAGCCGGGGACTCCGCGGTGGCCGGCCTGCTGTCGGCGGTGGCGGAGGGCCTCGACTGGCCGGCTCGCCTCTCCCGCGCAGTGGCCCTCTCGGCGGCCACGGTCCTCGCCCCGACGGCAGGAGCGTTCGACGCCGGCATCTACGAGGAGCTGCGGCACGCCGTACGCGTCCGTGCCGGCGGCTGACGACCCGGCAGGTCCGCCCCGCCCTTCCGCACGCTGCCCTGCGCACAAGGGCCGGCAGGCCCTCCGTACGACGACATCAGGCCCTGCCGCGCGTGCGCGGCAGGGCCTGATGTGCGTGGCCGGGACGTGTGTCCCCGGCGTCAGCGCCTGACGTGGCCCGCAGCCAGCTCCAGCTGGTCGAAGACGACGTCGCACTGGTTGCCGGCCTCGCACGAGATCCTCATCGCGTTCGTGCCCTTCTTGAGGTTGATGAACGCGAAGGTGCGCGTCCATCCCTTGTCCCAGGCGCCGTCCGCAGCCTTCGCGAAGTTGTCCAGGTTCAGCGACTGGTTCGGGCTCTGCCCGTTGACCGTGAGGGTCGCCTTGCCGGGCTTGCCGGGAACGCCGTAGTTGACGAACAGCGTGTATTCGCCGGCCTCCGGCACGTCCACCGTCCAGGTGAGCGCCGCACCCTGCTGGTTGAAGCCGGCGACGTACTGGCCGCCCGAGCTCTTCGAACCGGGCACCGTGTTCTCCAGCCGCGCACCACCGGTCAGCACCATGCCCGCACCGGCGGCCTCGCCCTTCGGCAGCGGGGCCTGCGAGGGCTTGGGGCTGCTCGGGGCCGGGCTGGCCGGGTTCTGCGGGGCCGCGGACTGCTGGCCGCCGTTCGCCGAGGGCTCTTCCTTGCCCTTGTCCTTGTCGCCGAACTGCAGGGCCGCGACGATGCCGATCACGACCACGGCCACCACTGCGACCGCCGCGATCAGCAGACCGCGACGGCTGGAGCTGCCGCCGCCGCGACCGCCGTGACCACCGCCGTGACCGCCCGGGTGCGCGACCGTCTGGGTCTGGTGCTGCGGGGAGTGCGCCTGCTGCGCCGGAACGCCGTAGCCGCCCGCCTGGAGGGCTTCCGGGGACTGGTACTGCGGGTACGGGGTCTGCGGGGTGTTCTGCTGGTGCGGGACGGGGCCGCGCGGGCCGCCGTTCCGCCGGTCCCCGACCGTACGCACCTGGTGGTGCGAGGTGCGCGGGACACCGGGCTGGGGACCGTTGTGACCGCCGCCCGACGCGCCCGGGTAGCCGTATCCACCGCCCGACGCGGGCGGTGTGGCTCCGGCCGCCTGGCCATCCTCGTAGAGGTAGCCGAACGGATCGTCGTCCTCGGGCTTGTTCGCCCCACCGTGCGGGACGTTGTTCGCGGGCGTCGTCATCGCAGGTCACTCCTTTCGACCCCCGGGAGCCTACCCCGAACACGTGCACCCACGGGCGGCAGATCGCCTCAGCCCGCCCTGCGATGGGCCTTCGACCGGGACCTCTTCTCGATATACATCCGCTGATCGGCGGAGCGCAGCACCTCGTCGGCGGACATCCCGCAGCTGGCCCATCCGATGCCGAAACTGGCCCCGACCCGCACCGCACGGCCGTCCACCCTGATCGGCGGGATGATCGCGTTGCGGAGCCGGACCGCGAGGTCGGCGGCGTCCGCCGCGCCGAGGCCGTCGGCCAGGACGACGAATTCATCACCACCCAGCCGGGCGACGGTGTCACCGTCCCTGACGCCGGTCGTCAGCCGCCGGGCGACCTCGATCAGGACCGCGTCGCCCGTGTGGTGCCCGAACCGGTCGTTGATCGACTTGAAGCCGTCGAGGTCGCAGAAGAGGACCGCGAGCCCCTTCGTACCGTCGTCGATGTCGGTCGCGGGCGCCACCGTGTGCACGTGGTGGTCGTACGGGCCGTCCGACGGGGCGGGCGGCGCCCCGGGGAACTCGAAGGGGTCCGCCCCGGCGAAACGGTCTGGGCCGTCGGCGTGAAACCCGTGCTCACCGGCACCACCCGCCTCCGCCCCCACCGGGTGCCCGTCATGCCCCGCGTGGCCGCCGTGAGCCGCGTGGCCGCCGTGCGCCGCGTGGCCGTCGTACCCGTCACGCCCCTCGAAGGCCGCGTCCAGCGCCTCGATCGCGGAGGCCCGTACGGACTGTGGCCTGCGGCACAGCCGCGCGCCGAGCCGGGCCCGCAGCTCGGCGCTGTTGGGCAGGCCGGTCAGCGAGTCGTGGCTGGCGCGGTGGGCGAGCTGGAGCTCGTGCCGCTTGCGCTCCTCGATGTCCTCGACGTGCGTGAGCAGGAACCGGGGCCCGTCGGCGGCGTCGGCGACGACGGAATTGCGCAGCGAGACCCATACATACGTGCCGTCGCGGCGGCCCAGGCGCAGCTCGGCGCGGCCGCCCTCGGCGGACGTGCGCAGCAGGGTGCCGATGTCCTCGGGGTGGACCAGGTCGGAGAAGGAGTAGCGGCGCAGGACGGAGGCGGGGCGGCCGAGCAGCCGGCACAGCGCGTCGTTGGTCCGCAGCAGCCGGCCGTGCTGGTCGCCGCCCATCTCGGCGATGGCCATGCCGCTGGGCGCGTACTCGAAGGCCTGGCGGAACGACTCTTCACTGGCCCGCAGCGCCTGCTGCTCGCGCTCCAGCCGGACGAGGGCGCGCTGCATGTTCGCCCGGAGCCTGGCATTGCTGATGGCAATCGCCGCCTGGAAGGCGTACATCTGGAGCGCTTCGCGGCCCCAGGCTCCCGGCCGGCGGCCGTTGCGCGGTCTGTCCACCGAAATGACACCCAGAAGTTCCCCGCCGGACGCATACATGGGCGCATAGAGCCGGTCCTCGGGATGCCACTCGTCCTCGAAGCGCGGATCGGGGCCGTCGGTGTGCCACTGGGGGACGTCGTCCTCCATGAGGACCCAGCCCTCGGTGTGCGGGATGAACCTGAGTCCGTCCCAGTTCTCACCCATCGTCAGGCGGCGTTCCCAGGAGGCGCGGGAGCCGACCCGGCCGGTGATGAGGGCCTCCGCGGCGGGGTCGCCGGCGAAGGCGGCGACGACGAGATCACCGTCCGGGCGAACGAGGTTGACACAGGCGAGTTCGTAGCCGAGGCCCACGACGATGCCGTCCACGACGGTCTGCAGAGTGTCCGCCAGGCTCCGGGCCGTATTGAGCTCGGCCACCACCCGGTGCAGCTGCCGCAGGGTCGCAAGACGGACGTACGGCTCCGACTCGGTCTCCATTGCTCGCTCTCCCCGAGACCTCGACAGCAACTCCAGGTTTGTCATCGGCGTTTCGTTGCGGTGTCCCGTCCACTGAATCACAGTGAGCTGTGCGCCAGGTACACAGGGTCAACAAATCTTGCCCTCTGTGACTCAAGTCACATCAGGTGAATATCGGTGCGCAGTGGGCTCGTGCACGACTGGGAGCGCTCCCTCTCATTCCCGAGAGCAAACGATACGCCCGGGCCTAGGCCAAGGGGCGGGGACGCGACTCGGACCAGGGCCCGATGTGCGGCGCGGAAGGGCGAGATTAGCGTTTCAGCGTGCTGAAGACGACCCCCGTACCCACCCCGCCCCACGCAAACCCCCATGCTGAGGGAGTGAGCAATGACGAGTTCCGGGCCGCGATGTCCCGGCTGGCGGCGGGCGTGTGCCTGATCACCGCGCACGAGCCCCCGCTGTCGGCCGACGGCCCCCGCGGCGAGGACGTCGGCATGACGGCGACGGCCTTCATGTCCGTCTCCCTGGATCCCCCGCTGGTCCTGGTGAGCCTGCGCGAGGGGTCCCGGATGGACGACCTGCTGGCGGAACAGCCGCTGTGGGCGGTCTCGGTGCTCGCCGACCACCAGCTCCAGGTTGCGGGCCGCTTCGCGATGAAGGGCCGCATCAGCGACCGGCTGCTCTTCGCCGATCTGCCGTACGTACGCGGCGAGGCCTCCGGCGCACCCCTGCTGACCGGCGCCCTGGCCACCCTGGAGTGCCGTACGGAGAACCGCGTCGAGGCGGGCGACCACACCCTGGTCGTCGGCCGGGTCCTGGCGGCCGGCCTGCCGTCCCCCGACTCGCCGCCGCTGACGTACTTCCGCGGGCGCTACCGGCACCTGAGCCAGTAGGGGCCCGCCGGGAGCGGCTACCAGTCCCGGGCCGTGCGGCCGCGCTTGGTCTCGCCCCGCGCCTTCTTCTCGCGCAGCCGGCGCTCATTGATCCCGCGCGGGATCTTCGTCGCCCGGCGCTGCTTCGGCGGCGGCGCCGTCGCCTCGGCCAGCAGCGAGGCCAGCCGGACCAGCGCCATCTCCCGGTTGCGCAGCTGCGAGCGGTGCTCGGAGGCCCGTACGGTCACCACGCCGTCCACCAGCTTCGCCGCGAGGCGCTCCAGCGCCCGCTCCTTCCACACCTCCGGCAGCGCCTTGGTGGCCGCCAGGTCGAACAGCAGCTCCGCGCGCGAGTCCGAGGTGTTCACGTGCTGACCGCCCGGTCCGGAGGATCGCGAAAAGCGCCAGGCGAGCTCTCCCTCGGGGAGCACGACCGAACCGCGGATGACATAAGGACCAGGCATGCCCCTATGATCCGCCCCCGCCCGGGCATCCGTCACCCGCATTTACCGCCCCCGCGCCGGGCCCGCGGAAATTCCCCCGTCACGGACAATTCACGACGGGAACCCGACCGGCCTCTCGTCGCGTTATAGGGGGCAGCGGTAGTTTGACCGCCTGTACGTGCATGTTGGATGAGGAAAGGGACATTCCCATGGCTGTCAGCCTGTCCAAGGGCGGCAACGTCTCGCTCACGAAGGAGGCCCCCGGCCTCGCTGCCGTCACGGTCGGCCTCGGCTGGGACGTCCGTACGACGACCGGTGTCGACTTCGACCTCGACGCCTCGGCGATCGCGGTCAACCCGACGGGCAAGGTCGTCTCCGACGGCCACTTCGTCTTCTTCAACAACAAGTCCACCCCGGACCAGACCATCGTCCACACCGGTGACAACCGCACCGGCGAGGGCGCTGGCGACGACGAGGCCATCAACGTCAACCTCGCCGGCCTGCCGGCCGACGTGGACAAGATCGTCTTCCCCGTCTCCATCTACGACGCCGAGGCCCGCAGCCAGAACTTCGGCCAGGTCCGCAACGCGTACATCCGCGTCGTGAACCAGGCCGGCGGCGCCGAGATCGCCCGCTACGACCTCTCCGAGGACGCGGCGACCGAGACCGCCATGGTCTTCGGCGAGCTCTACCGCAACGGCGCCGAGTGGAAGTTCCGCGCGGTCGGCCAGGGTTACGCCTCCGGCCTCACCGGCATCGCGCAGGACTTCGGCGTCAACGTCTGAGCCTGCGTCAACGGCTGCTCAACAGCAGCGTCGACGCCTGAGGCCGCGACTGCGTCCGGCGGATCCGGCACCTGACGGACCCGCCGGACACCAGCGCCGGCGAAGCCCCCTCCCGGCCGTCCGGGGAGGGGGCTTCGCTACCGTTCGGCAGGTGATCCTCCAACCGCTCGTCCCCGTCGACGGCGCCCTACCGGGCCCGGTCCTCACCGAGATCGCCGCCCTCTACTCGACGAACCACGCGTTCTTCGAACTCAGCGGGGACTTCCCCGACCCGGACCGCATCACGGTCGAACAGGTCGCCGCCGCCCTCGCCGTGGAACTGGCCCACGACAGCGCCGAGGTGCTCCTCGCCCGCTCCGCCGGCCGCCTCGTCGGTCTGGCCGCCACCCTCGCGCAGGCACCCGCCGCCGACGACCCGGACCCGTGGATCGGCCTGCTGCTCATCGACGCCACCGCGCACCGCGAGGGATACGGCCGCGCCGTCGCCACGCTCGTCGAGGACCGTTTCCGGGCCGCCGGACGCGCGGGCGTCCGGATCGCCGTCCTGGACAACAACCCCAAGGCCCTCGCCTTCTGGCAGTCCCAGGGGTACGTCGCCCTGCGCAGTGCCAAGGACCGCGAGATGGGCCGCGACTGCACCGTGCTGCGCAAGCCGCTCGAAGCCCCGTAGACGTTCGGGCCCCGTAGGCGCGTAGGCCCCGTAGGCCCGGGGAGGGCGGGCGGCCGGCCCGGGCCTACGGGGCCCGGGGAGGGCGGGCGGCCGGCCCGGCGGTCGCGAACGGCCTACTTGGGGCGGGCCTTCCCGTACAGCCACACGTCCCAGACCTTCTTCAGGTCGTGCCCGGTGCTCGCCTCGGCGTAGGCGGTGAAATCGGCCGTGCTCGCGTTCCCGTGCCGGTGGTCGGCGGCCCAGCCGCCCACCAGCGCGAAGAACTTCTCGTCGCCCACCTCCTGGCGGATCCGGTGCAGCACCATCGCGCCGCCGTAGTACACCGGGTCCGCCGAGATGTCCCCGGCCCCGGGCGGGGAGGCCGGCGGGAAGGCGTCCCAGGCGACGCCGGCGTCCTTGTCGACGTCCGTGTCACCGGCCTCGAAGGCCTCGAAGTGCTCCTGCGCCGTGGGCCCGCCGTGGTCCTCGGCCCACAGCCACTCGGCGTAGGTCGCGAAGCCCTCGTTGAGCCACATGTCCTTCCACGACTTCGGCGACACCGAGTCGCCGAACCACTGGTGCGCGAGCTCGTGCACGACGAGCTCCTCCTCCGCGGGCGCACCGGGGAAGACGGGCCGGCCCTGGGTCTCCAGCGCGTAGCCGAGGGTCCCGGCGGGCACCACGATCGCGCCCGCGGTGGCGAACGGGTACGGGCCGAACCGGCCGCTGCCCCACTCCACCATCTCCGGCAGCCGCGCGAGCGGACCCGTGTCCGCGGTCCCCTCCCCGGGCGCCACGGCGCTGTAGAGACCGGTCCCCGAGCGCGTCCGCCCGGTCGTCACCTTGTACGGCCCGATCGCGGCGGTCGCCAGATAGCTCGCCATCGGCTCCGGGCTGTGCCACGCGAAGACGGTCCGCCCGTCCGCGTCCTCGGTACGGGAGCGCAGCTCGCCGTTCGACACGGCCTCGTATCCGCGCGGGACCGTGAAGGTGATGTCGTACGAAGCCTTGTCGCTGGGGTGGTGGTTGCCGGGGAACCACGTCATCGAACCGACCGGCTCGCCGACGGCGACCGCGCCGTCCTCGGTGGTGATCCAGCCCTCCTTGGAGCCGTCCGGATCCTCCAGGGGCTTCGGCTTCCCGCTGTAGTCGATCTCCGTACGGAAGACCTCGCCCTTCTTCAGGTCCTCGGCGGGGCGCACGGTCAGCTCGTTGCCGGTCCGGTTGTACCGGGCCCCCTCGCCCTGGACGGTCACGCCCTCGACGTTCATCCCGCTGAAGTCCAGGTTGAAGGAGCTGAGACCCTGCTCGGCGCGGGCGGTGATCACGGCCGTGCCGTGCAGCTGCCCGTCGGCGGGGTCGTAGTCCAGGTCCAACGCGTAGTGGTCGACCTGGTATCCGCCGTTCCCCGCCCGCGGGAAGTACGGATCGCGCAGCCCCGACGCACCCGGCCGCCCCTGCACCGTGTCCCCCGTACACCCCGTGGTGAGGGCGAGCAGGGCGGCGACGGCGGGGGCGGCGAGGCGGGAAAGAGCACGGTGTTCCACGCACTCGATCCTAGGCGGGGCGGCCGCGCGGACCACTCGCGCGGACTGCGCGTGCGGACTGCTTGTGCGGACTACTTGTGCGGACTACTTGTTCAGCGCGTCCACGCCCGCCTTGGCGAACTTCTCGTCCAGGTCACCGCTCGGGGCGCCGGCCACACCGATGCCCGCGACGGGCGCGCCGTCCACCTGGACCGGGGTACCGCCGCCGAGGAAGAGGGTGCCGGGGATGTCCTTCAGGTTCGGGGCCTGGGCGAGCCGGCCCGCGAGCACCGAGGTGGGGGCGTTCCAGGACACGGCGGTATAGGCCTTGCGCTGGGCCGACTCGTAGGACTGCGGGCCCGCGCCGTCGCCGCGCAGGGTGACGATGGTGTTGCCGTTGCGGTCGACGACGGCGACGGTCACCTTCTGCTTCTCGGACTCCGCGGCCTTCAGCGCGGCCTGGGCGGCGCGGGTCGCGGCGTCGACCGTGAGGTGCGTCGTGGTGGTGAAGTTCTTGTCGCTCTGACCGTCCTTCTTCCCGGCCACGGAGACCTGGGCGGTCTCGGCGGCGGGGGTCGCGCTGGCGCTCACGGCACCGAAGGCTCCGGCGCCCAGGGCGACGGCAAGGGCGGTACCGGTGAGAACGCGGGTGCGGGTCTTCATCTCTGCTCCTGAGAACGGTGCCGCGGTGACGGCTTCGAGTCGGTCGGTCCGGGCCGGTCGGACCGGCTCCTTCACTGCTCCAAGCCTCGGCCCGAAACCCCCCGCACCCCGTCCCCGTACCGGCTCGCCCCGGCCACCGTTCCGGCTGACCCGAGGGTCATCCGATCGGTCGATGCGGAGCGCCTCCGGCGCGGTATTTCCTGGTCAGAGCCGTCTCCACCCCGCAGGGGCCGGGGCGCGGGGTCGAGGCGCAGGTGCCCGCGCAGGTGCCCGGGCCCCGTCCCGGCAACGCCGCCGCGGGCGACAATGAACGCACCCCTCGCACACCAGGAGCAACCGGTGAGCCACCCCGCCCCGCCGCGCGACGACACCCGCACGCTGGCCATGGTCGCGCACACCGCGTTCTTCCTGCTCCTCGGCGCCTCCGTGGTCCGCTTCCTGCTGCGCCATCCCGGCGAACCCCGCACCCCGTGGGTCCTCGCCCTCAGCATCACCCTGGCCCTGCTCTACGTACTCGGCCCCGCGCTCGGCGCCGCCCCCACCGCCCGCCGGCTCCTGTGGCTCGGCCTGGTCGTCACCATCTGGGTGGTCCTGGTCGTCCTCGCGCCGAGCTTCGCCTGGTGCGCCGTGCCGCTGTTCTTCACCGCCCTGCGCACCCTGCCGCCACGCGCCGCCGTCGTGCTCGTCGCCCTCCTCACCGGCTTCGTGGTGATCGCCCAGCTCCAGCTGGCCAAGTCCTTCGACCCCAACCTGCTGCTGGCCCCGCCCGCCGTCGCCGCCCTCGCCACCGCCGTCTTCGTCCACATGGAACGCCAGGCCCAGGCCCAGCGCACACTGATCGACGACCTGATCCGCACCCGCCGGGAGCTCGCAGCCACCGAGCGCCGCGAAGGCACCCTCGCCGAACGGCAGCGGCTGTCCATGGAGATCCACGACACCCTCGCCCAGAACCTGTCCAGCCAGCAGATGCTGCTCCAGGCCGCGGACCGCACCTGGGACAGCGACCCGGCCACCGCCCGCGCGCACGTCCGTACCGCCACCGGCATCGCCGCGCACGGCCTCGCCGAGGCCCGCCGGCTCGTCCACGACCTGGCCCCGCCCGAGCTCGCCGACGGCGCCGGCCTCGCCGACGCCCTGCGCTTCCTGGACGCCGGCCCCGGCATCGAGGTCCGCTTCCACCTCGAAGGCACCCCCGCCCCGCTCCCGGACCGGGTCCAGTCCGCCCTGCTGCGCATAGCCCAGGGCGCGCTGGCCAACGTCCGGGAGCACTCCGGCGCCCGTACGGCCGCACTCACCCTCAGCTTCCTGGGCGACCAGGTCGTCCTGGACATCGCCGACGACGGCCACGGCTTCACCGAGCCCCGCACCGGGACCCGTACCGGCGCCGCAGGACGCGGGCACGGCCTCCCGGCCATGCGGGCCCGCGTCCGCCAGCTCGGCGGCACCCTGACGATCGAATCCACGCCGGGCGAGGGCACCGTCCTCTCCGCGGCCATCCCCCTGGAGCCGGCCCCATGACGACGATCCTCCTCTGCGACGACCACGTGGTGGTCCGCGCCGGACTCCTGGCCCTGCTCGGCAGCGAGCCGGACATCGAGGTCCTCGGCGAGGCGGGCAGCGGTGAGGAAGCGGTCGCCCTCGCCGCCAGGCTCCGCCCCGACGTGGTCCTGATGGACCTCCAGCTGGGCGAGGGCATCGACGGCGTCGAGGCCACCCGCCGCATCACCGCGCTCCCCACGCCCCCGCACATCCTGGTCCTCACCACCTACGACACCGACGCGGACATCACCCGGGCGATCGGCGCGGGCGCCACCGGCTACCTCCTCAAGGCCGAACGCCCCGAGGAGCTCTTCGCCGCCATCCACTCCGCGGCCCAGGGCCGCACCACGCTGTCCGCGCCGGTGGCCAGCCGCGTCATGGCCCACATGCGCGGCACCCGCCCCACCCTGACCGACCGCGAACTGGACATCCTCGGCCAGCTGGCCCGCGGCCTCGGGAACCGCGACATCGCCCGCGCCCTGTTCATCAGCGAAGCCACGGTCAAGACCCACCTGGGCCGCATCTACGACAAACTCGGCGTCGACACCCGCGCGGGCGCGGTCTCGGTGGCCAAGGAACAGCGCCTCCTGCCGTCCTGACACCGGAGGTGAGCGGCGGCCGGTACCCGTGACACCATCGGAACGTGCTCGACATCGGCTACTCCCTCTCCCGGCGCTTCCCGGACCCCCCGCAGACCGACTACCGCTCCGCGGACGTCCACACCCTGCGGCACGACCTGTTCTGCGGGGACGTCTACCTCGCCGACACCAACGCCGACCGGGAAGTGTCCACAGCCTGGGGATGGGTGCCCGTACTGGACTTCGCCTGGGCGCTGTGCGACATCGTCGAACAGCTCGACAAGGACCCCCGCGGCAACCGCTCCGCCAACCGGCAGTTCGCCGAGCTCGACTTCACCGAGTCCACGGACCGGATGCTCTTCGAGCGCCGCTTCGGCTGGGTCGACGTCGAGGCCGACTGGATGCCGGCCGAGGAGGCCCCGCTGACCTTCAGCCACCGCCTGCTGCGCCGCGAGGCCCGCGACTTCCTGCACGACGTCATCGCGGACCTGATCGACATGCACGACGGCCTCGCCGACAACCCCGCGATCTGGACCCTCCAGGCCCGCTTCCCCCGCGTCCCGGCCTGATCCGCGTACGAATAGACTCGCGCTCTTCGGGCCGGAACGGCCCGGAGTCCCCGTGAGGCACCGCCGACCATGACCGAACCCGACCGCCCCGACGCCGCGTCTTCCGCCACCGCCTCCGCCTCCGCGGCACGGGCCCGGCTCGACCGGGCGCTCGACCAGCTGGGCGTCACCTTCCGGGGGATGTCCGCCCGGGCCGACGAGACCCAGTGCGACTGCCACTGGGGCAGCCCGGAAGAGCTCGCCCTGCTGAAGCTCCCCGGAACGGATCTCGACCTCGACCTCCTGCACCGCACCTGGAGCGCGCCCGACTGGAACGACCACGGCGCAGTGCTGCGGCGCGTCCTGCCGCAGTTCGCCCGCGAACTGACCGGAGGCCTCGGCGAATACGCGTGGAACATCGGCAACATCGGCAACTCGTTCCACCGCGCCGCCTGGCAGCAGTGGCCCGCGCAGCAGAGCGCGGTCGTACGGGAATTCCTGCACGCCTGGTGGGCCCACACCCTCCTCACCCAGGACCCCGCCGTCCCGGCGCACGAACTCCTCCCGCTCTGCGCCGAGGCCTCCGGAGCCATCGGCCCCTGGCTGGCGGTCTGGCGGGACCTCCGCCACCCGGTCGCCGACCAGCACCTCACCAGCACGGTCGACGAGTGGGAACGCGACCTCCTGGAGGACTCGCTCCCCTGGCGCTCATGGCTCGTCTGGTCGGACGAGGAAGCCGAGGAGATCCGTACGGAGCTGACCGCCTGGCTCGCGCGCGAGGCCCCCGACCGCCTCCGAGCCGCCGGCGCCCGCGCAGAGCTCCGGCACGCCGTATGCCTGCTCGGCCTCCCCCACGCCACGCGCTGGAAGGACCTGCACGCACCGCACCACCGCTACCCGTACCCCTACCCCCGGCTCGACCGGCGGGACACCCTCCACGCCACCCCCGGGGTCACGCCCGACAGAACCTAGGACACCACCCGCACGCCCAGCTGCGCCGCCAGCGCCGGGGCCAGGTCGAACAGCTGCCCCGGGCTGATGACCGCCCCGGCCAGGGCGTCCACCCCGCGCGCGATCTCCAGCACGGACGCCTCCCGCAGGTCCACGTCCGCCATCCGCACCCCGCTGAAGTCCACCCCCCGCAGCGCGCAGTCCCGGAACTCCACACGCTCCAGCACCGCGCCCGCGAAGTCCGGCTCCACCAGCACGCACCCCTCGAAGACCACGTCCTTGAGCCGCGCCTTCCGCAGGTTCAGGTAGTCGATCTTGCCCCCGCGGACCACCACCCGCTCCAGCACCGCCCCGTGCAGCTGCACCCCGCCCAGTCGCGCGTCCACCAGCTCCACGTCCCGCAGCGAGGCCCCCGACAGGTCCGTCCCCACGCCCCGGACCCCCTCCAGCACCGAGTCCAGGATCCGCGCCTTCGCCAGCCCCGCCTCGTCCAGCGCACACCGCCGCACCGCGCAGTCCATGAACCGGGACCCGATCCCCTCCTGCCCCGCCAGGTCGAGGTCCGCGAACTCCAGCCCGTCGTAGTCCCCGTCCGGCTCCAGCTCACCCCCCTCCCACACGGTCAGCCCGGGCAGCCGCAGCTCCGGCCGCCGTGCCGCCTTCACCGTCTGCTCCTGCTGCCCTTTGCGCGCCATGCCCCCATCGTGAACCACCCCACTGACAGCGCTGAGAGCGACCGGCCGCTCTTGACCTCAACCGGACTTGAGGTCACAACCTGGGTCCATGACCACCGACACCGGCATGCGAGCCGTCCGCCTCCACGCCTTCGGCCCCGCCGAGAACCTCTCCTACGAGCTCACGGACACCCCCGTCCCGGCCCCCGGCCAGGTGCGCATCGCCGTTGCCGCCGCCGGCGTCCACCTCCTCGACACCAGCCTCCGCCGGGGCGTCCAGGGCCCTCCCGCCCCGCTTCCCGAGCTCCCCACCGTGCCTGGCCGCGAGGTCGCCGGCACCGTCGACGCCCTCGGCCCCGGCACCGACCCCGCCTGGCTCGGCCGCACCGTCGTCGTCCACCTCGGCTTCGCGCCCGGCGGCTACGCCCAGTACGCCGTCGCCGACGCCGACCGCCTGCACCCCGTACCGGACGGCCTCGACCCCGCCGCGGCCGTCGCCATGATCGGCACCGGCCGCACCACCCTCGGGATCCTGCAGTTCGCCGACCTCGGCCCGGACTCCGTCGCCCTGGTACCCGCCGCCGCGGGCGGCATCGGCACCCTCCTCGTCCAGTACGCGGTGAACGTCGGCGCCACCGTCATCGCCCTCGCCGGCGGCCCCGCCAAGACCGCCTTGGCCGCCGCCAACGGCGCCCACCTCGCCCTCGACTACACCGACCCCACCTGGGCCGACGCCGTACGCGCCCACCACCCCGGCGGAGCCACCGTCCTCTTCGACTCCGTCGGAGGCGAAACCGCCCGCACCGCCCTCGGCCTGCTCGCCCCCGGCGCCCGCCACCTCGTCTTCGGCTGGTCCGGGGGCCCCCTCGACCTCACCGAAGCCGAGCGCGCCGACCTCGACGCCCGCGGCATCACCACCCGCGGCGTCCTCGGCCCCACGATGCTCCAGCAGGTCGGCGCCCCCGACCCGCTGCGCGTCCTGGAGACCCGCGCCCTCGCCGAAGCCGCCGCGGGCCGCCTGCGCCCCGCCCTCACCCGCTACCCGCTCGCCGAGGCCGCCACCGCCCACCACGACCTGGAGACCCGAGCCACCACCGGCAAGGTCGTCCTGGAACCCTGAAGCCGGACGACGCGGGCCCGGCCGAGGGCCCCCTAAACCGCCAGCTCCGCGAGCGGCCCGTCGGTGAGCCGGTACACCGACCACTCCTCCTGCGGCCGCGCGCCCAGGGCCTCGTAGAAGGCGATCGTCGGCGCGTTCCAGTTCAGCACCGACCACTCCAGCCGCCCGTAGCCCCGCTCCACGCACGTCCGCGCCAACTCCCGCAGCAGCGCCTTGCCGTGACCGCCGCCGCGCACGCCGGGCCGTACGTACAGGTCCTCCAGATAGATCCCGTGCACCCCGCGCCACGTCGAGAAGGAGAGGAACCACACCGCGAAACCGACGACCTCCCCGTCATCCGTCTCCGCGACGTGCGCGAACACCGCCGGGCGCGGACCGAACAGCGCCTCCCGCAACTGCTCCTCGGTGGCCCTCGCCTCGTGCGGCACCTTCTCGTACGCGGCGAGCTCGCGGATCATCGTGTGGATGGCGGGGACATCGGTGATTTCAGCGCTACGGATCATGCCCGCAGCCTAGAACGGCCGCGGATCACCCCTTCAGCAGCACCTCGGCGACCGTCAACTGGTCGTCGTCCAGGCGCTCTTCCCCGTCCTCCACGTCCCACAGGCAGTTCTGCAGCACCCGCCCCAGCGTCCAGGCCCGCGCCCGCTCCCGGTCCAGCCCCGCCGCCTCCGTCAGCAGGTCGAACCGCCACCGCACGTCCCCGGCGCGGAAGTTGTTGATGATCGCCGGCATCAGATCGAACCCCGGATCGCCCGCCAGCGGCTTCGGGTCGATCGCCAGCCACGGCTCCCGGGCGCCGGCCAGCACGTTGTCGTAGTGCAGGTCCCAGTGCAGCAGCCGGTCACCCGGCTCGCCCGCCACCTCCGCGACCGCCGCCGCGCAGTCCTTCAGCAGCCGCCGGTCGCGCTCGTCCACCAGCCGCCCCAGCGCCTGCGGCACCTGAGCCAGCATCCCGGCGGCCATGTCGCCGAGCCCGCGCAGCCCGGCCGGGGCCGGCACCGCGCCGAGCCGCGCCAGCAACTCCCCGACCACCGCCACCGCCGCACGCGCGTCCCGCCGCGCGAGCTCCGCGAGGCCGCGGCCCTCGTCCAGCCGCTCCAGCAGCAGGGTGCCCGTGCCCGCGTCGTGCCGCAGCAGCCGTACGCAGCCGCGCCCGTCCCACGCGCGCAGCGCGACCGGCTCCCCCGCGCTCTCCTCGTCCACCGACACCAGCTTCAGCACGGCGGGGCTCCCGTCGGCCTGCACCACCGGCAGCACCAGGGCCGTCACCCCGTGCATCGCCGGCCCGGTACGAAGCAGCCCCCACTCCTCCAGAAACCGCTCCGCCCGCGCGGGCAGAGCGGCGATGAACTCCCGCCCCGCGTCGCCGTTGAACCCGACCTGCGCCTCGACCAGCCCCTCCGGAATCTCAACCATGCGGTGACCGTAGCGCGGTGCCGGTGCCCTGCGGGCGGGCTCGGCGGTGCCCGTCTGCTCGGGCCTGTCCGGCCCGGGGGGCGCCTCAAACGCCGGCGGGGCTCGGTGGTGTGGGGCGGTGCCCCGCACGAGAGTCTCCTCGGCCAATGCCCTGCGGCGCGGGCTGTCCCGGCCCGGGGGCGCCTCAAGCGCCGGCGGGGCTGGGTGGTGTGGGGCGGTGCCCCGCACGAGAGTCTCCTCGGCTCGGCGCACGCGGGCCCGTCACGGACAGGCGGCCGCGGTCGCGCGCTCGTCCTCCGGGGACCCTCCTGCGTGTCCCCACCCCACGGCAGGACTCCGACCGTGCCAGCCGACAAACCCGCACACCCCAACCCCGCCGGCGATCGAGGCACAGCCCGGCCGAGCCGGGAGCCGCCGAGCGGACCGCACACCCCAGCCCCGCCGGCGTTTGAGGCGCGGCCCGAGGCAGGGGCGGCCCGAGCCGCGCATCCCCGAGCAGCCCGCAGGGCCGAGGCGCAACCCCGCCGAGCAGCCCGCAGGGCACTCCGCAGGGCAACGGTCTGGACACCCTTCCCGCGCGAGGTGTACCAACTCCGCATGACGATCAACGGCGGCATCTCCTTCTGGTACGCGAGCGACGACCGCACCGACCCGCCCCGTGCCCCCCTCACCACCGACACCACCGCCGACGTCGTCATCGTCGGCGGCGGCTACACCGGCCTGTGGACGGCCTATTACCTCAAGCGCGCCGCCCCCGGCCTCCGCATCACGCTCCTGGAGCAGAAGTTCTGCGGCTACGGCGCCTCCGGGCGCAACGGCGGCTGGCTCTACAACGGCATCGCCGGCCGCGACCGCTACGCCGCCCTCCACGGCCACCCGGCCGCCCGCCGCCTCCAGCAGGCCATGAACGAGACGGTCACCGAGGTCATCGACGTCGCCGCCAAGGAGGGCATCGACGCCGACATCCACCGCGGCGGCGTCCTCGAAGTCGCCCGCACCCCCGCCCAGCTCAGCCGCCTGCGGGCCTTCCACGCCCACGAGGTCGCCTTCGGCGAGACCGACCGCGAGCTCCTCGACGCCGCCGCCACCCGCGCCCGCATCGACATCGCCGACGCCGTCGGCTCCAGCTGGAGCCCGCACGGCGCCCGCATCCACCCCCTGAAGCTGGCCAAGGGCCTGGCCGCCGCCGTCGAGGCGCTCGGCGTGGTGATCCACGAGTCCACGCCCGTCACCGAGATCGCCCCGGGCCTCGCCGTCACCCCGTACGGCACGGTCCGCGCCCCCCACGTGCTGCGCTGCACGGAGGGCTTCACCGCAGCCCTCAAGGGCCAGAAGCGCTCCTGGCTCCCGATGAACTCCTCCATGATCGTGACCGCGCCCCTCCCGCCCTCGGTCTGGGACCGGCTGGGCTGGTCGGACAGCACGCTCCTCGGCGACATGGCCCACGCGTACATGTACGCCCAGCGCACCGCCGACGACCGCATCGCGATCGGCGGGCGCGGAGTCCCGTACCGCTTCGGATCCCGCACCGACAACGACGGCCGCACCCAGCCGGCCACCGTCGCAAGCCTGACCGCCCTGTTGACCGCCTTCTTCCCGCAGCTCACCGGTACGGAGATCACGCACGCCTGGTCGGGCGTCCTCGGCGTCCCCCGCGACTGGTGCGCCACCGTCACCCTGGACCGCGCCTCGGGCCTGGGCTGGGCGGGCGGCTACGTCGGCTCCGGCGTCGCCACCTCCAACCTCGCCGCCCGCACCCTGCGCGACCTGGTCCTCGGCGAGTCCACCGAGCTGACCGCCCTCCCCTGGGTGAACCACCGCGTCCGCCGCTGGGAGCCGGAGCCGTTGCGCTGGCTCGGCGTCCAGGCCCTCTACGCCGCCTACCGCGAGGCCGACCGCCGCGAGAGCGCCACCCACCGCCCGACGACGACCCCCCTGGCCCGCCTGGCCGACCGCATCTCGGGCCGCGGCTGACCGCGGGAACGCGGAAACCCCGGCTCAGCGGAGTGAGCCGGGGTTCCGGTGGGGCCCCCTGTCGGATTCGAACCGACGACCTACGCATTACAAGTGCGTTGCTCTGGCCGGACTGAGCTAAGGAGGCACGGCAGTGCGCGTGTACTGCGCGCGAAGCCGCCATCACTCTACACAGCACGCGATTCCCCGGGCCATCGCATTGAAGCCGCCCACGTGAGCACCGACGCACCCCTCAGGTACTGACAGAAGCCGCTTCGACGGGTAGCGTCGTGCGGAGTCCGATTACTGGACTAGACCTTCCACTCGGATCGTCCGGCACGTTCCTGCCGGTAGAAGGGATTCATCACCATGGCTTCTGTCACTTTCGACAAGGCGACCCGTCTGTACCCCGGCGGCGACAAGCCCGCCGTCGACCAGCTCGAGCTGGAGATCCAGGACGGCGAGTTCCTCGTCCTCGTCGGCCCGTCCGGCTGCGGCAAGTCCACCTCGCTGCGCATGCTCGCCGGCCTGGAGGACGTCAACGGCGGCGCCATCCGCATCGGTGACCGCGACGTCACGCACCTGCCGCCCAAGGACCGGGACATCGCGATGGTGTTCCAGAACTACGCGCTCTACCCGCACATGACCGTCGCCGACAACATGGGCTTCGCGCTCAAGATCGCCGGCGAGGACAAGGCCACCATCCGCAAGAAGGTGGAGGACGCGGCGAAGATGCTCGACCTCACCCAGTACCTGGACCGCAAGCCCAAGGCGCTCTCCGGCGGCCAGCGCCAGCGCGTCGCCATGGGCCGCGCCATCGTGCGCAAGCCCCAGGTGTTCCTCATGGACGAGCCGCTGTCGAACCTCGACGCCAAGCTCCGCGTCTCCACCCGCACGCAGATCGCGGCGCTCCAGCGCGACCTCGGCATCACCACCGTCTACGTCACCCACGACCAGGTCGAGGCCATGACGATGGGCGACCGCGTGGCCGTCCTCAAGGACGGGCTGCTCCAGCAGGTCGACACCCCGCGCAACATGTACGACCGCCCCGCGAACCTCTTCGTCGCCGGCTTCATCGGCTCCCCGGCCATGAACCTGGTCGAGGTCCCGATCACCGACGGCGGCGTGAAGTTCGGCGACAGCGTCGTCCCGGTGTCGCGCGAGGCGCTGTCCGCGGCGGCCGACGCGGGCGACCGCACCGTCATGGTCGGTGTCCGTCCGGAGCACTTCGACGTCGCCGAGACCGGCGGTCTGACCATCGTCGTGAACGTCGTCGAGGAACTCGGCGCCGACGGCTACGTCTACGGCTCCACCGCGACCGCCGAGGGCTCCCAGGACCTCGTGGTCCGCGTGGGCGGCCGCCAGGTCCCGGAGAAGGGCTCCAGCCTCCACGTGGTGCCGCGCGCGGACGAGATCCACGTCTTCTCGACCTCCTCCGGCGAGCGGCTGTCCAACTAGCAGCTCCCGCAGGTTTCAGAGTCGTTGGAGGGGCGCCCCGTCAAGGGGCGCCCCTTCGGCGTCCGTTGTCCGGCCGGGATCCCTCCGGACTGCTTCAGGAACCCCGGCAGACCGGGCCATTCGGCCCCAACCGTCAACCCTTAATTCGAAAAACCACGTCGAACCATCCCCCGACAGGGTGACTAAATGTCGCCAAATCTTCACCGAGCGCTACTCTCGCCCTCGTGACCCACACTGCCCGCCGTATCGGCCGTTCCCTCGCCCTGGTCCTGCCCGTCGTCCTGGTCCTGTCCGGGACCCTCGCGGTCACCATGGTCCCGTGGGCGGACACTTCGTCCTCCCAGGTCCTGACCGCCGCCGCCGAGGACGTCTCCGTCCCCGCGAAGCCGCGCGCCGCGCACGAGGTGCTGCGCGATCAGCTCGTCGGCGAGCTGCAGCAGGGCGGTCAGCCCGACGACGTCCTCACCCACCTCCAGCAGGAGGTGAACCGGCGGCCCTCGCTCGCCGAGCACTGCGTGGGGATCGCCCGGGCGCTGGGGCGGGCCGCCGTGGACGCGTACGGCCCGACGAAGGCGCAGTCCTTCGCCCGTCCCGTCTGCGACACCTCGTACGCCTCCGGCGTCGCCTCCATGGGCTGACGCACGCCACGTCCCTACGCTGGCCGCCATGACCGACGACCACCGATCCGCTCCGCCCGCTCCCTCCGCAGCCGCGTTCCCCGCCGCCCCCACCCAGGCCGTCGTCCTGGCGGGCGGCCAGGGGTCGCGGCTGCGTCCGTACACGGACGACCGTCCGAAGCCGATGGTCGAGATCCCGGGGACGGGGGTGCCGATCATCGGGCACCAGCTGGCCTGGCTGGCCGCCGAGGGGGTCACGGACGCCGTGGTCTCCTGCGGGCACCTCGCCGAGGTGCTCCAGGAGTGGCTGGCCGGGGCCCGGTTGCCGCTGCGCGTCACCACGGTGGTCGAGGAGGAGCCGCTGGGCCGCGGCGGCGGTCTCAAGTACGCCGCCCGCCGGCTCCCGCACCCCGACCGGGCCTGGTACGCGACGAACGGCGATGTCTGGACCCGCTTCTCGCTCCGCGACATGGCGGCCTTCCACGCCGAGCGGGACGCGGTGGCCACGCTCGCGCTGGCCCGGCCGCGGATCCCGTGGGGGGTCGTGGAGACCAACGAGTTCGGGCACGTGCTGGACTTCATCGAGGCCCCGCCGTCGCCCTACCTCGTCAACGCGGGGGTGTACGTCTTCAGCCCCGAATTCGCCGCGCTGCTCCCGGACTTGGGGGATCACGAGCGGACGACGTTCCCGCGTCTGGCCCGTGAGCGACGCCTCGCGGGCTTCCCGCTGCCCCAGGGGGCCTACTGGCGGGCCATCGACACCGCGAAGGACCTCACCGAGGCCGCAAGGGAGTTGGCGGCGCAGACGGGCTCCTGAGGCCCTTCCCGGCAGGCACGCACGCCCGCGCTCCCGCCGCACCGCCCGTACCCCGGGCGCCGCACCGCCCGTACGTGGCGCCCGTACGCACCGCCCGCGCGCCCTGCACACACGGAGGGGCCCGGCACGCTCGTGCGTGCCGGGCCCCTCTTTCCCTGTGCCGGTGTCAGCCGATGAGCCCGCCGATCAGGCCCGGCTGCTTCGGGGCCGGAGCCCCGCCGCTCGTGGTCCCGGCAGAGGACGGCTGCCTCGGCGAGGAGGACTGCCGGGGCGTGGCGCGCGGGGTCTGCTGCTTGCCGGTGGTGCCCCGCGTCGCGGTGGGCGACTCGGAGCGCGTCCCCGAGGTCCCCTTGGAGGGGCTGCCGGACGCGGTCTTCCCGGACTTCGTGGCGGGCTCGGTCGCACTCGCCGAGGGCGACGCCGCCTTGCTCGGCGACTGCGAGGGCTGCCGCTGGCCCGGCTGCTGCTTCGCCGGCGCCTGCGGCAGCGGGCGGCCCGGCAGGTAGTTGCTGGGGGCCTCGCCCGGCCCGGGGACGGTGACGACGGTGGAGGAGCGGACGGCGCCGCCGAGGAGCGAGCCGACGAGCAGGGTGAGCCCGCAGACGACGGTGGCCATGACGGCCCCGCGGCGCAGCACGCGCCGCCGCAGCCGCCAGATCTCGGAGCGCGGCCCGAGGGTCCGCCAGGCCTCGCCGGCGAGGCGCCCGTCGAGGGAGTAGACCGGGGCACCCGCGATGATCAGCGGGCTCCAGGCGGCGAGGTAGATGATGTCGGGCGCGTCGTAGGCCGGGACGGTCTTCCAGCTCACGGTCATCAGCAGCGCTGCGGACAGCAGCGCCCCGAAGCAGGCGGCGAACCGCTGCCACAGACCGAAGACCGTCAGCACGCCCACGATGACCTGGAGGAAGGCCACGCTCAGTCCCGCGCCGACCGGGTGCGCGAGCGCGAAGTCGCGCAGCGGCTCGGCCAGTGCCCACGGGTTCAGCGTGTGCAGCCAGGTGACCATGGAGCCGCGCTCGCCGCCGTCGAAGTAGACGGGGTCGCACAGCTTGCCCATGCCGGCGTAGATGGAGATGAATCCGAGGAAGACGCGCAGCGGGAGCAGCACGACGCCGAGGTTCATCCGGCGGCCGGGGTAGTACGAGGCCTGCCCGCGCGTGTCGGGGCCGGACCGGCGGGAGTCCGCGCCGGGCCCGGAGCCGGGCGGCCCCTGGTACGGCAGGTCCCGTACGGCGGCCAGCGGACGCGTCTCGGCGGGGTCCCCGTAGCTGCGCTGGCCGATGACGGTCGGCGTGGCGAGGGTGTCCTCGGCGAGGTCGTGGACCATGTCCACGCGCGGGATGACCTGGGTGGCGCCGCCGTCGTACTCGTCGTGTCCGCGCCCGGCCTCGCGGACGGCCTGGAGCAGTCCGCCCATGGCCGCGGCGTCGCCGGCGTCGGACTTGCCGCTCCAGACCACGGGGGCCCGGCGGCGGGTGGCCCCGGCGGCCGCCACCACGGCGCCACCCAGGACGGGTGCGCGGCCGGGGGCCTTCGCGGGCTTGGAACGCGCGCTCGGGCTCGGTGCGAGCCGCACGCGGAAGCTGGCGTGGTTGACGATGACCTGTGCGGGGTCGCACGGCACCTTGACCATGCTCAGCGCGGGCTGGTCGTCGAACCCTGACGTTCTGGTGTCCACACTCATCTAACCGAGTGATCAGTGTTTAGGACACTGCCTTGACGACAGGGATGTGTCCGAGACCCGTCAAGATCAAGCCACCCCGCCCGAATCGGGCGGGGTGACACGCTCACGGGTCACATTCCCTGAGCCAAGTGGATCAGTCGCGCGGAGCTCAGACGCGGCCGCGGGTGGCGCGGCGGCGGGCCGCCTCGTAGAGCACGACGCCCGCGGCGACACCGGCGTTGAGCGACTCGGCGCCGCCCGGCATCGGGATGCGCACGAGGTAGTCGCAGTTCTCGCCGACGAGACGGCCCAGCCCCTTGCCCTCGGAGCCGACGACGATGACGACCGGGCCGCCGAGCACCTCGAGGTCCTGGACCTCGTGGGTGCCCTCGGCCGCGAGGCCGACGACGGTGATGCCGGCCTTCTTGTAGTCCTGGAGGGCGCGGGTCAGGTTGGTGACGCGCGAGACCGGGGTACGGGCGGCGGTGCCGGCCGAGGTCTTCCACGCACCGGCGGTCATGCCGGCGGCGCGGCGCTCGGGGATGACCACGCCGTGGCCGCCGAAGGCGGAGACGGAACGGACGATCGCGCCGAGGTTGCGCGGGTCGGTGACGCCGTCGAGGGCGACGATCAGCGGGTCGTCGCCGTTGTCGTAGGCGGCCGCGGTGAGGTCCTCGGGGTGCGCGTACTCGTACGGCGGGACCTGGAGGACCAGGCCCTGGTGGTTGAGCCCGTTGGTCATGCGGTCGAGCTCGGGGCGCGGGGCTTCCATCAGGTTGATGTTGCCGCGCTCGCCGGCGAGCTGGAGGGCCTCGCGGACGCGCTCGTCGTTGTCGATGAACTGCTGGACGTAGAGCGTGGTGGCCGGGACCCCGTCGCGCAGCGCCTCGAAGACCGGGTTGCGGCCGACCACCATCTCGCTGGTGCCCTTGGGACCGCCGCGGCGCGGGGCCGGGCGGCGCTTGGCGGCCTGCCGGGCCATGGCGTTGCTGATGCGGTTGGCCTTGTGCTTCTTGCGGTCCTCGGCCTTGGGCGTGGGGCCCCTGCCTTCCAGGCCCTTGCGCCGCTGGCCACCGCTGCCGACCGTCGCGCCCTTCTTGTTGGACGTGCGGCGGTTCCTGCGCTGGCTGTTCCCGGCCATGACTTCTACCTGTTTTCGTTGGTGCTGCGATATGTACGTATGAAGAGTGTGCCGCCCGGAGCGCCGGGCAGCACACCAAGTTCAGCTGCTGGGCTCAGCGGGGGCCGAGCGTCCAGCGCGGACCGGTGGGGCTGTCCTCGATGACCAGCCCGGACTGCTGGAGCTGGTCGCGGATCGCGTCGGCGGTCGCCCAGTCCTTGCGGGCCCGTGCGGACTCGCGCTGCTCCAGCACGAGTCGTACGAGGGTGTCCACGGCGCCGTGGAGCTCCTCGCCGCGGTCGGAGCCGTTCCCGCCGTCCCAGTGGGGGTCGAGCGGGTCCAGGCCGAGGACGCCCAGCATGGCCCGTACCTCGGACAGGCGCGCGATGGCCGCGTCCTTGTCGTCGGCGGCGAGCGCGCTGTTGCCCTGGCGGACGGTGGTGTGGACGATGGCGAGCGCCTGCGGGACGCCCAGGTCGTCGTCCATGGCCTCGGCGAAGGCGGGCGGGACCTCGGCCGCCGGCTCGACGGGACCGCCGGCCTTCTCGATGACGCGCTGGTAGAAGCCCTCGATCCGGGCGAAGGCCGATTCGGCCTCGCGCAGCGCGTCCTCGCTGTACTCGATCATCGACCGGTAGTGCGGGGTGCCGAGGTAGTAGCGCAGGACGATCGGGCGCCAGTTCTTGACCATCTCGGAGACGAGGACCGAGTTGCCCAGCGACTTGGACATCTTCTCGCCGGACATCGTGACCCAGGCGTTGTGGACCCAGTACTTCGCGAACTCGTCGCCGAAGGCCTTGGCCTGGGCGATCTCGTTCTCGTGGTGCGGGAAGATCAGGTCGAGCCCGCCGCCGTGGATGTCGAAGGCCTCGCCGAGGTACTTGTGCGCCATGGCCGAGCACTCCAGGTGCCAGCCGGGACGGCCGCGGCCCCACGGGGTCTCCCAGGAGGGCTCGCCGGGCTTGACGGACTTCCACATGGCGAAGTCGCGTGCGTCGCGCTTGCCCGTCTCGCCGGTGCTCTCCGGCTGGCGGATGTTGTCGAGCTCCTGGCGGGAGAGCGAGAGGTAATCGGCGTACGACTTCACGTCGAAGTAGACGTTGCCCTCGGACTCGTAGGCGTGACCGCGCTCGATGAGGCCGCGCATCATCTCGACCATCTCGGTGACGTGGCCGGTGGCACGCGGTTCGTAGGTGGGCGGGAGGCAGCCGAGCGCGGTGTAGCCGTCGTTGAAGGCGCGCTCGTTCTCGTAACCGATGGACCACCACGGGCGGCGCTGCTCGGCGGCCTTCGCGATGATCTTGTCGTCGATGTCCGTGACGTTGCGGATGAAGGTGACCTCGTAGCCCCGGTACTCGAACCAGCGGCGCATCATGTCGAAGTTGAGGCCCGACCGGATGTGCCCGATGTGCGGGGCGGCCTGCACCGTGGCGCCGCACAGGTAGATCGAGACACAGCCCGCGGTGAGCGGGGTGAAGTCGCGGATCTGCCGGGCGCTGGTGTCGTACAGGCGAATAGTCACGGCATCCAGGGTAGTGGCCCTGTAGCAGTGCCCCGCGACCCTTTCGGGACCCGGGGCACCTTTGTTGCCGAAGATGTGCGGCCGCTACGTGCGTTCAGGCCCGGTTCGTCCGGTACACGAGGGCGGTGGCGATGGCGGCGAGCCCTTCGGCACGACCGGTGAGCCCCAGTCCGTCGGTGGTGGTGCCGGACACGGAGACGGGGGCGCCGGCCGCGGCCGCGAGCGCCTTCTGTGCCTCTTCGCGCCGCTTGCCGATCTTCGGGCGTACGCCGATCACCTGGATGGCGATGTTGCCGATCTCGAAACCCTCGGCGCGGACGATGCGGGCCGCCTCCGCCAGAAGGGTGACGCCGGCGGCGCCGGACCACTCGGGGCGGGAGGTGCCGAAGTGCGCGCCGAGGTCACCGACGCCCGCGGCGGAGAAGAGCGCGTCGCAGGCGGCGTGGGCGGCGACGTCACCGTCGGAGTGGCCGGCCAGGCCGTCCTCGCCCTCCCAGAGCAGGCCGGCGCACCACAGCTCGCGGCCGGTCTCGAAGGCGTGGACGTCGGTGCCGATGCCGACGAGCGGGATCAGCGGCGCGGCGGGGGTGGTGGGCTCAGTAGCCATCGGTGGCCCTCCTGCGGGCGAGTACGGCCTCGGCGAGGACCAGGTCGAGCGGACGGGTGACCTTGAAGGCCTCTTCATGGCCCGGGATCACCACGACGGTGACACCCAGCCGTTCCACCATTCCGGCGTCGTCGGTGGCGCCCTCGCCGGCGACGGCGATCTCGGCGTGCGCGCGCAGGAGGGTGGCGAGGTCGAAGCCCTGCGGGGTCTGCACGGCGCGCAGCCGGGCCCGCTCGGGCGTGCCGAGGACCGGCTCGGGTTCGCCGGGCCTGCCGGGCTCGACCTCCTTGACCGTGTCGGCCAGGGGCAGCGCGGGCACCACGGCGGGCGCCCCGTCGCGCACGGCCTCCACGACCGAGTCCACGGTGTCCACGGGGACGAGCGGGCGGGCCGCGTCGTGGATGAGTACGGAGGTGACGTCCGCCGGCAGCGCGTCCAGGCCGGCGCGCACGGACTCCTGGCGGGTCTCCCCGCCGGGGACGACCAGCAGCTCGGTGCGCTCGGGCAGCGCGTGCTCGCCCAGCAGCAGGCGCACCTCGGCGGCCTCGGCGGGCGGGGCGACGACCACGACGAGGGAGACCGCGCGGGAGCGGGCCATCGCGCGTACGGCGTGGATGAGCATCGGGGTACCGCCGAGGGCCCGCAGGGCCTTGGGGGCGCCCGGACCGAGGCGTACCCCCCGGCCGGCGGCCGGGATCACCGCGGCGGTGCGGTGGGGACGCGTTACGTCAGACATTCAGTAGCTCCGAGCCAGGTTTGTGACTTCGGCCGACATGGGTATGGCCTGAAGGGTGCCGGGTGCGACGCCCTCGCCCCTTCCGTGACGACCGGTCGAGCAGGCTGCCCGGGCCCGGCACGCCATCGCGGCGGCGATGGTGGCAATGATGCAGTGGATGCAACAGGTGCAAGAGGTACGGATACAGACATGCCGCAGCGCCCGGCAACAGGCCTCTCGTGGAGGAGAGACCTTGTCATCGGGCACCGCGGCAAGCTGCGCACCAAACTGTGCACGGGGACTCGCGTCAGGACGCGAGCACCTCGTCGAGGAGGGCCTCGGCCTTGTCCTCGTTCGTGTTCTCAGCGAGCGCGAGCTCGCTCACCAGAATCTGGCGCGCCTTCGCGAGCATGCGCTTCTCGCCCGCGGAAAGCCCGCGCTCACGCTCACGACGCCACAGGTCACGCACCACTTCGGCGACCTTGATGACATCGCCAGAAGCGAGCTTCTCCAGATTTGCCTTGTAGCGCCGGGACCAGTTCGTCGGCTCTTCTGCATACGGTGCACGAAGCACCTCGAAGACCCGGTCCAGCCCGTCCTGGCCGACTACGTCGCGAACGCCGACGAACTCCGCATTGTCCGCAGGCACACGAACCGTCAGGTCGCCCTGGGCGACCTTGAGCACCAAGTAGGTCTTGTCCACGCCTTTGATCTGACGAGTCTCAATGGCCTCGATCAGCGCGGCCCCGTGATGGGGATAGACCACGGTGTCGCCAACCTTGAACGTCATGTGACAGGTACCCCTTCCGTGGCTATCCAGGGTAACACGAGAACTGACTGTTATGAATGGCGTTTTCGCAGGTCAGGGCACATCTCGGGGCTTGACAACAGCGACACGAACGTGCTGCGAAGGGCTTCCGGAAGGGGGTATTCGCAGGTCGGGGGCGCTGCGCGGACCAGGCGAAAGGGCCACGCTACACCTGCCCCGCACCTCCATCCGTGTGACGTACGTCCCGATTTGCCGGGTTCCGAGTCGGGAAACCGAACTACTCCGTTGGACTGGCGGCCGCCCGCACCGAGCGCGTTCCGGCCCAATCCTGAATTGATCACGAAGTGGTGTTCGGGGGAATCCGGAAATTGATCAACGGGGGTCCGGCGCACGATATGCGAGCACCACAAGATCGGCTCGGTGAACGGCACCGCGGAATGCAAGATCGCGGGACGCGCCCAGGGTGGCGGCGGCGCTGCGGAGGGTCGGGTGCGGGGGCGGGGCGGCGGCTCGGTAACCTAAGCGCGCTGACACACCCTTAGAGCGGCTTTACCTCGGCCGTTCCAGGGGGTACCGGTACCTCCCAGCGGTAGCGCTGGGCGGAGCCCACCCTCCCTTCCGATCGTCCAAGGAGTTGCCGCCGCCGTGAGCCGCAGCCTTCGACGCGGCGCCCTCGCCGCCACCGCCGTCGTGTTCTCGATCGCTTCGCTGGCCGCCTGTGGTGCGGGCAACGATGCGCAGACTCTCCAGATCAAGCCGGACAACGCCGCCGTCACCAAGGGCGAGATCCAGGTCCAGAACGCGCTGGTGATCACCCAGGGCCAGAAGGGCGAGAAGGGTCCCGCGGTCGTCTCCGCGACGGTCTTCAACAACGGCACCAAGGCTCAGACGCTTGACGGCATCACCCTCCCGGGTGGCAAGGGCAAGGTCGTGCTGAAGCCCGCCGAGGGCGCCGGCAAGGTCACCGTGCCGGCCCTCGGCTACGTCGTGATCGGCGGCAAGGGCAACGCCTCCGCCGTGATCGAGGACGGCGCCGCGACCGTCCGGGACGGCGAGGTCCAGAAGGTCCTCTTCCAGCTGAGCAGCACGGGCGGCGTCGAGCTGGAGGCCTTCGTGGTCCCGGCCACCGGTGCGTTCGCGCCGTTCGGCCCGACCGCGGCCCCGGCCCCGGCCGCCTCCCCGTCCGGCTCCCCCTCGGGCACGCCGTCGGGCTCCCCGTCCGGGTCCCCGTCGGGCTCCCCGTCGGCCGGTGCCTCCGGTTCCGCCTCGGGCTCCCCGTCCGGGTCCCCCGCGGCCGGCGCCACCGGCAAGCCGTCGGGCTCCCCCTCGCACAGCGCGGGCCACTGACGTACGCATACGGGAAGGGCCCCCATCCGCATCAGCGGATGGGGGCCCTTCCCGTACTGCACTGCTCTACGGCGACCCGGCCTCGGAGCGCAGGAGCGTCGTCGGCCTACGGCTCGAACTTGTAGCCGAGACCTCGCACGGTGACCAGGTAGCGCGGCGCGCCCGGGTCCGGCTCGAACCCCGTCCCGCGTGCGCCCCTCGCACGGCGAGGCCCAGGGGGCCTCACCGGCGTCGGGACGCTGCGCCGGCCTCCGGCCGGCCTCGGAGCGCAGGAGCGTCGTCGGCCTACGGCTCGAACTTGTAGCCGAGACCTCGCACGGTGACCAGGTAGCGCGGCGCGCCCGGGTCCGGCTCGATCTTGGCGCGCAGGCGCTTGACGTGGACGTCGAGGGTCTTGGTGTCGCCGACGTAGTCGGCGCCCCAGACCCGGTCGATGAGCTGCATACGGGTCAGCACGCGGCCCGCGTTGCGCAGCAGCATCTCCAGCAGGTCGAACTCCTTCAACGGGAGGTCCACCTTGCCGCCGGCGACGGTGACCACGTGGCGGTCGACGTCCATCCGTACGGGGCCCGCCTCCAGGGCCGCCGGAGTGACCTCCTCCGGCTCACCGCGGCGGCGCAGGACCGCGCGGATGCGGGCCACCAGCTCGCGGGAGGAGAAGGGCTTCGTGACGTAGTCGTCCGCTCCTATTTCCAGCCCGACGACCTTGTCGATCTCGCTGTCCTTGGCGGTCACCATGATCACGGGGACGTTGGAGCGGCCGCGCAGCTGCCGGCAGACCTCCGTGCCGGGCAGGCCGGGGAGCATCAGGTCGAGGAGGACGAGGTCGGCGCCGTTGCGCTCGAACTCGTCCAGCCCGTCGGGCCCGGTCGCGGCGATGGCGACCTCGAAGCCCTCCTTGCGGAGCATGTAGGACAGGGCGTCGCTGAAGGATTCCTCATCCTCGACGACGAGCACTCGGGTCACGGAAGGACCTCCGGGGCAGGAATGGCTGGAGCGGTTCTGGGTCAGGCAGGGGTCGGGTGGGTACGGGGGGCCGCCGCCGGGGCCGGCGCGGCTGCTTCAGGGAGTCTCAGAGTGAACGTGGAACCCTGGCCCTCCGAGCTCCATACCGACACCTCCCCGCCGTGCGAGGCCGCCACGTGCTTCACGATCGCAAGGCCGAGGCCGGTTCCTCCCGTGGCGCGGGAGCGGGCCGGGTCCACGCGGTAGAAGCGCTCGAAGATGCGCTCGCGGTCCTTTTCCGGGATGCCGATGCCCTGGTCGGTTACGGCGATCTCGATCAAGTCTCCCCCAGGAGCCGTCACCCTGCGTCCGGCGATACCGACGCGGGTGCGGGCGGGGCTGTAGTTGACGGCGTTCTCGACCAGGTTTCCGAGGGCGGCCGCGAGCTGTCCCCGGTTGCCCCATACGCGCAGGTCGGCGGTGCCGCCCGCGGCCATGGTGATCTGCTTGGAGGACGCCGTGTGGCGGCAGCGGTCGATGGCCTCGGCGACCAGCGTGTCCACGCGTACGGGCTCGGCGTCCTCCAGCGGGTCGTCGTTCTGCACCCGGGAGAGGTCGATGAGCTCCTGCACGAGGTTGATCAGCCGGGTGGACTCGATCTGCATGCGGCCGGCGAAACGGCTGACCGCCTCGGGGTCGTCCGCGGCGTCCATGACGGCCTCGGACAGCAGGGAGATCGCCCCGACCGGGGTTTTCAGCTCGTGCGACACGTTGGCCACGAAGTCGCGGCGTACGGCCTCGATGCGGCGGGCCTCGGTGAGGTCCTCGACCAGGAGGAGCACCAGGCGGGAGCCGAGCGGGGCGACGCGCGCCGAGACCGCGAGGGCCTCTCCCCGGCCGGTACCGCGCCGGGGCAGGTCCAGTTCGACCTGGCGTATCTCCCCGTCGCGGCGGGTGTCGCGGGCCATGTGGAGCATGGGCTCGACGGCGAGCTTGCCGCCGCGGACCAGGCCGAGTGCGTACGCCGCCGAACTGGCCTTGACCACCGCGTCGCCCTCGTCCAGTACGACGGCCGAGGAGCGCAGCACCGAGAGGACGGTGTCCACGCCGGGCGGGAGCACGGCATTGATGTCGGGGCGCATGGAGCTCCGGGTGGGGCGGGCCTGGTCGCGCTCGCTCCAGCGGAACGCCAGCATCGCGATCACACCGGTGCACAGACCGGCGATCGCTGCAGCTGCGGCGACCGCCGCGTTCACGTCCATGGATCCAGGTTAAGCAGGCCGGACGACACTTCCACAGCCGTTCGGGTGGCACCTCGAACAGTCGTCGCCCAGAGTTCACCCTGGCGACGGGGTTGATTCACTTGTGGTGCCGGAGTCGGACGCGTTTGCGGCTCACCGTGTCAACGTGGGGCCGGAAGCCGCCCCAGGCCCGCCCCCGGGCAGTGCTCGCTGCAGTAGGCAGTAGTAGGTCGAGAGAGGGACACGAGACATGCGCGACGCGTACCACGAGGAACTGGACTCGATCGGAGAAGGCCTGGTCGAGATGGCCCGGCTCGTCGGTTCCGCGATCGGGCGGGCCACGACGTCCATGCTCGACGCCGACCTGAAGCTCGCCGAGAGCGTCATCGCCGCCGACCAGAAGGTCGACGACCTCCAGCACGACCTGGAGGCCCGCGCCATCGCCCTGCTGGCCCGCCAGCAGCCGGTCGCCACCGACCTGCGCATCGTGGTGACCTCGCTGCGCATGAGCGCCGACCTGGAGCGCAGCGGCGACCTGGCCCAGCACGTGGCGAAGCTCGCCCGGCTGCGCTTCCCGGACACGGCCGTGCCGCGGGACCTGCACGCCACCATGCTGGAGATGGGGCAGCTGGCGCAGCGCCTGATGGCGAAGGCCGCCGAGGTCATCATCACGAAGGACGTCGACCTGGCGCTCCAGCTGGAGCAGGACGACGACGAGATGGACCAGCTGCACCGCACGCTGTTCCAGCACCTGATGGACGACCGCTGGAAGCACGGCATCGAGACGGCGGTGGACGTGACGCTGCTGGGCCGCTACTACGAGCGCTTCGCCGACCACGCGGTGTCGGTGGCCAAGCGCGTGGTCTACCTGGTGACGGGTGAGCACGCGGACGACCTCCAGCAGCCGACCCAGGTCGACGGCGTCTGACACCGGCCCCTGCGCCGGGGGCGACGCCGAGCCCCAATGCGCCGTTGACGCGCCCGTGGCGCTGGGCATGAATGAGGGCGAGGGCGGTCGTCGTACGAAGTCCCGTATGCCGCGGGGCACCGCCTCTACGAGGAGGAACCATGCCCGATTCCCCCGTCCCCATCACCCCGGAGCAGGAGCAGCTGCCGAGGCCGGAGCCGTTGCGGCTGCCGCTGCTCGCGGCCTGCGGGTGCGGCTCCGGCTGCGGCTGCGGCTGCCAGTCCGGCGCCCCCTGCCAGTGCGGCGGCTGATCGCCTCCGCCGGCTCCACGCGCACGACGGGCCCCGTCCGAGTCCCTCGGCCGGGGCCTTTCGCATGCGCGGGCGGCCGCCTCCGCCGCCGTCGCCCTCGAGACCTGCGACGACCGGGCCGTCCCCACGGGCGCCCACCTGCCGGAGGCGCGCCTACCTCAGGAGCCAGTGCTTCGTCAGTTCCATGACCTCCGCGCGCGTGTGCGCGCCGTGGTCGACGGCGATGAAGTGCTCGCCGATCCGCAGCGAGTAGGCGAGCAGGCAGCGGACCTCGACGTCGCCCTCGTCGGTGCAGATGGCGCGGAACAGCGAACGCAGGTAGTCCATGCGCCGGTTGTCGGTACGCCGCAGCCGCCGTGCGACGTCCTCGTCGCGGCGGGCCCAGTCGCGGATGGCGAGCTCGGCCGTCGTGCCCCTGACCGGTCCGTCGGCCGACGAGGCTATCTCGAAGAGCCGCTCCAGCCTGGCCCGCGCGTCTCCCCCGCCGCTCTCGACCTGCTCGATGACGGCCTCGGCGACCTCGTGCTCCCAGGTGTCGAGCATCTCGGTGAGCAGCGCGCCGCGGCTGCCGAAGTGCCCGTAGAAGCCGCCCTTGCTGACGCCGAGCGCCTGCGCGAGCGACTCGACGCGGACGGCGTCGGGACCGCCGGCGGCCAGCGCCCGCAGCCCTTCCTCGATCCACTTGACGCGCGGTGTGCGGGTCGCGCCCATGGTGTGCTCCTCCTCACAGGACTCTCCTTCTATACGGTGCCGTATAGATGAGTGCTAGCCTCGATCTATACGGCATCGTATAGATAGGGGCCGATCAGTGAGACTCCCCAAGACCGCGCACACCTCGCTCCCCTGGCGGATCCACGAGATCGCCGACGACTTCCAGGTGGAGGACGTGTGGGCGCTACCGACCCCGGGCGGGCCCGATGACCTCGCGCGCCTGGTGCACCAGTTCGCGGCCGGCACCGGGGACCCCGTCCCCTCCCCCGTGGCGCGCGTCCTCTTCGCCGTCCGCTGGAAGCTCGGCAAGCTGCTCGGCTGGGACAAGGAGGACGGCGGGCTCGGCGCCCGGGTCCCGACCCTGCGCGACCGCCTGCCGGCCGACCTCCGCGAGGGCGAGCGGGGCCCCGACCTGCGGTCGGCGCCGTTCACCTCCGTCTACCAGACCCACGACGAGTGGGTGGCGGAGACCGCGAACCGGACCATGCACGGGGCGCTGCACATCGGCTGGGTCCCGGACGGCAACGGCGGCTACCACGGCCAGATGACGGTCCTGGTGAAGCCGAACGGCCGCCTGGGCGCCTTCTACATGCTGGGCATCAAGCCCTTCCGCTACCTCGGGGTCTACCCGGCGCTGCTCCGCTCGATCGGCCGCGAATGGCGCGAGAACGCACCCACCGCCGGCCCCTGAGGGGGCGGGCGCCGCGACACCCCCGCCTGCGGGGAGAATCGCGGCGCCCACTGGCACGTGCGGGGTCAGTCCTGGAGGAAGTAGCCGCTCACGTCCGCGACGACATCCACGGATCCCTCGTGGTTGTAGATGGTCACCGCGTCGGCCCAGACGTAACCACCGCAGTAGTTCAGCTCGGGAACCTGGCCGGTCACCGCGTTCGCGATGGTCTGCCCGGCGGTGAAGTTGAGGTTGGAGTACTCCGGCCACATGCCCTGGTAGCGGTCGCAGCCCGAGCTGGGGGCGGCCGACAGGTGGCTGCCGGCCGTGCCGTTGGTCGCAGTGACGTTCATGGTCACGCCGGTGACCCCGAACGGGGGGATGCCGTGCTTCCACGAGTTGGGCTGGATGTCCAGCTCCTTGTGCTCGCCGAGCGGCTTGCCCGGGGCCTCACGGGTGTCCAGGACCCGGGTGGGGCCGGTCGGGACGAACTTCGCACCGGTGTCGGAGTAGTAGCCGCTGATGTCGGCGACCAGCCCGACCGTCCCGGAGTGGTTGTAGAACTCGACCTTGCCGTCGGCCCCGACCGGGACGGTGACCTGGTTGGGGACCGTCTGGCCGGCCGTGAAGTTGAGGTTGGAGGCGGTCGGCCGCGCGGCACCGTGCGGGTAGGCGGTGACGAAGCTGCTCGCGGTCGGGTTGGTGGCGGTGACGTTCAGGGTGACCGCCCTGGCGCCGGGGTACTTGCCGGCGACGTCCAGGGTGATGGTCCCGCCCGACCCGACCGGTCCGAACGGCCGCTCCGGGGTGCCCGGGTTCAGCCAGGGGTTGCGGGTGTCCATCAGCCGCTTCGGGCTGACCCCGGTGAAGCGCAGCCCGGAGTCGCCCTCCAGGTAGTAGCCGCTGATGTCGGCGATCAGGTCGACCGTTCCGGAGTGGTTGTAGAGGTCGACCGTGCCGTCGGCCCCGACCGGGACGGTGACCTGGTTGGGGACGGTCCGCCCCGCGGTGAAGTTGAGGTTGGAGGCGGTCGGCCGCGCGGCACCGTGCGGGTGGGCCGTGACGAAGCTGCCCGCGGTCGGGTTGGTGGCCGTCACGTTCAGGACCACCGCGGTGACCCCGGCGGCGGGCACCCCGGCGCGGCCCGCGACCTTGAGGTTCACCGACCGGCCGGAACCGACCTTGGCCGCCGGTGCGCCGACGCCGCTACGGGTGTCCAGCAGCCGGTTGGGCGTCACCGGAACGAAGGTGCCGGGAGTGCCGAAGGTGACTGGCTTGGTGCCGGCGCGCCCGTAGTAGTCGAACGTGATCGGCATCGGGGTGGGGTCGTAGCCGGAGCCAGTGGCCTGCAGCTGGGCCTTCAGCTCGGCGCCGCCCTCCCGGGGCGCGCCGGACAGCTGGAGGAACACGCCCGTGCAGTTGTTGGTGCAGGCCGGGATCCGCACCGTCATCGCACCGTCCCGGTGGACCGTCCAGCGGCGCACGGTCCAGTCCTCGCCGAACTCGGTGGCGGAGAAGTTGGTGCGGACCAGCAGCATCTGGGCGAGCTGCTGCGCGGAGTACCCCGAGGCGGCCACCGTCTCGGCGGGGAGCGCCAGCCGCAGGTCCGTGCCGGTCCAGTTCTTGCCGGAGTCGGGGCTGGTGAAGTTGATCCAGCAGGCTGACCCGGCGTCCTCGCCGCCCGGCACCTTCACGGGTGTCTCCGCCGGGTCGAACAGCGACCCGCCCGAGCCGTTCGTGCAGAAGTTCCAGAGCTTGGGCAGCTTGTCGTCGGCCAGTGCGCTCTGGAACGGCAGCAGTCCGGAGAGCAGCAGCGCCCCGGCGGTCGCGGCCAGGGCGCGGTGGGTCGTTCGCATGTGGATTCCCCCCGAAAACGCGACCGGCTCCCCCTGAGCCGATCTTCAGGAAATCCTATGCGCCCACGGCAGACGAAAGCCCCTTACTTCTTCTTGCCCTGGGTTTCGACTGCCCGAACTTTGGCCCTGGTCAGCGGGCGTACACCGCAACTGACCTGTGGCCAGACAGGTTCCAGGCGCCAGCACGCTCATGGTCTACGGGACGACAGGCCCCTTCCCTTGCGCGAGGGCCACTCGGGGTCAGCGGAGACGTCCCGGTCCGACGCCTCTGGACGCGACTCAAGGATTGAGGGAAATCCTACCAATCCTCGGGTTTACCCACCAGCTCCTGACACTGCTCCAACTTGAGGGCTTGAACTTCAATCGCGAGCAGCCTGTGATGGCCGAGCTGTTCCGTAATGAGCTGCTCCGTATCCTCATTACGACTAACGGCGTACGCAACGGCACCGTAGGAGTTACCCAAGTCAGAGGCAGCCCGGATCAGATTTTTGACCCCATCCTGGTGGTCATCGGGCTTTTCAAGTGCCCGCCAGCTGCCTGCAAGGTGCAGGAAGGCGCCTCCGGTCGCCTCAAGTTTGTCGGAAACCGCATCGCGTTCAGATTGCGCCGGATCCGACTTTTCATCCATTTCCACGAAGGATCCGGTTGCCTCTTCCATCTTGGGGCCGATGGAAGGGATTTCCTGCTGGCAAACCGAATTGACTTGATCTTGCCACACGCCAAATGCAGGCGCGTCGCTCTCGTATCGAGTCAGGACGAATGCAACAATACCGATGAGAGCCGAAGCGACACCTAACCACCAGCCGATGTGGGAGCGCAGCCTACTTCCGAGTGGCTCTCTTGAGGGCTCACGCGGCTCCGGTGAAGACTCGGCAGATCCTGGTTCTGGCGAAGCGTCATTCATAACCGCCTCCGCGGCTTCTGCGAGCGCGGATCACTCCGGCCCGCTCGCGCCGCCCCAATCCGGCGTCAGGTCGTTCACGACCACGCGGTGCATGTGCACATAACCACCTTGCCCCGCGACCGACCCGAGCGCATCCGAGGCACCCTGACGGCCGGCAGACGGCAGAGCAGTGGCGGCCCGTGGGGCCTCTACCGCTTCGGGGCTTCTGGAGGCTTTCGCAGGGGGCAGGACGGCCGCGCCCACCACGCTCTGCCCCAACCGGAAGAGCCGTCCTGGCCCCCATTGCTAGAGAGTTGAGGGAAACAGCGTCCGCCAATCCTTCCCCACCACCTCTGAACTGCACCGTTCCTAAGGACGCTGAACAAAGTGTGTAGCTTCACGGGCCCCAACAATGGGCACGTCTGGCGGACGTCGCTGAATGAAGAACATTGGAAGCGCGCTCACGTGCTGCTGGACGCGGGCGAAAGCATCAAGGCCGTGAGCGAGTACCTGGGGCACTCCGATCCGGGACTCACCCTGAAGGTGTACGCCCGCCCCATGCCCGGCAACCGGGACCGCCCACGGCAGGCACTCGGTAATTCGGTGAAGCCCTGCGGCCGGACGGTCCCCCGTGAGGGCCCACAGTGGGCCCAGAGCAAACGAATGCCCCCGATCTGCGCCGTGTGCGCAAGTCAGGGGCATGATCGCTTTTGGTGTTACTTCTTGCCCTGGTTCTTGACGGCCTCGATGGCGGCCGCCGCGGCGTCCGGGTCGAGGTAGGTGCCGCCGGGGTTCAGGGGCTTGAAGTCGGCGTCCAGTTCGTAGACGAGCGGGATGCCGGTCGGGATGTTCAGGCCCGTGATGTCGGCGTCGGAGATGCCGTCGAGATGCTTGACCAGACCGCGCAGGGAGTTGCCGTGCGCGGCGACCAGGACCGTGCGGCCCGCGAGCAGGTCCGGGACGATGCCGTCGTACCAGTACGGCAGCATGCGCTCGACGACGTCCTTGAGGCACTCGGTGCGCGGGCGCAGCTCGTTCGGGATCGACGCGTAGCGCGGGTCCTCGGACTGCGAGAACTCCGTACCGTCCTCCAGAACCGGCGGCGGGGTGTCGTAGGAGCGGCGCCACAGCATGAACTGCTCCTCGCCGAACTCCGCGAGGGTCTGCGCCTTGTCCTTGCCCTGGAGCGCACCGTAGTGGCGCTCGTTCAGGCGCCAGGAGCGGTGCACCGGGATCCAGTGGCGGTCGGCGGCCTCCAGCGCGAGCTGCGCCGTGCGGATGGCGCGCTTCTGCAGGGAGGTGTGCAGAACGTCGGGCAGCAGGCCGGCGTCCTTGAGCAGCTCACCGCCGCGGACCGCCTCCTTCTCGCCCTTCTCGGTGAGGTTGACGTCCACCCAGCCGGTGAACAGGTTCTTCGCGTTCCAGTCGCTCTCGCCGTGGCGGAGGAGGATCAGCTTGTACGGTGCGTCGGCCATGCGCACGAGCCTAGTGGACGCCCCCTGGAGCTCGCGCGCGGTGCCCGGTCCCGCCGGATTGACGGCACGCGTCAATCGAGTGGCGCCCGGATCCCCGCCACTCGTAATGTGCACCGCGTACGAGTGATGCTTACACCGCCGGGGGGATCCTTCATGTCCGCTGCCCGTTTGGCACAAGCCGCCCGGGAGAGCGTCTCGGGGCTGCCCCGGGCCTTCTGGTGGCTCTGGGCGAGCACCCTGGTGAACCGGCTCGGTGCCTTCGTCGCCACCTTCATGACGCTGTACCTGACCCTGGACCGGGGCTACTCGGCCTCCTTCGCCGGACTCGTGGTCGCCCTCCACGGTCTCGGCGGTGTGATCTCCTCCCTCGTCGCCGGTGTGATGACCGACCGGCTGGGGCGCCGCCCCACGATGCTCGCGGCCCAGGCCTCGACCGCGTTCTCGGTGGCACTGCTCGGCTTCATGGAACACCCGGCGGCGATCGCGGCCGTGGCCCTGCTGGTCGGTATGACCTCGAACGCCTCCCGGCCGGCGGTCGCGGCGATGATGGCGGACATCGTCCGCCCCGGGGACCGCGTACGGGCCTTCGCGCTCAACTACTGGGCCATCAACCTCGGCTTCGCCGTCAGCGCGATGGCGGCGGGCCTGATCGCGGAGTACAGCTACCTGGCCGGCTTCCTGGGTGAGGCGGCGCTGACGCTGGCCTGCGCGGTGCTGGTCTTCGTGAAGGTTCCCGAGTCCCGGCCCGAGGGCGCGCCGGCCGATGCGGGCGAGGGGGCCGCGGCGGAGCCCGCGATCGGGCTCGGGACGGTGCTGCGCGACGGGCGGTTCATGGGCGTCGTCGGGCTGTCGTTCCTGATCTCGCTGATCTTCACACAGGGGTCGGTCGGCCTGCCGGTCGCCATGGGCGCCGCCGGCTTCTCGCCCGGGGACTACGGACTGGTCGTCGCCGTGAACGGACTGCTGATCGTGCTGCTGCAGATCCCGGTCACCCGGTTCATCGAGCACCGCGACCCGCAGAGGCTGCTGGTGATCTCGGCGCTGCTGGCGGGGTACGGGTTCGCGCTGACGGCCTTCGCCGGGCCGCTGTGGGCGTACGCGCTGACGGTGTGCGTGTGGACGCTCGCGGAGATCGTGAACTCGCCCACCCAGATGAGCCTGGTCGTGCGGCTCTCGCCGGTGCACGGCCGCGGGCGCTACCAGGGCGTCTACTCGATGTCCTGGTCCGTGGCCGCGCTGGTGGCGCCGCTGATGGCGGGCGTCCTGATCGACCGGCTCGGGGCCGGCTGGCTGTGGGGGGCGACGGGCGTGCTGGGCACGGTGGCGGCGGCCGGCTACTGGCTGCTGATGCGCAGCCTCCCCGAGAGTGCGGCGGGTGTGGCTGCCGGGGGGCGCGTGCCGACGGACGCGGCCGGCGTGTCCGCCGACGCGGCGGGTGCGCCGGCCAAGGCGGCCGGGGTGTCCGCCGACGCGGCGGGCGAGGCCGGGGCGCCGGCGAAGCCCGCGGCGGCGGCCGGCGTGGCCTAGGTCGTCAGAGTCCCGCCCGGCCCGCGGCGCCCGGACCCGCCCGGACCCGGACGGGGCTACGACGGCTGCGTCAGGTGCTTGAACGCGTCGAGGTTGAAGGTCGGCTCGCCGCGCGAGACCCGCCATGCGTACTCGCGCCGGATCGCACTCGCGAAGCCCAGCTCCAGCAGGGTGTTGAAGGAGCCGTCCGCCGCCTCCAGGACCGTGCCGAGCAGCCGGTCCAGCTCGTCCGGGTCGACGACGGACAGGGGGAGCCGCGCCGTGAGGTAGATGTCGCCGAGGCGGTCCACCGCGTACGCCATGCCGTACAGCTTGAGGTTGCGCTCCAGCAGCCAGCGGTGGACGCCCGCCTCGTTCTCGTCGGGGTGCCGGATCACGAAGGCGTTGACCGACAGCGAATGCCGGCCGACCTTGAGCGAGCAGGTGGTGCTCAGCTTGCGGGTGCCGGGGAGCTGGATGACGTAGGACCCCGGCTCGGGGCTCTCCCAGCTCAGCTCCGCGGCGGTGAGCGCGCTCTCGATGATCTCGGCGGTGTCAGCCATGGTGGGAGCGTACGCGACGACGATGATCATGCATGGCCGCGGTGTAGACGTCGGCCGTGCCGCTCGCAGCGGTGTCCCAGCCGAAGAACTGCGCGTGCCGCGCCGCCTCGGCGCCCATCCGGTCCGCGAGCCCGGGCTCGTCCACGAAGCGCCGCAGCTCCCGCGCGTAGTCCACCGGGTCGTGCCCGGGTACGAGGATCCCCGTGACCCCGTCGTTGACGGCGACGGGCAGTCCGCCGACCTCGGCGGCGAGCACCGGCGTACCGGCGGCCTGGGCCTCTATCGCGACGAGGCCGAAGGACTCGCTGTAGGAGGGCATGACCAGGACGGACGCCGCCCGGAACCAGTCCGCGAGCCCGTCCTGCGCGACCGGCGGGTGGAAGTGCACGAGGTCGGCGATCCCGAGCTTCGCGGCGAGCTTCTGCAGCCCCTCCGGTTTGGCGAGGCCGCTGCCGCTGGGACCGCCGACGACGGGGACGAAGAGGCGGCGGCGCAGCGACGGGTCCCGGTCGACCATGACCGCGGTGGCGCGCAGCAGGATGTCGGGGGCCTTCAGCGGCTGGATCCGCCCGGCGAAGAGGGGGATGACCGCGTCCTGCGGCAGGCCGAGGCGGGCACGGGCGGCGGCCCGCCCGTCGCCGACCGTGAAGCGGTCGAGGTTCACGCCGGGGTGGACGACGGCCACCTTGCCGGGGTCCGCCTCGTAGTGCCGGACGAGCTCGTCGGCCTCCTCGGCGGTGTTCGCGATGAGCCGGTCGGCGGCGGCCACGATCTGGGTCTCGCCTATGACGCGGGCGGCGGGCTCGGGCGTGTCCCCCTCGGCCATCGCCGCGTTCTTGACCTTCGCCATGGTGTGCATGGCGTGCACGAGCGGGACGCCCCAGCGTTCGGCGGCGAGCCAGCCCACGTGGCCGGAGAGCCAGTAGTGGGAGTGGACGAGGTCGTAGTAGCCGGGGCGGTGGCCGGCCCAGGCCTGCATGACGCCGTGGGTGAAGGCGCACAGCTGGGCCGGGAGCTCCTCCTTGGCGAGGCCTTCGTACGGGCCCGCGTCCACGTGCCGTACGAGGACCCCGGGAGCCAGCTCGACCACGGGCGGCAGCCCGCCGGTGGTGGCCCGGGTGAAGATCTCGACCTCGATGTTGATCGCGGCGAGCCGCTTGGCCAGCTCCACGATGTAGACGTTCATTCCGCCGGCGTCGCCGGTGCCGGGCTGGTGCAGCGGTGAGGTGTGCACGCTGAGCATGGCCACGCGGCGCGGCTTGCGGTGGTGGCCGACGGCCGGCAGGCGCAGCCGGGGCGGGTCGTGGCGGGTGGCACGGGCGGCAGCGAGTCGACCACTGAGGCGGGACACGTACTGGCTCAAGGGACCAGTCCTCTCGGCTCGGACGGCGCGCGCACGACGCTCGGACGGCATGCCGGACGGCATGACGGCGGGAGCGCGGAAGGCGCCCTGCAAGGAGTGCAACCCGGATGGCCGTGCCCCGCATTCCGGGGTGTCCGTTTTTCCTGGAGGTTTCCTCCTCTTCAGTGGTGCGTCAGGGGTGCGGCAGTGGTCCGTCGCACGGTTTTCATGGTGTGCGTACCCTCCGCTTACCCTCGGCTCATGGCCTCCCGCAGTACCCCGCCCCCCAGCCGCGCGCCCGGCCGCCCCGTGGGCTCGGTGACCCGCGGAACGACCAATCCGAACCGATTGCGCCGAATGGACCGCTGGATCGCGGCCACCCACGGGGCCGCGCTGCGGCGCGCGGAGGCACCGGTCGCCGTCGATCTCGGCTACGGGGCCGCGCCCTGGACCGCGGTCGAGCTGCTGGCGCGGCTGCGGGACGCGGCTCCGCGGGTACGGGTGGTCGGCATCGAGATCGAGCCGGCGCGGGTGGCGGGGGCGAAGCCGTACGAGCGGGAGGGGCTGAGCTTTCGGCACGGCGGTTTCGAGGTGCCACTGGACGGCGGGGCCCGCCCGGCGCTGATCCGCGCGGCGAACGTTCTGCGCCAGTACGACGAGGAGCAGGTCACGGAGGTCTGGGCGCGGCTGTGCGCACGGCTGGCCCCGGACGGGCTGCTGGTGGAGGGGACCTGCGACGAGATCGGGCGGCGGCACGTGTGGGTGGCACTGGGTCCGGAGGGGGCGCGCACGGTGACCTTCGCGACCCGGCTGGGGTCCCTGGAGCGTCCGTCCGACCTGGCGGAGCGGCTGCCGAAGGCGCTGATCCACCGGAACGTGCCGGGCGAGCCGGTGCACGCGTTCCTGCGCGACTTCGACCGGGCGTGGGCCGCGGCGGCTCCGTACGCCTCGTACGGGGCGCGGCAGCGCTGGATCCGGACGGCACGGGCCTTGGCCGGCGACTGGCCGCTGGTGGACGGGCCGCGGCGGTGGCGGCAGGGGGAACTGACGCTGCCCTGGGAGGCGTTGCGCCCGGTGGGGTGAAGTGGCGTGAATGCGGTGTTCCGGGGAACCGGTGACGGGGGTGGGCCGTTGAGCTGTGCGGGGCTGGGGGCGGGCGTCCGTTGGGGCGGACAAGATCGGAACGCCGTCCACAAGGGTGTTGGATTTCATCGACTCGTGGCACCATCCCGATGGCAGTGAGAAGTTACTGATGAATAGTCAGATCTGATACGGGATCTGGCTCGGGTGCCTGGGGGGACCATGGGAGCCGTAAGGCGACGGCGAGGCGCAAGCTCACTCGTGCTGCTCTGCACGATGGCGATACTGACGGCGCCGGGCCTCGCGACGGGCCTGGCCCACGCGGCACCGGTGGCACCGGCCGCGCCCGCCGCTCCGGCGGCTCCGCTGCCCGAGCCGGGCGCGAAGTCCCTGGAGCAGGTCCGCAAGGAGATCGAGGAGCTGTACCGGCAGGCGGGCACCGCCACGGACGCCTACAACCTCGCCGAGGCCGAGACCAAGGCCCAGTCGGACAAGATCGTCGAGATTGCCAATCTCATCGTCGCCGGCAAGGAGAAGATCTCCACCCTGAAGAACCGGGCCGGCGCCGCCGCTCGCGCCCAGTACCGCTCGGGCGGCTTGCCGCCGGGCGCGCGGCTGGCCCTGAGCGACGACCCGAACGAGTTCCTCGACGGGGCCGGCCGGCTGCGGCAGGGCGAGAAGGCCACCTCGGGCCTGATCTCCGAACTGGACCGCACCCAGCAGGACTTGGTGGACTACGCCCAGGAGGCGAACGAGCGCTGGGCCACCCTGGAGGCCAACCGGGTCAAGCAGGAGGGCGCCAAGAAGCAGATCGAGGAGAAGATCAAGGCTGCGGAGGGGCTGGAGAGCAAGCTGGAGGCCGAGGAGAAGGCCAAGCTGATCCAGCTGGAGCACGAAGCCCAGTACAGGGCGCAGACGGCGTGGCTGTCGACGGGCGCGATGAAGGACGTCAAGGGCTCGGCGACCGACGCGGGCAAGCGGGCCGTGCAGTTCGCCACCGCCCAGATCGGCAAGCCGTACCGCTGGGGCGCGACGGGTCCGGGCTCGTTCGACTGCTCCGGCCTGACCTCCCAGGCCTGGCTGGCGGCCGGCCGGGGCATCCCGCGCACCTCGCAGGAGCAGCTGCGGCTGCTGCCGAAGGTCGCGCTGAAGGACATGCGCCCGGGCGATCTGATCATCTACTTCGACGACGCGACCCACGTCGGCATGTACGTCGGCGACGGCGCGATGGTCCACGCCCCGCGGCCCGGCCGGGACGTGACGATGGCGGGCGCGGGCTCGATGCCGATCAAGGCAGTGGTCCGCCCCGACGCGTAAGCCCCTGCGGGGTTGCCCGGCACACGGGGGCGGGATGCCGGGCCGGTGCGTGCGCGGACGCGCAGGCGGGCACGCATGCGCAGGCGTGCCCGGGCGCGCCACGGCCCGGCACCCCGCCCCCGTCCCGCCTGCGCCCCCGGCCTTGCCTCCGCCTTCGCCCCCGGTCCGGCCTGCGCCCCGCCGCCGGGGCGCAGCGATCCGCGACCGGTCCGAAGCGGAGGGAACCCGCAGGGGCCGGGACACGTCTCGCTGGACGGGACGAAACGCCGCCCCGCCGTGACCTTTGTCATCCAGTGAGGCCGTTTTTCCCCCGCGATAACCGCATATGACGGAGGCCTTCGCCAAGAACGGCATTCCGTTTGCCGGGCAGGGACCGCTAGGGTCTGCCGGACGAGCGCACCCTCGGGGGGAGGGAAGGAACCGGAGACGATGCCCGTACCCGTACCGCGGCAGAGGGACACCCCGGCCACGGAGAGCGGTCAGGCCGTTCTGCACACCGCCGCCCCGGCCCCGGCCGCCACGGGCGTCGCGCAGGCGACCCCTCACGCCACCGCGCTGACCCTCCTCGTCATCGAGGACGATCCGGCCGGCGGTCTCACCGTCCCCGAGATCCTCGACGCCGACGGCCACCGCATCCGGCTCCGCACCGCCCGCAACCTCACCGAGGCCGAGCGGCTGCTCACGCCCGACGTGAACTGCATCCTGCTGGACCTGTCCCTCCCGGACACCAGCGCCCGTACGCCGGGAGCCGCGGCCAACGGCACGGTCAACGGCACCGCCGGCGGCACGGGCAACGGCACGGCCACCGCCACCGCCGTGGACCGGCTGGTCGCCCTGCGCCAGGTCCTGCGCATCGCCCCGCGCCACGCCGTCCTCGTGCTCACCGACGAGGACGACGCCGAGCGCGCGGCCGAGGCCGTCCGCGTCGGCGCCCAGGACTTCCTCTTCCGGGACGAGCTGGACGGCCGGCTGCTGAGCCGCGCCATCCGCTACGCCGTGGAGAGAAAACGGGCGGACATCGCCCAGTACAAGCTTGCAGAATCGAAACTGCGCGCCCAGGAGAACGCCCGGCTGGAACGCGGTCTGCTCCCGACCCCGCTGCTGGAGGGTTCCGACCTCCGCTTCGCGGCCCGCTACCGCCCCGGCCGCAGCCGGGCCCTGCTCGGCGGTGACTTCTACGACACCGTCCGCACCCCCGACGGCACCGTCCACGCCATGATCGGCGACGTCTGCGGCCACGGCCCCGACGAGGCCGCCCTCGGCGTCGAGCTCCGCATCGCCTGGCGCGCCCTGACCCTGGCCGGCCTCTGCGGCGACGACCTGCTGGCCACCCTCCAGGAGGTCCTGGAGGTGGAGCGGCCGTGCGAGGAGATCTTCGCGACGCTGTGCACGGTCGACATCGCCCCGGACGGACGCCGCGCCGGCCTGTGCCTGGCCGGCCATCCGGCACCGCTGATCTCCCGGCCGGGCCGCCGTGCGCAGCTGCTCCCGTACGAGAACAGCGGCCCGGCCCTCGGGCTGCTGCCGAGGGCCCGCTGGCCGCGCCGCCAGGTGGAGCTCGGCGGGAGCTGGAGCCTGATGCTCTACACCGACGGCCTGATCGAGGGCCACATCGGCGAGGGCAAGGAACGCCTGGGCCAGGACGGGATGGTCGACATGATCAACCGCCACCTGGACCGCGGTCTGAGCGGTGAGGCCCTGCTGGAGGCCTCCGTCACCGAGGCGCGCCGGCTCAACGGCGGCGAGCTCACCGACGACGTGGCCGTGGTCCTGCTCTCCCGCGCCGAGGGCTGAGCCCGGCCGGGGCTCCGGTCACCGGCCGCCGTTGTAGGGCCCGTACGGCCCGTCACTGCTGCTGCCGCCGCGCCGGCCGCCACCGCCCGAGACCTGCTTGAGGGCAGGGCGCACGTCGACGAAGAACACGATGGTCGCGACGAGGCCGGCGATCTGCAGGAACAGCATTCCCAGGAAGAAGTCCACGGCCACGGTGACGCCGAGGATGACCAGCCAGAAGGTCTTGCTCTGCTTGCCGGCCGCCCGGTACGCGTCCTCCCGCGCCACCAGCGCGAACACGAAGGCCACAACGGCGAGCACCAGCATGGCGAGCCCGAGGAACGGGATCACCCCTCGATCGAACCCTTCCATCAACATCGCTTCGACCGCCTTCTCAGCTTCCGCTTCGCACTTTCGGTGCCACCCGACTCCACGCTACCGGCACGGGCCCTTTCATGAACCACAACGGGCCGGGCACCTGAAGGGTGCCCGGCCCGCCGTCGCTCATGCGGTTGCGCTTCAGCTCGCGTCGTCCGCCGTGACCGCGACCTTCTTGGCCGTGCTCTTGCGCGCGGGGGACTTCTTCGCGACGGGCTTCTCGTCGGCGGCGGCCTCGGCCACCGGCTCCGACGCCGGCTCCGCCCCGGCCTGCGTCCCCGTCTCGGGCTCGACGGCCACGGCGATGTCGACGATCTCCGCGGAGACCTCGCCGCGCCAGCTGCGCACGGCCTGCTCGCCGTGCACGGCGACCTTGTCGTACGTCTCCTTGGCGCGCACCGCGTACTCGGCGGCCACGCCGACACCGCGCAGTGCCAGGTCCTGGGCGGTCTCCCCGAGCTTCTTCGGGTCGATCGCGCCGAGCACCTCGTTGAACTTGGCGGTGACCGCGTCCTGAACGGCCTTCGGGTCCGTGTTCTTCACGGCCTCGATGCGCGCGGGGGCCTCGGCGCGCAGCTGCTCGATCAGGTCGGGCACCTTCTTGGCCTGCTGCACGGCCAGGTCGGCGGTGCCTGCGGCAAAGTAGAGGGGAGTGGGGTCGGTGAGGGTCTTCTTCAGGTCATCGGCGATGGCCATGTGCTGGTCCTCCCGGATCAACTTCAGTTCGTCTTCGACGGCATCTCGTCGGCGGGCGCATCGAGCGCGTTCTCCTTGCGGAACGACTCGTAGATCTGGAGCAGCACCTGCTTCTGCCGCTCGTTGATGGACGGGTCGGCGAGTATGACGGCCCGCGTCTCCACCTCGTCCGGGTCCCGTTCGTCCAGGATCCCGGCCTGCACGTACAGCGTCTCCGCGGAGATCCGCAGCGCCTTGGCCAGCTGCTGCAGGATGTCCGCGCTCGGCTTGCGCAGCCCGCGCTCGATCTGGCTCAGGTACGGATTCGACACCCCCGCCTGCTCGGCCAGCTGGCGCAGCGAGAGCTGGGCCTGCCGACGCTGCTCACGGAGGTACTCGCCGAGATTTCCGACGTTGAGCGATGCCATGCTGAGATCCTGCCCGACTCTGCTAACTATTGCAAGCGTGCTGCTTGCAACATCTCCCACCGGCGGGCCGGGTCAGGCGCGGCCGATCACCACCGTCGCGTACAGCTCCTGCGACGTGACCGCCCGGACCGTCAGACCCGCCGAGGCCAGGGCCGAGGCCGTCGACGGGGACTGGCGGGCGCTCGTCTCGATCAGCAGGTGCCCCCCCGGAGCCAGCCAGGGCAGGGCGCCCGCCGCCACCCGGCGGTGGACGTCCAGACCGTCGGCCCCGCCGTCCAGCGAGACCAGCGGCTCGTGCTCCCGCGCCTCCGACGGCATCAGGCCGATCTCCTCCGTCGGCACGTACGGGGCGTTGACCACCAGCACGTCCACCCGGCCGCGCAGCGACGACGGGAGCGCGGCGTACAGGTCGCCCTCCCACACCCGGCCGCCGTACGCGGCCACGTTGCGCCGCGCGTACACCAGCGCCGCCGGGTCGATGTCCGCCGCGTGCAGCTCCACGCCGCCCGTCAGCTGCGCGGCCACCGCCGCGCCCAGGGCCCCGACCCCGCAGCACAGGTCCAGCACCACCGGGCCGGGCGAGGCCAGCGCCACCGCCTCCTGCACCAGGAACTCGGTGCGCCGGCGCGGTACGAAGGCCCCCGCGCCGACCTCCATGCGCAGCCCGCAGAACTCCGCCCAGCCGACGACGTGTTCCAGCGGTTCGCCGCCCACCCGGCGGGCCAGCAGCTCCGCCAGGTGGTCCGCGCCGGTGGCGGCCCCGGTCAGGAGCTCGGCCTCCTCCTCCGCGAACACGCAGCCCGCCGCGCGCAGGGATTCCACAAGTGATGTCACAGAGTTCGGTCCTCGGTACTCGGTACTCGGTCTTCGGCCTGAGCCGATGGGTGCGCAGTCGTCCGGGACGGTCAGAAGACGTCCGGGCACCACGGGCGGCGCGCGGTACGGAACACCGCGTCGGCCAGCGCCACCGCGCCCGGCCGCTCCTCGCCCACCCGGCCCAGCGCCGCCAGCCGCGCCACCGAGGTGTCCCCCAGGTACAGGGAGCCCAGCGCGCCCGCGTCCAGCCGCAGGTCCGCCGCCTCCTCCGTCCGCGCGCAGGTGCCGGCACCCGCGTCCAGCCGGTAGCGGCCCGCCGCCGGCCCCGCCTCGTCCGTGACCTCCAGGACGAGCGCCCCGGGCACCTCGTAGGTCCGCGCGCCCAGCGCCCGTACGACGTCCAGCACCCGCACCCACAGGAAGTCCGCAGCGGAGACCACCCGCGCCGAACGCGGGTCGGGCAGCAGCTGCGGGACGAGGTCGTCGGGGGCCCGGTAGCCGGTGCGGACCTTCTGCACCCAGTCGATGGAACACAGGAACTGCCACAGCGCCCGCTCCGCCTGCGGGGTGACCGCCAGCAGGTCCACGACCTGCACGGTGTTCTGCGGCACCTTCGCGTCCGCCCAGTGGTCGTCGGCGGTGTAGACGGCGAGACCGGTCACTTCCCCCTCCGCCGTCCGGTACACGGCGTGGAACTTCCCCTTGTAGGGGCGGTAGGACCACTCCTCCAGACCGGTCGCCAGGCTCCACCAGCGCTCGTCCCGGTTCACGACCCCGGGTGTGACCGCCCGCAGCCGCTCGTGCAGCCCGGGCCCCACCCGACGCACGTCCTCGACGTCCACCAGCTCGATCCGCCCGCCGTCCACGGGCGCCGACAGCCTCCGGTCCAGCCCGGTGCGCGGTACGTCGATCTCCCACTCCACGAGCGAGGTGGCGGGCCCGAACCCGTACCGCCCGTAGATCGGGTACTCGGCGGCGATCAGCGTCGCCAGCGCATCGCCGCGCGCCGCGGCCGCGGCGAACTCGGCGGCCATCATCCGCGTCAGCAGACCCTGGCGGCGATGGGTGGGCAGCACGCCCACACTGGAGATCGCGGTGGCGGGGACGGCCGCCCCGCCCGGCACGGTCAGCTCCTGCGGGAACGAACGCAGCGCGGCCACGCACCGGCCGCTGTCGGGGTCGAACGCTCCCTGCATGCGGGAGAAGTCGCTGTACTTGGCCCTCTGGGCGATGTCGGAGTCGGTGACCCGGGCCACGGTGAGGAAGCCGGTGTGCACCGCGCGCACCCAATCGGGGAGTTCGGATTCGGCGATCGGCCGGACGTCAGCACTCATAGCCGCCCACGCTAATCTCCCGACCGCCGCCGGTCGCCCGAATTTCTACGCCAGCAGGTCGTCCACCTGCGCCTCGCCCTCCCGGTACCGCCGGGTGATCTCCGCGCTGCAGTCGTCCACCGTGCGCTGGAGCTGCTGGCGGCGGCGCGAGACCTGCTGCTCGTAGCGCACCAGCCGCGCCATCCCGTCGTGCAGTTCGCCGTCCGTACGGGCGCCCAGGTCCGAGAGCTCCACGTCGGACAGCATCTCGGCCGCCAGCAGCCGGTACTCCTCGCTGTGCGGGGTACCGAGCGTGACGTGCCGGGCCGAGGCGCTGCGGCTGGAGGGGGCGTCGGCGAGGATCACCGAGAGCCGGTCCACCACCGGCGTCTCGGGGTCCGTCCGCCGGGCCAGCTCCGCGCGCAGGATGTCGATGCGGCCCTGGAGCAGTCTGCGCACATAGCTCAGATCGGCCTCGTCGCGCTGCGCGTCGCGGCGCAGCGCGCGCAGTTCCGGCAGCCCGAGGGCAGTGGTCGGGGCCTGCGGCCCCTGCGTCTCGGCCGTGCGCTGCGCGGGCGGTCGGACCGCGGCAGCTGCGACGGAGGCGGGTGATGCAGGTACGGAGGTACCAGAAGTATTCATGCGTTCGGGTCCGTCCCCTCGACCGGTGCGGCGTACCCGCACCGCCTGCGTGCATCGTGCCACTCTCCGTGGTCCCCGTGCAGTCCCACTCCACCCGATCGGCCCCGGACGGGTGCAAGCCTGATACACAGGTGGTATGCGAGCAGTGGTGCAGAGGGTCGACGGCGCGAGCGTCGTCGTGGACGGCGAGACCGTGGGCGAGATCGTCGGCGAGGGGCTGTGCGTGCTGGTGGGGGTGACCCACGACGACACCCCGGAGAAGGCGGCGGTGCTGGCGCGCAAGCTGTGGTCCGTACGGATCCTGGAGGGCGAGAAGTCCTGCAGCGACAACGGCGCCCCGCTGCTGGTCATCTCCCAGTTCACGCTCTACGGCGACGCCCGCAAGGGCCGCCGGCCCACCTGGAACGCGGCCGCTCCCGGCCCGGTGGCCGAACCGCTGGTCGACGAGATCGTGGCGCAGCTGCGCGCGCTCGGCGCGACGGTGGAGACGGGCCGGTTCGGCGCGGACATGAGGGTCTCGCTCACCAATCACGGCCCGTTCACCATCGTCATCGACGTCTAGGACGTCCCGGCTACGGAGCTAACGGGCTACGGGGCTACGGGGCTACGACGATCTCCTGCGCGGCGGCCGTCTTCCCGGCCAGCAGCGGCGCGTCGACCGGCACGTTGCGCTTGACCAGGGCGAGCGCGATCGGGCCCAGCTCGTGGTGGCGGACGGCGGTGGTCACGAAGCCCAGCTGGCGGCCCTCCTCCCCGTCCGCGGCGAGCCGCAGCGGGGTGCCGTGCGCCGGGAGCAGCACCTCCGAGCCGTCCAGGTGCAGGAAGACCAGACGGCGCGGGGGCTTCCCCAGGTTGTGGACGCGGGCCACCGTCTCCTGGCCGCGGTAGCAGCCCTTCTGCAGGTGCACGGCGGTGCCGATCCAGCCCAGCTCGTGCGGAATGGTGCGGTGGTCGGTCTCCAGGCCGAGCCGCGGCCGGTGCGCCTCGACGCGCAGTGCCTCGTACGCGAGGAGTCCGGCGGCGGGGCCGTGCCCGGCCGCGAAGGCCTCCAGTTCGGCGCGGGGCAGGAAGACGTCACGGCCGTGCGCGGTCTCCCGTACGACGTGCTCCTTGGCGACCTCGGCGATGGAGCCGGCCGGCAGGTGCACGACCGCGAACTCCTCGGTGCGGTCCGTGACTTCGACGCGGTAGAAGAACTTCATGGACTCCAGGTAGGCGATCAGGTCGCCCTGGGTGCCCGGCTCCACGTGCGCCCACGTGGTCTCGCCGTCGTCCACGAGGTACAGCGCGTGCTCGATGTGGCCGTTCGCGGAAAGGATCAGCGCCTCGGTGGCCTGCCCGGCGGGCAGCTCGGTGAGGTGCTGGGTGAGCAGCAGGTGCAGCCAGCTCAGGCGCTCCGGCCCGGTGACGGTGACGACTCCGCGGTGCGAGAGGTCGACGAAGCCGCGCCCTTCCGCGAGGGCGCGCTGTTCGCCGTACAGCTCGCCGTAGTGGGCGGCGACGCCCTCGTCACGGCCTTCGGCCGGTACGGCGCCGGGGAGATGGAGCAAGGGGCTGCTGGTCATGGGACCAAGCGTACGACCCTGCTAGGGGGTGTCGGCACGCTGCTTGGCGGCGCACTTGCGGCACAGACCGAAGATCGCGAAGTGCTTCATGTCGGTCTCGAAGCCGAAGGCGGTGCGGAGCTTCGCCGTGAACTCGGCGGCGACGTCCACGTCCGCCTCGATGACCTCGGAGCAGTCCCGGCAGACCAGGTGGATGTGGTGGTGCCGGTCGGCGAGGTGGTAGGTGGGCGCCCCGTGCCCGAGGTGGGCGTGCGAGACCAGCTTCAGCTCCTCCAGGAGCTCCAGCGTGCGGTAGACGGTGGAGATGTTGACCCCGGAGGCGGTCTTGCGCACCTCGACGAGGATCTCGTCCGGGGTGGCGTGCTCCAGGGCGTCGACCGCTTCGAGCACGAGCTGGCGCTGCGGTGTCAGCCGGTATCCGCGCTGCCGCAGGTCGCTCTTCCAGTCAGAGCTTTCGGTGTCCACGCTGCTCCCCACCCGGCCAGTGTATGCGCGCGAAGGGGACCGCGGGCTGTCCCGCGGTCCCCTTTCGCACAGCCTTGCGTACGTGCGTACGGCCTGTGGATCAGCGGAAGAAGGCGATGCCGTCGTCCGGCATGTCCGGGAGGTTGCGCGCCATCTCGGCGACCTCCTCGGGCGTGACGACCTTCTTGAGCTGGGCCGACATGTACGGGCGCAGCTCGACGTCGGGCGTGGCCTTCTCGCCGACCCACATGAGGTCGCTCTTCACGTAGCCGTAGAGCCGCTTGCCGCCGCTGTACGGGCCGGAGGCAGCGGTGCGGGCGACGGCGTCGGTGACCAGGTCGATCTGGGGCTTCTGGTCGGCGAGCTCGCCGTACCAGACCTCGACGACGCCCTGGTCGCGGACCATGACGATCTCGACCTTGCGGTCCTTGTCGATGCGCCAGTAACCCGACTCCGACTCCAGCGGGCGCACCTTGTTGCCCTCGGCGTCGAGGACCCAGGTGTGGGAGGTGTACTCCAGGAAGTCCCGGCCGTCGTGGCTGAAGACGACCTCCTGGCCGAAGTTGCACTTCTCCTCACCGGGGAAGTCGAAGACTCCCGCACCCTCCCAGTTGCCGAGGAGGAAGGCGAGCGGGACGAGGCCCGGGTTCAGGTCGGACGGGATCTGGATCATGAATGGCTGCTCAGGCGATCTGTGGGAGGGGTTCCGGGGCGGTCAGTCGGCTGGGCCGAGGCTCAGCGCTGACCCTGGTACAGCTTCTTGACGGCCAGGCCGGTGAAGGCCATGACGCCGACGCAGACCAGGACCAGCAGGGAGGTGAAGACTGCCTCAAGCACGGGGTGCTCCTCGGAATCGTTTCGGGGCTGTACGGGGCCGGTCCCCAAGCCTACTGGCCCGGGGACCGGCACACGCGGTGAGGTGGGCCGCACCCGTGCGCCCGCCGGTGCCCGGCCGGGGCCGGGCACCGTGGCACGGCCCCGGCGGTCAGCTCAGGAGCTGGCCCTGCAGCAGCACGGTCTGGTGGAAGGGGACGGGGGCCACCTCGCCCTTGCGGGTCTGGACGACCATGCCCAGGATGTCACCCGCCTGGAGGCAGCCGATCTTGGTCTGCTCGTCGCCGAGGACGGGCGGGACCTCCTGGTACACGGTGACCTCGCGCTCGCCGATCACGCCCGACCCCGGGAATCCCATCGGGAGGCTGCTGGCCTGCGTGTTCTTGGCCTTGTTCCAGACGTCGTCCAGGTCCAGGGCCGAGACGCCGTCCAGCGGCGCGTTGAACGTGCAGCCCTTGAAGGCGTCCACGAAGCCCGACGCGTGGAAGCGCAGCAGGTACACGTGGGTACGCGTGCCGTCCGCCATGGTCCAGCCGCGCCCGGTGATCTGGCGCAGCCCGTCCCATTCGAGCTGCTGCTTCAGCTTCTCGCGGGCCTCGGGGGTGTACTCCTCCAGGAAGGCGTCGACCGACACCGCCCCGCCCTTGTCCGCCTTGAACGCGTCGTCGGTCTTCGCGCCCTCGGGCGCGGGCAGGAGCAGGCCGGAGAGCACCGCGTAGTGCGTCTCGTCCTTGTTGTCCGGGCCCTGGGGCACGGGGGCGCCCGCGGGCAGCGCGGGCCTGGAGAGCGCCGGGAACGTCCAGCGGCCGTCGCTCTCGGTGGACAGGCCGGGGATGTCGGTGCGCTCGGTCCGGGTGATCCCGTACGCGACGCCCGCGCCGACGACGGCGAAGACGGCGACGGCGGCGGTCCAGCGCAGTGCGGCGAACAGCCGGCGGCGGTCCTTGGGCAGGGCTTCCGGGGCCGCCCCGGGGCCGGGCGCCGGCGCGTCCTCGACCGCGGCCGCGGCCTCCGGACCCGCGGCCGCGGCCGCGGGGGTCGCGTCGATGGTGTTCTGCTCGCTCACGCGGACTCTCCGGGGGACTTGAGGTGGTTCAGCTGTTCCTTGAACAGGGCCGCTGCGTCATTGGGCAGGAAGTCCCCGGACCCGTACACCCGGAAGCTCACCATCACGTCGCCCTGGACGGCCAGGCAGTCGAGGGCGTCGATCTTCTCGTCCTTCTCCCGGATGAGGGGGGTCAGCATGCACTTGGCGTCCGGGAAGCCGTCCACCTTGGGCGCCTTCCCGTCGGCGTCGACGAGCGAGAGGATCTTCTTGCTGAACTCGCCGAACTGGGCGAGCTGCTGGGGATCCGCCTGCATGAGCTGGATCTCGACCACCGACGCGCCGGCGCCGTGGCGCCTGGCGTAGCTGCGTCCGGCCACCCCCTTGAGCTTCAGACCGGAGAGGGCCTTGTCGCGCTCCGCGCGCTCGTCGCCGGAGAGACCCGTGTGGTCCTCCTTGGCGATCTGCAGGGCCCGCTCGCCCGAGATGAAGTAGTTGTTGCCCTCGGCGTCGACGTCGGGGCCGAGCCAGTAGTCCTTGGGGAGCGGCAGCAGCTTGCTCTGAAGCTCGTTGGCCGGTACGGACGGCGCCTCGCCCGCCTCGGCGACGGGTGCGTCCTCGGCCAGCCAGTAGCGGGTGGGCGCGGTCCGGTCGGCATCGCCGAGTGCGGCCGCGGCCCCCAGGCCGGCGCCCACGAGGACGACGGCGCCCACGGCGGCGGCCACCAGCCTGACGGTCCGACGGTTCGCCCTGCGCGCGGGCGCGGGCTCCTGGACGGCCTCAGGGGCGACGACCGGGGCCACGGCGGCCTCGGGCACGACGGGCTCAGGCGCAATCGGCTCCGCCGCCACGGCCTCGGGCACAACGGCCGGGGCCACAGCGGGCTCGGGCACGGCCTGCTCAGCCGCCACGGGCTCGGGAGCGACGGCTTCCGGCGCCGCCCCCTCGGGCACGACGGCTTCCGGCGCCACGGCTTCGGGCGCCACGGCTTCGGGCGCCGCCGCCTCCGGCACGGCCGGCTCTGCGGGCACGGCCGGCTCCGGCGTGCCGGCCTTCACGGCGTCGGTCACGTTCTGCCGCTCGCTCACAGCCGCTCCATCTGTCGCTTGGCCAGCTCGGCGACGGCGTTCGCGTCGACCTTGCCGCGGTTGTTCGTGAACTTGAGGTGCATGACGATGTCGCCGCGGCGGACGATCGCAGTGCCGTGGCGGAGCGGGTGGTAGCCGGGCTTCTCGTCGGCTTCGGAGTCGATCCACAGCTGGCCGAAGTCATCGGGAACGCCCGGAACCTCCCGGCCGTTGTTGCCCGCGAACTTCTTCGTCGGCATGTAGCTGTTCACACCCGCCTGGAATTCTTCGGCCCCCCTGCGGTTCCGGAACTGGAGCAGGGTGATCTCGACGAAGTCCCGGTCGTCCACGGACCAGTGCACGGAGGCGATCCGCCGGACGCCGTCGGCGATGATGCCGCCGACCCCACCGGACGGTTTCGCGAAGTGGTCGATGGAGAACTCGTCCGGGGACTGCGGGCCCGAGAAGACGTTCTGGGCTCCGCCGGGGACCTCCACCAGCTTCTTGACGAGGTCCTCGTCCGCCTTGTGCCAGCGGTTGGCGTTGATCGAGCGCAGGGTCGTCGTGTCGTTGACCGCCAGCGGCTTCGGGCCCTTCACGTCCTGCTGCGCCAGCGGCGCCAGGGGGGTGGGCTCGCGGTGGTACTGGACCGCGTAGCCGGTGACCGTACCGGCGAGCACGCCGAGCACGGCCGCGCCCGCGATCAGGATCGTCGTACGGCCCCGCCCCCGGCGGGGACGCGGGGCCGGAGCGTCGGCCGGCGCATCCGGGGAGTCGGCGGATTCCGGAGCATCCGGAACGTGCGGATCTGCCCCGGCCTCCCCCGTGTTCCGCTGCTCAGGGATGGTCTGTTCGTGTTCCAAAAGGGTCCCCCACAAGCCTGGTGGCGCGGGTTGCTTACCCGCGCGTACCCCATGACCCGTACCGGAGGAGGGCAGTTGTACGAATGTGGATCACATTCTCGTCTCGCGGCGTTTCAGTCCTCGTGGCGCCGCTTCCCGTCCAGCTCGTCCCACCACTCGTCGGACTTCGGATCGCCCGAGGGGTCGTCCCACCAGCGGTCGTCCGGGCCGCGCCGGTTGGCGATCATCGCGGCGACCGGCGGAATGACCATCGCGACCACGCACATGGCCACCGCGGCCTCGACCGACCACAGGCGCACGACGGCCCAGGCGGAGACGAAGAGGACCAGGCATCCGCCCATCAGCAGGAAGTAGGCGCGTCGGCGCCGGGCGTACATGCCTCCAGCGTAGGTCCGCCGCCCCCGGGCGCAAGACGTCCGGACGGGCGCGGACCCGTCCGGACGGCACGAAGGGCCGCACCCCGTTCCAGTGGCGTCCAACCCCCGGGGGTGCGGCCCTTCGGCCGTTCTTTCAGGCGATCACCTGGGCGGTGCTCAGACCGCGATCGCCACGTCCGTCACGCCGCCGGCCTCGGCGACCACCACGGCACGGTCCGCCTGGGCACCCGGGACGAGCGCGCGCAGCGTCCAGGAGCCGGTGGCGGCGTAGAAGCGGAACTGGCCGGTCGCCGAGGTCGGGACCTCGGCCGTGAACTCACCGGTCGAGTCCAGCAGGCGGACGTAGCCGGACACCGGCTCGCCGTCCTTGGTGATCTGACCCTGGATGGCGGTCTCACCGGGCTTCAGCGTCGCGAGGTCGGGCCCGCCGATCTGTGCTCCACACATGTTCTCTGTCCTGTCCTAGAGAGGTCGTACTACGAGGGCGTCGCGTGCCCGGTGGTCTGGTTACTTGTTGGGGCCGAGCTCGATCGGCACGCCCACGAGCGAGCCGTACTCGGTCCACGAACCGTCGTAGTTCTTGACGTTCTCCTGGCCCAGGAGCTCGTGCAGCACGAACCACGTGAGCGCGGAGCGCTCACCGATGCGGCAGTAGGCGATGGTGTCCTTCGCCAGATCGACCTGCTCCGCCTCGTAGAGGGCGGTCAGCTCGTCGTCCGACTTGAAGGTGCCGTCGTCGTTGGCGTTCTTCGACCACGGGATGTTGCGGGCGCTCGGCACGTGGCCGGGGCGCTGCGACTGCTCCTGCGGGAGGTGGGCCGGGGCGAGCAGCTTGCCGGAGAACTCGTCGGGCGAACGGACGTCGACCAGGTTCAGGGAGCCGATCGCGGCCACGACGTCGTCGCGGAAGGCGCGGATGGAGGTGTCCTGGGCCTTGGCCTTGTACTCGGTGGCCGGGCGGTTCGGGACGTCCTTGCCGTCGACCAGGTCGCGGGAGTCGAGCTCCCACTTCTTGCGGCCGCCGTCGAGGAGCTTCACGTCCTGGTGACCGTAGAGCTTGAAGTACCAGTAGGCGTAGGACGCGAACCAGTTGTTGTTGCCGCCGTAGAGGACGACGGTGTCGTCGTTGGAGATGCCCTTGGCGGAGAGGAGCTTCTCGAAGCCCTCCTGGTCCACGAAGTCGCGGCGGACCGGGTCCTGGAGGTCGCTCTTCCAGTCGATCCGGACGGCGTTGGTGATGTGGTTCTTGTCGTACGCGGACGTGTCCTCGTCCACCTCGACGATGACGACATTGGCGTCGTTCAGGTGGGCCTCGACCCAGTCGGCGTCTACGAGGACGTCGCTGCGGCTCATGGTGTTCTCCTCCGGGGCAGTGTGCGGCGGGGCTGTGCGGGTGACGCGGTGCTGCGTGCCTGCGGGTGCGCTCGAGGTCCTGCGCGGGGAGGCGTCAGGGGATCAGGAGGCTTCTGGTGCGGTCACGCGGGAAGGGCCGTGGGGCCGTCGTCCGGTCGATGGAGCGGATGCGCTCACAGGTCACATGGATCGACAGAGCATGGCGGCGACGCGACACAGGTCTACTGCCCGTCGCTTCGTGAGGTCCGCCTGCTGATGCTTCATAGCCATGGATCGTAGGGACGAATCGGCCGCCCTGTCACCGGCGTGTCATATACCGAGACAGGATCGTCCGAATATTGGGATCCGAGTGCCCCGGGCGGCCGCCGCGCCGCCCCCGGGACCCGTTGTGCGGCCCGTCCTTCTGCGGATCGGACCGCACCGTCTCACGATCCGGCCACCACCACGTTCGAGCCGCCCAGCGTGAGGTGCACACCGGCCTCGTCCGAGGTCAGGGACGACAGCTGGAGTCCGGCCGGCATGCCGCTGCCGAGATCGCGGTCGAAGTCGGTCTTCTTGCGGATCGTCTTCTCGACCAGCGGAACGCTCCCGCCGGGCACCTCGTCGGCGCGCACCCGGACGATCTTCCCGCCCTTTCCGCCCGGCGCATCCTGGAGGGTGATGGTCGCCACCACGCTGTGCGTCAGGGTCTTGCCGAGGAGGTCCACGGACGCGGTGACCTTCACCTTGCCCGGCGCCCCGCCGTAGGCGAGGGTCGCGCCGCTCTGCGAGGCCGCCGTCAGGTCCGCGTACGTGATGAGCGCGCTGCCCTCGGCCCGCTGGGCGGTGCCGCCGCTGTAGTCACCGTCCAGCGTCACGCTGCGGAAGCTCGCGTCCAGCTCGGAGAGCCGGGTCTTGCGGCCCTCGGCGGCGATCTCGACGCCCCGCAGCTTCAGGTCGACCCGGTCCAGCTCGCGGCCGGCCAGCTGGGTGAGGAAGGGGAATCCGTGGATCTCCACCTCCGAGGAGCCGGCCAGGCCCTGCCGCGCCTGTATCCGCTCGGCCAGCTGGTTCTCGGCATAGCCGGACGCCCAGCGGTCCACGCCCACGAACAGGGCTCCCAGCACCACTCCGATGATCACAACGACGCGCAGGAAACGCACGTTCCCTCCCCCTACTAGTCGGTACGTGCGTTCTAGTTGACCATGCCCCTCGTCGGGGAGGGATCAGCCCACCACCCTGCCGATCAGGTACACGGCGGGGGCGGCCGCCGCGAGCGGCAGCGCGACACCGGCCGTCATGTGCACGAACTTCGACGGGTAGTCGTACGCCGCCACGCGCAGCCCGACCAGCGCGCACACGCCGGCGACGAGACCGATGAGGGCCCCGCCCACGCCGACCGAGGTCATACCGCCGACCGCGATGCCGGCGCCGGCGGCCGCGGCCAGCGAGACGCCGACCGACGGGGCGGTGGGCAGCGGCAGCGCACGCGTGAAGACGGCGACCGCGACGGCCGCGGCGCCGACCGTGGCGGCGGCGGAATCGGCCGCCAGGTAGCCGGCGCAGATGATGGCGAGCGCGGCCGAGGCCACGGAGGCCATCAGGCCGTACATCCGCTCGTCGGGATCGGCGTGGCTGCGCAGCTGGAGGACGAGCGTGAGCAGCACCCAGGCGCCGAGGGTGCCCACGATCGCGCCGGGTCCGTACGGGGAGTCCACGGCGAGCACGGCCACGTCGGCGACGACGGCTCCGGCGAAGGCGAGGGCGATGCCCTGGCGGGCCGGCCACATGCCGTTGAGGCGGAACCAGCCGGCCGCGGTGAGGCCCTGGAGGGCGATCAGCGGCAGGAGCAGGGCGTACTGCCCGAGGGCGGCGGCCACGGCGAGCAGCAGTCCGAGGACGGCGGTGATTATGGCGGGCTGCGGTCCGGGATCGATGATCGGCGAGCGGCCCTCGGCGCGGGCCTGGGCCGGGTCGACGGCGCGCACGGTGTTGCCGGCGAGGGTCGGCGGGGACCAGGAGGTGATCTCCTGCGGCTCGCCGGGGACCTCGGCCGGGTCCGCGCCCGGGGCGGAGGCCGCGGCTTGGGGCGGGAGGTACGCGGTCTGCTCGGCGGCGGACACGTCCGTCACCGGCGGCAGGTACGCGGTCTGCTCGACCGGCGGCTGCTGGTGCTGCTGGTGCTGCGGCGGCTGCTGCTCGTGCTCGGGGCCCGGGTACGGCGGCAGATAGGCCGTCTCGGCGCCCTGCGGCCAGTCCTGGACCGGAGCCGCGGCGGGAGTCCGGGCCTGTCCCTGGGCCTGGGCCTCGTCCCGGAACCAGCCCTCCGGAGCCACCGGCTGCTGGAGCTGCGGCGGCTGCTGCTCGTGCTCGGGGCCCGGGTACGGCGGCAGATAAGCCGTCTCGGCACCCTGCGGCCAGTCCTGGACCGGAGCCGCAGCGGGAGTCAGGGCCTGTCCCTGGGCCTGGGCCTCGTCCCGGAACCAGCCCTCCGGAGCCACCTGCTGGTACGGGTCCGGTGCGGGTGCCTGAGCCTGCGCCTGGGCCTGGGCGTAGCCGTCCGGCCAGGGGCCCGGGGCCGCCGGGGCCTCCTCCCGGTACCAGCTCTCGGGCGCGACCGGCTGCCCGGGCACCGCACCCAGCGGCGGGTGCACCGGCTGGTAGCTGGTGTCCCAGGTGTCGGACTGCCAGGTCTGGGTCCCGTACGGATCCTGCTGCTGTTGCTGCTGTTGCTGCTGCTGCGCGTACTGCTGTCGCTGCTGCTCTTCAGGCGTGCTCATCGGCTCCCGCTCACCCGCCCGCGAACGGCGGAAGCACCTCTACGGTGCCGCCCTCGGTCAGCGGGACGGAATCGTGCGGGCGCTTGCCCACAGGCTCGTCATTCACGAGGAAGGAGCAGCGCAGCAGGACCCGGGTCAGCTCCCCGGGGTGGCGTTCCCGCACGGCGTCGAGCGCCTCGGCCAGTGTGCCCGCCGAGTACGGCTCCTCCGCCGTCTTGGCCGCGGCCTTGGCCGCCGCCCAGTAGCGGATGGTTCCGGTTGCCACTGCAGCTCCTATCGTCGGCTCTCTACCGTCGGCCTCCATGATGGCCCCTCCCACCCCTGACCCCGGCGTGCCCCGACGCGCCGGGTGTGCGCCCGGGGCCCGGCGGTACCTCTCGGCGGGCCGCCGATCCGGTGAAACCCGCCCCCAACCAGGGCGGCAGCGTGGGATGAACCACAGAAGCGGAAGAGGAAGAAGCCTCTGCCACGAAAGCGCGGGTGGGCTATTCTGCTTGGCGAGAGGATCCGGGCAATGTTGCCCCCGGGTCCTTTTGTGCTTTCAGAACGTTGAACGAACCGAGAACAGTGGTATCCATGCGGACCCCAGGGCGCGGGGACCGCCGGACACCGGGCAAGCCGTACGAAGCAGTACCGCGCACGTCCTCGACGGGACCGAGGAGGAACCGACGTGATGGACCAGCGAACCGTGCACCACCGTCCGACCCGGGCAGGTGGTCGGTCGTGAGCTCACTCCTGCTGCTCACCAACGCCCTGCAGCCGTCCACCGAGGTGCTCCCCGCACTCGGCCTGCTGCTGCACAACGTCCGGGTGGCCCCGGCCGAGGGCCCCGCCCTGGTGGACACCCCGGGAGCCGATGTCATCCTCGTGGACGGCCGCCGCGACCTGCCGCAGGTGCGGTCGCTGTGCCAGCTGCTCCGCTCCACCGGACCCGGCTGTCCGTTGATCCTCGTCGTCACCGAGGGCGGCCTCGCGGCCGTCACCGCCGACTGGGGCATCGACGACGTCCTGCTGGACACCGCCGGCCCGGCCGAGGTCGAGGCGCGGCTGCGGCTGGCCACCGGCCGCCAGCAGCTGGGCTCGGACGATTCCCCGATGGAGATCCGCAACGGCGACCTGTCGGTGGACGAGGCGACCTACTCCGCCAAGCTCAAGGGGCGGGTGCTCGACCTCACCTTCAAGGAGTTCGAGCTGCTCAAGTACCTCGCCCAGCACCCGGGCCGGGTCTTCACGCGCGCCCAGCTGCTGCAGGAGGTCTGGGGCTACGACTACTTCGGCGGCACCCGGACCGTCGACGTGCACGTACGGCGGCTGCGCGCGAAACTCGGCCCCGAGCACGAGTCCCTGATCGGCACGGTCCGCAACGTCGGCTACCGCTTCGTCACGCCGGAGAAGGTCGAGCGGGCGGCGGCGGAGGCCGCGGCGCAGGCGGCGGCCAAGACGGCCGCGCAGGCCGCGGCGCGGACGACCGCGCAGCAGGACCCGGCCGTCACCCGATCGGCCGAAGATCCTGTGAGCATCCACTCGGCAGGACGCCCTGCCCAGAGGTAGGTCACCCCGCGTAGACTGCCGCGCGTGGCCAAGGTGACGCGGGATGACGTGGCACGACTTGCGGGTACGTCTACCGCCGTCGTGAGCTACGTCATCAACAACGGACCCCGGCCGGTCGCCCCGGCCACGCGCGAGCGTGTACTCGCCGCGATCAAGGACCTGGGCTACCGCCCGGACCGGGTCGCCCAGGCGATGGCGTCGCGGCGCACCGACCTCATAGGCATGATCGTCCCCGACGCGCGTCAGCCGTTCTTCGCGGAGATGGCGCACGCGGTCGAGCAGGCCGCCGCCGAGCGCGGGAAGATGGTGCTCGTCGGCAATTCCGACTACCGCACCGAGCGCGAGGTCCACTACCTGCGGGCCTTCCTCGGCATGCGGGTCTCCGGCCTGATCCTGGTCAGCCAGGGCATGAGCGAGCAGGCCGCCAGCGAGATCGAGGCCTGGGACGCCCGGGTCGTGCTGCTGCACGAGCGCCCGGAGGCGATCGACGACGTCGCCGTCGTCACGGACGACATCGGCGGCGCCCAGCTCGCCACCCGCCACCTGCTGGAGCACGGGCACGAGTACGTGGCCTGCATCGGCGGCGTCGAGAACACCCCGTCGGTCGGCGACCCGGTCGCCGACCACGTCGAGGGCTGGCGGCGGGCCATGCAGGAGTCCGGCCGCTCGGTGGAGGGCCGGCTCATCGAGGCCCCCTACAACCGCTACGACGCGTACACGGTCGCCCTGGAGGTCCTGGCCCGGCCCGACCGCCCGACCGCCATCTTCTGCGCCACGGACGACCAGGCCATCGGCGTGCTGCGTGCCGCGCGCGAGCTGCGCATCGACGTGCCGGGGGAACTGGCCGTCGCGGGCTTCGACGACGTCAAGGAAGCCGCCCTCACGGACCCGCCGCTGACCACGATCGCCTCGGACCGCCCGGCGATGGCCCGCGCGGCCGTGGACCTGGTGCTGGACGACGGCCTGCGCGTGGCCGGCTCACGTCGGGAACGGCTGAAGCAGTTCCCCTCCGCCCTGGTGATCCGCCGCTCCTGCGGCTGCCGCTGATCCCGCGCGGTCACGAGGGCGCGCGGTCACCGGCTCACGCGGTCACGCGGTCACGCGGTCACGCGTCGAGGGTGCACGGCATCAGCAGGGAGAAGGCGTCCTCGGTGCCCCGGCGCAGGAGCACCAGCGGGGCCTTGGGGCCGACGTACTCCAGCAGCATGTCCTCCCCGGCGGCGAGCGCGTCGAGGAGGAGGGCGGGGTTGACCCCCACCCGGTCGCCGTCGAGGTCCGCGTCGGCGGCGCAGGCGTCGTCGGCGACGGTCACCGTGTCCGTCAGGACCAGGGCGCACCTTTCGCCGCCCTGAGCGGCAAGGGCCCGTCGCAGGGCCGGTACGTCCAGGGCGATGCGGCGCCCCTCGGGCAGCTGCATCAGGCGGCGGTAGTCGGGGAACTCCTCGCCGAGGCCCCGCCCGGCCACCCGGCGGCCCTCGGTCTCCAGCTCGACCCCGTCCCCGTCCACGGTCAGGACGGCCGTGGAGCCGTCGCCCAGCAGGGCCCGCATCGCGTCCACGAGCGGGGCGGGCACGGTCAGCTGCACCCGCTCGCCGCCGTGGCCGGTGGTGGACGCGCGGGCCACGGCCATCCGGTAGCGGTCGGTGGCCACGAGGTGCAGGCCCGTCCCCTCCGCGTCGAAGAGGATCCCGCCGAGCACCGGCAGTTCGGGGTCGCCGCCGACGGCGAAGCGTACGGCGTCCAGTGCGGCCGCGAACTCCGCGGCGGGCAGGGTCAGCCGGGCGGTGCGGGTGGTGGTGGTCATGGTGTTCTCCTTGGGTCCCAGTAGCGCGCGTACCGTGGCGAGCGCTCCGCGCGCATCGGCGAGTTCGCGTTCGAGCCGCCGCAGGTGGGCGTCCAGCAGGCGGGGCACCAGGCCGGTGTCGCCGCCGGACCAGCCCGCCAGCACGAGCCGGATGTCCGCGAGCGGCATCCCCGCCTGCCGGAGCCGGGCCAGCAGCCGGGCCTCGTCGAGCTGCTCGGGCGCGTACCAGCGGTATCCCGTCGCCGGGTCCACCCGGGCGGGCACCAGGACGCCCGCGCGGTCGTAGAACCGCAGGGCGCTCACGCCCAATCCGCTGTCGCGGCCCGTCTCACCAATGCTGTGCATCTCGCTCTCCACACCCGTGACTCTGGGACCTCCACCAGGTCGAGGGTCAAGGCCGGTTCTCATATCGCGCATACGCGGTTCTGTCGGGCTTCTCAGGCCCGGCTCAGGAAGCTCTCATCATCGGCGGGAAGAGTCACTGTCATGACCGACAGCTTCCGCCGCGAAGGCGAGTACCCGCAGGAGAACAGCCCGGCCCAGCACGCGCCGTTCGGCGAGGACTGGCAGCGCGGGCGCGACCGTCTGGCGCACGAGACCGGGGTCGGCACCGGTACGGGAACCGGGGCCGGAACCGGTGCCGGGGCCGCGGCCTACCCGCCGCCGCCCTCCTACCCGCCCGCCGCCCCCGGCTGGCACGAGGCGCACCAGCCGCCGGTCATCCGCGGCGAGACGGTTCCGGCGGCAGCGGGCGGAGCCGGCGTGGGCGGCCGGGGCGAGGACGGCGGCCCGCGCCAGCCCGCCCACGCCGCGCCCCCCGCACCGCGCGCCAAGCGGCCCGTCGCCCTGCTGGCCGCGGTCGCACTCGCCGCAGCCCTGGTCGGCGGCGGCACCGCGGCCGCCGTCCAGCAGCTGATGGACCGGCAGGCCACCGCCGCGGTCGGCGGCGTCAACGGCACCAACGTCGCGCAGTCCGGCAATGGCACCGTCTCCGGAGTCGCCGAGCAGGTCAGCCCCTCGGTCGTCCGTATCGACGTCCGCACCGGCTCCGGCCAGGGCACCGGCTCCGGCGTCGTGATCACCGCCGACGGCGAGATCGTCACCAACAACCACGTGGTGAGCGGCGCCGCCGAAATCCAGGTGACCATGAGCAACGGCAAGAAGTACTCCGCCAAGATCGTCGGCACGGACCCCGACAAGGACCTGGCCCTGATCAAGCTCCAGGGCGCGTCCGGGCTGAAGCCCGCCAGGCTCGGCGACTCCGGCGGCGTCAAGGTCGGCGACCAGGTCGTCGCCATCGGCTCCCCCGACGGCCTCACCGGCACCGTCACCAGCGGCATCGTCTCCGCCCTGAACCGCGAGGTGAAGGTGCCGAAGTCCGAGCAGCAGTCACCCCAGGGCCGGCAGCAGGACGGGGACAGCTGGCCGTTCTCCTTCGGCGGCCGCCAGTTCAACGGGGACACCGGGTCCGACACCACCTCGTACAAGGCCCTCCAGACGGACGCCTCCCTCAACCCCGGCAACTCCGGCGGCGCCCTGGTCAACATGAACGGCGAGATCGTGGGCATGCCCTCCGCGATCTACTCTCCCGCCTCCGGCAATTCCGCCGCCGGCAGCGTCGGCCTCGGCTTCGCCATCCCGGTGAACACGATCAAGGCCGACCTGGACTCCCTCCGCAAGGGCGGCCCCGGCGGGGCCGGCTCCCCGGACACCGGCACCGGCGGCGGATCCGCCGCCGACGGCTTCGGCACCGTCTTCTAGTGCTGTGACCGGAAAGGTCCACCGGGTCGCGGCGCCCGGCACGGCACCTCGCCGCGTTGTCGGACCACGCAAGTACGTCCAGTACGAGCCGCGGCCCTCCGCCTTGCGATGCACCGCACCGGACACCGCGACCCGGCACACCTTTCCGGCCACAGCACTAGGCGGACGGGACCCGGCCCGCCCGTGCGAGGCTGGAAGCGCCGTCACCCGCCGCACACCGCGGCCGGCCAACACACCCGGGAGACCCATCCATGAACCCCGCCGAAGGCGAAGCGCGGATCCTCGTCGTCGACGACGAACCGGCCGTACGCGAGGCCCTGCGCCGCAGTCTCGCCTTCGAGGGGTACGCCGTGCAGACCGCCGTCGACGGGCTCGACGCCCTCGACCGGGCGGCCTCGTACGCCCCCGACCTGATCGTCCTGGACATCCAGATGCCCCGGATGGACGGGCTGACGGCGGCCCGCCGGCTGCGGGCCTCCGGCAGCGTCACACCGATCCTGATGCTCACCGCGCGCGACACCGTCGGCGACCGCGTCACCGGCCTCGACGCGGGCGCCGACGACTACCTCGTCAAGCCGTTCGAGCTCGACGAGCTCTTCGCCCGCGTCCGCGCCCTGCTGCGGCGCAGCTCCTACGCGACCTTGCAGGCGGGCACCGAGACCCGGGAGGACGCGCTCACCTTCGGCGACCTGCGCATGGACCTCGCGACCCGCGAGGTCACCCGGGCCGGACGGCCGGTGGAACTGACCCGGACCGAGTTCACGCTGCTGGAGATGTTCCTGGCGCACCCGCGCCAGGTCCTGACCCGCGAGCAGATCCTCAAGACCGTCTGGGGCTTCGACTTCGAACCCAGCTCCAACTCCCTGGACGTGTACGTGATGTACCTGCGCCGCAAGACCGAGGCGGGCGGCGAGCCCCGTCTCGTCCACACCGTGCGCGGGGTCGGCTACGCCCTGCGGGCCGGCGAGAGCGGGCCCGAGTGAGCCCGGCCGCCAGATTCCGCGCGCTGCCGCTGCGCTCGCGGCTCGCGCTGCTGGTCACGGTGGCCGTGGCACTCGCCGTCGCGGGCGTGGCGGCGGTGTCGTGGGTGATGGTCCGCACCCAGCTGAGCGAACAGCTGGACAGCTCGCTGCGCGCCACCGACGCCGCGGCCCAGGCCAACCAGGTCTACGCCAAGCTGCGCTGCGTCCCCGGCCCGCCCCTGCCGGACCAGGCGGCCAACAACCTCAGCGCGCAGGTGCAGATCGTGCTGCCGGACGGCGGCCACTGCTGGGTCGACGGCAACAACACCCTGAAGGTCACCGCGATCGACCTGGAGGTCGCCCAGCGACGCCGGGGCCCCGTTCTCTACGACGCGACCACCTCCAACGGCATCCCCGTCCGCGTCTACACGCAGCCCGCCCTCGTGGGCAGCCAGCCCGCCGCACTGTCCGTGGCCAAGCCGCTCGCCGACATCGACAATCCCCTGTCCACCCTGGCCTGGGTGCTGCTCCTGGTCTGCGGCATCGGGGTCGTCGGCGCGGGCGCCGCCGGCCTGTGGGTGGCCCGGACCGGGCTCCAGCCGGTCGACGAACTGACCGACGCCGTCGAGCACATCGCCCGTACCGAGGACCTCACCGTCCGGATCCCCGACGAGGGCGACGACGAGATCGCCCGCCTGTCCCGGTCCTTCAACTCGATGACGGCGGCCCTCGCCTCCTCCCAGGACCGGCAGGCCCAGCTGATCGCGGACGCCGGGCACGAGCTGCGCACCCCGCTGACCTCCCTGCGCACCAACATCGAGCTCCTCGCGCGCAGCGAGGAGACCGGCCGGGCCATCCCGCCCGACGACCGGCGCGAGCTGCTCGCCTCGGTCAAGGCGCAGATGACGGAACTGGCCTCGCTCATCGGCGACCTGCAGGAGCTGTCCCGGCCGGACGCGGCCTCCCCCGGCCCGCTCGGCGTGGTCGCCCTGCACGAGATCACCGGCGCCGCACTGTCCCGGGCCCGGCTGCGCGGTCCTGAGCTCCGCTTCGACTCGGACCTGCGGCCCTGGTACGTCCGGGGCGAGGCGGCGGCGCTGGAGCGGGCGGTGGTCAACGTCCTGGACAACGCGGTGAAGTTCAGCCCGCCCGGCGGCACCGTCGAGGTGACCCTGCGGGCGGGCCGGCTGACCGTACGGGACCACGGTCCGGGCATCCCGGCCGAGGACCTGCCGCACGTCTTCGAACGGTTCTGGCGGTCCCCGTCGGCCCGCGCCCTGCCCGGCAGCGGGCTGGGACTGTCGATCGTGGCCCGTACGGTCGCGCGCGCGGGCGGCAGCGCCGAACTGCGGGCGGCGGCCGACGGCGGCCCGGGCACGGAGGCGGTGCTCCGGATCCCGGGGGCGCCGGCGCCGCCGCCCTCCGATCCGTCAGTTGTGCCGGATCAGTGAGGTGACGAGGCCGGAGCGGGTGTTCGGGAAGTCCATCGGGACAATGCCGAGCCCGGTCCGGCCCGACATCTCCGCGCCGTCGACGAAGCCGTGCACCTGCGGGTTGAGGCGGTCGGAGTTCCAGCGCGGCGGCATGTACGCCGAGGTGCTGACGTAGTTGACGAAGAGCTTGCCGGGCTGCTGGACGGCCCTGCGGAAGTGATTCTCGATCTTGCCGCGCTTGGCGAAGGGCTCGGCGTTCCAGTCGTCCTGAATGTCGAAGACATTGCCGTCTCCGTAGCGCAGCCCCGGCAGGCCGCCGTTGTCGGCGAGCAGGACCACCTTCCCGCGGGCCTGTCCCAGAGAGGGCAGGGAGTCCGCGATCCGGAACAGCGGCCGCCAGCCGCGGTTGTTCAGGTAGTCGTCGAAAACGGCGCGGAAGGTGGCGTCGCTCTCCCCGGAGTACTCCTGCTTGACGCGCATCAGGACGGTCTCGGAGGGGTGCGCGGCGAGAAAGTTCCAGCAGGCGACGAGGACGTCCCCGAACATCAGGTTCTGGTAGAAGGACCCGTGGTGGATCGCGAAGGATCCGCCGGTGACGCGGCAGCGGACGTCCAGGAAGCGGATCCCGGCGTCGAGCTGCTCGGTGATCGAGGTGTTCTGGCAGGCGACGTAGAGCCCGCCGTGGCGGGCGCCGGAGTCGTGGGTGCCGGGGATGGTCATCCGCTGCAGGGCGGTGGAGTCGCCGAGGCCGGCCATCCAGTCCTGGGTGCCGAGGGCCGCCGCGGCGGCCGGTGCGGATGCGACCCCCAGTCCGGCGGCCGCTCCCGCGGCCAGTGCTCCGGCCAGGAAAGCCCGCCGGCCCATGCCCGTGCCGGTACGCGGGCCCGTGACCGGGCCCGGGCCCGTGCCTGTTCTCGTGCTCGTGCCCGTGCCCGTGCCCGTGACCGTGCCTGTGCTCGTGCCCGTGACCATGCCCGCCCCTTCGCCGACCCGGTGATGGCCGGATTATGGCGTGCACACGTCACAGTTACTACCCGTCGGTAGCAGTCAGTCTTCGAGCAACCCGACCATCTCGCGCAGCCCCCGGAGCAGCTCCCGGCCGTCCGGAGCCTGCTCCGGATCGGTTAGGGTCTGCACCATCACCCCGCTCAACAGTGCGATGTGCATCGAGCCGAGTGCGCGTACGTCCTCCTGCGACACCTCCGACTCCGGCACCCCGCGCAGCGCGGCGGCCACCATCCGGCGGTTGCGGCGCTGGCCCTCGGCCAGGATCGCGAGCAGCTCGGGCGAGGACTGCGCGTGCACGAAGGCCTCGACGGAGGCCAGCCACAGCCAGCGCATCTCGCCGAAGTCCCGGATCTTGCGGTCCCAGGTGTCGGCGTAGCGCTCCCCCGCGCTCTCCCCCTCCCCTGCGAGCCGGCCGGAGCCCGCGGCCCACTCCTCCATCGCGGCGAACAGCGCCTGGTTGAGCAGCGCCTCGCGCGACCCGAAGTGGTAGCCGATCGCGGCCATGCTCACCTCCGCGGCCGTGGCGATGTCGCGCACGGTCGTGCGCAGGTAGCCCTTCTCCTCCAGGCAGCGCCGGGCTCCGGCCAGCAGGTCCTCGCGATTTCCCATGCCGGGATCGTATCCACCGCCCACTTGGGCAAGCGCGCAAGACAAGCGTATTGCGCGCTTGCCCAAATCCTGACAGGGTGGAGCCGTCGGAAAGACCCCACGGCCAACGGGAGGCAGGAACACATGCGCCACGAGCTGAAGACCGAGAACCGGACCCTCTCCTACCTGGACTTCGGCGGCACCGGCCGACCGCTCCTCGCCCTGCACGGCGGCATGTCCGAAGCCCTCGCCTTCACCGGCCTCGCCGCCGCCCTCGGCGAGGACTGGCGGGTCATCGCCCCCGACCAGCGCGGCCACGGGGACTCCGACCGCGCGCCCGACTACCGCCGCGAGGGCTACGTACGCGACGCCGTCGCCCTGCTCGACCACCTGGGCCTGGACGCCCCCGTCGCCGTGCTCGGCCACTCCCTCGGCGGACTCAACGCCTACCACCTGGCCGCCGCTCACCCCCACCGGGTCTCGGCCCTCGTCAATGTCGACACCTCCGTGGAGGTGCACCCCGCCGAGTCCGACTGGTTCGGCTTCCTGCGCGGCCTCCCGTACACCGCGCCCACCCGCGAGGAGCTCATCGCCGCCGCCGGAGCGGCCGAGGAACTCGTCGCCCCGGGACTGCGCCCACTGCCCGGCGGCGCGGGCTGGCGCATGGCGTTCCACCCGCAGGACATGCTCGACTCCATCGAGGAGTGCCGCGGCGACCACTGGGACACCTGGCTCGCGAGCGACTGCCCGGCCCTGCTGATCCACGGCACCCACAGCCATGCCCTCCCGCGGGCGACCGCCGAGGCGATGGCGGCCCGGCGGCCGAAGACCTCGTACACGCCCCTCGACGGCGACCACTTCGTGCCGTTCACGGACCCGGCGGGATTCCACGCGGCCGTCGGAGCGTTCCTCGCCACCCTCTGATCCACGCGCCACGGGGCCCGGGGAAAGGCCGAAGGGGCGGCGGGCCATGGCCCGCCGCCCCTTCAGGGGTACCGCACGAAGTGCTACTTGACGACGGTGATCCGGTTCGCCGCCGGCGGGGCGATCGGGGACTGCGCCGAGGAGTTCTTCGTCAGGTAGGCGTTGAAGCAGTCCAGGTCGGACGCGCCCACCAGCTTGTTCTTGTGCTCCTTCAGGACGGTGAAGCCGTCACCGCCGCCCGCGAGGAACTCGTTCATCGCGACCCGGTAGGTCTTGGCCGGGTCGATCGGAGCACCGTTGAGCCGCACCGAGTCGACGACGATGCGGTCCGCGCCCGCCTTCGTCATGTCCAGGGTGTAGGTGAAGCCCTTCGACACCTGCAGGATCTTCGGGCTCACCCCGTTGACCGGTCCGCTGACCTGCTGCTGGAGCGCGGTGACCAGCTGCGCGCCGGTCAGGTCCACGATGTTCATCATGTTGGTGAACGGCTGGACCGTGAAGGACTCGCCGTAGGTCACGACGCCGTCGCCCTCGCCACCCGAGGCCTTGTAGGCGAGGTCCGAACGGATGCCGCCCGGGTTCATGATGGCCAGCTGCGCGCCGCCCTTGTCCGCCGGGGCGAGCGCCTCGAGCTGCGCGTCGGCGATCAGGTCGCCGAGCGGCTTCTCGGGCTCCGCCGAGCCGCGGCCCGGGATGTCCGCCGAGATGAAGCCCTGCGGGCGGTTGGCGATCGGGGCCGCGAGGGTGTTCCAGCGCTGGAGCAGCTCGGTCATGTCCGGGGCCTTGGGCTGGTCCCGGGTGACGACCTTGTTGACCGGCTTGGGCGAGCTGACCGGCGTACGGACGATGTCCTTGGTCTGCCGGTCGTAGGTGAGCGTGGTGTCCGTGAACAGACGGCCGATGGAGGCCGCCGAGGTCACCGCGCGCGGGTTGCCCGCCGGGTCGGGGATGTTGCAGGCGTACGCCTGGTGCGTGTGGCCCGTGACCAGCGCGTCGACCTTGGAGTCGACGTTCTTGGCGATGTCCACGATCGCGCCCGAGATGCCGGCGCCGGCGCCCGGGACGTCACAGTCGTAGTTGTACGCGCCGTTGGCGGGCAGACCGCCCTCGTGGATCAGCGCGACGATCGACTTCACGCCCTGCTTGTTCAGCTCGGCGGCGTACTTGTTGATCGTCTCGATCTCGTCGCCGAACTTGAGGCCCTTGACGCCCTCGGCGGTCACGACGTCCGGAGTGCCCTCCAGGGTGACGCCGATGAAGCCGATCTTCACGTCCCCCTTCTTCCAGACGTAGGTGGGCGACATCAGCGGACGCTTGGTCTTCTCGTCCGTGACGTTGGCGGCGAGGTACTGGAACTCGGCGCCCGTGAAGTCCTTGCCGTACTCGAAGCAGCCCTCGACCGGGTGGCAGCCGCCGTACGCCATGCGGCGCAGCTCGGTCTTGCCCTCGTCGAACTCGTGGTTGCCGACGCTGGAGACGTTCAGGCCCAGCTTGTTCAGCGCCTCGATGCTCGGCTCGTCGTGGAAGAGCCCGGACAGCATCGGGCTGCCGCCGATCATGTCACCGGCCGCGGCCGTGACGGAGTACTCGTGGCCCTTGCGGGCCTCGCGCAGGCTGGTCGCGAGGTACTCGACCCCGCCCGCGGGTATGGCCTTGGTGGTGCCGTCGGCCTGACGCTCGGTCACGGTGCCGGAGGAGCCCTGCGGGGGCTCCAGCGTGCCGTGGAAGTCGTTGAACGACAGCATCTGCACATCGACGGTCCGGCTCTTGGCCGCACCGCCACCACTCGCGGCACCGGCCGGAAGTGCGGCCGCGATCATCGCCCCGGCCCCGGCCGTGACGGCGAGGGCGGTGAGGGTCAACCGGCGGGTTCGGCGGTGCCGTTGTGGCGTCGCTGACATTTAGTCCCCTTATGTGACAGCTGTAATGCTCGGGAGGTCCGGCGAAGCCTAAGGTCAACGCGCGTAGCTCTACCAGGGGGTAGCGGTATCGCGTTGGTTACGCGCAGAAGAAGCACCGACCACGCGCCCGCACTCCGCCCCTCCCCACCGCGGTCGTAGGCTCGTGTCATGACTGACGCAGCAGCGGCCCTGGAGCCGGGACGGCAGATTCAGACTCTCGACGAGCTGACGGAGGAACAGGCGAGCGCCGTACTCGACCTCATCGAGGACGCCGCACGTACGGACGGCACCACCGCAGTGTCCGAACAGGGACGGCTCCAGCTGCGCGGCGGGCCGCGCGAGGGGATCCGGCACTTCCTGCTCACCGAGGGCGGCCGGCTCTCCGCCTACGGCCAGCTGGAGGACACCGACCCGGTCGAGGCGCCGGCCGCCGAGCTCGTCGTCCACCCGGCCCTGCGGGGGCGCGGGCACGGGCGGGCCATGGGCACCGCCCTGCTCGCCGCCTCCGGCAAACGGCTGCGGGTATGGGCCCACGGCGGCAAGTCGGCCGCCCGCCACCTCGCGCAGGTGCTCGGCCTCACCCTCTTCCGCGAGCTGCGCCAGCTGCGCCGGCCGCTGGCCGAGGGCAAGCCGCTGCCCGAGCCGGTGCTCCCGTCCGGGGTGACCGTACGGACCTTCGTGCCCGGCACCGACGACACGGCCTGGCTCGCGGCGAACGCGGCCGCCTTCGCCCACCACCCGGAGCAGGGCTCGCTGACCCAGCGCGACCTCGACGACCGGATGGCGCAGCCGTGGTTCGACCCCGAGGGCTTCTTCCTCGCGGAGCGCGACGGGGAGCTCGTCGGCTTCCACTGGACGAAGGTCCACGCGGCGGAGGGCCTCGGCGAGGTCTACGTGGTCGGCGTCCGCCCGGGCGCCCAGGGCGGCGGCCTCGGCAAGGCCCTCACCGCGATCGGCCTGCGCCACCTGGCGGCCCAGGGCCTCCCGACGGCCATGCTCTACGTGGACGCCGACAACCCGGCGGCCCTCGCGGTCTACGAGGGCCTCGGCTTCGCCACCCACGAGGTGGACCTGATGTACCGCACAGAAAGCTGACCCACCCCCGCCGGCCGATCCCAGCCCCGCCGGCGTGTGAGGCGCGGGTCCGGGCGGCGCCCGGCGGGGGCCCGGGGGGCGGAGCCCCGCAGCGGCGCCGCGCCCGGCCCGCAACGGCTCCGCCCCCACCCCCGCCACCCCGCCGGGAGGCAACTCGGCACCGCGCCGGACCCCGGAAGCCACGCGCCATTCACCAAGCATTCAGACGCGCTTGCGACCCTCCCCCAATGCAGCCCCGCCTCCGACTGACGGCCGACTCCTCCGACGTGCCAGTCCTCCCGCGTGCGCGGAAGAATGGAGTCATGAGCCACCAGCCCAGCGCCGGCCCCACCGAGGTCCCCGCCCAGCACCCGTCTCACACCCCCGGCAGCGCCCCCGGCACCACCCCCGGCAGTGCTTCCGGCCGGGCCGTCACCGGAGCCCACGCCCGCATAGGCTCCATCTCCGCGCACCGCCCGCACGTCGATCTCGAACCGGACCTCGACGCCGATCTGGACGCCTACGACGACAAGGACGGCGACGAGCTCCCCCCGGGGCGCTTCCTCGACCGGGAGCGCAGCTGGCTGGCCTTCAACGAGCGGGTGCTGGAGCTCGCCGAGGACCCGACGACCCCGCTGCTGGAGCGCGCCAACTTCCTGGCGATCTTCGCGAGCAACCTCGACGAGTTCTTCATGGTCCGCGTGGCCGGCCTCAAGCGGCGCATCGCGACCGGTGTCGCCACCCGTTCGGCCTCGGGCCTGCAGCCCCGCGAGGTGCTGGACCTCATCTGGACCCGCTCGCGCGAGCTCATGGCCCGGCACGCCGCCTGCTTCCAGCAGGACATCTCCCCGGCACTCGCCGAGGAGGGCGTCCACCTGATCCGCTGGCCCGATCTCACCGAGAAGGAGCAGGCGCGCCTCTTCACCCTGTTCCGCAACCAGATCTTCCCGGTGCTGACGCCGCTGGCCGTGGACCCCGCGCACCCGTTCCCGTACATCTCCGGCCTCTCCCTGAACCTGGCCGTGGTCGTGCGCAATCCCGTCAGCGGCCACCGCCACTTCGCCCGGGTCAAGGTCCCGCCGCTCCTCTCCCGTTTCCTGGAGGCCTCCCCGCAGCGCTACGTCCCGCTGGAGGACGTCATCGCCGCGCACCTGGAGGAGCTGTTCCCCGGCATGGAGGTGCTCGCGCACCACATGTTCCGGGTGACCCGCAACGAGGACCTCGAGGTGGAGGAGGACGACGCCGAGAACCTGCTCCAGGCCCTGGAGAAGGAGCTCATGCGGCGCCGCTTCGGCCCGCCCGTGCGCCTGGAGGTCGAGGAGTCCATCGACCCCGGCGTACTGGACCTGCTGGTGCAGGAGCTGAAGGTCAACGCCTCCGAGGTCTACCCGCTGCCCGGCCCGCTGGACCTGACCGCCCTCTTCGGGATCGCCTCGCTGGACATCCCGGAGCTGAAGTACCCCAAGTTCATCGCCGGCACCCACCGGGACCTCGCCGAGGTCGAGTCCGCGTCCGCGCCCGACATCTTCGCCGCCCTGCGCGAGCGGGACGTCCTGCTGCACCACCCGTACGACTCCTTCTCCACCTCGGTGCAGGCCTTCCTGGAGCAGGCCGCCGCCGACCCGGACGTCCTCGCCATCAAGCAGACGCTCTACCGCACCTCCGGCGACTCCCCGATCGTGGACGCCCTGATCGACGCCGCCGACTCCGGCAAGCAGGTCCTCGTACTCGTCGAGATCAAGGCCCGCTTCGACGAGCAGGCCAACATCAAGTGGGCGCGCAAGCTGGAGGAGTCCGGCTGCCACGTCGTCTACGGGCTCGTCGGCCTCAAGACCCACTGCAAGCTGTCGCTCGTCGTCCGCCAGGAGGGCGACCAGCTGCGCCGCTACTCGCACGTGGGCACCGGCAACTACCACCCCAAGACCGCCAGGCTCTACGAGGACCTCGGCCTGCTCACCGCCGACCCGCAGGTCGGCGCGGACCTCTCCGACCTCTTCAACCGGCTGTCCGGCTACTCGCGCCGCGAGACCTACCGCCGGCTGATGGTGGCGCCCCGCTCGCTGCGGGACGGGCTGATCGCGCGGATCGACAAGGAGGCCGCCCACCACCGGGCCGGCCGCCCCGCGTACGTCCGGCTCAAGATGAACTCGATCGTCGACGAGGCCCTCATCGACTCGCTCTACCGGGCCGCCCAGGCGGGCGTGCCCGTCGACATCTGGGTGCGCGGCATCTGCGCGGTGCGCCCCGGAGTCCCCGGGCTCTCGGAGAACATCCGGGTCCGCTCGGTCCTCGGCCGCTTCCTGGAACACTCCCGGGTCTTCGCCTTCGGCAACGGCGGCGAGCCCGAGGTGTGGATCGGCAGCGCCGACATGATGCACCGCAACCTCGACCGCCGCATCGAGGCACTGGTCAGGGTCGCCGACCCGGCCCACCGCGCGGCACTGGACCGGATGCTGGAAACCGGGATGTCCGACGCCACCTCCTCCTGGCACCTGGGCCCGGACGGCGAGTGGACCCGGCACAGCACGGACGCGGACGGCCAGCCGCTGCGGCACGTACAGGAGACGCTCATAGACGCCCGGAGGCGCCGGCGTGGATCATCAAAACCGTAAACCGTCCACGGCGCAGACGGCGCGGCCGGACGCGGGGGACGTGCTCGGCACGTACCTGCGCGCCCAGGCCACCGCCTTCCTCCGCGCGATGCGGCTGCACGCCGAGAACGCGGGGAGCGGGGCCGCCGCCGACGCCGCCGAAGGAGGTGAGGCGGCGCGCAGCCTGCGGGGGGCTGCGCGCCGCATCGGCGGATCCCTGGCCACCTTCCGGGTGGTGACCGAGTCCTCCTGGGCCGACGCCCTGCGCACCGAACTGGTGTGGCTGTCCTCGACCCTGGCCCACGAGCACGCGTACGCGGCCCGGCTGAGCCGGCTGATGGACGCCCTGCACCGGCTGTCGGGCTCCCCGGAACTGCCCGCGCCGCGCGGCTCGGCCGGCGCGCTGACGGTGGGCTCGGCGCGGGCGGGCGCGCTGCTGGAGCGCCAGTTGACCCTGTCCCGTACGCGGGCCCATTCGGCCACCCTCCAGGCCCTCGGCTCCTCCCGCTTCCACGCGGTGGCCGATGCGGTGGCCGTGCTGGCCTCGGAGGTCCCGCTGGACGCGGTCGCGGCCCGGGGGCGGGTGAGCGAGGTACTGGCCCCGCTGGCGGCGGTGGCCGAAACCCGCCTGTCGGCGGCGGTCGCGGCGCTGCCGCCGGTCGACGGAGCCCATCCGTACAACGCGGCCCACGACGGGCTCTGGCACGAGGTACGCCGCCTGCTGCGGGTCCACCGCTACGCGCGGGAGGCCATGGGCGAGGACGTGACCCGGCCGGCGGCCGCGGGCGAGGCCCTGGACCGCCACCGCGACGCCGCCGAGGCCGCGAACGCCTCGGCGACGGCGGCCCGCACCCCGCGCATCGCGCCGGCGACCGCTTACGCCCTCGGTGTCCTGCACGCCGACCAGCGCCACGAGGTCGAGGCGGCCCGTCTGGAATTCCGGCACCTCTGGCTCCCCGAGCCGGCGGTCACACCCCGGTAACGCGCGGATAACGGATGATGACGGCTGTGTGCGAGTGGGCGGGAACGCACCGGGTCGTCCGCCACGGTTCACCATCCGTTCACTCGGCCCGGTCGGCTGCTTCACCTGTTCTGCCTAATTTCGGTGGTGCACGGAGCGAGTGGCCCGGAGGTCGAGCAGCTCAGCCGCGCACAACCGACGCAGTCCTCTTCGCACGCCGCCCCGATTCAGAAAGCGGCCGGCGGCTTCTGGAAGGAACACCCGAAAAGTGAAGCTTCAGCGCAAGAACATGCTTCGTGCCTCCGCCCTCGGTGCGCTTGTCGTGTCCGGCGCCCTGGTCCTCACGGCGTGCGGCTCGGACGACAACACCAAGACCGTCGACGGCACGGGGAAGCCCTCCGCGGCCGCCGCCGGCGACATCAAGTGCGACGACGCCAAGGGCAAGCTGCTGGCCTCCGGCTCCTCCGCGCAGAAGAACGCGATCGAGCTGTGGATCAAGAACTACATGGCCGCCTGCTCCGGCGTCGAGGTGAACTACAAGTCCTCCTCCTCCGGTGAGGGCATCGTCGCCTTCAACCAGGGCACGGTCGGTTTCGCCGGCTCCGACTCGGCGCTGAAGCCGGAGCAGGTCGAGGAGTCGAAGAAGATCTGCACCGGCGGCCAGGGCATCGACCTGCCGATGGTCGGCGGCCCCGTCGCCCTCGGCTTCAACGTCGCCGGCGTGGACAAGCTGAACCTCGACGCCGCCACGATCGCCAACATCTTCAACGACAAGATCAAGAAGTGGGACGACGAGGCGATCAAGAAGCTGAACCCCGGCGTCACGCTTCCCTCCACCGCCATCCAGGCCTTCCACCGCTCCGACGACTCGGGCACCACCGAGAACGTCACCAAGTACCTCAAGGCCGCCGCCGCCGACGCCTGGCCGCACGAGCCCGCGAAGAAGTGGGCCGCCCCGGGCGGCCAGGCCGCCTCCGGCTCCGCCGGTGTCGCCGCGCAGGTCAAGCAGGTCGACGGCGCGATCGGCTACTTCGAGCTTTCGTTCGCCAGCGCCCAGGGCATCAAGACGGTGGACCTGAACACGGGCGCCGCCGCCCCGGTCAAGGCCACCGGCGAGAACGCCTCCAAGGCCATCGCCGCCGCCAAGATCTCCGGCACCGGCTCCGACCTGGCCCTGAAGCTCGACTACGCCACCAAGGCCGAGGGCGCGTACCCGCTCGTCCTGGTCACCTACGAGGTCGTCTGCGACAAGGGCAACAAGGCCGAGACGCTCCCGACCGTGAAGTCCTTCCTGAACTACGCCGCCTCGGACGCCGGCCAGAAGGTCCTCCTCGAGAACGGCTACGCGCCGATCCCGGCCGAGATCAACGCCAAGGTCCGCGAAGTCATCACCTCGCTGAACTAGTCCCGACCTCCGAGAGCCGGTCCGCTCCCTCCCCCCGTCCGGGGACGGGGCGGACCGGCCCCGGAACCCCTTCCCCTCCACCCGGGGAAATCCGGTGCACCGCCGCCAGGGGGCCCGCCCCCCACACAGACCGGAAAGACCATGGCTTCCACCACACCCACCCAGACAGACACGGCTCCGCCTGTCATCCGGAGCGGAAGGTCCACCGGCCGCGCCGGTGACAAGATCTTCGCCGGGCTCTCCAAGGGCTCCGGCATCACGCTCCTGGTGATCATGGCGTCGATCGCCGCCTTCCTCACCTACCGCGCCACGATCGCCCTGTCGAAGAACGAGGGGAACTTCCTCACCACCTTCGACTGGAACGCGTCGGCCAACCCGCCCGTCTTCGGCATCGCCGTCCTGCTCTTCGGCACCGTCGTCAGCTCGATCATCGCGATGGCCATCGCGGTTCCGGTCGCTGTCGGCATCGCCCTCTTCATCTCGCACTACGCGCCGCGCAAGCTGGCCGCGCCCCTCGCATACGTGGTCGACCTGCTGGCCGCCGTGCCGTCGATCATCTACGGCATCTGGGGCGCCCTCTTCCTCGTCCCGCAGCTGAACGGCCTGAACCTCTGGCTCGACGAGTACCTGGGCTGGACGTACGTCTTCGACAAGACCCAGGTCGGCGTGGCCCGTTCGCTCTTCACCGTCGGCATCCTGCTCGCGATCATGATCCTGCCGATCGTGACCAGCGTCAGCCGCGAGGTCTTCCTGCAGGTCCCGCGCATGAACGAGGAGGCCGCCCTGGCCCTCGGCGCGACCCGCTGGGAGGTCGTCCGAATGTCGGTGCTGCCCTTCGGCCGCTCCGGCGTCATCTCCGCCTCCATGCTCGGCCTCGGCCGCGCCCTCGGCGAGACCATGGCCGTCGCGACCGTCCTCTCCCCGAGCTTCCTGATCTCGTTCCACGTCCTGAACCCGGGCGGCGGCACCTTCGCGCAGAACATCGCCGCGAAGTTCGACGAGGCCAACGAGTTCGGCCGGGACGCGCTGATCGCCTCCGGTCTGGTCCTCTTCCTGCTCACCCTGCTGGTCAACGGTGCAGCTCGCCTGATCATCGCTCGCCGCAAGGAATTCTCGGGGGCGAACGCCTGATGAGCCACGTACTCCAGGACCAGCGGCCCACCCGGGCCCGCAAGTCCGCAGCCCCCGCGAGCCTCACCCGGGGCGGCCTGCCCCGCTGGGCCCCCGCCGGCATCGCGGCCCTCTCGATCGCCCTCGGCTGCGGCGCCGGCCTCGTCTTCGGCCTCCACAGCAAGATCCAGTGGGGCCTGATCGCGGCCCTGCTCTTCGTCGCCATCACGTACACCGCCAGCTCGGTGATCGAGAACCGCCGCCAGGCCAAGGACCGCGTCGCGACCGCCCTCGTGTGGGTCTGCTTCGTCCTCGCGGTCATCCCGCTGCTCTCGCTGATGTGGACCACGATCAGCCGCGGCCTCGCGCTGCTGAGCGCCAACTTCCTCACGCACTCCATGAACGGCGTGACCAGCTTCGACGAGGGCGGCGGCGTCTATCACGCGCTGCTCGGCACGATTGAGCAGGTGGCCCTCGCCACCCTGATCGCGGCCCCCATCGGCCTGCTGACCGCCGTCTACCTGGTCGAGTACGGCAAGGGCCGCCTGGCCAGGTCCGTCACCTTCTTCGTCGACGTCATGACCGGCATCCCCTCCATCGTCGCGGGCCTGTTCATCCTGACGACCTGGAACCTCATGCTCGGCTTCGGCCCGTCCGGCTTCGCCGGCGCGATGGCCCTGTCGATCCTGATGATGCCCGTAGTGGTCCGCTCCACCGAGGAGATGCTCAAGCTCGTCCCGAACGAGCTGCGCGAGGCCGCCCTGGCCCTCGGTGTGCCGAAGTGGCGCGTGATCCTCAAGGTCGTGCTCCCGACCGCCATCGGCGGCATCTCCACCGGTGTGATGCTGGCCGTCGCCCGCATCGCCGGCGAGACCGCCCCGATCATGCTGCTGGTCTTCGGCTCCCAGCTGATCAACGGCAACCCCTTCGAAGGCGCCCAGTCCTCGCTCCCCCTCTACATCTGGGAGCAGTACAAGGTCGGCAGTGAAGCCTCCTACGACCGGGCATGGGCCGCAGCGCTCGTCCTGATCGCCTTCGTCATGATCCTCAATCTGGTGGCCCGCGGCATCGCCCGCTGGAAGGCCCCGAAGACCGGTCGCTGACGCGACCACATGAAAGCGAAGTGACCCCTCATGGCGAAGCGAATCGACGTCTCCGGACTGTCCGCCTTCTACGGCACCCACAAGGCCATCGATGACATCTCGATGACCGTGGAGCCCCGCTCCGTGACGGCCTTCATCGGCCCCTCCGGCTGCGGCAAGTCCACCTTCCTGCGCACCCTCAACCGCATGCACGAGGTCACCCCCGGCGGCCGCGTCGAGGGCAAGGTGCTGCTGGACGACGAGAACCTGTACGGCACCGGCGTGGACCCCGTCGCGGTCCGCCGCACCGTCGGCATGGTCTTCCAGCGCCCGAACCCCTTCCCCACCATGTCGATCTTCGACAACGTGGCGGCGGGCCTGCGGCTGAACGGCAGCTTCAAGAAGTCCGAGCTCGCGGACGTCGTCGAGAAGTCCCTCCAGGGCGCCAACCTCTGGAACGAGGTCAAGGACCGCCTGAACAAGCCCGGCTCCGGCCTCTCCGGCGGCCAGCAGCAGCGTCTGTGCATCGCCCGCGCCATCGCGGTCGAGCCCCAGGTCCTGCTGATGGACGAGCCCTGCTCGGCCCTCGACCCGATCTCCACGCTGGCGATCGAGGACCTGATCGGCGAGCTCAAGGAGCGCTTCACGATCGTCATCGTGACGCACAACATGCAGCAGGCGGCCCGCGTCTCGGACCGCACCGCCTTCTTCAACCTCTCGGCCGTCGGCCAGCCCGGCAAGCTCATAGAGCTCGACGACACGGACCGGATCTTCTCGAACCCGTCCGTGCAGGCGACCGAGGACTACATCTCGGGTCGCTTCGGCTGATCCGGGACAGCACGTCCTGCGGTGCTGCATGGCGGTGCCACCGCAAGGCGAAAGAAAGAAAAGGGCCGGCTCCCCCTGGGTGGGGGGAGCCGGCCCGCTTTCGTATCCGTTCGACGGCCTAGCCGAAGGCCAGGTTCACGATCCAGAAGCTGATCGCGGCGACCAGGGCCGCGGCCGGCATCGTGATGAACCAGCCCAGGACGATGTTCTTGGCGACGCCCCAGCGGACCGCGTTCACACGCTTCGTCGCGCCCACGCCCATGATCGCCGAGGTGATCACGTGGGTGGTGGAGATCGGCGCGTGGAAGATGAACGCCGAGCCGAACATGATCGACGCACCGGTGGTCTCCGCGGCGAAGCCCTGCGGCGGGTCCAGCTCGATGATCTTTCGGCCGAGCGTACGCATGATGCGCCAGCCACCCGCGTACGTACCCAGCGACAGCATCACGGCACACGCGATCTTGACCCAGATCGGGATCGGCGCGTCGGCCGTCTGCACGTCGGCGATGACCAGGGCCATCACGACGATGCCCATCGTCTTCTGCGCGTCCTGGAGGCCGTGACCGAGCGCCATGGCGGCCGCCGACACCGTCTGCGCGATGCGGAAGCCGTGCTTGGCCTTGTGCGGGTTCGACCGGCGGAACATCCACAGGATGGCGACCATCACCAGGTAACCCGCGACCAGACCCACGACCGGCGAGACGAACATGGGGATGACGACCTTGTCGACCACACCGCCCCACAGCACCTCGGTGCCGCCGGCCAGCGCCGCGCCCACCATGCCGCCGAAGAGGGCGTGCGAGGAGGACGAGGGCAGGCCGAAGTACCAGGTGATCAGGTTCCACACGATCGCGCCGACCAGCGCCGCGAACAGGATCCACATGCCCGTGCTGCCGTGGGGCGTCTCGATCAGGCCCTGGCTGACCGTCTTGGCCACGCCGCTGCCCAGGAAGGCACCGGCGAGGTTCATCACGGCGGCCATCGCCAGCGCCGCGCGCGGCGTCAGCGCCCGCGTCGAGACGGACGTCGCGATCGCGTTCGCCGAGTCGTGAAAGCCGTTCGTATACGTAAAGCCGAGCGCGACACCGATGGTGACGATCAGCGCAAAGGTGTCCACGTGGTTCAGGACTCCTTGACCGCGATGGTCTCCACCGTGTTCGCAACGTGCTCGAACGCGTCGGCCGCCTCTTCGAGCACGTCGACGATCTGCTTGAGCTTCAGCACCTCGATGGCGTCGTACTTGCCGTTGAAGAGCTGGGCGAGCAGCTTGCGGTGGATCTGGTCGGCCTGGTTCTCGAGGCGGTTGACCTCGATCCAGTACTCGGTCAGGTTGTCCATCGTCCGCAGGTGGGGCATGGCCTCGGCGGTCAGCTCGGCCGCGCGCGCCAGCACCTCGATCTGCTGCTCGACACCCTTGGGGAGCTCCTCCACGTTGTAGAGGACGACGAGGTCGACGGCCTCCTCCATGAAGTCCATGATGTCGTCGAGCGACGAGGCCAGGTTGTAGATGTCCTCGCGGTCGAACGGCGTGATGAAGGAGGAGTTCAGCTGGTGGAAGATCGCGTGAGTGGCGTCGTCCCCCGCGTGCTCCGCTGCCCGCATCCGCTCCGCGATCTCGACCCGGGCGGAGGAGTCCGCTCCGAGCAGTTCCATCAGGAGCTTGGAGCCCGTGACGATGTTGTCCGCGGATGCGGCGAACATGTCGTAGAAGCTCGTCTCCCTGGGGGTCAGACGAAATCGCACGTGAGGTCCTCGGGGTGCATTGGATTCGGTCAGGCTGATGCTAGGCGCATCCCCCGGCCACGGCTAACCGGCCGTTCACCAGTGTCCTCCATCGGGCAGAGTGAGGACCACGGACCCCTGCCGCGGGCGGCGAGGCCCAGTACCCTATACCCATGAGGGGTATGCGCCATGCATGCACCCCATCGTTCCGGACCACGGGAGGAACCTATGACCACCATCGAGGCGGAGGGCTCCGGAGCCGAGTCCGGCACGGCCGCTCCCGCAGCCGTCCACGGCTATCACCACCAGAAGGACGAGCACCTCAAGCGGCTGCGCCGGATCGAGGGCCAGATCCGCGGCCTCCAGCGGCTCGTCGACGAGGACGTCTACTGCATCGACATACTCACCCAGGTCTCCGCGAGCACCAAGGCGCTGCAGTCCTTCGCGCTCCAGCTGCTGGAGGAGCACCTGCGCCACTGCGTGGCCGACGCGGCGGTCAAGGGCGGCACGGAGATCGACGCCAAGGTCGAAGAGGCCACCAAGGCCATCGCCCGCCTCCTGCGCACCTGACGGCGCCCGCGGTGCGCCGACCCGGCCCCGCCGGCGCTCCGGGGCGGGGTCCGGGGCTGAGTCCGGGGGCGGGGTCCGGGGCCGAGTCCGGGGGCGGAGCCCCGCATCGGCCGCCGCTCGGGCAGTCGGCAGTCGGCAGTCGGCAGTCGGCAGTCGGCAGTCGGCAGTCGGGGGACTAGTGCCCGAGCAGGACCTCGTCGATACGGTCCAGGCTCAGCCGGTCCTCCACCGCCGCCGAGGCCGCGATGATCAGCTCGCCGCACAGCTCGATCTCGGCGAGCGCCACGTGGTCCTGCACCGTCGTACCGCCTGCGGGAGTCACGCGTGTCACCTCAATCTGCCACCGGCCACCGGCCGTCATCGGTCATGCCGCACCATTCGCCGGCGCCCGGCTTCTCAGCGTAGGGAGGCCGCGCCTCCCCCCGCATGACACGGATGGACCATTTCCGGATACCGGGTCATGGCCCGATCGCGCCGCCCGTTCCCCGCCCGGCTCACTGATCGGCGATCTTCCCGGCGTAAATGTCCCCGTTCGCCGGCAATACGACGGTCACCGGCGTCCCGAATCCGTACAGCAGCGTGGTCGACGACACATCGATCACGCCATTGTTGACGTACGTGAAGCGGTGCCTGACCTTCCGCAACCGCCCCTCCTCGTCGAGGTAGGCGTCGAACGGCACCGTGTCCGTGCTGAACCCTTTCGCCGCCGCCTCCAGCGCCCCCCGCACCTCCGGCGACGCCATCCCCGCGGCCCGCCCGATGTCGGTGGTTCCCCGGTAGTGCCGCACCTTGGTGCCCGCCACGTCGGTCTCCCCCACGTACGTCACCCCCTGCGCGCCCCGCAGCAGCTCGGCCGCGACCACCGGATCGGTGGCCCCGCCCGTGACGAGGTTCCCGTCGCCCAGGGCCGTCGTGTCGACACGGACCCACTTGTCGTCCGGAACGCCCGCTCCGCGGTTCTTCATGTACAGCGCGCCGGGCACGAGCAGCTCGGTGATGGGCCGGTGCTCGGCCTTGCCCTTCACATCGGCCGGGAGCATCACCAGGAGCTGGCCCATCCGGTTCCTGAAGTCGACCCCGCCCTCGCCGCGGATCGTCACCCGGGTCCCGCCGGTGGCCATCTCCATGGCCGTACGGGCCCGGGCGCTGCCGGCCCTCACCAGCGCGTCGGCGGCCCCGCGGACCACTGCCGCCGGGTCCGCCGGAGGCCGGCCGTCGTTACCGTCGCCCGCGCACCCGCTCATCGCCGTCACCGCCAGCGTGACGCCGGCGGCGAGCACCGCCTCACCCGCACGCCCGCGCCGCCGCCTGTGCTGGTGATCCACCATCGCCTGCCAACCCCCAACGCATGACCGCTGCTTGCCCGAGGCCCCCACCCGCTCCGTTTAACGAGGTCCGGGGTTTCCCGTCACGGGGGCGCACCCTCCCCGCGCGCCGCCCGTCCCGGTACCGTGGTGGGTGTGGAACCGCACACCGAAGCGACCCTGGTCCCTCCGCTTGACTCCCTGCCGCTCCAGCGGCCGCACGCGCAGCCGGAGCCGCCGGCCGGCCACACCACATCCACCGCCGACCGCGGATCGTTCTGCCTGGCCGTCTGCACCTGCGGCTGGCGCGGCCCGGCCCGCCGCTCCCGCGACCTGGCCCGCAGGGACGCCACCGACCACACCGCCGCCTAGGTCCTGTCGGCAAAGTCCCCCCTGGCCCGTGGCGCCCGGCACCGCGGGCCCGACCGGCGCTCCTTCGACGACAGGACCTAGCCCGTTCGGACGGCCCGGCTGGCCCGGGCGCACGACAGCGGATGCCCTTGACTCATGTCAGGATCCGCAGTCCGCCTCGCGGCCCTCCTCTGGGCCCTGCTCTTCGCGTTCGCCCCGGCCGCCGCGGCCTGGGCCAGACCCGTGGGCTCGGCGGACAGCCCGGCGGACGTGGCCCTGGCCATCGGGCTCACCTGCACCGCGGCCGCGGTCACCTGCTGGTGGCTGCGCTCGAAGTACCGTCGTGACGCCGACGGCGGTGATCCGTGACGCCCCGGACCCGAAGCCGGACAGGGCCCCGGGCGCGGCCCCGGACCCGGCCGACGGCGGTGCGGATGTGCTTCGGGGCTGCGGGACTGTGCCTGCTGACGGCCGCACTGCTCGCCGTCTGGCACGCGTACGGCCGGACCTGAGAGCCCGTACCGCCCGTGTCAGGCGGCGAGGTCGCTCTCGTGCGGACGCTGCCCCGCGGGCGGGGTCTGCGCCTGCGGGAGCCCGACCGGCCGGGGCAGCCCGCGCCCCTTGGCCCGTACGAGCCGGCCGAAGCGGCGGGAGCGGGCCACCGCCCGCACCAGCGGGGTGAGCGCGGCCATCGCGAGCGGCGCGAGCAGGAGCACCACTGCGGTGCCGAGCGCGAGGCCGCCGATGACGTCGGTCGGGTAGTGGATGCCCATGTAGACGCGGGAGAAGCCCTCGGCGAAGGCCAGCCCGATCCCCAGGACGCCGAGCCGCCGGTTCGCCACGAACAGGCCCACGCCCAGGGCCATCGCGAGGGTGGTGTGGCCGCTGACGAAGGAGAACTCGGTGCGCCCGAGACCGGAGCCGAAGCCGGGATCGAGCACCTGGAGGCCCTCGTGCTGCATGAACGGCCGCGGCCGGCCGACGAATTCGCGCAGCGGCACATTCACGAGCAGGGCCAGAACGGCTGCCAGCGGGGCCCACACGAGCGCGGCGAAGGACTCGGCGGCGGCGGGCTCGTCCTGCCGGCGCGCTCCGCGCCAGCACCACAGGACCAGGAGCACCAGGGCCAGCAGGATTCCGTATTCACCGGCCAGGCTCACGGCCCGGTCGATCCACGCCGGAGCGTGCCGTGCCGCTCCGTTGATCTCGTACAGCAGGCTGACATCCACGTTCGGCCCACCTGTTGTGAGTCCAGCCATGGTGATGCGGCCCCTTGCCCTTGCCGTGGTTCCCCTGCGGGACGCACCCGTGTGTGCGCCCCTCCGCCCCCACTTGATCAACCCCCGCTTTCATGGAACGCCCGTTCTGGCTCCTACGTTCCATTCTCCACGGAATGATCACTCCAACGTTATCGAAGAGTGACTCATCGTCGCAGCTCAGGGCCTTTGCTTCACGGAGAGTTGCTACGACGCCCGACCAGCGGCGGGACGCTCCGGAAGGGCCTCCGCACCATCCTTGGTCACACGCGTCGCACCGAAGTAGTCGGGCGTGTCGATCTTGTCGAACCGGATCACCGCGCCGGTGTACGGGGCGTTGATCATGTATCCGCCCCCGACGTACAGCCCGACGTGCCGGATCTCCCGAGAGTTCGTCAGATCGTCGGAGAAGAAGACGAGATCACCGGGCAGGAGTTGATCCCGCGAGGGATGCGGCCCGGCGTTGTACTGGTCGTTCGCCACCCGCGGCAACTGGATCCCCACGGTCTCGTACGCGGCCTTGGTCAGCCCGGAACAGTCGAACCGCCCGTCCTGATCGGGCGTCCCGTTGCCACCCCACAGATACGGCGTCCCGAGCTGCTTCTGCGCGAAGTAGATCGCCCCGGCGGCCTGTTGCGAGGGTGCCACCCGCCCGACGGGCCGCTCGAAGCTCTTCGCCAGCGTGGTGATGGCCTTCACGTACCCCTGGGTCTCCTTGTACGGCGGCACCCCGCCGTACTTGATGACCGCGTACGCCCCCGCGTTGTACGCCGCGAGCATGTTCGACGCGTCGTCCCCGGGCACGCTCGCCACGTCCTTGGCCAGCTGGCAGTCGTACGAGGCCGCCGAGGGGATCGCGTCGTTCGGGTCCCAGATGTCCCGGTCCCCGTCACCGTCACCGTCGATGCCGTGGCCCGCCCAAGTGCCCGGAATGAACTGTGCGATACCGCGCGCGTCCGCCGGACTCACGGCACTCGGGTTCCAGCCGCTCTCGGAGTACAGCTGAGCCGCGAGCAGGGCCGGGTTGATGGCCGGGCAGAGATTGCCCCACTTCTCCACCAGCGCCTGGTACTTCGCAGGCACGGCGCCCTTGGCCAGCCCCACGGCGCGGCCGCCCGCACCGGACCCCACGAGGCCCGCCGCCGCCGAGTACGTCCCCACGACGAGGAGCGCCACGAACGTCAGACACAGCCCGATCCCGATCCCGCCGGCCATCCAGAATCTGCGCACCCGTCAACCCTCCCCCATACCCGTCACTTCAACGTGCGATTCGGCCGTGTCGCATGTCCGGCTACCCCACTCGGAAGCCGGAGCAGGCGATGCTCGCGTACTTCGTAGGGTCATCCTCGACGTGGTAGAAGACCACCGTCCAGTCCCCGGGGTCGGCGGACAGGGGCACGGCGGGCCACGTTTTGCCCGCGGCGTGCATCGTGAAGTCGTCCGGATACGTGAGCGTCACGTCGCCACCCGACTTGTAGTGCGTGTAGATGTCGGCGGGCCTGCTCGTGTAGCCCACGGCCCGGTTGTCCATCGGGAAGGGCTTGCCCGTGGACGGCTCGATGTCGTGGGGGGACTTGACCGCCACGGACACGTAGTACGGCGCGGGCGCGGACTGCTCCATCTCCGCGTACTTGATCCGCATCTTGATGGACGCCGACCTGCCCGGCTTCCCGTTCACGCTGGTGGTCGAGACGGCCGACTGGAAGCCTGCGCCCGGGGACTTCTCCTCGGCGGGCTGGTTGCACTGGCCGACCCCCTGGACGGCCAGGTCGCGGTCGGGGGAGCCCGTCCACACATACCGCGAGATCTGGTTGTTGTCGATGTACTCGGCCGCAGGCTTGGAAGCACCCTTGGATCCAGTGGCCGCGGGCGTCTGCCCGCCCTGCGCCGGCGGCGGCCCAGTCGTGGCACCGCCCTTGTCGGCTCCGTCCCGCACCGCGCCGCCGCTGCCGCCGCCGTCGAAAGGAACCAGCTTCCAGACGGCCACGGCCCCCACGACGGCCAGCGCGACCCCGGCGGCCACCCATGCACCCGTCCGCCCCCGCCTCGGCGCATCCACCGCCGTACCCTGCGTCGGGGTGTAGCCGGGCATCATCCCGGGCCCCTGCGTCCGCATCTCGTGCACCGGTACGGCCTCGCCCAGCGCCCCGAGCCCGAGGTACACCGGATCGTCGACCAGCGCGTCCCGGACCCCGCACCGGGCGATGACCTCCTGCGGGGCGGGCCGCTCGGCCGGGTCCTTCGCCACGCACGCCTCGATCAGCGCCGCCAGCCCCGGCTCCACCCCGGCCACGTCGACCGGCTCGTGCACCGCCCGGTAGCTCACCGTCGTCGCCACGCCCGTACCGAACGGCGGCCGCCCCGTCGCCGCGTACGCGAGGGTCGCGCCCAGCGCGAAGACGTCCGCCGCGGCCCCGGCCTCCGCCCCCAGCAGCACCTCGGGTGCGGTGTACCCCGGCGTCCCCGGCGCCTGCCCGTCCTGGGTGAGAGCCGTCTCGCCCACGCCCCGCGCGATCCCGAAGTCGATGAGCTGCGGCCCCTGCGCACCCAGGATGACGTTCTGCGGCTTGAGGTCCCGGTGCGTCACCCCGTACGCGTGGACACTCGCCAGCCCCTCCGCGAGCGCCGCGAACAGCCGCCGGCAGGTGTCCGCGGGCAGACCACCGCGCTCCGCCACCGCGTGACCGAGCGTCGGGCCCGCCACGTACTCGGTCGCCAGCCAGTACGGCGCCCCCGCCAGCGAGGCGTCGATCAGGTTCGCCGTGTACGCCGACCGCACCGCACGCACCGTCTCGGCCTCACGCCGGAACCGCGCCAGCGCCTCCGGATGCCCGGTGATCTCGTCCCGGATGACCTTCACGGCGACCAGGCGCCCACCCGGCGACCGCCCGAGGTACACCTGCCCCATCCCCCCGGCACCGAGCCGGGCCAGCAGCGCATGCGTCCCGATCCGGGCCGGGTCGACGTCTCTCAGGGGCTCCATTGGCACGAGCCTGCCATACCGACTCCCGCCCGGCAGAGGCGGGTTGACGCCGCGGACCGGCCGGATCCGAAGGAGACGGCCTAGGAGCGTGGCGCCACGAACAGGCTCTGCGCGCTCCGCCCGATGGGCCCCTTCTCGTCGTGCAGCAGCGCGTCCGCGAGCCCGATCCCGGCGGCGTCCACACTCGTACGCGCCTCCACGCACGCCCACTCGCCCACCGGATGGCGGTGCAGATGGACGGTCAGGTCACCGTTGATGAAGACGTACCGGCCGAAGTCCATCACCGAGCTGATCCCGTTGCCCGAGTCGGCGGCGATCAGCACCCGGTCCAGCGGCCTGGTCTCCTCCCCGGCGATCAGCGGCACCTTCATCCGCATCCAGCAGGTCCCCGGGCCCAGTTCGACGAAGGCGCCCTCGGTGAACCGGGTCTCCATGGCCGAGTGGTAGCCGGTCTCCCACGGCACCGGGAAGAACGGAGTCACCTCCACCTCCCCGGGCGGCGGCAGCTGCGGCCCCGGGACCACGGCCGGCACGGCCTCCCCGGCGACCCGGATCCGCAGCGCCCGCGCCAGCATCACGGGCGCGGCGCCCGCCGGGGCGAGCGCCGCCTCGACGACCTCGGTGCCGCGCCCGGCCCGCAGCACGCTGGTGGTGACCTCGAGCTCGCCGATCGGCACCGGGCGCAGGATCTCGTAGGTGATCCGGGCGATCCTCATGTCCGTACGCGCACCGGGCCGCTCCTCGACGGCCCGCCCGAGCAGGGCGGCCGGCGGCCCGGCATGCTGCGAGCCCGGGTCCCACGGACCGCGCGTGTATTCGGTGGCCAGGAACCGCCCGGCGTCGACCCGCTCGAAGAATCCCTCGTACCCGTCGGCAGCACCCATGCCGCCCACGCTACCGACAGGTAACTCGGGCCACCACCCCCTGCCGCTCACTCAGCGGGCGAAGCCCAGCCCCACCCCCAGCCCCACCAGCACCGACCCGATGGCCCGGTTCAGCGTCTTCTGCGCCTTCAGCATCCGGTCGCGCAGCCGCGAGACGGAGAAGAACAGCGCCACCGCACCGAACCAGCCCAGGTGCGCCGCCGACATGAACAGCCCGTAGCCCGCCTGCTGCCAGAGCGGCGTCTCCGGGTTCACCACCTGCGTAAAGGTCGACACCACGAACAGCGTCGTCTTCGGGTTGAGCACATTGGTCAGGAACCCGGACCTCATCGCCCCCAGCCGGGTCAGCTGCGGCTTCGACTCCAGGTCCACGGTCACCTCGGCGCGCGCCCGGAAGGTGCGGATGCCGATCCACACCAGATAGGCCGCGCCCGCCAGCTTGATCACGGTGAACAGCGTGGTGGAGGAGGCGATCAGCAGACCGACCCCGAGCATCGTGTAGGAGACGTGGACCAGGACGCCGGCCGCGACCCCCGCGGCGGCGAACAGCCCGGTGGGGCGCCCGTAGAGATAGCTGTTGCGGACCACCATGGCGAAATCGGCGCCGGGACTGATCACGGCGAGAAGGGTGATGACGGCGACTGCGATCACTTCTGTCATACGGGGATGCTCACCGCCGCCGCCCCGTTGATCAAGCCCCGAACGCCCCCGCACGCTCCACGCACGCACCGGCTGCACACCGGGTACGCACCGGGTACGCGAGGACGCGGGCCCGACAGGAGACAATGGAGGACGTGCCGAGTACCCCCACCGCCCCCGACGCTCCCGACGCCCCCGCCGCTCTCCCCGGGCTTCCCGTCCTGCAGGCCGACTGCGCGAACTGCTTCGCGCTCTGCTGCGTCGCCCTCCCCTTCGCCAAGTCCAGCGACTTCGCCGTGAACAAGCCCGCCGGAACCCCCTGCAAGAACCTCCAGCAGGACTTCCGCTGTGGCATCCACACCCGGCTGCGCGACAAGGGCTTCCAGGGCTGCACCGTCTTCGACTGCTTCGGCGCGGGACAACAGGTCTCCCAGGTCACCTTCGGCGGCCGCGACTGGCGCAGCCACCCCGGCACCGCCCGCCTGATGTACGAGGTCTTCCCGGTCCTGCGACAGCTCCACGAGCTGCTCTTCTACGTCAGCGAGGCCCTGGCCCTCCCGGCCGCCGCCCCGGTCCACCCCGAGCTGCGCCGGGCCCTGACGGAGACCGAGGCATGGACCAGGGCCGACGCGGAGGCCCTGGCGGACCTGGACGTCGGTGCGATCCGGCAGCAGATCAACACCCTGCTCCTGACGACCAGCGAACTCGTACGGGCGAAGGCGCCGGGCCGCAAGAAGAACCACCGCGGGGCCGACCTGATGGGCGCCCGCCTCGCGGGAGCCGACCTCCGCGGCGCGAACCTCCGCGGTGCCTACCTGATCGCCGCCGACCTCACCGGCGCCGACCTCCGCACGGCCGACCTGATCGGCGCGGACCTGCGCGACACCAACCTCCGCGGCGCGGACCTGCGCGGCGCCGTCTTCCTCACCCAACCCCAGCTGAACGCGGCCCAGGGCGACGCCACCACCCGGATTCCCCCCACCCTCACCCGCCCCACCCACTGGACCTGACCCCACGGGCCTCGCGGGCTCCGCGGGCCTCGCGGGCCTCGTCGGCTCCGCGGGCCCTGTCGGCCCTGCCAGCCCCACGGGCCCCGCCGACGCTCGAGGCGCCCACCCAGCCCGCGGGCATTGCGGCGCGGGACCCCGAGCGAGCGAGCCCCGGAAACAACCGCGCCGCACCCGTACCTCGCGCGGCCTCACACCCGCGCCAGGAACCCCCGCACGGCAGCGACGTACCCCTGCGGGTCCCCCACCCGCACCGCATGCCCAGCCGGCAACTCGACCAGCCGCACCCCCGCCCTGCGCACCGTCATCTCCCGCGCGTGCTCCGCCGACAGCACCCCGCTCCGGTCCCCCCGCACCAGCAGCGTCGGCTTGCGCACCTCCAGCCAGTCCCCCCAGTGGTCCCCGTTCAGCCCCCGCTGGGACGCCACCATGTCCTCCACCTCGAACACGGTCCCCCAACCGTCCGGGTACTCCTGCAGCGACCCCTCCAGATGCGGCGCCGCGCTCCCCACCCCCGCCAGGAACGCGGCCCGGGTCCCGGCCCGCCTCGGCCACTCCCGCGCGAACGACAGGTCGCCCTCGACCACCGCCCCGATGTCCTCGACCACCACCGCCCGCACCAGGTCCGGCCGTCGCGCCGCGAGCTGGTACGCATTGACCCCGCCCAGCGAATGCCCCAGCACCACCGCGGGCCCCAGCCCCAGCTGCTCCAGCAGGGCCGCCGCATCGGCCACGTACCCGTCCCGGGTGTACTCCCCCGCGCGATCCGAGCGCCCGTGCCCCCGCTGGTCCAGGGCGATCACCCGCCACGCCGGACCCAGCTCCTGGGCCAGACGCCCGAAGCCCGCCCCGTCCTGGAAATGCCCGTGCAGGGCCAGCAGCGGCGCCCCCGGCCCGCCGAAGTCCGTGTACGCGAGCCGCCGCCCGTCCGGCGTCACCATCGCCCCCGGCAACGGCCCCAGCTTGTCGATGACCCGCTGCCGCAGCAGCTGGTACTCCTCCCACCGCCTCCGCAACCGCCCGCCCGGCCGCTTCACGACCCGTCCCGGCGTGACCGCCTCCCCACGCCGGAACTGTTCCCGCGTCAGGTCGATGCGGATGCCCCCGGGCAGCAGGTTCCACCAGTGGTAGCCCTCCTGCCGACCGTCGTGGAACACCTCGCCCATCATCAGGTCCCCGCCCACGAGGTCCTGCACCACGAGGGCGGTGATGTCACAGTGCCCCCAGGCCGGATTCTCCGGAGTCCAGGGGATCTTCGTGATGTCGGAGGGCTCGCAGGTCTCGGCCGACCATCCCGCCCGGATGGCCGCCTCGAGGTCCGCGAGAGTCCATGGAGTCGTCATGCTCCCCAGCCTCACGCACCCCACTGACAACGCCCTCGCCACGCCCCCACCGCGCTCCCGCGCACGGATGAAACGACTGAAGGACCATCGGACGCATGTCCGCGGATCGGCTCGGTGACACGCGACACCACTGCTCCGAACGGCGGCCCCTCACCCCACCCCCCGTACGCCGAGACGACAATCATTGCCCGGCGTCACCCCCCGTGATACACAGAGTGACCGCATGTTCTCGCGCGTACACACCGCCCCTGCCCAGGTCAGAGCGCGGAAGCGGAGCGCGACCCGCGAGATCGGGTAAAGAGAGCCGTCAAGTCGACGACGGCGGCGGTTTCATCAGCGAAGATAGTGCGTAACCCCTGCCGTCGGGCAAGGGTCTTCCGGAACTACCCATACAGGGGCGGTGAGTTACATGATCCTGGCAGCCGAAAAGGGCGACATCACCACCATCATCGGCGGAATCGCCCCGAACTGGGGGCCTTTCGGCAGTCTCGGCAACGAAGCGAAGGTCATGATCGAGGTGGTCATGGCCGTCGCGATCCTGCTCTGCCTGGGCATCGCCATCTGGGGGGCGGCCAAACAGCGCATCGGTGCGACCGCCCTGCGCGACACGTTCAGCGCGGAACAGGGCAAGGGCCTGATCGTGGCCGGGCTGACCGGAGTCTTCATCATCGGCTCCCTCGGGACGCTGTTCACGATCGTCTACGGGATGGCCGTCTAGCCGGGTCGCGCGCCTGGCCCCGTAGCTGATGACGCATCACCACACCACATCCACGCGGGAACCAGCGCTACCGTCGTACGACGCGGAGGGGGCGGACAGGGAATGAGCAACGACGACCAGTACGGCGGCGGCTACGGCGAGGTCGGCGGCACCGGCCAGACCCGCACCCGCCTTCCGGACTCCCCGGCCGACCCGTACGGCCCCACCCGCCGCACCCCACGCACCTCGCGCAGCCTGATCACCGTGGTCGGCGTGGTGGTCCTCCTGATCGCCGCCATCGCCTTCGCCAACTCGGGCCCGGACACCCCGTCGGACCCCGCCTCGGACAAACCCCCGACGGACTCCTCCACGGCAGCCACGGGCACGAACCCGGTGACGGGCAAATCGGCCGGCATCCCCAAGGGCTTCGCCCACGACGAACAGGGCGCCCAGTCGGCGGCCGCCAACTTCGCGGTGGCGCTCGGTTCCGACGGCATGTTCAAGAAGAACACCCGGCACGCTCTCGTCGACGGGATCTACGCACCCGAGGTGGCGGCCCGGCTCAAGGGCCCTCAGGACGAGGCCTACTCGGCCGACTTCCTCGCCAAGCTGGGGCTCGACGCCAACGGCAACGCACCGCAGGGCAGCACGTTCGTCACCCGCACCGTCCCGATCGGCACCCGCGTCGAGAGCTACACGCCGGCCGGCGCCAAAGTCGCCGTCTGGTACACCGGCCTGATCGGCATGTCCGGCCCCAAGTCCACCGACCCGGTGCGGACGCTCTGGAAGACCTGGACCTTCGAGCTGAGTTGGATCGGGGACAGCTGGAGAGTCGTCGACGACACCCAGCAGGACGGACCCGCACCGGTTCCCGGCGATGTCCCTGTGTCGACGTCGGACGACATGAGCAAGGCCATCAAGGAATTCGGGGGATTCACCTATGCCCGCTAGCCTCCGGCTGCCCGCCCGGCTGGGCCTGATCGCCTCCGCCCACCTCGCCGTGCTGGCCCTGGCCACCCGCGCACAGGCCGCCCCCGTCCCCGCGCCGACCCCCACACCGCAGGCGACCACCGACCCCTGCGCCCTGCTCGACGGCCCCTCCAAGCAGTACTGCCAGAGCGGCACGGGCACGTCCGGCGGCACGCCCAGGACAGGACTGGCACCCAGCGACGGCGGAGACGCCCTCAACCCCCTCGCCTCCCTCGCCCGCGGCTGCGCCGACGCCGCCTCCTGGATCGTCACCAAGCTGAGCGAAGCGGTAAAGGGCTCGGCCGAGGTCGACTTCACCAACCCCGCTTTCCTCAAGCAGTACGCCGTCGTCTTCGCCGCCTCCACCATCCTCACGCTCGTCCTCTGGCTCTTCGCCGTCGCCAAGCGAGCCGTCCGCGGAGTCCCCCTCACCACCGCCATGTCCGAAGCCATCGGCTTCCTCTGGCTCACCGTCCTCGCCTCCGCCTTCACCCCCCTGATCCTCTACACCGTCGTCTCCGCCACCGACGGCGTCACCGAGGTCATCGCCTCCGCCGCCGGCGGCCAGACCGACGTCTTCTTCGGCTCCTTCTCTGAAGCCCTCAAGAAGGGCGACGACATCGGCGGCGGCCCGATCATGCTGATCGTCGTCTCGCTCGTCACCGTCCTCGCCGCAGGCGTGCTCTACCTGGAGCTCTTCATCCGGGCCGCCCTCCTCTACGTCGGCGCCCTCCTCGGCGTCGTCGTCTACTCCGGGCTCGTCGACCGCAACCTCTGGGGCCACGTCCGCCGCTGGGCCGGCATCATGATCGCCGTCATCCTCGTCAAGCCGGTCATCGTCATCGTCCTCGGCCTCGCCGGAGCCCTGACCGGCGACAAGGGCCCCAACGCCTTCTCCGCCGTCGTCACCGGCCTCGCCATCATCCTCCTGGCGATCTTCGCCTCCGCGATGATCTACCGCTTCGTCCCCGGCTTCGGCGACGAGATCGCCTCCGCCCGCTCCAACCGCAGCAAGGCCACCGACGGCGCCCAGGCAGCCGCCGTCATCAGCTCCCCGGCCTCCCTCGTCTCGCAGGGCATCAAGACCCACAGCAGCCGCGGCGCCCACCGCGGCGGCGACGGCGGCGGCAACAGCGCGCCCCGCCCCGCCAACCCCATCTCCGGAGGCGTCGCCGCCCACAGCAGCCGACCCGCCTCCGGCGGCGGAGCCGGCGGCGGATCTGTCCCCTCCGCCGCACCCCCGCCCCGCACGAGCTCGAGCACGAGGAACACAGGAGGTGACGGGCGTTGACGACCCAGTCCCACCAGATGCACCCGGTCGCGCCCCGCCGCACGTATCTCATCGGCCGGGCCCGGCCGAACGCGATCGTCGGCAAGAACCGCGAGACCGGCGAGATCGCCCTGATCATCGCCGGGGCGTTCTTCGGCATGATGAGCGGACTGCTCGTCCCCGACCTCACCCTGCGCATCGTCAGCCTCGCCGGCTTCCCCATGATCGCGCTCGCCGCCGTGTACGTCCCGTACAAGGGCCGCACCTTCTACCGCTGGTTCGAGATCAGCCGCAGCTACAAGCGCACCCTGCGCCGCGGCACGACGTACCGCTCGGGCGCCATGGAAGCCGGCATCCGCGGCTCCGACGGCCGCGAGGTCGAAGTCGGCCCGCCCCCCGGCATCGGCCGGATCAACTGGCTCGCCGCACCCTTCGGCCCCGACGAGATCGCTGTCCTCCTGCACGCGGACCGCCGCACCGTCACGGCCGCCATCGAGATCGAGGGCCCCGGCGTCGGCCTGCGCGACAGCGAGGACCAGGAAGCCCTCGTCGACCGCTTCGGCACCCTCCTCAAGCACGTGGCCAACGGCGACGGCTTCGTCACCCGCCTCCAGATGCTCGCCCGCACCCTCCCCGCCGACCCCGACGCACACGCCAAGGACGTGGCCCAGCGCGGCGACACCCAGGCCCCCGGCTGGCTGCGCGAGTCCTACGACCAGCTCCAGTCGATGGTGTCCACCTCCTCCGAGCAGCACCGCGCGTACCTCGTCGCCTGCATGCACTACACCCGCGAACTCGCCGCCGAGGCCAACGCCATCGCCCGCGCCGGCACCCCCCACAAGGGCCGCAAGCTCGACCGCGACTCAGGCCTCGCCATCGTCATGGCCCGCGAGCTCACCGACATCTGCGCCCGCCTCGCCGAGGCCGACATCCGCGTACGCCAGCCCCTCGGCCAGGGCCGCCTCTCCTCCCTCGTGCACTCCATGTACGACCCGGACCACCCCATCGACCACATCCAGGCCATGACCAAGCGCAACGCCTGGCCCGCCGAGCTCGACGCCGTGGAACCCACCTTCCTCCAGGCCAAGACCCGCGAGTCCTCCACCCGCGCCCCCTGGTGCCACGCCACCGCCTGGGTCAAGGAGTGGCCGATGACGCCCGTCGGCGTCAACTTCCTCGCCCCGCTGCTCGTCCACACCCCCGACGTGATCCGTACCGTCGCCGTCACCATGGACCTGGAGCCCACCGAGGTGGCCATCGAGCGCATGCTCACCGAGAAGACCAACGACGAGGCCGACGCCTCCCGCGCCGCCAAGATGAACCGGACCGTCGACCCCCGCGACATCGCCGCCCACGGCCGGCTCGACCAAAGAGGTGAAGATCTCGCCAGCGGTGCGGCGGGAGTCAACCTCGTCGGGTACATCACGGTGTCCTCGCGTTCGCCGGAGGCCCTCGCCCGCGACAAGCGGACGATCCGCGCCTCCGCCGGAAAGTCGTACCTGAAGCTCGAATGGTGCGACCGCGAGCACCACCGCGCCTTCGTCAACACCCTGCCGTTCGCCACCGGCATCCGACGCTAGCTGGAGGGAAGTGCCGCCCATGCGAGATCCCATGACAGCGCTGACGGACGCCTTCACCAGCTTCCTCTTCGGCAAAGTCGAAACCACGCGCCTGCCCGTCCGCACCTCCACCGGGCAGGCGCAAGCCGTCTACCTGCCCACCGCGGCCCCCGGACTCGGCGACTCCGGCGTCATCATCGGCCGCGAGGTCTACAGCGGCAAGGGCTACATCTACGACCCCTTCCAGCTCTACGGACAGCAGCTCCCGGCCCCCCACTGGCTGGTCCTCGGCGAATCCGGAAACGGCAAGTCCGCCCTGGAGAAGACCTACGTACTGCGCCAGCTCCGCTTCAAGGACCGCCAGGTCGTCGTCCTCGACGCCCAGGGCGAGGACGGCGTCGGCGAGTGGAACCTGATCGCCCAGCAGCTGGGGATAACCCCCATCCGCCTGGACCCCATCGCCGCCAACGACGACGGGATCCGCCTCAACCCCCTCGACCCGGCCATCACCGCGACCGGGCAGCTCGCGCTGCTCCGGACCATCATCGAGGTGGCCATGGGCCACGGCCTCGACGAGCGCGCCGGCTTCGCCCTCAAGGTCGCGCACGCCTACGTGGTGGACACCATCACCACCCGCCAGCCGGTCCTGACCGACATCGTCGAACAACTGCGCCACCCCGAGCCCGAATCGGCCCTCGCGATGAACGTCGACATAGACGATGTCCGGGCCTGGGGCCTCGACGTCGCGCTCGTCATCGACCGCCTCGTCGACGGTGACCTGCGCGGCATGTTCGACGGCCCCACCACGGTCGGCATCGACCTCGACGCCCCGCTGATCGTCTTCGACCTCTCCCACATCGACCGCAACTCCATCGCGATGCCGATCCTGATGGCGATCGTCGGCGTCTGGCTGGAGCACACCTGGATCCGCCCCGACCGGAAGAAGCGCATCTTCCTGGTCGAGGAGGCCTGGCACATCATCAACAGCCCCTTCGTCGCCCAGCTGTTCCAGCGCCTGCTGAAGTTCGGCCGACGCCTCGGCCTGTCCTTCGTCGCCGTCGTCCACCACCTCTCCGACGTCGTCGACGGCGCGGCGGCACGTGAGGCGGCAGCCATCCTCAAAATGGCCTCGACCCGAACGATCTACGCCCAGAAGGCGGACGAAGCCAGAGCGACGGGCCGGGTCCTGGGCCTCCCGCGCTGGGCGGTCGAAATCATCCCGACCCTCACCCCCGGCATCGCCGTCTGGGACGTCAACGGCAACGTCCAGGTGGTCAAACACCTGATCACCGAGGCCGAACGGCCCCTCGTCTTCACGGACCGCGCCATGACCGAGTCCTCCGCCCCCACCCGCCTGCCCGCCGACATGCTCGCCGCCGAACTCGAGGCGGAGGAAAGGGCCCTGTCCATCGAACGCAGCCGCGGCGGCGGCCCTGGTTCCGCGACCACGGTGGCCTGACCATGCCCGACGCACGACGTGGCGGCGGCGTCCCGGACAGCCTGCTGGTCGGCCTCCTGGCCTTCCTCCTGGGCCTTGCCGTCCTGGTCTGGTCGGCCACCGGCCTGGCGGCCGTCGTGGCCAAGGGCGCCTGGCCCGACACCGTCACCTTCACCCGGACCCCGGAGGCCGTCCGCGCCCTGATAGCGCAGCCGCACGACATCCCGGCCGCCTGGCCCGACACCGACCCGGCGGCCCTGTCGGGCTGGGGCCTGTTCTGGGGCCTGTTCGTCAGCCAGCTCCTGGTGATGTTCGTACTCACCGTCTTCGCCATCGGCGTGATCGCCCGCACCAAGTCCCGCCGCGCCCTGTCCAGACAACCCCCAGCAGAACCCCCGACCCCGACGCCGTTCGAGCCACGCGTACCCGAAGCCACCCCAGCCCCACCGCCCTTCGAGCCACGCGAGTCCGGGGCCAATCCAGCCCCGCCGGCGTTTGAGGCGCGGGGGTCTGGGGGCAGCGCCCCCAGCGGCTCCGCCGCACCGGTCGACGAGGCCTACCGCTACGGCTTCGGCTACGCCCCCCGCCCGACGGCGCCCACCGCCACCGCGACGGCCACGCCGGCGCCCAGCACCCCACCCGCCCTCACCTACGCCGGCCCGAACGACCGCTTCCACGCAGCCGCACACCGCATCGCCGAGACCGAGGGGGCGGCGCTCGTCGTCACCTCCTCCCCCACCCTCTGGGCGGAGACCAAGGACGCCCGCGCCAAGCTCGGCCCGGTCCTCCTCTACGACCCCTCCCACCTCTGCGACACCCCGGCCCGCATGCACTGGAACCCCGCCGAGGGCTGCGCCGACCGCGACACCGCCGCCGCCCGCGCGATCGCCCTGCTGGCCCCCGTACGACCCCAGGCCCGCATGGACGCCGCAGTGGCCGACACCGCGGAAACCCTCCTGCGCAGCTGGCTCCAGGCCGCCGCCCTGGACGACCGCCCGTTCAAGCTGCTGCACCGCTGGACCCAGGGCAACAGCGCCCAGGACCCGGTCCGCATCCTGCGCACCCACCCCCAGGCCGCCCCCGGCGCAGCCGGCGAACTGGAGAGCGCCCTCACCGCCCACCCCGAACGCCGCGAGCTCGCCCAGAACCTGACGGCCCGGGCCCTTTCGTGCCTGACCTCGATCCACATCCGCGAGGCCTGCAACCCGAACCGAACAGATGCCCTCACCCTGGCATCATTCGTCACCGAAGGGGGCACCCTCTACCTGGTGGGTGAACCTCTGGAGGATCCCCGCACCCACCCGGGTGCGATGCCCCTGCTCACCGCACTCGCCTCGCACGTGGTCGAGCACGGCCGCCGCATGGCCGCACGGTCATCCCACGGTCGGCTCGACCCACCACTGTCCCTGGTGCTGGACGACGTGGCCGCCGTGGCCCCGATCCCCCAGCTCCCGGAACTCCTCACCGAGGGCACCCTGCCCCTGCTCGCCCTGTGCCGCAGCCGCGAACAGGCCCGCTCCCGCTGGCCGCAGGCCGACTTCTAGACCGCAGTCGGCCGCCGGTACACGTACTCCAGCTCCTTGGCGCCCGTACCCCCGGGCACCGGCACGACCGTGCCGCTCGGCTCGAACCCGTACCGCCGGTAGAAGGCCCCGGCCCGTGCGTTCTCCTCGTGCACGAAGAGCCGTACGTGCTCCAGCACCGGCTCCTCCAGCCCCCAGGCCCATTCCAGCGCGGCCTCGAACAGCGCCTCGGTCAGTCCGGTCCCCCGCTGCCCGCTCCGCACGAACACCCCGACGACGTGCCCCTGCGTCTGCTCGACGGCCTGATCGAAGAAGTCGGTGGTCCCACCCTCCTCGACGAGCACGGTCACCGACCCGTTCCAGGTCCCGTCGGGCGCCTCGGCCACGAACTGCCGGGCCGCGCGCCCATGGGACGCGCCCTCGGCACGCCCCTGCCAGAACTCGTCGGACCTCTCCTGCGCCTGCTCCACGGTCTCGAGGAAGGCCACCGGCGCCGCCGGATCCCGCAGGGCGGCGATCCGCAGCTCCTTGACCTTCGCCCACTCATCACCACGTACCGCACGTATCACGTGCCGGATCTCGCTCATGCCTCGAAATCCTAGCCACGGATCACCGATGCTTCACTTATGAATTCGCACGTCAAGGCCCTGCGCCACGTCGCCGCGCGCGCTCTCGGCCCGCCCCTGGACCCGACCCTCGCGGTGACCCTGAACTTCCACCCCGACCGCCGGTCCGGCGACCGCCCGATCCTCGCCGCACTGGCCGAAGCCGGCGTGTACCGCTCCCAGTTCGTCACCGGAACCAGCAACGGCGGTCTCACCGCCCACCCGGGCGGAGCACGCTGGCAGTGGGAGAGCCGCATATTCGGCGGCGCGTACGACGACGCCCCACCCGAATCCCGCCCGGTCTACGGCGCCCTGAACTTCCGCCACCACCCGGCCGGCGCCGCTCCCCGCTTCGGCTCCGCCCACTTCCGCCTCACAGCGCAGGCCCTCTCCCGGACCACCTTCTGCTACCCGGACAGCTACCTGGAACCCGAATCCTTCGGCGTGGCGGAGCACATGTCCCTGATCGCCCTGGCCGAGGCCGACGACCAGGACGCCCTCGACGACTACATCGAGGCCCAGGTCCACACCCCGGTGCTGCTCGCACACGACGTGGCCGCTCTCGTACTGGACCCCAGCTACCGGAACACGGAGGTCGAGGCAGCGGCCGCCGAGCTCCCCTGCCCGACGGAATGGCACCCGGGCTTCCACCTGACGGTCGAAGAACTCCGCCGTCACCCCGACTACCGCGGCCAGGAGTACGTGGACCTCGGCGCGGAAATCGCCGTCGAGGGCCGGCTCACCCCATACATCCTCGGCGAAGCGGCCCGCACCGGCCGGTACGACGAACAGGCCCTCAAGCGGGTCTGGCACTGTCTGGCCCGCTTCGGAGACCGACGGAACAGCCGATAAAAAGCGTCCAGAACGCAGAAAAGCCCCGCACCATAAGGTGCGGGGCTTTCCCACAATGATTGTTCGGCGGCGTCCTACTCTCCCACAGGGTCCCCCCTGCAGTACCATCGGCGCTGAAAGGCTTAGCTTCCGGGTTCGGAATGTAAACCGGGCGTTTCCCTAACGCTATGACCACCGAAACACTATGAAATTTGAACGCTGGTGTTTTCACAGCTGTTCGTTATTTCAGAACTAACACAGTGGACGCGAGCAACTGAGGACAAGCCCTCGGCCTATTAGTACCAGTCAGCTTCACCCGTTACCGGGCTTCCACATCTGGCCTATCAACCCAGTCGTCTACTGGGAGCCTTACCCTCTCAAGGAGGTGGGAATACTCATCTTGAAGCAGGCTTCCCGCTTAGATGCTTTCAGCGGTTATCCCTCCCGAACGTAGCCAACCAGCCATGCCCTTGGCAGGACAACTGGCACACCAGAGGTTCGTCCGTCCCGGTCCTCTCGTACTAGGGACAGCCCTTCTCAATATTCCTACGCGCACAGCGGATAGGGACCGAACTGTCTCACGACGTTCTAAACCCAGCTCGCGTACCGCTTTAATGGGCGAACAGCCCAACCCTTGGGACCGACTCCAGCCCCAGGATGCGACGAGCCGACATCGAGGTGCCAAACCATCCCGTCGATATGGACTCTTGGGGAAGATCAGCCTGTTATCCCCGGGGTACCTTTTATCCGTTGAGCGACGGCGCTTCCACAAGCCACCGCCGGATCACTAGTCCCGACTTTCGTCCCTGCTCGACCCGTCGGTCTCACAGTCAAGCTCCCTTGTGCACTTACACTCAACACCTGATTGCCAACCAGGCTGAGGGAACCTTTGGGCGCCTCCGTTACCCTTTGGGAGGCAACCGCCCCAGTTAAACTACCCATCAGACACTGTCCCTGATCCGGATCACGGACCGAGGTTAGACATCCAGCACGACCAGAGTGGTATTTCAACGGCGACTCCACAACCACTGGCGTGGCTGCTTCAAAGTCTCCCACCTATCCTACACAAGCCGAACCGAACACCAATATCAAACTGTAGTAAAGGTCCCGGGGTCTTTCCGTCCTGCTGCGCGAAACGAGCATCTTTACTCGTAGTGCAATTTCACCGGGCCTATGGTTGAGACAGTCGAGAAGTCGTTACGCCATTCGTGCAGGTCGGAACTTACCCGACAAGGAATTTCGCTACCTTAGGATGGTTATAGTTACCACCGCCGTTTACTGGCGCTTAAGTTCTCAGCTTCGCAACCCCGAAAGGTCACTAACCGGTCCCCTTAACGTTCCAGCACCGGGCAGGCGTCAGTCCGTATACATCGCCTTACGGCTTCGCACGGACCTGTGTTTTTAGTAAACAGTCGCTTCTCGCTGGTCTCTGCGGCCACCCCCAGCTCACGGAGCAAGTCCGATCACCAGTGATGGCCCCCCTTCTCCCGAAGTTACGGGGGCATTTTGCCGAGTTCCTTAACCATAGTTCACCCGAACGCCTCGGTATTCTCTACCTGACCACCTGAGTCGGTTTAGGGTACGGGCCGCCATGAAACTCGCTAGAGGCTTTTCTCGACAGCATAGGATCATCCACTTCACCACAATCGGCTCGGCATCAGGTCTCAGCCTTAATGAGGGACGGATTTGCCTACCCCTCGGCCTACACCCTTACCCCGGGACTACCACCGCCCGGGCTGGACTACCTTCCTGCGTCACCCCATCGCTTACCTACTACCACCTTGGGTCAGCGGCTCCACCACTTTCCTTTCCCCGAAGGGTCCGGAACGGCTTCACGGCTTTAGCATTAGAGGATTCGATATTGGGCGTTTCAAAGCGGGTACCGGAATATCAACCGGTTGTCCATCGACTACGCCTGTCGGCCTCGCCTTAGGTCCCGACTTACCCTGGGCAGATCAGCTTGACCCAGGAACCCTTAGTCAATCGGCGCACACGTTTCTCACGTGTGTATCGCTACTCATGCCTGCATTCTCACTCGTGAACCGTCCACAACTAGCTTCCGC